>CALXMK010000005.1 GCA_944389455.1 uncultured Verrucomicrobiota bacterium
TCTCTCTTCGCTCTCAAACCTTCTCTTCTTACCGAAGTTCCAGCCTCAAGCCCTAGCTCGCTTCTCTTCTCGGCCTTGACCCTCTCTATCAGGTCTTCAGCCTCTTAGCTTTCCTCGCAAGGTGTTACCCTCGCAACGCACTCAATCTTATCTTTTTTTCCCCACTTTGCAATACCTTTTTTTGTTCTTTTTTCTTAATAATACTCTAACCCCCTCTTAATCAATATTTAATGTTATTAACTTTTTTTCCATGACACTCCCTGAATATCTCTTTATCACTATCTTCATCGGCTTTATAACCCCCCTATTACTACCATCTGCATATCCTTTTTTATCCTTACTCTTCCAGGAATTCTCATGATCAATCCCCATAGAACTCATTATCTAGAACTCATTATCCTTTATCTTATGTATTTTAAAGAGCATTTTACAATCAATATCCCTTCTAAGGAATTTTTCAAGCGCATAAGATTCTCCCTTGTACAATTCTCATCGTCGGAAAATGAAACTCTAAATCGTACTGCTAAGCTAATTCCAGTTTTAAACAGCAAAAAAAACGGTAATTTTCTCATTTTCTTAAAAAGAACTACAACAATAACAGAACAAGTAGTTTAAGTGAGATATACACATCCACTTAAGCTAAAAATATTGAGCTAAATGAAAGAAAATATTTGCATCTGACGCAAAGTTCGGGCAAATTTGTCGCAGCCACTGGCGGAGAGATGGCAGAGTGGTCTATTGCGCACGCCTGGAAAGCGTGTATTGTTAAAAGCAATCGAGAGTTCGAATCTCTCTCTCTCCGCCATTTATCGGATGTTCTTCTTTTAATTCAAATTACCCCATTAATAATTCTCTTTGTGGCTGGACAAAAATCGTATCTGGAGATAACTTCTATTTCATGAGAGTTTCTGCCAATTTTTACGAGGAGCTACGGAAAACAATGGTGCCAAAAAACATTTTATCCGATACAGGCCGCAGCCATGAACTCCTTGAAAAATGGCTCTATGCTATATGGTCCCACCAACGCATCCGTGGTAATTCTCTGCGTACACTCACTGGTAAATCAATCAGAATTATTCATCCAGGTTTCCTTTCTAACTCAGAAGGCCCTGATTTCCGAGACGCACTGATTTCTATTGAAAATCAGCCTACACAACAATGTGATATAGAAATAGATATCTCTCCAGATGATTGGTATCGACATGGACATGATCGAAACCCACTCTTCCAACAAGTAGGGCTTCAAATCGTATGGAATATTCCGCACAAATATCAAAATAATACTGATCGATCCATATTAAAATTAAATGATTTTCTTGATTCTCCTCTTGAGGAACTTCTGGAATGGAGTCTTTCGGATAACGCTGCCGCCGTAGCTGAGAACGTCATTGGCAAATGTTCACAATTCTTCGTTCACTTTAATCAGGTTGAACTGAACTCTCTGTTAAGTCAGGCCTCGGTTATAAGACTCAAATGTAAAGCACATCTTATAACTGCGACAGCACAGGAATATGGATGGGAAAGGGCTCTCCTAATTCATTTAATACGTGGACTAGGATATAAACAGAATACCTGGCCTATGCAGCGTTTGGCGGAGACCGTTGCTCCTATTTCAATTCCATTGTTGAACATGCAAGCTTTACTATTGGGAACAGCCGGGTTAATTCCTAAAAAACTAACACTACCACCTGAAAAAGAATCCTACCTAGTCAGATTATGGCAATTTTGGTGGAGACAAATTTCAGAAATGGGACCTACCCTGCTTCCTTCTAAAATCTGGAAACTCTCAGGAAGTCGTCCTAATAATCATCCACAGCGCAGAATCGCTCTTGCCGCACACTGGTTGATAAATCCTAAATTAATTTCTTCTCTAATAGAATGGAGTTCTCAGGATATTCCAATCGCAGAATCACTCAAATTGCTTCTCAAAATTCTCTCTCCTCAAAATCAAGATTCTTTTTGGGAAAAGCATTATACTCTAAAATCCAAACCTACAGTCAAAGCACTGCCTCTTTTGGGAACCGATAGAACAACTGACCTTTTTATCAATGTAATTGCTCCATGGTTATACGCACGCACGAAAGGAAATACCTCCTCTCAAAAACTCATTTTAAAACGGATCTTAAATTGGCCTGGCAGCAGTAAAAACATCAAAACAACTCATGCTCTTACCCGCTTCTACGGGAATACCCCTCATCCTAAATTAAATCTTGCATATCAACAACAAGGGCTTCTGCAAATCATTTCCGATTTCTGTTCTAAATCAGATTCTTGCTGTGGAAATTGTTCTTTTCCCTGCGCGCTGGAGCTCCAGCAAAAAAGTTAAAAATCTTTTGTTTTTTTAACTTTTTAAAAATAGGAAATGAAAATTTACAATTGAAAAATTTAAACTTTCTGTCAAAATATCGGTGTATGAGCAATACTCTAAAACAGTTTAATATACTATCTTTTCCAGTCTTCTGGATATTCTTCCTTTGCATACTATTCAATGGCTGCCACTTTAAAACACCTTATGTCGATCCTGAAAAATATGATCGTACTATCCGCGTCGCATGTATAGGAGACAGCATCACCTGGGGTGACGGAATCGAAGAGAGAGAAATCTATTGTTATCCTAATGTTTTGAACAATTTGTTGGGCCAACGGTTTGAGGTAAAAAATTTCGGAGTTTCCGGGGCTACCCTCTTAAAGCATGGAGATTTCCCTTATTGGAATACAGAAGCCTTTACTCAAGCTCAAGAATACAATCCTGATGTAGTCATTATCATGCTTGGAACCAACGATTCCAAACCACAAAACTGGAAATACAGCGAGGAATTCCGTACCGACCTCATATCTCTTATTGTCAAATTCCGATATCTTGCCTCGGAACCACAAGTATGGCTCTGCACTCCCTGCCCTGTTTATGGTGACGGGCAATGGGGTATCACCCCTAAGATCGTACAAAATCAAATCATTCCTATTATCCGTCAAGTCGCTGATGAATATGAAACGCCTCTGATAGATATTTTCAGTGCTTTGAATCATCAATCTGAACTATTTCCCGACTTAGTTCATCCTAACGCGAAGGGAGCTGAATTAATTGCTCGCACTATTTCCGGTGCCATGATTGGTATTTAATTGCTAATAACTCCTGTTTTATGAAAGGCAGTACCCGTCCCCCCCTTGAGAGAATGGAAATAATCCATCAGATGATCGTTGACGCAATGGGGAAAAAACGGATTTTTAAAAATCCATATCCTAACACTAATGACTTTTCAAAAGAGCTCGAAGTCGATAACAAAACCGTAGCAAGAGATTTGGGTTTCATGAGAGATCGGCTCAAACTGCCAATACAATATGACCGGAAAAAATACGGATATTATTATACCGAGAAAGTCAACGCCTTTCCCAGCATACAATTAACTGAGAGAGAGCTCTTTTCATTAGTAGTTGCTCAAAAGGCTATTGCAGCATATCGGGGAACAGCATTCGAAGAACCTCTTAAAAATACTTTTCGCAAACTAATTAATAAAATCCCTAAAGATTCTTCGATTCATATTCTGCTGGATGATTGGGATCGTTCTGTCGTTTTTCAGGGGCAATCCATGCACTTGGGGAATAGTGATCACTTTGATCAATTAGCACAGGCTGTGATTTATAAAAAACAACTAATTATTACCTATAAACGCCCTAATCAAAAAGAGATTAGCAAACGGCAAATCGATCCTATTCAAATGCTACATCTTCGGGGAGAATGGTATTTACTCGCATGGTGTTATGTCCGAAATGCTCTTCGCATTTTCCACCCAATGAGAATTCAATCCATTAAAGAAACCGGGCAGAAATGTAATTCCCATTCTAAAGTATCGGTTGAAGAATATCTGAAAAACAGTCTTGGTATCTATGCAGGACAAAAGGAACAGGAAATCGAACTACTCATTGACTCAAACGCGGCTGATTATTTTCGAGAGCGCAAATGGCATCATTCTCAAGAAAACCATGAACTTCCTCATGGGAAGTTGCGTGTCACTTTCAAACTCAATTCTCTCTATGAAATTGAGCGCTGGATCTTAAGTTGGGGTGGATTGATTCAAGCCTTAAAACCCAAAGAACTTATAGATAGAATAAATAAATCTGCCCAAAAACTTGTCACCTGTCATAAGGAAAAAACGAATTTCTAATAAAGAATTTTCTCTTCCTTTAATATTAATATTGATGAAAACCACTTCTATTTTCTTCTTAAGAAAATCAACATTTCCACTCTTTGTTTTATCCACCACATTGCTTGCTTTTCAATCCGGATGTCAAAGCAATTCTAAGTCTCATCCCCCTCTCACCTCATGGAATAGCCCTCAGAATCTCAAAATCAACACCCCCTATTTAATTCGCACTTTAGAAAAAAACGGGATGGATGCGGTACAAGAAGGAAATCCTGAACTAAGATACATCGCCTTGGCTCGTTTTCCTGAATATGTCGGGAAAAATTTCGCTCCACTAAATACCTATATTCGGGATTATGTAAATGAAAAGATAGAGGATTTCGCGGATGTCATGATCACCGCCGCCTACCATGGTAATATGCCTGAAAATGCCTACTCTGAAACAGAAATAAACTTCATTCCATTTCATTATACATCTGGTTTTGTCAGCTTATTGCTGGAAGGGTATGAACGAACTCCTGCCATTCCACAAGGCTTTAACTATTATCTTACCCTTAACTATGATGCCTTAAACGATCAACTCTTTACTCTTCAAGATTGTCTGGTAGGCGAAGAACAATTCACTAAACTCGCCTCACTGGTCGCAGAGCGTGTAGCAAAACTCGAACCGGAGCTGACTCAAGCTGAAATCCAAACCGGGACTGATCCCTCTATTCCTGAAAATTATGATCTCTTTATCGTTCGCCCCGGAGAATTTATGATTTTTTTCCATCCTTATCAATTAGGACCTAAAATCCAAGATCGCAGACATATTTCTATCAGTTTTTCCGAACTAGAAGTGCAACCTTTCCTTCTGGACTTAATCAATTATCATCCTCTATTTGAACTCCAAAAATCACTTCCAGAGAATAGTGATCCTACTTTATCAAAAGAAGTATTTAAAATACCGAATTAGTCTTCATTCACTAGAAACATAAAGAATAATTTCTTCAAAATTATAGACATGAATACTGATGTTTCAGAAAATAACAATAACATATCACATACATATCCACCTTTAACCCCAGGAACTCTCTACCTAGTCTCAACTCCTATTGGCAACATGGAAGATATCACACTTCGAGCCATTCGGACTCTGCGAGAGTGTACGCTAGTTGCAGCGGAAGACACTCGACATACAGGATTGCTTTTAAATCGATTAGGATTCAAAAAACAGCTCCTCAGTTACCATACTTTTAATGAAGTTCAACGCCAAGAGGAATTTATTTCCAGACTGAGAAATGGAGAAATTATCGCCCTTGTCACCGACGCGGGAACTCCCGCCATTAGTGATCCAGGGCAGCGAATTACCGCGGCTATTCTCGCCGCCGGATTTAAAGTTGAATCCGTTCCTGGACCATGTGCACTGATTGCAGCACTTGCCGCTAGTGGATTACCTACAGATGAATTCCATTTTATAGGATTTCTTCCACACAAATCGGGACAACGAAAAAATGCCCTTACACGAGCGCTTCCGATTCCTGGAGTATTGGTTCTTTATGAATCTCCCTATCGAATCGATAAACTACTGAATGAATTACAAGAACTAGCTCCACTGCGAACTATAATCCTGGCTCGTGAAATCACCAAAAAATTTGAAGAATGGTTGCGTGGTACTCCACAAGAATTGCTTAAGAAAATCAAAAATAGATCCCTTAAAGGAGAATTTGTTATTTTAATTGCACCAGAGGATTTCAATACAACGAACAAATAACATACCTTGATTAATTAAACAATGCGTCTGAATTTTTTAGCAAGCTCCCGCTCATTGATCTCTATAATTGTAGGTCTGCCATGAGGGCAAGTATAAGGCATGGAGCATTGTTTTAAATCACTCATTAAATGATCCAACTCTTCTTGATTAAGCTGGTCATGTGCTTTCACCGCCAAACGGCAGGCATGCGTCGCAATCATTTCCACTGCCAAATCAGCCTGAGAAAGCTCTCTGGTTGAATTGCGCAAAGCTTCTAATAAATCTAATGCAAATTGTCGAGCGGAAACATTTTTTACAAAAGGGGGCAATGCATCTACCAAAAATGTATGTTCACCAAATTCATGTATCCCTATCCCTAGCCGATTTAAATCAGAGATATATTCCTTGATTAAAATAGCATCCCGCACACCTACTTCAATTGTTTCTGACAACAATAAGCGCTGAGACTCCGCTGTTCCCTGTTGAGTCTGGCGCATTAAGCGCTCAAAAAGCACTCGTTCATGCGCCGCATGCTGATCAACCAACACAAGCCCCCGATCCGATTCAAAGAGCATATAAAGCCTGTTAAGAACTCCCAAATAACGCAATGGCACTTGCAGAAGTGGCACGGCAGGTGCCACCAAATCGCTTCTCTCTACACTTGTTAGTTCTTCTCTTCTGTGCTTTGATGATGAATCCAGATTTAAAAATCCTTCTTGGAAATTACTCTCACTCTGAAACAACATCTTCTCATTTTGAGTTTTTAATTGAAGTTTTGCTTCATGAATGGAAGAAACCTCCTCTCGACGAGGTATAAATTGTCTTTCTCCTTTTTTTACAACAGTTTGTTTAAGCTGCTTTCTGGGATAAACAGGATAATTACTCTCTTTCGGTAATGGATTATCCATCATCGGATTAGAAGATTTCATCTCCTTATTTTCAGAGATTACAGGGCACTCTCCCTCCGGTAAATCTGATATGGATATTTGAGAATACCTCTCTAAGGCCTCTCTCAAGATCTTCGCTACAATCCGCCTAACCGACGCCTCCTTATGAAATCTGACCTCTCGCTTCGCCGGATGAATATTCACATCCACTTCAGCAGGCTCAATCTCCATAAAAAGGCAGCAAATTGGATATCTTCCCTTCATTAAGGCATTTTGATAGGCATCCATCAAAGCAAAGTTTAAAGTTTTATTTTCCACAGGCCGCTTATTCACAAAAAATTGCACCCTATCTTTGCTTGTCCTAGACACTCCTGGAACTCCTATGAATCCCCAAAGTTTAAGCGAAATCATCCGACTAGGAATCCCAGCTATTAGATCTTCATTTGGAGTGGAATCATACTGGATTGAATTATCAACCTCCAATAAGTCATCTCCAGTTCCATAAACTAACCGTATTCTATCCCTCAGCAGTTTTAAATCATTCGCTTTATTCTCCCGTCCTGCCGGAAATTGAAAAACTAATTTTCCATCCTGAATAAAACTCAGGCTTATCTGCGGATAAACCATTGCTACCAGCGTGATATAATGTTGAATATGTGCACGCTCCGTTTCAATACTCCTCATAAATTTTCTTCGAGCCGGCACATTAAAAAAGAGATTTCGGACCTCTATGCTAGTTCCAGGAGGAACACCTGCTGGCTTAACTGAAATAATCTTTCCTCCATTAATAACAATCTCAGTACCATTCCCCTCTTCATCAGAATGTTCACGAGTCATAAGAATCATGCGAGAAACGCTTGCAATACTCGGAAGAGCCTCTCCTCTAAATCCCATAGTATGAATCTGATTCAGATCTTCCAATTCGGAAATTTTACTGGTCGCATGACTTTCTAGTGACATTAAAGCATCTTCTCTGCTCATTCCAATCCCATTATCACTAACTCGAATCAAAGTTCTTCCTCCGCTGGAAATTTCTATTGTGATTCGGTCAGCCTGCGCATCCAACGCATTTTCTACCAATTCCTTGACAACGCTCATCGGTCGTTCCACTACTTCTCCTGCCGCTATTTGATTAGCCACCTGATCCGAAAGCAATTTGACTCTACTCATTCACTCCAACCCCCAATAAATTAATTCAAATCCAAAAATAAACAATAATAATCATTCCTTGAATTATGCCATACTTATAGATATATTAATTTATATTTTAAAAATCCTAATTAATAATTTTGGCCTAATTCTGATCCTATCCAATAGAAATCGACAATCTTTATCTAACAGGAACATAATCAATCTCAGAGTTTTTATCCGTCGCTTCCAACTTGAAAATAACTGGTCTTAATCCGTCATTGCAGCAACAAATGGCTACTCCTGGTTTTCGAATCCAATCTCCATAATAAAATAGTTCCTTGTCAGCTCCATGGGATAACGCAAACACATATTGATAAATTGCTTTCCAAGCCTCATCGCAAAATCCATCCGGTTTAGCGTAATCAGCGTAGAAGATATCCCCTTCTTTCAACATTGGACAAGCAGTTAATCCCTTTACTGCATATTCTTCAGCTAATTCCTTGTCTAAGGTAGTCTTTAATACAGTGATTTTAACTTTTTTCATCAAAATTCTTTCTCCTTAAATATAAATTTTCAATAAACTCATATCTGTAAAAAGAAACAGGAGCAATCTCTCCCGAGACTCGGCTCTCTACGCCTACATCATCCGAGAGATATGCTCCTAATCATAAATTGGACAGAAAAATTTAACTCTCTATCCAATACAATCTTACTCAATCCCGCACATTTTGAAACGCATATCCACATTACGGAAATGGAAATCAAGATGGCAGAGTTTCTCAAGCTCCTCCTTGCTCAGATATTGAGTTACCTCAGGATCTTTCAGCAGTTCAACCTTGAAATCAGCATCATCTCTTCCCTGATGTTTCACGTCCCAGGTCTTCATCGCATTTCGCTGAACTAACTCATAAGCCTTCTCTCGGGTCAATCCTTTGCGCACCAACGCTAGCAAAATCGTCTGAGAATTCCACATCCCGAGTGAGAGCCCCAGATTACGCTTCATATTCTCCGGATAAACCAGTAATCCATCCGTCAGTCGAGTCAACAAAGAAAGCATATAATCCAATAAAATACAGCTGTCCGGGAAAATAATTCGTTCAACAGAGCTATGACTGATATCCCGCTCATGCCACAAAGCCACATTATCCATAGAAGCCATCATATTAGAACGCAATACACGAGCCAAACCGGTCAGACGCTCACTGGTAATAGGATTTCTTTTATGTGGCATAGCAGAACTCCCCTTCTGTCCCTTAGAGAAATACTCTTCAGCTTCCAAAACCTCTGTGCGCTGCAAATGGCGAAATTCTACCGCCCAACGTTCTATACTCGCTCCAACCAGAGCTAATGCTGTCTGAAATTCCGCATGAATATCTCGTTGAATCACCTGAGTCGCAATGGGAGTAACCTTTAACCCCAGATTCTCACAAACGTAGCGCTCCACCTCAGGATCCAAGTGAGCATTAGTTCCTACCGCTCCAGAGAGTTTACCAACGGCAGCAACCTCACGAGCATTCTTCAATCTCCTTAATCCACGACGAAACTCGTCATGCATCAAGGCCATTTTCAACCCAAAAGTAATTGGTTCTGCATGAATTCCGTGACTGCGACCAATCATTGGAACATATTTATATTTTTTGGCTTTCTCTGCTATGACTTTTAAGAGTTCCTCTACATCTTTAATCAGAATATCGGCTGACTGTACCATTTGTACAGCAAAAGCCGTATCTCCTACATCAGAACTGGTTAAGCCAAAATGGATCCAACGACTGGCAGGTGCTCCTACATTCTCTGCCACATTTGTAGTAAAAGAAATCACATCATGGTTAAGGGTCTTCTCCAGCTCATGGCATCTATCAACCGAAAACGCCGCTTTTTCTTTAATTTGCTTAAAATCCCCTTCAGGGACAAGTCCTGCTTTACACAGAGCTTCTGAAGCAAGAAGTTCTATCCGCAGCCATATTTTCAGTTTATTCTCCTCTGTCCAAATATCGCGCATTGCTGCGCGTGAATAGCGCATAATCATACGTACCTCAATTTATCTAAAACAACAATTCTTCTAAAGATTTTTATTCAAAGAGTAAAGGATCCACCCTAAAGTTTATTCTCAATCTCCGATTCAGATATCCATTTTAAGTTTCTTCATCAGAGCTGCCATCTCGATAGCTGTATTCGCCAACTCCACTCCTCGGTTATACTTGGGATCCATACACCTTTTATCCCCCTGTTCCTTATTCTCAAAGAGATAAACTCCATTAACAATGGGAATTTGGCAATTAGTCTGCAAATCAGCCAAACTGTTACACACCGCTTCACTAATATGCTTGGCGTGTGTAGTCTCTCCTCTAAAAACAACCCCTAAGCAAATCACAGCATCATATAAATGCGATTTCTTATACACCAGATGACCTGCAATAACAGGGATTTCATAGGCACCTGGCACACGAATAATATCAATTGATTTTGCCTCGCTCTTACGGAGTACCTCTATCGCAGCATTGAGCATTGAATCAACATAGGATTGATTAAACTTAGAAGCTACAAGCCCGAAACAAAGCTCCTTTGCACTCAAATCTTTTACATTAATCTCTTCAAGCATGATAAACTTTATTTATTATTCTCCCAAACGAAAATCTTAGAGTAAATGGCCCATCTTTTCCTTTTTTACCTGCAAATAATGAGCACTCTCTGCAGTAGGCTCAATTCTTAGTGGAACCTGTTCTTCAATCGTAATCCCATATCCCTGTAATCCCACAATTTTTTTAGGATTATTGGTCAGAAGGCGAATCTTCTTTATCCCCAAATCCACCAAAATCTGTGCTCCAATTCCATATTCACGCAAATCAGGAGGGAATCCAAGCTTGACATTGGCCTCTACTGTATCCAATCCTTCCTCCTGCAACTTATAAGCCTTAATCTTGGCCAACAACCCAATTCCTCGGCCCTCTTGCCGCATATAAAGAATTACGCCGCAGCCCTCCTCTTCAATCCGCTTCATAGCACGATGCAGCTGAGAACCGCAATCACAACGACGAGAACCGAACACATCACCGGTTAAACACTCGCTATGGACTCGAACTAAAACACTCTCTTTAGAATGGATATCTCCTTTCACTAACGCCAGATGCTCCGCTCCATCCAAAAGACTCTTATAAAGAGTCAGCGTAAAATCACCATAGTCAGTCGGCAAATCTACCGTCTCCACCTTTTGAATCAACTTTTCTCTGTGACGACGATATTTAATCAAATCCTCCACAGTGCCAATTTTCAGATTATGCTTCTCAGCAAACTCCAACAGCTGCGGCAACCTCGCCATCTTTCCATCATCCTGTATAATCTCGCAAATCACTCCTATAGGCCCTAAACCAGCTAAACGAGTCAAATCCACTGTTGCCTCTGTATGGCCTGCTCTCTGCAAGACACCACCTTTTTTAGCTCGCAAAGGAAGAATATGCCCCGGCTGTACCAAATCTGCAGGCTTTGCGTTTGGATTGGCCATCGTGCGAATACTATGGGCACGATCGGCCGCACTGATACCAGTAGTAATTCCATGTGCTGCATCTACCGTTATTTGATAATCGGTTCGATAGTTATCTCTCGTATATTCCACCTGCGGTTTAATCCCAAGTGAAAGCAGTTTTTCTTCCGTACAAGGAACACAGATTAATCCTCGGCAGAAGCGCGCCATAAAATTGATCACTTCAGGAGTAACAAACTCTCCTGCGACAATAAGATCTCCCTCATTTTCCCGATCCTCATCATCTACCATAATAACGGGATTTCCTTGTCGTATGGATTCAATTACTTCCTCGATGTTATCTACCTTTGTTTTAACACCCATAGGTATCTCTCTATATAGCATAACCCTACGAAAAACTCAATTAGAGACTCTGGAGTTTTCTCTGACCTTTATCCTCAATTTTGACAAAATTTTCCCCTGATATTATAATACCGCGTCTTTTTGCTATCAGAAAAGGACTCCTGAAAACAAAATACTTTCTTATAAACACACATGATCGCATTTTTGCGTGGAACTTTAGTCGAACTGCTTCCTACAATAGCCGTCATCGACGTGCAAGGAGTAGGTTATGAAGTTCTCATCCCTCTTTCCTCTTCGGTTAAACTTAAGGAATTGGGCAAAGAAATTAAACTTTATACTCAGCTTATCGTCCGTGAAGACGCTATGACACTCTATGGATTTGTAACTCTCAAAGAAAAAGAGCTCTTTTCGCTCCTCATTAATTCCGTCAGCGGTATTGGTCCTAAAATGGCACTCAATATTCTCAGCGGAATGAGTATTGACGCTTTTCAAACGGCAGTTGCTTCTGATGACTCCAAATCTCTCTCTATGATCAGCGGTATTGGGAAAAAGACAGCTGCTCGTATTATTGTAGAACTTAAAGATAAAATCTCAGTCTCTCTTTCAGAAGGAAGAATCGACTCTGGAAATCCAGACTCAGGAAATATCTCCTGTACTACAGGAACATCTAATCAATCACTGAATGATGCCGTTGCTGCGCTGTTGACCTTAGGCTTTAAACAACCTGAAGCTCTGAACTCCGTGCGTGCTGCACAAACCATGCTAGGGCCTAACGCTAAAACGGAAGATCTAATTCGTGCCAGCTTAAAAAAATAATTATCAACAATAGTCCTTTCCTTTCGATAAATCTTACATGAAACAAAATCCTCCCGACTCTCCTCATCCGCCCGGCCCCTCCTATTCAGATGGGAAACGCTCTGGAATTGTTATTCCTAAGCATCTTAGCTTGTGGCAAAGGATTCTGGCATACCTAATTTACCTGATTATTCGTCTCTATAGTGCCACTATTCGCTTTAAACTTCACCCTCAATACAACCATACTGAAGTTTTTAACCCAGACACTCCTCCCAAACCTGTTATCTTCTGTATTTGGCACAATCGACTCTTTTTATGTCTCTCCTGTTACAACAAATTTGCTAGAAAACCACAGCCAACTCGCCGGATGGTTGGCATCACCAGTGCCAGTCATGATGGAGGAATGGTTTCCAAAGTTCTAGAACACTTTCAAGTAGATTCTGTTCGTGGTTCCAGTCATCGACGGGGAGGACAAGCTCTGGTTGAAATGCATACCTTCGCACAAAAAGGCTATGATTTAGCCGTTACCCCTGATGGTCCCCGAGGTCCACGCTATCATATTCATCCTGGAGTTATCACCTTGGCACAAATAACAGGGCTTCCAATTCTTCCAATTACCTACACTCTTTCACGCAAATATACACTTAAAAGTTGGGATAAATTTCAAATTCCAATCCCTTTTTGCACTTGCACTGTCAGTGCCGGAGAGCCAATCTATATTCCTCGCTACCTCAAAGATGATGAGCGAGAACAATGGAGACAAAAAGTAAACCAGATCATGCTGAACCAAACCCAAGACTAAATAAATCAAATATTCATACCCCTTTCAATTAAATTAATATTATGAAAATAAAAAAAGCTGTTATCCCTGCTGCCGGTTTCGGCACTCGCTTTTTACCTGCTTCTAAAGCTCAGCCCAAAGAGATGCTGCCTATTGTCGATACTCCCACCATTCAATATGTGATAGAGGAAGTTGAAAAAGCGGGTATTGACAATATTCTCATGGTTATTGGTAAAGGTAAACGCGCTATTGAAGAACACTTTGACCGTAACTTTGAGCTCGAAGAAGAATTAAAAGAAAAAAACCGACTGGATGAATTGCGTCTTATTCAGAAAATCTCTGCTATGGCTGATATATTTTTTGTTTACCAAAAAGAACTCAATGGATTAGGTGATGCTGTCCATTACGCTAGAGGACATATTAACAATGAACCCTTTGTTGTTCTTTTAGGTGATACCATTATCGATACTAACGATGGCACCAGTATTACTTCTGAAATGATCCGTGTTTATGAGCAATTTCAAGCTCCAGTTATTCTGCTGGAAGAAGTCGATCCCCAAAAAGTAAGTCGCTACGGAATTGTAGGAGGTCACACCCTTGATGAAAATATCTTTGAAATTGATTCTCTTATAGAAAAACCTTCTGTTCAAGATGCACCTTCTAATCTGGCCGTAGCGGGAAGATATATCCTTACTCCCGATATTTTTGAATGTCTCGAACAAACTCCACGAGGCAAAAACGATGAAATTCAGCTTACTGACGCCATGCAAATCCTGCTCAAAAGGAGACGCTTCTACGGATTAAAGCTTAAAGGTATTCGTCATGATATCGGCAACAAGCTTGATTTTATAAAAACTAATATTCTCTATGCGATGAAACGAGAAGATATGGGCAAAGAAGTCCGTAACTTTATCCGTAAAATCGCCTCTAAATTGCCTCCAGAATAAATCCTTGCCGCATATTCAAGGGGAGAACCTTTGCCTATCAGAGAGAATGAGATGCAAAATAACGTTTGAGATAGCGACCTGTCCAAGTACCCTGTTCTGCAATTTGCTCCGGAGTTCCCTCTGCGACAATTTCTCCCCCTTGCTCTCCTCCTTCTGGCCCCAAATCAATCACCCAATCCGCTTCTGCGATTAAATCATAATTGTGTTCAATAACCAACACTGTATGGCCTGAATCAACCAGTCGTTGAATGACTTCCGTCAGCCGATGGATATCACTGCTATGTAAACCAATACTCGGCTCTTCCAAAATAAAAAAACTGCTGTTTCGCGGTAAATCCTTTGAATTTGAAGGAACCACCTCTCTGCCAGATCTTAACCCGCTCAGAAGATGCTTTACCAATTTAATCCGCTGTGCTTCTCCTCCACTTAAAGTAGGACTTCCTTGTCCCAACTTCATATAAGATAACCCTGTATCAGCCAGAGCCTGAAGCGCTCTGAGAATCTTAGGATGATTAGCAAAAAAGATTATTCCCTCAGCCACAGTCATCTGAAGGATCTCACTGATATTCTTCCCCTGATAGCGGACATCCAAAGTCTCAGGATTAAATCGAGTACCTCCGCAATGTTCACAAGTCACAAAAGCTGGCGGCATAAAATTCATTGACACCTTAATGAATCCTGCCCCCTCACAAACGGAACAACGTCCAGCCGCGCTATTGAATGAAAATCTTCCTGGCTGAAATCCTTTCAATTTAGCCTCTATTCCCTGGGCAAAAATCTTCCGGATATCATCAAAAAAGCCCACATAAGTAGCCGGAACACTCCGTGGAGTCCTGCCTATTGGAGATTGATCTACTTCATAAACAGCCCGAATAGATTCATCCCCCTCTAAACAAAAATCTTTATCCGTTTTTGAAATCCCATTCCTCTCTGACCTAGACTCAATCTTCTGCTTCAAAGCAGGATAAAGACAACCTCTCACCAAACTGCTCTTACCGGATCCGCTGACTCCCGTCACGACAATAAATCTTCCTAAAGGCAATCTTAGAGTTACATCTTTAAGATTGTGAAGCCGAGCCTCTTTTAAAATCAACCATTGTTTTTTCCCATTATTTCCACAAAGATTGCATAGGATCTCCCTTCGTTCTCCTCTGCTAGGATATTTCTGCTTCAAGTTAAGACTCCGTCCTGTTAGAGAATTCTCCTCCTTCTCTAACTCCTGAAAACTCCCCTGAAAAACAACTTTTCCCCCCTCGATTCCTGCACCGGGACCAATATCCAAAATATGATCTGCTGCACGAATCGTATCCTCATCATGTTCAACAACCACTAATGTGTTCCCCCGTTTTTTCAAGCTCTGCAAAGTCTCTATCAGCCGTGCATTATCTCTGGCATGTAATCCTATAGTAGGTTCATCCAACACATAAAGCACTCCGCTTAAGGTTGATCCCAATTGGGCAGCCAAACGAATCCGTTGAGCTTCCCCGCCACTTAAAGTCGGAATTCCTCTTCCAAGAGACAGATAATCCAATCCTACTCGATTTAAAAAAGCCAGCCGGCTCCGAATTTCTGGTAAAATATCCCGCAAGATATTCTGCGCATAGGAATCACTCACCTTCACCCCTTCAAATAATTCCAATGCCTGCGAAGCATTCATTCCAGCTATATCCACCAATGTAGGACCTTCTTTAAGTTGTGAAAACCATTCTTTCGGAAGTCTCACCCAGCGAGAAGAACTCTTCAGTCGGCTTCCCCCGCAGGCTGGACAAATTTCACGCTCATCCCTCATCCACTCAAACCAGGATTCCTCTATATCTTCTGCTCTACTTCCTCTATCCACATCAGGCAAATAAAATATCTCCCCAAATCCTCGGCACTCAGGACACCATCCCCGTGGGCTATTAAAGCTAAAATCGTAAGGATCCAGCGCTGCATAAGAACGCCCGCACTGAGAACAAGAACAATGCTCTGAATAAATTTTCTCTTTTCCTGGTCTAAAAGACAGAGTAAAAACTCCTTTTCCCTTGTTCAAAGCCTCTGTCAGTTTTTTTCGGATTCGTTCCTCTCCCGTATCCCTCAAAGGAATTACAATATCAATATCATGCGCGCTATAACGACTTAACTGCGGAATCTTTTTCAGAAAATAATACTCTCCGTCTATCCGCACATTGTACCATCCTTCAGAAGCCATCTCCTGCAAAAGTTCCATATGGTTCCCCTTGCGAGCCCTTAGTATAGGAACCAAACACTGTACATTTCCGGGTTCCTCTTTTATATCCTGAATTGCCTGCTCAATCACCAACTGCCTGCTTCTTCCCAAAATAGGAATATTGCAGCTCTCACAATACTGTATTCCCAATCTGGCATACAGCAACCTCAAGAAATGATACACCTCAGTCAAAGTTCCCACGGTACTCTTGCCTCCACCGCGCGTAGAACGCTGTTCTATGCTGACCGATGGGGGAATTCCTTCGATTAAATCAAGGTCCGCTCGGGGAAGCTGCTCCACAAACTGCCGGGCATAAGCGCTCATCGAATCAAGAAAACGACGCTGTCCCTCTGCAAAAAGGACATTAAAAGCTAAAGTACTCTTGCCAGAACCACTTACACCGGTTACAACGGTAAATTCACCACGCGGAATTGAAAGGGATAAATTTTGTAAATTATGCTCTCGAACCCCTTCAATCCTGATAATCTCTTTCTTCATTAAGTTACTCGTCAGCCTCTTGGGGAAGAATAAATGCCACTAAGACTCTCCCTGCTGAAATAGGGATACTGATCAATTTCCCTGATCGAGATTCCTGAATATTATCAATCTTCGGGACCACAATCTGCATTTGAGCAGTATCCATTCCCAAACGCTCTGCTGGCTCTAAATTCAGCACAATCTCTTTGGGCTCTTTGCTCCAACTCGAAAGCACAATCATCATGGCATTATCCTTTATATAAACCGAGCTCAAGACCTCTTCATCTCCGGTCTGTACTGGACAATCTTTATCCCAATAGCCAATCAATCTACTCTCCTTGATTCCAAAAGCATCACACAATTTCCAAAGTCTTTCTACTCCCCTATCCACCCCTTTCATTGAAGGTAAATTACCATATAAAAGTTGTCTCCAGGAATAACTTCCATCAAAAGATGTATTGATTCCGAAAGGAACTCCGCTCAATTCCACCAAGTAATAATCTTCCCCAGCCTCATAGGAAAAACCATCCGAAAAAGAAATTGAATCCAACAAGCTTAAATGCTCCATATATTGGCCCATCGGATTAGCCATCCCTGTATCTTCTTTTAGATTATTGCCGGTAATAGAATCCAATAAAGTTCCTTCTGGGAAGATATCTCTCACAACCCTCCGCACTCGCTTGGTAACTTCACGATGAGATAAATCCATGCGAATTCCCTTTACTCCAAACTCTTTCCCTAACCAACGAAGAGTCTCCATATAATAATTCTGCCAACGGCTTAATGGATTGATTCCTAAAGTCACAATCTCTTCCCCTTCCGCGCTGTGCGAAAGCCATGAAGCACTATAGCCCTTGCTCAAATGTTCACACAGCCAAGGATTACCAATAAAAGGAATACTCTCCTCCGCATAGCGCGCACCATATTGTTCCACTGCATATTTCATCACCGGAGTATAGGTAAAAACCTCATGATTTAAACTCCAAAGAGGACGGAATTCTGGAATCCGATACGGTATCTCTCTGCATCCTAAACGGAAATGAGCGCTCACCTTATTCTCATTCAGAGAATGAATATACTCTCTTAACAAATCCTGCTGATGAAACGGATAGTTCAAATATGAATAAATGACCGGATCATACTCCAAGACTACACGATCCGGTGCAGGAATTTCTCCATCAAGATTACCGCTGTAAATTTTTTCTCCTCCAACTTGCATATCTTTCTGTTGAAAAGGAGTCAACATTAAATGAAATGAAAATATTCTCTCCTCTCCTTGACTAAGGCGCATAGAACCGGTGCTAATAACTAACTCAATCACTCCATCTTTGGGACGCATTGTTATTTTACTTTCCCCCTTATCAGCATCTCCGCACCAATCCTGATAAGGATGTTCAATAAAATAAGTTCCCTGACAACCAGCACGATCCTGCAATTTACAATAAAGTCCATTTTCCACTCCTCCTATCCAAAAAAATTGATTAGCGTTCTTTGTCCACTTCCATTCCAGAAAATCAGGACGATATCCCCCTCTAATTCCCAATCCCATAAAGTAAGGAACTGACTCGCTGTTAAAAGAAAAAACAAGCTGTGCATCTTCCGCGACAAAATCTTCTTCTATTGCATTAAGCTCCAATGTCATTTCGATAAAGCCATCTGGCTCTGCTGACGCCATTGTTTGCAAAGAAAGTCCTGAGGAATAACTTTTTGTTTCCCAATTCACGCTCTCTCCACTTTCAGAATCAAATATCGTCCCCTGATTTGTCCATTGTATCCAAGTTCCAGCTCTCTTAAGACGAAACTCCATTGGCAATGCGAATAAATTCTGTCCTACTTGGCCTGGAAGGCCTCCTGGTGTTAGACGCAATTTATGATTATTGATGGTCAGCACATTCTCATCACGCAGAATATCCGGATATTTCACCGGGAAATCCCTTCCCGAGCCCAATGAGGAATCAAGCCAACTTAATCGAGAAAAAGCCGCCTGTTCTGCTTCTTGAGCTTCACTCTCCTTCGAAACAACCTCTAACTTTAAAGATAAAGGAGTATGAAGCAAATTCCAACCGCTAAATATCAAGTCCCCACTGTACTTTCCCTCAGGGGTTCCATCTGGAATCTCCAGTAAACACCATAAAGGCAGCACATGCCCCCTCTTCAGAAAAAGACTTTTTAATAATGGATATCCTTGAAAATTATTCCCACTTAAATTTAAACATCGAACCTTTAAAGATGAATTCAGCTTACCTTGGGCATCTTTAAAACCAATATTCCCCATCATTAATTCAGGGATATCTTTCTGTGGAGCTACAGCAGCCAATTGGAAAACAATCGTTTTTCCGGGACTCCCTCGCAATTCATATACCTTCAGAGGTTCTTTCTCCATCCATGCCAAAGGTAAATATTCAGTCATACAAATCGGAGAAGTCAGAGATTCACTAAAGAAAACAATTCTGTCCTTTGCCAATCGCTCAAGAAAAATCTCTCTCTCTGCTTCTGTCATCGGAATCTCCATTTCATTAAAGAGATTCTCTTCCCCATTAGATTCCAATTTAATAACAGCCGCACGCTCTATTCCTACAGGAGTTTTCCCCTCTCGGATAGCGGTCGCTGCAATTTCCGCCCGTTCTCTCCATACGGAAGAAACAGTCTCTTGTGAAAGATATTTCGGATATGGATTCCAACTTCTCTCTACCATCTCAAACGGAATATAATAGAGATAGTAATCTCCCGGCTCCGGGGACTCAAAAAGGATATCTCCATATTCCTTATTACTCTCAATAACAAGCGCATTGCCAATACGCTCTCCCGTCTTTGCCAAAACAACCTCTATCCCACGCAACGGCACCATTTCATCAATCCTTCGCCACGCGACTCGTGTCCAACAAAGCTCCGCCGCTCTCTCTACCCGAACTGCGGCTCTGTGATTTCCAACCCCTTCCGGATTCCATTCAGCAACTCCAACTGGCAATTTAGGCAGAACAATTGAACGCACACTCTTTTCAGCCTCATTCTGCGCACTAAGTTCGGTTCCGAAAAACACAAACGAAAGAACACACAACAACCACAAAATTTTTCTCTTCATCTCTGCTTTAAATCTAATATGACAAAATTATCTAAATATAAAATATTTGCACTTGAATACAATAGATATTCTACACAACTTAAATGGAATCCACCACTTTCCCGGATTCCACTTCACTTTCTCCTTCCTCCTCTGTACTGATATCCTCAGCAGATAAACACAAAAAACGCATGACATTATCCCCATGCCTCAAAACTTTAATCTCTCTCCAGGGCGAAACAATATCAAGTGTTTCACGGCAAGGATGCCCCAATAGAAAAAGACCATCCTCCTTTAGGAGCATTCTCAGAGTTATACTATCCAGGAGCCTCTGTGCAAAAGAATTAGAACGAACGCCAATATTCTTCTCTCCAAAAGGAGGATCCGCTAGAATTAAATCAAAACGCCTCCCTAAACTAGAGAGTTGTTCAATAGCAACATAAGCATCTTGAACTCTCAGAGTAAGGCGATTCTTCTCAAATCCGCAATACTCCCAATTAGAACGTAATATATCTGCGTGGCGACGAGCTTTCTCTATGCAGGTAGAACTGTGTGCTCCACGACTGATACACTCCAGACTGAGAGCTCCGCTTCCTGCAAAAAGCTCCAGAACCTCTGCATCATAAACCTTTGTTCCTAGACTATTAAACATCGCCTGTCTCATCATATCCGGGGTAGGTCGAACTGCATATCCTTTGGGGACTCTGATAGTCAATCCTTTCACGCTTCCTCCTGTAACTCTCACTTTCTACATCCTTTCTGCCAAATCATTTGCCGTCCAAGCACCTCTGTAAGAATTATTTTTCATTATAAGAAACTCCGCTCTTTCTTTCGTAAACTTCTTGTCCAATGCCGCTCCAACCTCAGCATGATGATACACCGCATAACAAACCTTCTCTAAAAGAGAATGCTCGTTCTCCTGAGCCAAAACCCCCCCCGCAAAACCGGCTAATACATCACCCGTACCTCCTTGTGCCAATCCAGGAGCTGCTATTGGGGTAAGATAGAGATCACTATCTGCTCTTCCGACTAAGGTCTGATACCCCTTTAAAGCCACAATGGCATTGCCATAAGAAGTTGAAATCCTTTTCAAGGCGCCCTCTCGATCCGCCAATACATCCGCTGTTGAACACCTTAATAAACGAGCAGCCTCCCCCGGATGAGGAGTTAATATTCTCCTGGCACCACAATTTCCTCTGGAAGAATCACATTCTCCTAAAGGTAAATGAGCCAAAGCGGAAGCATCCGCTAAAATTGGCAGCGAAGAAAATCTCCATAAGTTCACGCACCAATCCCAAAATTCCTTCGGAATAGAAGGATCTGCCAATCCTGGCCCCATCATAATGGCTGTAGTCCGCAAAGGGATCTTCCACTTTGGACTCCACGGATGTACCATCTGAACTTGCAATTGAGAGGCCACAGGAATATAAACATCCGGTTGGACACAAACAGTTACCAGACCGACTCCGGAAGCCGCCGCAGCTTTTGCTGCCAGCACAGCTGCTCCGTGATAACCTAAACTTCCAGCCAAAATTAACAGATGTCCAAAAGTCCCCTTATTGCAATCAAGCAACGGTTTTGAATAAAAACTCTCAAAATCAGAGCCTTCCAACCAATGCAGAGAGGAAGGCGGAATCTCTTTCGATAATCCTATCTCTGACAATAACTCTATTTGTCCTGCATATTTTGCTGCTTGAGGATTGATCAACGACGTCTTAGGACATCCTAAAGTAAGAGTATAATCCGCTTTTATTGCCTCCGGGAAAGGTATCCCATCAACACTAAGTCCCGAAGGAATATCTACTGAGACAATCGGAATACGGCAATCATTCATTAACCTGATTAGCTGGCACCAGGGCCCATTCAAAGGACGATTCAATCCTATTCCAAAAAGACCATCTATCAAAATCTTTGGTCTATTCTCACTCGACTCCAAAAGCTCCCGCAGATTATCTACATCATTTAATGGAGATTTAATTTCACAAATCTTGACCTGACAATATGAAGAGACAAATTCAGCCGCGACTCGAGCATCATCCCCATTATGCCCTTTGCCTACTACAAATAAGAATAAAGTCTCTTTCTCTGGTCTAAAAAGTCTTAACAAGGCTTCTCCTACGCACCTACCAGCCTGCCGAATGACAACCTCCTCTTTAATCCCTTGGTCCCAAGAAAAGTTTTCCCACTCACGCATCTGATTGGCTGTTAAAACTGAATACATCTTTTCTCCTTGCTAATCCTTCCGCATTCTTCGCTGAGCCTTTTCCAAAATCTCCCTTTCTTCCGGAGTTAAACTCTGAATACCATGATGAAAAATTTTATCTAAAATAGGATCTACTCTCTTACGTATAAACTCCTCATCCGGTTCATCATCTATAATTTGAGCATCCTGTACAGGAGGTTTAGGATAAGAACGAGAATACGGCGAATTTCCGCCGGAGCTTTTCTCATTCTCAGCTCCTCCCTGAATGGTATACCCCTGGGAACCCATCCCCCATGTTTTGGTAAAAGGAGTCGAGCCAGAGCTATGCCTTCTCCTCTCACCCATAAACCCAAAACGATAACGATGAAAATTAAAACTGACTTTTCTTAAAACAAAAATACCAGTTAACATTCCCCCCAAATGCGCTGCATGAGCAATAGAACTTCCATCTGCAAAAATCATTCCCCACAGAGCTACAACCCCTGCAATATAAATTAAGGTTTTCGCCTGCATACTAAAAGGAATTACAAAAAAGATCAGCAAGGTCAATCTCTGATATGGATAAAGAGCAGCAAAGCCTCCAACTACCCCAAATACTCCAGCAGACGCTCCAACAACCAGCGCATTTCCAAAATGAGACGGGGCTATCCAACAACAAGCTATTTGAAATAGCCCTCCGCATGCACCTGAAATCAGATACAACTTTAAAAATTCTCTCTTCCCAATGGCAGCCTCTAATATTCTGCCGATAAAATATAACGTCAGCAAATTTAAAAAAATATGCATCAAACCGGCGTGCATAAATTGAAATGTCAGCACCTGCCAAATAAAACCATGTTCCAGTCCAGGTAAGCTTAACGCTAACCAGGGACGCAAATCCATAATTCTTAATTCTCGCAGCAGAACATCTAAAATAAATACCGCTACATTCAGCACAATCAATAGCTGAACACCGCTCAATTCCGCTGGAAACTTTATTTTTCCCCCTCCATTTAGAGGACGCATATAATCTCTATCACTTAACACTTTTTAGATGGGATAAATTCTATTTCCCCTTACTCAGGGTAGCATAAAAAACACATTTTCTCTATAGAAAAAGGGTTTCATCCCTTAAGATGAAACCCTCTTTTCTAAAAGTAATGTGCTTGACAGACTTAATTACTTCATAATTGCACTACTGTTTCTTTGAAAAAGGTATAACAATACAATTGTAATTATTATCCGTTTGACGACGCTGTTCATTCAGCCTGGAAGAAGTATACTGCTGGACAGATCCATCACCTAAAGTTACGTTACCATTCTCCTGGTGAATACTGGTCGTCCAATTAGCTTTCTGCGTAGCTGTGGTATTGTTTGGATCATTGGTTGACAACACCAGAATGAAGGACGTCGTCATATTGTAAATCTGATTGCTTGTGTTGCCAGTAACAACATTACGATCACCAAAAAGGAATGTCTGAGGAGATGTCTCATTGGCATCAAGCCCGACAAAATAAGATAAATAATACTTATTAGACGCATCCGCAGGCTTCGAATAAAAATCAATAAAGCTATCCATTCCACTGGTGTTAACATCCGGATCCGAAGGACAACGAATCAGTTTGACATCAGCCAACTCATTAGACATTACCGCATAGTGCAACCATTGTCCATTCATACCAGGAATTGTAAGCTTCTGATTGGCATTCGTCGGATTAGGAATATTTGTTGCACTATCACCTGTTACAGCTTGAACACGGGGCTGACCGGCAGATGAAGAGTGTGCCGAGGAGTGTGCATTGCTAACTACATCACTGCTGCCACCTTCGCTCGCCGCAACCTGCCAAGGAAACCGATCTTCATGATCCAAAGCATAGGTACGAGTACCCAACCCCATCTGTTTCAGATTGCCGGTACAAGAAATACGTTGAGCTTTCGCTTTGGCTTTAGCCAGAGCCGGCAGGAGCATACCCGCCAGAATAGCGATAATTGCGATCACAACCAAAAGCTCGATCAGTGTGAACGCTTTCTTCATTGTTGTTTGCTTTTTCATAGTCTTAGTTATATATATAAACTTCGTTCGCGGCGAATATTGGCACTCACCACCAACTTTGACGTAAGGGATTTTAATACTGCTTTCACCCATTGTCAAAAAAAAATTTCAAATCAAAATATAACATCCTGTATTTAAGCAGGATACAAATAAAAACAAAATCAATTATCAGATAATCTATGCGGCGAATAAGAAATAAGACTGTAATTTCCTCCTAATTTGCGCATTTTCTTCTTCCATAAATTGTGGTTATCCGATTCAAAAATCTCTTTCTTGCTAGCCGAAGAAACTATCCATATACTCCGCTCCAACTCTTCTTCCAACTGCCCAGCACTCCATCCAGCATAACCTAAATAAAAGGTTAGATTCTCCTCCTCAATCCCTTCTTCTTGATTAAAAATCTCATTCAAACTTCCTGTCACATTTATCTCCCCTATATTTTTGACAACATCTTCCGAACTTAATTTTATCTCTGTCAGACAAAAAATTGTCTTAGTACCGATAGGTCCTCCCACTTTTACTTGCATATCACTAAATTTATCCGGAACCAGCTCTCCCAGTAATTCGCTAAGAGTAAATGAAGCTTCTTGATAATTCAGGACAAATCCCCATGCTCCTTCCGAATCATGATGACAAATCAAAACCGCGGTTTGATTAAAAAAAGAACCATCTAGAATTCCGGAATCGAGTAATATTCTTCCTTCTAAAGAAATAAATTTTTTCTTCATCGCTCAGCTCCAATATTTTTTATTTTATAGCCAACTCTCTGATATGTGGGAACATCCAAACAAATAGATCTTCCTTTTTTATAAAAAAAGGTCCTAGAACAATCCCTAAAACGCTCTCCAGGCAAAACACCTGAACCGTCTTTGAGAAACCTCTCTCCCTGCAAATCCAAAATCCCCTGGTTGGGATCTTGAACACTCTTAGAAGTTCTCCTTTTTGTAAGAGTTTTTCTAACTTCTTTTACTCCTTCTTCAAATAAATTGGGCAGCTCCGGAGGAGCTGGATTTTGTCCCATCGGAGGCTGTTTAATCTTCTCTTCATCTTCTCCTAATACTCCTGGCAAAATGCCATTCTTATATAAACTTCTATGGGAGGTTATTCTTTCTTCAGTCTGTTTTTTTGCCTCGGAAAAAGTACAAATTAAAATAGCAGATATCTCTCCATTTAAACCTTGATTCTGAAGGCTAACTCCCATTATTAATTTTGCGGCCGGATTAGCACAAGCGAGATACTCTTTAAGCATCTCTACCTCTTTATAATTCAAGTCATTCTCTCCTCTTATAAACAATAAAAAATGCCGTGCTAAGCTAATAGCATTTTGCTCCTTAATCCAAGGATGAGATACCAATTTTTTCCAAAGTAATTCTATTCGATTAACTCCTTCTGCAGAAGCGGTAGCAAAGCAAATCGGAGTAAAAGAGTCTCCCCGGCCAAAGTTTTTCCATAACAATCCCAAATCCAGCGAAATCATACTTGGAAGATAAAGTCCAGCACAGAAACCATGAATTAATTGAACTATCTGCTGATTGACTAAATCAAAAATCTTGGTAAAAATGGCATCTTCCTCCTTCATGATTTGGCTAGCTAACTGCTGATTAGAAATTACAAAGACAAGATTCGCTTCAGGCAAAACATCATCTAGTGTTCCTTTGGCATCCAGAGAACACCCTTCCATCTCAAAAGGAGCTATGCCTAATACCACAGTAAAAACTCCTAAATCAGCAGCCAAAGCTAAAATCCGAGGCGCCATTCCTGCTCCTAATCCACCGGCCAAACCTATAACTAAAAATAAAATCTCCCGTCCCATCAACAATTCCTTCAATCTCTCTTCCTCTGCCAACGCAACTCTCACTCCAACCCCTCTTCTCCTGCCGGTACCAATTCCATGGGCAATATTGGGAGCTAATAATAATTTTTCACATTCCTTTATCGGTTCTAAGTTTCTGCTGTCAACATCCAGCACGATGCAATCAACCTCTCTCATTGGATTCTCAACCAATTTCGCCACACAAAAAACTCCCGCGCCGCCCACGCCCATTACTAAAGCAGAGCTTCTTTCTAAAAATCCATTATCTGTCTTTGCCGGCTGATTGCTAATCACTATCTATACCCCTGCGTAAATACATTTTCTCACTCTTCAGCTTCCATCATTTCACACTTTCTCCCCAGAGGTAAAATACACTGCATCCACTCCATACGCAATCCAATTTATCGTTTTCCCCCTCTGAATATTTCCAATTAAAATCAATGTGTTTGCAATGTATGCATTATACCAAAATAAGCTAATCCGAAAGCTGTAGCAAACTCAGGTTTTTCCCACGATTCCGATTCATTAGGATCACTCTTAGCATTAAGCCTCCTAAATATAGGATTCATTCGAAACGAAACATATCGGACCCCAAATACACTCGATGCCAATTCATTAATCAATGGAATATGTGCTCCTCCCCCGCAAATGGTTACACTTTGATTGGAATTAAGCCTTAAATTCCTCATTTCCAATAAATCTTTCACTACCTCAAATACCTCTTTAAGTCTCAACTCCATAACCATCTGCATATTATCCGCAGGAATAACATACTCTTTTCCCTTCACTCTGTGTCTAAAACTAGCTCCCTTAGCTTCCGGATCATGAATAGCTCGTCCATACTGTCGCTTGATTACCTCCGCTGTCCCTAAAGGGATGTTAAACGCAATGGCTAAATCATTACTGACATGATCTCCCCCAACACGCAGAACCCCCGCATCACGGATAATTCCTCTTTCATAAAAAACATACTCTGTTGTTCCTGCACCCAAATCAATAATTAACCCACCCGGAGATTCCTCGTTATCCATTAGCATCAAAGCGGAAGCATACCCCGAAAAACAGACAAAAGGCTCCAATCTCATATTAGCAATCATCCCCTGTATCGCATTTACTTTCAAAGAATCCACATATACAACGTTTCTGCTTGTAACAAGTGTAAATCCAATCTTTCCTACAGGAGAATCAAGACTTAAAAGGGTTCCGTCCAGCTGATACTCCTGTTGAAAAAAATGCAGAATTCTCTTATCTTCAGAAAATCTTAAATTTTGCAAGTTAAACTTAGCATTTCTCTCATCAATATCAGTAACAACTCCTTCAGAATTATTTATAGGCTGGATTGCCTTCTGCAGAGTACACTTTACACCAGAACCTGTAATTCCTACATAGACTCGTTCCAATGTTGCATCTGCCATTTTTTCAGCCTCACTAAATGCCTCCCTCAGTTCTCCTTCTACTTGGCTCAAATTGATGATATCTCCTTTGCGTACTGCAGTAGAACGCCATTGTCCGATACCAATAATTTCTGGTATTTCATGACCATCCTTAGAAAATGTAGCCACTGCTACTGTAATCTTGGATGTTCCAATATCAATCCCCGCTATGTAACGAGATGATTTAAAAAGCCTAAATTTCTCAATCCCGCATTGTATTTTTTTAAACACGCCTCCTAAAACAGATTGAGAGGCTTGTAGCGAATCTTTAAACATAGCAGATATTCCCCTCCCTTCATTTACACGATTAAGGCGAAGATAACCTCTCTCCAGTTTGTACTGAAGTAAACCAGGTCACTGGAACATTATTACTTACAGAAAGATCTATCCTGCCAATGTTTAAATTATGATCCATTCCATAACGATAAATCTTCTCCCAACGGGCTAAACCCAGCTCCAGCTCTTCAGGATCTAAAATTATCTCCATTTGAGAAACCGTTTTGGCAATTAAAAAACCACTGTTGCCAATATCTATCTCAACCAGCGCCTCTAAATCTGAAAAAAACAGTTTTTTATAGAGTTTCATAAACTTAAGCACATTAAGTACTTCTCTATTCTTACACTGCTCTCCAGCAATCCTCATGTTTTTATTGTACACTCCCACTAACATTGGCAAAGAGCTTAACTCTATATCACTCATACAGCAAAAATAATCATCAGGAGCTATAACATAGCCGTCTTCATCCAGAAAGCAAACTTCCCAATTACCATCTGTTAAAGTATCCGTATTCAATACCCAACGATAAAAACGAATCACTGGGGTACGAGCATAAACCTGAATACGAAGCGTATCAGGTAATCCTCTCTCAAAAGAAGCGCTCTCAATTACGGAAACATGCTCTAACTTTCGCTTCATTCTGTTTAAATCCAACGCCATTAAGTTATCCCTATAAACCTGAATCCCCAAAAAATCTAATACCGATTCTTTATTTACTTGACCAAAAGATAACAGCTCCACTTGGCGGAGCGTAAACATCTTATTGGTATAAAGGGTCTTCTCTAAAATCAGATTTAGAGTATTTTGTCCCAAAAAATAAACACTCAGAACAATACCAATCAGTGTAACACACCAAAGACCACTCCAAAAATAACTCCGGATGTGCCTCCGCCTTATTAAAATCCGTATCTCCTCCTCCGGTGAAAGAATCGGCTTTTGAACTTGCGGCTGCTGAGCTTTATTTTTCCAGAACATAATACAATTAGATCAACTTGTTACCGTAGAATGTTTGAGAGCCAACTCCACCATTTTACTGCATAAATCCTCATAATTAAGTCCAGCTGCTGCCGCCGCTTTAGGAAGCAAACTGGTAGTACTCATGCCAGGCAATGTATTTATCTCCAATACCCAACATTGTCCTTCCCGATCCAAAATCATATCTACTCGAGCATAATCTCTGGCTCCTACTGCGTAAAAAGTTTTAAGTGCTGCCTCTTGAACTTTCATCGTCAAAATATCACTGATCTTTGCCGGACAAATATACTCCGTAGCACCTGAAGTATATTTACTCTTATAATCGTAAATACCGGACTTGGGCCGTAATTCAACCAGTGGCAGAGCCTCACCATTCAGAATACTTGCCGTCAATTCCCTTCCTGAAATCTTATCTTCCATTAACGCTTGGCTACCATACTTAAGAACTTCACGAACGGCATTAAAAAAATCCTCTTCTCGTTCAACCACCTGTAAACCGACACTCGATCCCTCTCTGAGAGGTTTCAAAATAACCGGCAGTCGCCATCCCTCCGGCAACTGGTCCATCTCTTTATCAATCAGCATCGCCTTTGGCATTTTGACCCCTAAAGCCTCACAGTGTTTTCTGGTAAGCAGCTTATCGAATCCGATTCGACTGGCCTCAGCTCCGCTGCCAGTATAGGGAATTCCCAACCGATCAAGCTCACTCTGAACTTGGCCATCCTCCCCATATGTACCATGAAGAGCTAAAAAAACGACCTCTGTTCCCAACGGTAAACTCCATCCCTCAGTAGGATCTGGATCTAACTCTTTGACTTGATAACCCGCGTTTCGCAATGCCTCTGCAACTAAACGGCCTGAATTAAGAGAAACTTCACGTTCTCTTGAAATTCCACCCCGAAAAACTGTTACAAGCGGTTTAGGCTTCTCCTGAGGTTTATCTTCTCCAATAATCATGATCTCCGTTTCCAAATCGATTCCACGCTCCTGTTTTACCCGATTCTTAATCTTGTCCATCAATTCCAGTAAATCATTCGCACTGGCATCATTTTTATTTATTAAAAAATTCCCATGTTGCTCAGATACTTTAGCTCCTCCTACAGTCATTCCTTTAAGTCCTAATTGATCAATTAATTTTCCCGCAGAAATCTCAGGAGGATTCTTAAACGTACAACCTGCACTTGCGGAATGAGCCTGGGTTTGCTGTCGGTAATCCCTAAAACGCTTCATCTTGGCAGAGATTTCATCCTCATCAGCTTTATAAACCTTAAGTTCGGCTTTCAAAATAATATAACCTTCCATCGAAGGACAAGAACGATACCCATGGCTCAGCTCCGAAGGAAGGAAAGTCCGAATATTTCCTCGCATATCCATCGCGCTAACCGACTCCAAAACATCGAAGAGACACACTTTATAAGCCCCAGCGTTCATGCGGATAGCTCCCCCCAAAGAACCTGGAATTCCCTCAACAAATTCTACTCCTCCTACCCCCCTGCTTTGGGCATAAATAGCAATATTCCGCAAACGAGCTCCGGCTCCGGCCTCAATCAATAATCCTCTGTCTTTAAGCTCAATTTTACTGAAAACTGAATTCTTCAATCCTAGAACCACTCCGCGAATACCACCATCTTTAACTAATAAATTAGATCCATTTCCAATAGTAAAAACTGAAACTCCTCGCTTAGTACAAAAATCCAAGATTATTCTCAACTCCTGAATTCCTACAGGTTCAATATATAAATCTGCTGGGCCACCGATCTTGAGAGTCGTCAAATGCTTCATAAGGTAATTCTCTCTGCACAAGGTCTTCTTAGAAAGCAATTGTTTCAGATCCTCTCTCCAATCAAGTTCCTCCTTAGAATATATAATCATTTTTCTTCTTTAGAATGTTTTAAAAGATCCACATATTGATGAGCCAAATTTGAAATATCTCCCGCTCCCAAAAACAAAACCGTATCTCCCGGACGCAATGTTGACTCAATAGCCATTCTGACATCATCAAGTTTTTGACGATATTCCACGGCTTGTCCACGCTCTTGAATAGCATTGGCCAGCATTTGCCCAGATACACCCGGGATAGGATCTTCACTGGCACTGTAAACATCCGTTAAAAACAACTGATCCACACCCGTGAAGCAAGAAGCAAACTCACTTAGTAATTTCTGCATACGACTGAACCGATGTGGCTGAAATGCCACCAACAGACGTCCATCTTTCAAAATCCCCTGCTGACGAATTGCGCGAATAGTTGCTTCTATTTCCACCGGATGATGTCCATAATCTTCTATAATTCGATAATTATCATCTTTGTATAAAAGCTCCTGCCGGCGCCGAGCTCCTTTAAAACTCTTCAATCCCTCTGCTATAGATTCTGCCGAATACCCCGCTTCTAATAGGAAGGATGCTACCCCTGCAGCATTACAAATATTATGCTCTCCCAAAAGCTGTATTTGAAATTCTTTTACCTCTCCGCTTGGTGTGATTAACTCAAAAGAATTCTTATTCAACTTTATGCTCCCAATTCGATAATCGGCCCGAGGATTCACTCCAAACGTAATCCCTCTCTCTTTGAAAGAATACTCTTTGAGCTGCATCACCCAAGGATTATCCGCGCAGCAGAAAATTTTCCCTGAAATTTGGTCAGCAAATTGGCTAAAAGTCTGTTCAATCATCTCCCTGCTGCTATAATAATCCAAATGATCTCTATCCAAATTTAAAATAAAAGCCTGCTCCGGATAAAAACTTAATAAACTACCATCACTTTCATCTGTTTCTGCAATAAACCACCCTTTTCCTTTTACTCGAGGCAAACGTGCGTGAGGCATAAGCTGGGCACACTGAGCTCCTACAGCATATCCTACTCCCGAATCAAATCGACTTAAACACCATGAGAGAATACTGCTAACAGTTGTTTTTCCATGCATTCCCGCTACACATACTCCCCGATAATCCTTCATCATATAAGAAAGTGCCTCAGCTCGATGTACAAGAGGAATTCCCAAATGCAACGCCTCTCGGATATCCTCACTCTCCCTTCTCACTGCAGAGGAATAAATTAGCAGATCTGGACGCATTTCACTAATATTCTCTGCCTTATGTTGAGAATAAACCCTGGCTCCTCTCTCAATCAACTCACACACCGTACTAGCCTCCGGATCCATGTCCGCTCCGGAAACACTCCATCCTTTATCTAAAAACAAATGAGCAAGTCCGCTAACCCCTATTCCTCCTATTCCCGAAAAGTAGACCTTATGTAAACCAGCGCGCGTCCTATCCAAATTTAAAAGAGAAGTAAAGCTCCCTTTTCCACTCTGTCCTCCATCATACTCTTTCCAAACCATTGCCTAACACTCCTCACACTATAAAACATTCATCATTTAAATTAAAACACAGGCTCAGAATTCCAATCTGTCATCAATTTTTCCTGTGGAAAAGCAATCTCAATAATTCGTCTGGCCATTTCTATTGAGGCCTTATGCTCCTGCCATTCAGCAAGAGCTCTCTTTATAGAGTCTTGCTGTTTTTTATTCAAAAGCAACTGAGCAACTATCTCCTCAAAAAACTCCATTTTATCAACCGCCTTATCCCCTTTTTCATTGAAATCTTGCTCCATTACAATTGCTGCGCCCATCTCCTCATAAGCAAGCGCATTAAAATATTGATGATTATCCGCTGCATATGGATAAGGAATAAGTAATGCAGGAATCCTCATCGCCGCTATCTCTGCCATTGAAGATGCTCCAGACCGGCTAACCATTGCCGTTGCAGCTCCCATAACTAGCTCCATCTCGGTTAAATACTTAAAAACAATTGCCTTAATCCCAAGCTTATTATAACATTCAGTAGCTTCTTTAAAATCAAGAGCTCCCGTCAAATGAATAATCTGCAAATCCGCTACTCTGCGTAAAATATTCTCCGCACTTTGAATCATCATCTGATTAATAGCATGAGCACCTTGGCTGCCACCCATTACTAGTAAAGTTGGCTTATCAGGATGTAGTCCTAACGACATACGACATCCTCGAACTCCGGATTCATCAACCGGAATAAAACCATCTCGAACAGGCATCCCAACAACTTCTAATCTGCGGCAGTGAAGTCTTGATGCTGATTGAGGAAAATGAACAAAGCCAGTATGTACAAAAGGCGCCACCAAACGATTGGCTCTTCCCGGAATGGAATTCCCCTCATGTAAAAAAGCTTTGCACCTTCCATACGAAGTCGCCAATACTGCTGGAGCACTGGAAAATCCTCCCATTCCTAACACCGCACCCGGTTTTTCCGCCGCAAAAAGTTTGCGAAGTTTTAAATACGACTTTAAAAAACGAATCGTAAATCGAACTCCTCCTCCTTTTGTCAGTCCTATAGCAGGGACTTTAATAACTCTGAAACCGGTTTCAGCCCCGCTTGTCACTTGATCGATCTCCTTCTCCGTAATTAATAAAATAACCTCACAACCCGCCTGAAGCAACTTTCTGGCTACCGCTAGTCCGGGATAAAAATGTCCCCCGGAACCTCCACACGCCACCACTGCTAAAGGAGATCTTTTATTTTTCTCTTTCATCTCCCTTTTTTTGTTTAAATAATTTTCCTATTTCTATTTCTCTCTCATCAAGGATAGTTCTTTGGCTCTGAATTGGCCCCAAATTCTCTGATTTATTTCCTCTTAAAGCTATAGCGAGTAACAATCCTACCGAGATCATCAACATAACAATATTGGTCCCTCCGCGGCTGATAAATGGAAGAGGCATCCCTTTATTCGGCAATAAACTTGTTACTACTCCAATATTAATTACCGCCTGAAGCACCAACATTAATGTAATTCCTATTGCCAAATATGTTCCAAAAAGATCTCTCGAACGAGACGCCACTTTAAAACCGCAAATCAGCAGCAGAACAAATAAACTAATAATCAGTAGAACCGTCACCAATCCCAACTCCTCTCCAATGATAGGAAGAATAAAATCGGTATGATCTTCTGGTAAAAACCCCATCTTAACTTCCCCAGCTCCCAACCCTTTGCCAAACCATCCTCCGCTGCCAAAAGCCACTAAAGACGAATACGCCTGCAATCCTACTCCCTGTTTTGTTCCCTCCACATCCAACCAGCTCAAAAGTCTGGCACTTCTCACAGGATCATTATAGAGCCAAATACAAAGCAGTATCAATAACGTCCCCGCTGGCACCAATAAATATCTCCATCTGGCCCCCATCACCAACAACATGGATGAAATAATCGCCAGCAGGAAAAATGTCGTTCCTGCATCCGGTTCTAAAAAAATAAGCAATACCACTCCAGAAACAACCAACATTGGAAATATCAATCCTCCCCAGAAAGTAGGTATCTTAGCCGGATATTTCGATCCATACCAGCTCAAAAAAATAACAATCGACAGCTTTGCCAATTCTGAAGGCTGAAAATTAACTCCCCAATGAATCCATCTATGTGACCCTTTTACAGATACTCCTCCCAACTGAGGAATAAATACAATTGTCAGGAGAAGCATACTTCCCAGCAACAAAACAACTTGAATCCACTTTTGCTGCAACAGCTTATAATCAAACCAAAGAGCAATTATCGCACAGCAAACTGCGCCCAAGAGAACAAAAAAAGCCTGTCTCTTAAAACTATCCATTCCCTGAATATTACGAGTAGAGACACTCCATTCTTTATCAACAGTATTTTCTGCCTCAGCAACGCCTACTGCCGATAACGAGTCAGCAGACATCAAAACGATTGAACTTCTTGTTCCATCCCACTTGGAGTAGGTAACGCTGTATAATGCTAATAACCCTAAAACAACTAGCAATGATACGCTAAATATGATTAGACCTACTGTCCACTTCATCTTGGGTTCTTTATCCCCTTTCAGGCACCGACTTATATTCTCTAAACCGGTGCCTTAGCTTTGTATGATGCTCATTAGAGCTCTATCCAGATTTTCTTCGCTTTTCTAAAGCTGATTGACTGTTGTGGTATTTGTCAATGCATCTATCGAAGGAAAAGCATTTGGATTTACAACTTCTCCCGTACCATTTGATGGGGCTTCTGGCGGCAACACATTCGGAGCCTGAGGGTTTACTGCAGGCGTCACAGATGTTTGCGTATTACTTCCACCTGTTTTTTCAGACTCAGTAGGAATCACAAGAACTTGGCCCACTCGAATAACATCACCAGAAAGATTATTTGCTGACTTGAGTGCAGCGATTGTCACACCAAATTTACGAGCAATACGGGTTAGATTATCTCCAGGAATTACCTTATAGGTACTTTGATTGACAGACTGGTTTACCGTTGCGATAGATGGCACTGCTGTCTGATGAACAGAAGGAGCCGGAATAACCAGTTCTTGCCCTATTTTTAACCTCAACGGATTTACATCCGGATTAGCAGCCTGAATATCGGCTGCACTGACACCATTGTACTTCTTGGAAATAGAATAAAAACTCTCATTGGGTTGGACTTTGTGAAGAGTCGTCTGTTGCGAAGAAGCAGCAGAGGATATAGTTTGTGCCGGTACTGATGGATTTGCTATCGGAGCCGTTGGCACAGTAGGTGATATCGTAGGATTAGACACTCCCTGAACAGGCATCTGCGGAATAGCAGAAGTCACTTCTGAGGAGGGAGATGGAATAGACAAAGCATTAGTAATATTAAGATTTGTACTAACAATAGGTCCTTCCGAAAAAGGAGGTAAACTTCCTGGAGGCATATTATCATCTGTTTCTGTTGGCAAAGAAGCTGGCTCAGGAAAATCCGTTTTAGGCTCTTCTTTTTTACAACCTTGGATTAATAATCCGCCTACAATAACGGCATGCAATGCCAAAATAACAAACACGGCAACAGGCCATTTGGATTTACGTCCCGCTTGCTGCTGGAAGCGAGACCCTTGGGGTATAATTGGATTTTGATTATTCTGGATACTCATACGGCATCGTCTCTATTCACTATTTTTATTCATATTGATTCCTTAGTCAATTCTCCTGTAAGGAAATAGTCAAAAGAATCATTTATTTAACAAAAAAATCTTCTTTAACACTTCAAATATTCAATACTTTTTTTAAATACCATTCCTCGGTGGTGATAACTTGCAAACATATCGAAACTGGAGCAAGCTGGTGACAGGAGCACAATCTCCCCTTTCTTAGCATGAGTTCCTGCATACCTCACACACTCCTCTAACGAATCTATCTTCATACAAGGAACATATCTTTGCCAACAATCAGCTATTTGAGAACGAGTCTCTCCTATAAGAAGAGCCATTTTTACTCTCTCACTGAGCAAATCCTCTATCCCGTAAAAAGGAAAACCCTTATCTTTTCCTCCGGCAATCAACCACGTTTTTTTCCCTTTAGGCATCATTTTTAGTGCCTGACGTGTAGCATCTAAATTGGTCGCTTTTGAATCATCTATATATTGAATTCCATCTATCTCAGCCACCAGTTCACAACGATGCCCCGAAGGCAAAAAAGTTTTTGCTGCATTGGCTGCATTCTTTAAATCAACTCCCATGATAAGAGCCGCTCCCATCGCAGCCATAACATTCTCAATATTATGATTTCCCTTTAGATGAATCTGATTAATGTCAAGCCATTCTCCTTCCGTCACCCCATATTGACCAATCGAAAAAATTTTATCCTCTTTTAAGATAATATCGGCCTGTTGGTTTTCCGAACTATAAGTCAGCACTTTAGAATCAAACCATCCAGTACTCGGCAGCAAATGTGCATATTCACTTCGTAAAATCCGGAGAGTTTCCGCCTCTACCAATGCCCAATCTTCACTCCTCTGACGAATAAAAAGTTTCAACTTTTCTCGGATATAAGATTCCATGCTTCCATGCCTTTCTAGGTGATCTGGAGTAATATTCGTTAAAATCCCAATATGAGGTCTAAAACTCTCCACATGCTCTAATTGGAACGAACTAACTTCAAAAACATTAACCTTATATTTGTTTGGCTCTTGAGCTAAAGCCGAAACCGGATAACCAATATTTCCTGCCGGTTTATTGGTAAAACCGCCAGACTTCAGCAAACAGGAACAAAGCTCTGTTGTCGTTGTCTTACCATTGGTTCCCGTCACTGCAACAAGGGGAATCTCCTCCAAAAAACTCCATCCAAATTCTAATTCAGAATATACATTTCGGACAGTCAATTCAATTGACTTCCGCAAAGAATCTTCTGGCAAAATACCAGGGCTTATTACGGCCAAATCTATCTCTTTGTCAGAAAAGGAATGAATATTCAAGTGCACCTCTGCCCCTAAATTCTTCAACTTCTCGGCAGATTTTTGAAGCGACTCTGTCTGGCAGCTATCTAAAACTACCACCTGAGCCCCTCGGGAGAGAGCAAGCTTTGCCGCCTCAAAACCGCTCATTCCTAACCCCAAAACTGCAACTTTTCTATTCTGAATATCCATTCTAGCGTATCTTCAATGTTATAAGAGCTAAAACCGCAAAAATAATTCCTAAAATATAAAATCTCGTCACCACTTGAGTTTCTTTCCACCCCAACTCTTGAAAGTGATGATGTAAAGGGGCTTTTTTAAAGATCCTCTTCCCTGTGCCCGTACTAATTCGAGTAGCTTTATAGAAATAACGTTGGAGAGCGGAACTAAAAAACTCAAGCACAAAAACGCCTCCCGCAATTATGATTATAAATGGTTGGTGGACTAGAACTGCCATAATTCCAAACGCTCCGCCAATGGCCAATGAACCGGTATCCCCCATTGTCACCTGAGCTGGATGACAATTATACCATAGAAAACCTAAACTCGCTCCCAGCAACGCAGCACAAAAAACCGTCAATTCACAAGCTCCTTCCACATAAGTTAAATTCAGGTACTCCGCATAATCTACTCGCCCCGTTAAATAGGTAATAATCAAAAAAACAATTCCACAAATTAATGTACATCCGATTGCTAACCCATCCAATCCGTCCGTTAAATTGACCGCATTACTGCTGCCAATAATCGCCAAAACAACAATTATTCCTCCTATAACAGAAGAAAATAGGCCAATAGAGAAAATCGGTTCTTTAAAACAAGGCACCATGACCTCTTCTACTAAAAATGAAAGACGCGGATTAATAAACAGATAAGCCATGATTGCAACTCCCAGCAATATTTGCACTGCTAATTTAGTATATTCCCCAATTCCTCTAGGCCCTTCCCCTCGATGAGTTACCTTTTTGTAATCATCATAAAATCCTAAACCTGCAAGGACCAGAAGACTAAGTACTGTCAGGAGCAGCAATTCATTCCACACTGTCCAAAACATCGCACTTACATCTAAAAAACCTACAATCATCAGTCCTCCCATAGTCGGGGTCCCAATTTTTTTATTATTGATCACTTCCCCTTTCTGATCACGATTACCTTCTGAAATATAATCTTCAGGTGCAATTATTTTTAGCCAATTAATAATATATTTACCAAAAAGAATAAATAAGCCAAAAGATGTCAACGCCGCTCCGGCCGCTCTGACAGAAACATAATCAAAAATCCTCAGCCATGAAAACAGATCCTCCCAACCGTAAATTTTAGCCAGTTCTTGTAAATAATGTGAAATAATTGTAATCATTCCAACTCCTCCAACCAAGGAACTATCCTTTCAAACATTTGTGAACGAGATGCTTTCAATAAAACCATATCTCCAATCTCCAAATATGTCTTTAGATAAGGTTTTAGATCTTCTATTGTGGCACATGCTTTCACTTCCCCTGTAAAAGATGTTTCCATACGAATCTCCTCACACATTTCCTCCGCAAATTCTCCACAAAATAATAGATAATCTATAGGCAGTTCTGACGCATATCTGGCTATTTGACGATGTATCCGAACCGCCTCAACTCCTATTTCTCCCATTGTTCCAAGAATAGCACATCTTTTCCCACCTTTTTTCCACGGAGGTAATTCTGCCAAAGTCTCTAGTGCAGCCCGCATCGAATCCTGATTTGCATTATAACAATCCTCTATAACAAGCATTCCTCTTCGAATTGATATTTTGGAACGCATTTCAGGAACAGGTGCCGAAGCTAGAGCCTCTACTATCTGCTCCCAACTGATTCCCTCATTAAATCCTACTGCAATAGCCAACAATGCATTTGTTATGTGGTGACCCCCGGGCTGAGGAATTCTACAAACACACTCTTTCCCATCCGGCATTCGAACAACAAATTCAGTTCCTTTAAATGAAAGTTTCTTAAGTCTCCCACAAAGTAAAGCATTGCTTTGAAAATTCTTGGACACCGTCACAACATCTCTTTCGGGCGCTAAACGAGCAATCAACCTATCATATTCAGCAAAATCCTTGTTAATAAATAACTTACCCCCTTTAGGCAAACTTTCTAACAAGACTCCTTCCTCAGCCAATACTCCCTCTATACTCCCAAAAAATTCCAGGTGTTCATGAGCGATTCCGGTCAGAATTCCATATTGAGGAGCAATCAGCTCCAACAATGGACGCAACTCTCCTGGATGATTGCTACCAGCCTCCGCTACCACATAGCGATCCTCCGAGGAAATCCTCAGCAATGTCTCTGGAACTCCAATATGATTATTGAAACTTTTCCGACTTGCTAATGTCCGGCCTTTTCTGCTGAGAACCGTCGCCAATAATTCCTTGGTCGTCGTCTTGCCATTAGAACCACATACAGCAAAAACTGTTACCTTCGGATATTGCCTCCGATAAGCTCCTGCTATCTGACCATAGGCCTGAACAGTATCGTGAACCAACAACACCGTGCTACCCTCTGGAAAATGAATTCCTTCCGTTCGACTGACAATAAAAAAACGGCAACCATACCGGCCTAAACTCTCAATAAAATCATGTCCATCAAAACGCTCCCCTGGCAGGGCCAAAAAAGCCCCTCCCTCTAATGGATTACGGCTATCAGTAAAAATCCCTTTTACGAATAACTCTGGATTTCCCTTATAAATTACTCCGCCGGAAGATACTCTCAAAAACTCTATACTTCTCTCTTCCACTCTTAATTCTCCTCTTCTCGACAGTAATTTAAGCTTGATAACGCACTGTATGCCTGCAATCTGTCGTCAAAAGGCAGCAGCACACCATCAAACTCCTGATACGTTTCATGCCCTTTTCCGCAAATTAAGACTATATCTTCTGGTTGGGCGGCCCGAATACCACGTTCAATCGCTAATGCGCGATCCAACTCCACCTCATACCCATCTTCACGAATTGAACGATACCCTTTCTCAACCTGTAATGCTATATCCAAGGGTTTTTCATGACGAGGATTATCGCTGGTAATAATAGTATAATCTGAATATTCAGCCGCTACAGCTCCCATTTTAAAGCGCTTCCCCTTATCACGGCTCCCTCCGCAGCCAAAAACAGTCAAAATCTTCCCTTTTTTCAATTCTTTTAATGTCTCAAGCACATTTCTCATTGCGTCATCTGTATGCGCATAATCAACCAAGACTGTAAATGGTTGACCTGCCACAATCCGCTCTAACCGTCCGGGAATCAAAGGAGCCTTCTCTAAAGCCGCAATAATACGATCTGGAGAAATTCGATGCGCCAACCCCACCCCAACTGCAGCCAAGACATTAAGTACATTAAATCTTCCTACCATAGGAATCTTTATCCAAAAGCTTCCCTGCGGCAAATAGATTTTCATCTGAGTATAATCTGAAAACAATTTTACCTCATCCGCATAAATCATTGCTTTAGAATTTAACCCATATGTAAAAACAAATTCTTTATCTGCAAATATTTCCGATAATTTTCTTCCAGCAGCATCATCGATATTAATTACCGCCTTGAAAGAAGGATTTTTCTCAAAACCCATCTGGAATAACCTCTTTTTACACTCAAAATAATTTTCCATTGAGCCATGATAATCCAGGTGATCTTGAGTTAAATTAGTAAAAACTCCCGTATTAAAACAAATTCCCCCTACCCTTCCCTGTGCTAGCGCATGAGAACTAACCTCCATAACACAACTTTTGACTCCCGCATACACCATTTTAGAGAGCATGGATTGAATATCAGGGGCCTCTGGAGTTGTCCGCTGTGCAGGAATCATTCTCTCATCTATCTCATAACGAATCGTCCCCAAAAGGCCTGAACGAATTCCCTCTTTCTCTAAGATTGCTTTGCACAGAAAGGTAACTGTCGTTTTACCATTTGTTCCAGTCACTCCAATCATATCCAGCTTATCAGCTGGATGGCCATAAAATTCAGCCGCGATCAATGGCATCGCTTTGCGAGAATCAGGAACAATAATCCGAGTCATCCCCTTATACACCGGCCCTTTCTGCTCGCAAATTACCGCCGAAGCCCCTTTCTCAGCTACCGTCCGAATATAATTATGCCCATCTACGCTACTCCCACGTAAAGCAATAAAAAGCTTATTAGGTGTTACTGAACGAGAATCATACGCTATTCCTATAATTTCGCGATCAACAGTCCCTTCCACCTCCGCTTTACCTAAAGTCTCTATCAATTGTTTAAGATTCACCTATCCCCTCCTCTGTTTTTGCCAGTATTTACAAGGGGTTTATCCGGCGGAATTGCCAGATAAGAAGCTACCCTTTCTGCTATTCTCTTAAAAATAGGGGCTGAAACCGCTCCTCCATACACACCTTTTTGACTCGGTTCATCCACCATTACACTAATTAAAATCGTAGGATCTGATGCAGGGAAAAAGCCACAAAAAGAAGCATAATACTTTCCGGGCTCATAACCAAACTGAGGATTCTTTTCTCCTTTTTCTTGAGAATAAACCTTTTGTGCAGTACCTGTTTTCCCTCCCACGGTATGATACTTCATTGATGCCTTGATCGCAGTACCGGTTACATGCTCATTTCTCTCCGTCACTTTCTGCATAGAGCGAACCGTCTGCCAAGCACTCTTTTCGCTCACTACCCGTCGTATTGGTTGAGGTGATTGCTCATAAATATAATTTCCATTAGCATCTTCCAAATGATCTAAAATTTGCGGAGTCATTAAGATTCCACCATTGGCAATAGCCCCAATAGCCATTGTTGTCTGCAACTGTGAAACAGCAATTCCATGTCCAAAAGCTACCCGACTAATGCTTAATCTATCTTTATTAATCGGCCTGATGGCATCTTGGAGCCAAGTTTTTTCATCTGGCAGCATGATTCCCGTCTTACTACGATAACCAAACTTCCGAATATACTCGTTCATCACATCTCGTCCCAAAATCCACCCAAGACGACCAAAACCGACATTTGATGAACGCATTAGAGCTTCTTCCAAGCTAATTACTCCAAAATCTCTGCCTGCGGTACTCTCTCGAGGTCTCTTTCCCCATTCTCTTGGCCAACTAGAACAATCAACAGTCGCATCTGGAGTATAATCCCCGGCATCCAATGCCACAGCAAATGTCAGAACCTTAAAAGTAGATCCTGGCTCAATTAAATCTCGGATAATTCTGTTAGATCTATTCTGTTCTGGAAAATTCCCGGGATGATTCGGATCAAAATCCGGTTTCGATGCGTAGGCCAATATTCTCCCCGTTTTAACCTCTAGCACTACACAAGAAGCGGATTTAGGAGAATGCTCTTCCATCGCTGACAACAACTCCTCCTCGACAATCAATTGAATAACCGCATCCAATGTCAGAACGGCAGTCAAACCATCTACTGGATCAAAGTAGTGTCCACGTTTGGAAAGCAGCTCACTCCCATCTCGGCGAATAACTTTTTCTTTCCATCCCACTATCCCTGTTAACTGTTCATCCAAAAATAACTCAATGCCATCAACACCGCGCATCCTCCGAATAGTAGCCCTGTCACCAATACTTTCTTCTTTTATCATAGTATACCCTAAAATATGAGACATAAATGCTCCATTGGGATACTCTCGCTGATAATCTTTCTCCGTAAAAATAGCATTCTTTTTCAAGGCATTATAATTGAAACGAGTCTTAGATGTGTATCCTGGACACGTCTTCGGTGAAAACTCCAATTGATCTAAAGCATTTTTTACCTTCTCCCATTCCTCTACTGGAAATCCTTTCAACAGACGAACATAGCGATTCGTCAAAACCTGATAACTGGAATTTAATTTGGCAAACATCTGCATCCCATTCTCATCAACCATCGGTTCCCCATTCTCTTTACAAAGACAAACCCCGTAGACCGATTTTTCAGGAAGCCTCCCTTCAGATGTTGTAATCTGCTGATAAACAGGAAGATCCATAGAATTAAGTATAGGACTTCCGTGTTCATCTGTCACTCTTTCCCAGGTTCCACCAGAAATAGGACGGTAGAAACGACTCTTCTCTATCAACTCTTCTTTGCTTAACGGCAACAGAGTAGACAGTAAACTAATAAAACGATCCTGTGTCACAGGATCTACCAAAGCAATTAACCCTGGATCCATCACCACTGTTCGGACATCCCGTGTCATTGCCAATATATTTCCCCTGATATCTCGAATATCTCCTCGACGGGGTGCATAATACTCAACTCTATTTACTCTTCCTTCTGAAATTCCTTTATATTTATCATGCTGAATTGCCTGCACATAGAACAACCTGGATCCTAAGACACAAAAACAAAAGATCATAAAAATCTTCAGTAATTTTATGAAATTTAACTGACCTTTTCTCAACATGGTTTTCTATTCCTCTGATATCTCATCTCTGTAGATAAACTCTAATTCATCCACCTCTGGCATTCTCACAATTTGGGTCACCTGGGTAGGCATCAAATTCAAATCCATAAATTCTGCCCTTTTTAAAATGCTGGCAGGGGCCTTTAATCTTGCGAGTTCTTTTTCCAAGTTAGAATTAATCAGACGAATTCTAGCTAACTCGCTCTCCACTATTTTAATTTTCTCCCCCAGCGCATGATTATTCTGCTGTAACCTCAGATAAATAACTCCCAGCACTAATAGTAAAAAAACCATTCCTCCGATAATCACCGCTATATCTGAAAAAAATAAATCTTTTCGCGACCTCTTTCTTTTCTGATTCCAATTTCGAAACATATCCCTCTCTCCCTAAAGTTTTTCATATACTCGCAATTTTGCGCTGCGTGAACGAGGATTCTTTGCCAATTCCTCATCGCTCGGCTCTATCGGTTTGCGTGTTATCACCCTCAAAACAGGAGAACGCCAGCGTCTTAATTCCGGAATATCAACCTCTCCTTCAAAGATATAATCACGAGCCCAAAATTTTCCAAACTCCTTTACAATTCTATCCTCTCCCGAGTGAAAAGTGATCACTGCCAATTTCCCTCCAGACTTAATCACTTCAAGTAAACTCTCTAACCCTCGGCGAAGATGTTCAAACTCTGTATTTACCTCTATTCTCAACGCCTGAAAAACCTTTGTTGCAGGATGAATTTTCTTCCCCCGACGAGGTAACCTTCTTTCTATCAACTCTGCTAACTGTCGAGTTGTTCTAAAAGGTCTCTGTCCACGTTCTTGAACGATAATTCTGGCTAAGCGTCTGCTCTGACTTTCTCCTCCATATTCAAAAAAAATCCGGCTTAACTCTTCCTCTTCGTAGCTATTTATAATATCCGCAGCCGTTACACCTCCTCCTTGGCGATCCATTCTCATATCTAACACGGCCTCTCCTGAAAAGCTAAAACCGCGCTCTTTTTGATCCATTTGCATGGAGCTGCAACCCAAATCCAGTAAGGCCCCGTCAAATAATATTCCTGGGAATAGAGTTTTCACCTCTGAATAATTCCCATACCGAAGCTGACATCTCTCTCTAAAAACAGATTTCAGCCGTTTCTCTGTTCGAATCAATTCTTCACCATCTCGATCGCACCCATATAAGATTCCGTCCGGAGAACTCTCCCGTAAAATGGCGTAGGAGTGTCCACCCCCACCGACTGTCCCGTCGAAAAAGACTCCCCCGGGTCTTGGTACGATCAGTTCCAGTGTTTCTTTGAGTAAAACCGGTTTGTGTCCTGAATCTTCCACTTCCCATGAGATAACTTATAATTGTAAACCTTAAACAATCAGTCAAACCATTCTATCTATAGCTTGGGTCAACCTTCTTTAAAAATAAACGCTGCTGATCAGAATTCAATAATTGCCCCTCTACATAAATCATCACATCCTGATAGGTTAAATCCCCTTTAAGCACCTGTATTTTTAAAATCTGTTCACGTCTTTTTTCTATGCGGAGCGCATAATAAAATTCAATCGCTCGAATTGGATGCAGCAATATCTCCCATATTGTTTTGCGTTCTTCTCGAATAGAAATTCCCGGATATAACATAGTCGTCAATATCCCTGACGAATTCTCTCCTCCTTTCGGAAGTGCTGTCGCAATTACATTATTATCCACCATTCGAGGTAAAGAATTATTCTTTTCTTCTGCTAACGCACTCTCTTCTCTGGTTCTCCTCCACATAAAATTGGTTCTCCCTTCCCAAATTATATTGAATACTCTATTTCATTTTCATCTTGTTGATTTAATGACTTCTCATACGCCTCATACTTAGAAGCACTCCAAATACTGAAACGATCAACTTCCCCCTGAAGTACAACCTTTCCAGCAGCCTTATCTGAAGCACTCTTTTGTAAGATGCCCACCTTGTCCATCATCCATGTGGGAAGAGTAATTCTTCCTGCTCCATCCATCATAACCGGTTCCGAACGAGAGCCCAAAAAACGACGCAGTTTTTCCGCGTTCGGATCTAATAAAGGAAGTCCTACTACCTTCTGCGCATATTGCTCAAATACCTCTGCCGGCATAGCCGTAATACAAGCACACCCATCCTGCCCAACTCTTGTCAGAGTCAGCATAAATTCTATCTCCATAATAGCCATCTTCTTGCCGCCTATTACTTCAGCAATAGGCCGCCACTTAGATGGAATTTGGAGGCGTTTTTTCGCATCTATATCGAAAGGATAAGTAGCATAAAAGCGCATCGGTCTGGAGCTCTCTTCACTCATGGCCGTGAACTGTTAAAAAAGTACAAAATCCCCTCCACCATGTCAACACTTTACAACACTTTTTTTACACTTTCCCCCACCAACACTACAAAAACACAACTATTCACAAGTTATTCACAATTTATACTTATTCACAATATTTTTAAATATATCTTTCTTTTTATCAATGAGATACAAATCTTCAAGAAGATACTATTCACCTCTGTTTTCAGCTATTTTTCACAAACTCATCCACAATTAATTATTCACAACAATTATTTATATAAACATTATATCAAATTATTCATATCTGGAGTTCGCACAGTGGATTCTAGAACATTTCAAATAAACCTTCTCATCTATTTGTTACTGTATTCTATCAAATAATTTGCTTATAACTCTATGAAACACTGTTTTTTGATTGAATAAAACATAGACTCTCGTTTTATAATAGCCGAGTGCTTAAAAGCATTCTGCGAAAAAAGCATATTTTATTTAAGGAAATGAAGACTCTGTCCCTTCACTTGAACAGTGAAGGATTCGACAAGAGTTTATAAGGATAAAAATGATTAGAATAGAGAATCTTATAAAGTTATTTGGCCCTAAAAAAGCCGTAGACAATATTTCGTTTACTGTTGCTAAAGGAGAAGTATTAGGTTTTCTTGGTCCCAATGGAGCCGGAAAATCTACAACTATGCGGATGATTACAGGGTTTATCCCGCCTGATTCAGGCAGTATTCAAGTTGGAGACTACAATATCATGACCTCACCTATTCCTGCAAAGCAACTGTTGGGATACCTTCCTGAAAACGCACCTCTTTATACAGATATGACGGTATATGGGTTCCTTAGCTTCACGGCAGAACTACGCGGATTGCGGGGAGCAGCTCGCAAAGCAGCTGTCGAAAAGGCTATTGATACCTGTTTTCTAGGGCAAGTAGCTCATCAAAATGTAGATACCCTCTCCAAAGGATTTAAGCACCGCGCTTGCTTTGCTCAATCAATTATTCATGATCCGGAATACTTAATATTGGATGAACCCACGGATGGTTTGGATCCAAACCAAAAACATGAAATCCGCTCTCTTATTCGTAATATGGGCAGAAGTAAAGCTATCATTTTCTCTACCCATATTTTGGAAGAAGTATTAGAAGTCTGCACAAGAGCACTTATTATTGATCGCGGACGTATCGTGGCCAATGGATCCCCCTCTGAACTTAAGGCTATGCATCCTGATGCCGGCTCCATCATTCTCAAAGTTGATGGCGTGATTGAAGCTGCTGTTAAAGATAAGCTTAACGCATTAAACTACGTCAAGAGCTTTGAAATACTTAAAGTTAAAGAGAACAGAGTTACCGCACGAGTCTATCCTAAGGAAAAAGGTTCTCTTTTTGCTGAACAGCTGGCCAACGATGCCAATCAATGTGGCTGGCGTCTTGAAGAACTTCACACCGATGAAGGCCGTCTGGATGAAGTGTTCCGCCAAATTACCCTGCCGGACACAGTCAAACAAGATTCCAAGAAAAAAGAACCAGTAGTTACGGTAAGAATCTAAAAATTTTAAACTTAGGAAATATTAAAAAATTAATTATGAATCTAGCTTTAAGAAATATCTATACAATTGCTAAACGGGAGATCGGTGGCTATTTTACCTCACCTGTCGCCTACGTCTTTATCGTAATCTTTCTTTTACTAGCAGGAGTCTTCACTTTTCCGTTAAGTGATTTCTTTGCTCGCAATGAAGCATCTCTCAATGCTTTCTTCGTCTGGCACTGCTGGTTATATCTCTTTTTAGTTCCTGCGGTTGGGATGCGTCTCTGGAGTGAAGAACGTCGTTTAGGAACCATTGAACTATTACTAACAATGCCGGTTACTGGATGGCAGGCAATCATGGGTAAATTTACAGCTTCTTGGCTCTTTCTAGGACTGGCATTAGCATTAACTTTTCCGATGATCATCACCGTTAATTACTTAGGCAATCCGGATAATGGTGTTATCTTCTGCGGATATGTGGGAAGTTTTTTAATGGCTGGAGCCTATCTATCAATCAGTTGTCTAACTTCTGCTCTGACACGCAGCCAAGTGGTAAGCTTTATTCTCTCTGTTGTAATCTGTCTTGCATTTATCATGGCCGGTTGGCCTCCCCTTAACACGATGTTAGAACAATGGCTCAGTCCTAATATGGTTTCTGCACTATCCAACATCAGTGTAATGACTCACTTCGCTCAATTTCAACGGGGAATCATCGATTCCAGTGATATTGTATTTTTCTTAGGAGTAATTTTCTTCTGCTTATTCACCACAGGTGTCATTATTCGTAGTCACAGAGCTGGTTAAACAATCAACAGAACAATCAAAAATATTAAAGAAATAGAATTTATACAAAGATGAAACAGAATAAGCATACATCATTTCTTTTCAGCACGGTTGGCATCATTGTAATGCTGATAATCGTTATCGCTGTTTGTACGCTATCGAGCTTTTTTAAAATCCGAAAAGATTTCACTCAGGACAAGCTTTTTACACTCAGTGACGGCACTCGGAACATTTTATCCGCCTTAGATACTCCTGTAGAATTGCGCTTTTATTGCACTCAAGGGGGTTCTGACGCGACGCAGTTATTTATCAAAAACTACTCTCGTAATGTTAATGATCTATTGAATGAATACACTAAGGCAGCAAAAGGCATGCTGACGGTTAAACGCTATAATCCAGAACCGGACTCCGACGCTGAAGACATGGCTCGAGCCGACGGAATAAGTGGCCAAACAATCAGCACAGGTGATACTCTCTACATGGGAATTGCCATCAGCTGTTTAGACAGTACGGTTGCTTTGCCTTTCCTATCTCCTGCTCGCGAAAGGCTGTTGGAATACGACATTACGCGTGCCATTGCCCGCGTTGCCTCTCCCGATAAAGTTAAAGTAGGGATTCTGACCGACTTGCCCGTCTTTGGTATCCCAGGAAATCCCATGATGGGACAACAGGGAACACAACCCTGGACCTTCGTCAGTGAACTGGAGAGAGATTTCGAGCTTGTCTCAATGAACTCTACAACCGATTCAATTGATGAAGATATCCAAACTTTAATTGTAATTCATCCTAAAGATCTCCCTGAAAAAACACTCTATGCAATTGACCAATTTGTACTCAGGGGTGGGCACTTAATCGCTTTTGTTGACCCTCTGTTTCGATTAGATCCAGCAGCACAAGCTCAGCAGAATCCGATGGCACGCATAGATACCGCCTCAAATATGGAAAAACTCTTTGAAGCCTGGGGGATTAAATTTGATAACAGTTATATTGTAGCTGATAAAAACTATATCTCCACAATCTCCACAGGCATGGGAAGCATAGAAAGCCCCACGATCTTGAGTTTAACCTCGGAGGCCTTCTCTCCAGACTACGTAGCCTCTGCACAAATTGACAATGCGCTAATGGCATTTGCCGGAGGTTTCAGTGGTACCCCTGCTAATGGATTACAAATGAATGTACTCATTAAGAGTTCTCCCAACTCACAGCTTGTAGATAAAATCATGGCTGAAAACAGCCAGCTGCTTATGAAAAACTTCCAAATCTCTAATCAAGAGTTTACTCTGGCCGCCATGTTAACCGGCAATTTCAAAACTGCCTTCCCAGAAGGGACTCCACAAGAAGTGAATTCGACTGAAGAAAATTCCGAAAACACATCTGATGAAGAATCTCAAAAAACACCCCAAACTCCTGGACTGAAAGAATCCGCTAAGCCCGGCGCTGTAATATTGATTGGAGACGTAGATATGCTTCATGATTACTTCTCCGTGCGAGTTTCCAATTTCTTTGGTCAAAGACTCATTCAGCCAATTAATGGGAACCTCTCACTAGCTCAAAATCTGGTTGAACAGATGGCTGGAAATGAAAATTTGATTAACATGCGCAGCCGCGCCACCATGCGGCGCCCCTTCACTGTAATTCAGGAAAAACGGGTAAAAGCAGAAGAACAATACCTAAGTCAGCTGCAAGAATTGGAAAACATCCTTAATGAAACCCGTACCAAAATTAATCAGCTGCAAGAAGCCAAAACTGATGGCTCTCAACAGTTCATTCTCTCAGAAGAACAGAAAACTGAATTAGCAAACTACCGCAAAAGCGAAGCTGATACAGCTCGCAAACTTAAGGAAGTTCGCAAAAATCTCCGCCGTGAGATTGTCTCTTTAGAGAACACTCTTACATGGATTAACACCGTCGGCATGGCAACTATTGTCATTCTGATCGGAATTATCATTGCTATTATCAAACGTAAAAGAACTGCTGCAAAATGAATCTCAAAACACTTATCGCATTAATTGCCGCTGCACTCGTTATCGGAGGTCTCACCCTTAAAATGATGAAAAAGGACTCCGCCGAATGGCAGACGGTTCAGACTGATGGATTCCTCTTTGAAGGTTTGCCCATCAACGATGTTGATCAAATCAATATAACTAAAGGCTCTGATACTCTAACTCTAGGCAGAGAAAATGAACTTTGGGTTGTAAAAAATCGCCTAAATTATCCGGCAGATTTTCAACAAATCAGTGGATTGGTACGAACTCTCTCCGAATTAAAGCCTCTGCGCACAGTGGAAGCAGGGCCAAGTCAATTTGGTAGATTAAATCTTCTTTCTCCTTCTGATGAAGAAACTAGTGGGACACTGCTGGAACTTCAAGGTACTAATGGTTCTTCCATCGCATCCATGCTTCTTGGCAAAATTTATATTCGTCAATCTGAAACTATGCGAAGCACCATGCCTGGAATGAATGGAGAAGTTCCGGAAGGACGTTATATCCTAGTAGGAACTAATGCACCAGTGTACTTAGTAGGAGAAACATTTGAGAATATCACCGCCAATCCTATATCTTGGCTAAATAAAGACTTCATCAAAGTAGAGCGACTCTCCTCTGTTTCGGTACAATTCACAGGCGAATCCTCTCCGGATTGGACATTTACCCGTGAAAATGAAAACACTCCTTTTCAACTGGTTGATCGCGCAGAAAACGAAAATGTGGATGACTCCAAAACGAGAATTCTCTCTGGTGCCTTTTCCTATGCCGCTTTTAATGATGTCCTTTCTCCTGATACAGATCCAACTGTTACGCGCCTCAATGCTCCGACGATTGCGGTACTTAAAACCTTCGATGGTTTTACCTATACACTTAATATCGGCAAATTGACACCAGATGAAACTGGCCGCTATCTTTCGATTCAAGTTCAGGCACAGCTTCCTACAGAACGCATACCTGAAGCTAATGAAAAAGAAGAAGATAAAGAAAGACTTGATGCCGCATTCCAGGTTAATCTCACCCGATTACAAGAGAAATTGGAACGCGAAAAACAGTATGAAAAATGGATCTATATCGTCTCTAATTGGAACGTGGAAAATCTGCTTAAAAACCGCATTAACTGGATGAAGGATTCTTCTGCAGAAAAAGAAAGCGCCCCGAACGAATCCATTCCTTTGATGCTAGAACCCACTCAAACAGATGAGACTCCACTAGATGAATCTCTTACAGAAGAGACTGGCGAACCCGCAGACTCTGCTGAGAACGAAGAACCTGTCTATATCGAAGAGACTGACGAAGAAATTATCAATAACGGAGAAGATGAGGTCCTTATCCTCGAGGATGAACTCCAAGCTCCTCAAGATATACAAGATGGTGATGATATAATTGACCATGACCAAGAGGATCCACTCTAGTATCTAGCCAAAATATAATCACCTATATTCAAATATTTTGAAAAGCTTGGTTTTACAGTAAAACCAAGCTTTTTTTGTTCGAGTATGAGTGAAGAAATACTTCGCTTCCACTAGGAACAGAACACTATTATATTTCAGACCTATTCAATAAATTCAGAGATATTTCGATTTTACCGCAGAAAATCAATAATTATTCTCATTTCCACTACAAAATAGAAAAAATAACGAGAAATAGATTCTGCTGTTCTAAATAACTTTATATATAAAATAATGCTGTAAGATTATTTATAATAGCATTTTACAACACTCAATTCTAAAGTAAATACTTATTATTCTATGACTTTTATAGAAATTTCATTTCCATCATAAACACATGTTCTTTCTATAATGTTTTGATTTGAAATAATACGGATTTTGAAAATTCTCTTACCATCCAATGAAGAGTTATAATTTATTTTTTCTCGATCAATTGTCAATATAGAATTAGCATCATCCCATTTTAAAATAATTATTGAATATTGTCCATTTTCATAGCCATAGCTATTCCCATCATCATCGTACAATCTAAAACAACCATCTCTTCCGGCATAAATATTCAAAGTAATTGATTCCGATCTGTTTTCATCCATGTATTGTTTTATTTCTCCCATCGGAAGTATGGAACCTGCCTTTACAAATATAGGTATTATTTGTAAAGGTGCTAATGCTTCTATTTTCTCACCTCCACAATATATTTTATTATTCCAAAAATCATACCATTCACAACCCTCTGGTAAATATACTTATCTAGACTGGACTTCTGACTCTAGAACAGGGCACACCATTAAGGAAGGGCCAAACATGTATTGGTCATAGATAGAATGCACATTCTTATCGAATCGAAAATCAAATAATAACGGCCTCATTATAGTATAATCATCATGGTATGCCATTCCTGCCAAAGAATATATATAAGGAGAAAGCTGATAACGCAATTCAACAAATTTCTTCTGAATGAGATAAGATTCCTCTCCCATCAACCACATTTCTCTTCGAGGACCATTACCATGCGCCCGCATGATAGGACAAAATGCTCCCCACTGAAACCAACGAGTGTATAATTCTCGATAGCCAGGATCCTGATTTAATAAAGGCCAGTCAACAGAATTCACAAAAAAACCTCCAATATCTGTCGTCCAATAAGGCAATCCTGAGGCGGCAAAATTCAAACCACATTTTAGTTGCTTTTTGAAAACTTCCCATGTCCCCGTAATATCACCAGTCCACATCACTGTCCCATAAGACTGTTGTCCTGCAAATGCTGATCTTGTAAGGATTAGAACGCGGTTATCAGGATCGCACTGACGTTGCCCTTCGTATATTCCTTTTGTTTGCATCAAAGAAAATGCATTCAGATATCGAGCTCCTGTTCCTAAGTTATTTTGCATTACTTCTTTATACAAAAAAGGATCCGCAGGGGTAGAAATTTCCGGTTCTGAAGCATCTAGCCACCAAGCGTCCACTCCTTTATCATATAAGCACTCCTTCATTTGCTTCCAATAAACTTCTCTGCCCTCTTTTGAAAAAGGATTATAATACCAAGTTCCTTTATCCGTCCAAAAACTACAATTATTATAACGGAAGAGCAATCCTCTATCAAAAAGTTCTTTCCAATTATCACTGCCACGTTGAAACATTCCCCAAACAGAAATCATATAATGAATATGTTTTTTGTGTGCTTCTTCAATCATCCCCTCAGGATCTGGATAACGAAGTTCGTCAAAATGATGAGACCCCCAAGGATAATTTCCCCAATACCCTAAATCTTGTACAAGCACATCTATTGGAATCCTGCGTTTACGAAATTCATCAATTAATGCCAAATATTCTTTTTGCGTATTAATTCCAATATGAGAATGCCAATAACCATAAGCCCAGCGAGGCAATATAGATGCCTTGCCCGTTAATTTGCGATATCCGCTGATTACCTTATCCAGCTCTGGACCATAGATAAAATAATAATCAACCATGTCGCCTACTTCTGACCACATAGTTATACCATCATAACTCTCCGTTGCCGGCGGACTCCATCTCAATTGAACAGCTCCATTATTAGGATCGTGCAATTTATCATCTACATCTTTCTGCCATTCATAACGAATCTTGTAACGAGTATTTGCCTCTAAATTAATTTTTCCATTTAAATACAAATCAGTAGTATTATAGCCATCTATAATTAAAGTATTATTAATCCATAATCTAATCTTATGAGTAGTAAAGGCATTAAATGTATATATATCAGCATGTAATGTTTTAACTTCTCCTTCCCAACGAACTGTAAATTTGCCCGGATTAATACGACTGTCCAATGGTTTTGAAACCCAATTGGGATCTATTGTAAAAGAATTATCTATCTGAGGGCCAAAAGTCTTGAAGTCAAAATTTATCACTGAATCTCGACGAATCTTACATAATTCCTCAAAATTTGTCCCATTATAATATGAGCCTGTTAAAGCTCCCTGTACTCCATCTTTATCATATAATAAATCTGAAGGAATAAAATCTTGGGTTACGGGAAAACCAAAACGAGAGTGAGAATAATTATCCCATAAAACACCATATCCTCTGTTTGATAAAAAGAAAGGAACTACAATTTCCCAATTCTCCTGCCATAAATCAATATCAGAACCTTTTAGATTATATAAATTGTTCTGATGATGTCCCAATCCATGAATAACTTCATCATCTGTACTTACCCATTGTTGTCTAATATTCCAAGTCTTTTCATCACAAACAATGTCAGGTGTTATTTTTGTTCCATTTTCACGTTCCTCCAGTAATATTTTGCCATATATATCCTTGAAAACAACTTTACCATTTTCACGTTCTACAGAAACAATCAATTGTGAAGTCTTCACTTGTAATACATTTTCATCTTCTATTATATCAAATTCAGGAGTATTAACTGATTTCTGTATAACTAAACTTTTTCGATCAGAAAATGTATTAATCGGAGATGTTATCACTCTGACTATATCATCACTAATCACCTGCAACTTAACTTTTCCTTTTTGAGTCTCCAATGAAATTCCATCATTCAAACAGACATATTCATGCTGAGATGCAGCTAAACAAGTTGTAGCCCCTAATAATGCCAATAAAAATTTTACTAAATTCATATCATTATATTTATAAAAATTTTTTCTCTTTAAAAGAATATATTGTCATATTTTCAAATTTATTACTTATTAATTTAACAATCTAAGATTGTATTTTCCTCCTCTCTGTGTTTCTATATAATAAATACCATTTTCATCAGGTCTTATCATTGCTTTATGCCCCATAGCATCAGTTATCTCTATCGTAGAAGTCCAGCCTGATACTTTAAAAGCACAGGCTTGCCCTTGTTCACTTGTTATACTCACTCTATATGATTTTCCATTCTTTCGTTCGGCACTAACTAAAAAAGCTCCTTGTGTTCTAAAATTTTTAAAGCAAACATCCTTCCATTTATCCGGAACTGCTGGAAATACCTGAATAATATCATTCCAGCTTTGCAGCAACATATAATTTATCGACTCTACTGCCGATAATGGAGTTTCAATCACCTGTCCACCCCCTTCCTTATACATTGTATTGGGTGTCAATTTTTGATCATACAGAAGATCTAACGTTTCCAGCGCATCATTCCCTTGTCCTAAGGTTGCTAACATAGCACATCCTCCCGTATATGTATATCCAGCATGGCCTGACTTCTTAGTCAAAGTAAGCCAGTGATTTACAGATTTCTCTATCAGAGCTCTTTCCTGCGAATCATAGGGAGAAAGCAAGTGATAAGGATAAACTGCAAGCAAATGAGAATAATGGCGATGTCCCATTTCAAAACCCTGATCACGACTAATACGCAAACCATTCTTATCTTGAGGATAATCCGATAAATTCGAAAGAGTTTTACGCCAGACAAAAGCCTGAGCATCATTAAAACCAAAATATTCATTCATATCCAACAAGGACTGTAACACCCATTTAGCAGACATTAACGCGTAATTTGCATTCCAATATAATTCCTCAGTATACTCTGGAGAACGTGATAAAACCATCTCCAACTTCCCATCATCATTTTTTTCCATCTTGCTCAATAAAAATTGAGCACTCTCCTTCAGCATTGGAAATAATTTTCTACCATAGGTATCGTCCCCCGAATATTTCCAGTACTTCCAATAACAATGCAACAACCAAGGCATATTACCAAATTCATCTCCCCAAGTTGATTTTCCTTCGTAAGTAGAAGAGCGGCCTACAGTAATACCATCTGAACCTTGAGCGTTTTCATGAAATGCTCCACTATCAAATAACCGATTCATCCCATTTATAAAAGATTTACCAACTTTTAACTTATTCGAACTATACATTGGCATATAAGACAGCTGCACATTCAAATTCCACCAAATAGCCGCCCAAGCACTTTCACAAATCCAAGGGCCTTGTGTATCCATAATCAAGTCGCTTTCTTCGGAAGAGGCACAAGCAAACTTATATAATTGTATCCACCAGAAACGCTGCCACTTAATATCTTGAGGCAACTCCAATGAAGACTCCTGATAGTATCGATGCCACCAATCACGATTCGTTTTCCGTAAATCTTCATAACAAACAGCAGAAGAAAGTCTTATTCTTGAAATTGCTTCTTGTGTAGCTTCATCCACTGCCGCATTCATATCTCGATTATCACTAGTACCGATGGCCACATAAAGTAACTGCTTTTTCCCCTCTATAATTCTCTTTGAGACTACGGTATGTGCTCCCCTAGTCTTCATACGATTAACAATAATATTCATTCCATCCAATTGCTTTATTTCAGGATGCGGCGGCAAATACTCAGCATAATCAGCTGGATTCTTCTTCTCTAAATAAATCCGAGGAGTAATTCCCCATTCTGGACATACATCTAAAAAGGCTTTTCTTCCCCAGAAGCCAATAAAGAAACAATAAACACCTTATTCTTGCGATCCGACATTAGAGTCCATTCAAATTTTCCTTTCACAGTATTAACAGAACCATTAATTTCTCCATTCCAGAGATCTAGTTTCATCCTCTCTTGTTTTGTATCCCCTTTTGGTGTAATTACTATCGAACCAGCATAAACTCTTGAATTGCAATACTCCCATTGAGGGATTGAATAATGAGCTATCGCTTTATAATGGCCTAGAAGCATACGTAAACTATCCGAGTTATCTTTATCACGCATTACCATAGCCCCTTGCAATCCATCCCCTAAAAACGCTCCATCATAAAAACTCGATGGGAAAGAGTCATTCCACTCTAATGCAGCATCTTCTACAAGATTTTGTGTTTCTTCAAATTTCTGTTCTGCATATCCAATGCAAACTTTAAAAAATGAAATAATTATCAAACTTAATAATAAGTAATATTTTTTCATAAACATAATTTTATTCAACTATTAAAATACTAATATTTTTATATTCTAATTACATAGAGCTTCCTATTATATATAAATATGTATATAAAGCCATTTTTCCTCGCATTGTCTGCTAGTTTTTTCAGCATATATCAGCGATTGGCAGAAATGATAATTTTCACTCATCACACTTTTAAACTCTTCTACCATTCTAGGATAATCTTTAATATCCGTGCTTCCCAATATACGAGAACCTTCCGAAACCTCAATCATCACTCCACTTTTTATCTTGAAAGTACCTGTCACATAATCTCCTTTTGAAAAAAGAACTACTCCACCTCCAGATTCTGAGCATGTATCTATTGCTCTCTGAACAGCCATTGTATTTTTTGTTTGTCCATCACCTTTAGCTCCAAAACATTCTACCTTAAAAATCTGCTCAGGAACTTTCCAAGGAAGCAGATTTCTTTCTAAATTATCAGTAATTTGTTCTAATCTCTGCTTCATTGGTTGACACCACTCCACATCTTGGGCTATGGCTGTAGGAATATATAACAGAATTATTATAACATAATTAATATAAATAGTCAAATATTGTTTCATTACTCTATTTTTTTGTATTATCATATAATTTTTTAATCAAATCCTCTTGTTATTTATTATCAATTGTTATTTATTATCAAATAAACTCCTTAGGTTAGATTGATGAATCTAAAAACCTAAATTATTCTAAAAATCCTATTTCTAAATTAGGAAATTCGAAATAAGAAATTGAAAGAATTATTTTATACTAAATACACCCTAGCTTAAATAGTTTATTTAAATATAGTGGATATTAATAAATTCAATCACTAGTGTCCACTAAAAATTAGCATGCAAGTTAAAAATTTAAATTATCAAATAAATCTGGTTTATCAAGCCCGATTTGTTCTTTGACATCATTGAATTTAGTTTTTGCTAACGAGAAAGCCTTGTCTGTAAAAGAAATGCCAAGAATTAACAGAACCTCGTATGTCGATCTGCCCAATTTCATATCATGTTGTATAATAGCCACACGACAAGTAGGCAATGGCTGCAGAGTAGAGCTGTATCTTTCTGCATTCTCGGAAGTATACCCCTATTTTCGGGTTCTGCTTGAACCATTTAAAGAACAGTTCTACTTAGCAACGATTTTTGTAAAGTTTCGCAATTTCAGGGCTGAATTTAGTGAACAATAATGAAATTCAATAAAATATTTAAATTAAAAATCTGATCTGGATCCGATTCAATCCAACTTAACTCTCTATATATAATAAATCTCCTATTTTTTTAAACGAGTTTTAATCATCTCTATGGCTTGTGTTACCTGAGGAAACCGCAAGCTATACGCTCCCACTAAATAAGAAAGACTTGCCACTCCCGCCGGAATAAATACTCCTCCTAATTTACTCAATAGATTCTCATGTCCAAAATACCGATCCCAAAAATCATAACCCAACCATGCAATAAGTCCTGTTATTCCTGCAAGCATCAGCATTTTCCCACCACTAATTAATAGTGGCCAATAATCCAACTTACTCAGAACTCTCTTCAAAGCCATTCCCAGCAAGACCATGTTAAGTAAAGAAGTCAGTGTATTAGCTACTCCTAACCCTGCCTGGCGAAAACGAAATACCAACAGCAGAGAAATAACAAGATTAATTCCCAGACAAAGAATACCAATTTTAGCCGGAGTCTTAGTATCTCCTAATGCGAAAAATGCCCTTGATAATAAATTGACAGAACCAAAAAAGACTAATCCCGGAGCCAAACAAATAAGTGCTAGTGCGGAACGCTGCGTAGCCACTTCACTAAAAGCCCCTCTTTCAAAAAGTAATCGTATAATCGGCTCCGCCAGAACAACCAATAATGCCATTGCCAACATATTGATAAAAGCCAGATAGCTTAATCCGTCCAGCAATGTTTTACGAAATTCCACATATTGTTTTTTACCGGCCAAGGCTGACAAAGCCGGCAACATCCATGTAGCTAATGAAATTGCAAAAACCCCCTGCGGTAACTCCATCAACCGAACCGCATAATCAAACGAGGCTACCACATAATCTGCAATAAAAAATGAAAAAAAGCTAATTAGAAGCACATTAATCTGAAATGCAGCCACTCCCAATGTACTAGGAATCATTTTATAAACAACCTCTTTCACAGTGGAATCCTTAAAAGGATTAACCCAATGGAAACGAAATCCCTGCTTATAAAGAAGAGGAGTGACAAAACTGCTCTGTGCTAATCCTGCAACCAGAACAGCATAAGCTAACGCATAAATTTGCTCTGGCAAAGTTTCTCCTATCAGAGGGGCAACACAGAGGACACTTGCAATTGCTACAACATTAAGCATGGTCGCACTCAGAGCTGGAATAAAAAAGTAACCACGCGCGTTCGCCATGCCTATCAAAACTGCCGCTATACAAACCAGCAGCATATATGGGAACATCACCCTCAGTAAACTGAACATCAACCAGGTATCGGGAGAAAGCTCAACAAATTGCAAAACAACACTTACACCCAGCAACACTACAGCAACTATTGCTCCTGAAGCTATCAAAAGGCCACATAAAACCGCGTTTGCCGCTTTCCACGCACTTTCTTCTCCCTCCAGTAGCTCTTTATTTTTAAAAATTGGAATGAACGCACCCGTCAATGCTCCTTCTCCCAGTAAGCGACGGAATAGATTAGGTATCTGAAAAGCTACTTTAAACGCACTGGCCACTGCCGTATCTCCCATAAATGCGGCATAAACCATCTCTCGAACCATCCCCAACACCCGGCTCAACATTGTGGCTCCCGCCATCGCGCCGGAGGACTTAAGCATTCCCATGATTAAAACTAAAACTCTCTAAGCTTTTATACTAAAACTTTCGGCTCTCTTTGCTTTCTGTAAGCGATCCAATTCATGACTCACCATTTCTTGAATCATCTCCTTAAAAGAAATCCGTGGCTCCCACCCCAATGCCTTCTTCGCTTTGGAACTATCCCCAACTAGAGCATAAGGTTCTAAAGGACGAAAAAAGCGTGGATCCTGTCTCACATACAGCTTCCAATCCAACTTCAGTGTTTCAAAAGCTGTTTCAACCATCTCACGTACCGAATGAAGCTTCCCCGTAGATATAATAAAATCTTCAGGCTTTTCTTGCTGAAGCATTTTCCAAAACGCACGGATATAGTCTCTTGAATCTCCCCAATCACGCTGTGAATCCAGATTTCCAAGTACAAGTTCATGCTGAATCCCCAACTTAATTTCGGCTGCGGTCCGACAAATTTTGAGTGAAACAAAATGCTCACCCCGGCGAGGAGATTCATGATTATAAAGGATTGCGTTGCAAGCAAAAACCCCAAAAGCACTCCGATAGAGCTTAACCATCTGAGTCGCAAAAACCTTGGCTATTCCATAAGGATTAACAGGATTCATTGGAGTTTCCTCTGTCTGAGGAACTTGAAATGGAACACCAAAGATTTCACTGGATGTAGGATGAAAGAATTTAGGCTTATAGGGCATATCTCTCACAATTTCCAATAATCGCAAAGTTCCCATTGCCACCATATCGCAAGTAGATTCAGGAATATCAAAACTCAGTCCAACATGACTCTGTCCAGCTAAATGATAGAATTCCTGTGGTGCTATGGAAGTCATTAACCTGCGCAGGGTTGTCGTATCTTCCAAATCCGCGTGATGAAGGAAAAAAGTCTTCTCAAAATATCGACTACGATCACATAAATGCTCAATGCGCCCACGATTAGAAGCACTTGAACGGCGGACTAATCCATGAACTTCATATCCTTTGTCCAACAGATATTCCGCCAAATAAGATCCATCCTGGCCAGTAATCCCCGTAATTAAAGCACGGGGGTGAGTTATCTCCTCAATTCCTCCTGCCATATATTAATCTTATCTCAAAGAGGTAAAAATACGATCCGCCTCTTTCAAAGACTCTTTGGAACCAATATCATACCATTTCCCCATTACCTTCCATACATAAAAAGGGATTCTTTTTGAAAGCCACTCCACCAATCGGCCCGGCTGATCTGGATTATTCCCCTGAACAATATAATCATCAATCATTTTCAGAACTGAAGCTGGATAATAATAAAGTGCAATCGCACTCCAAGTGCTGGTAGGATTTTGTGGTTTTTCCTTAAAGCTGGTAATTCTATTTTTCTCATCGACCTCTATCGAGCAATATTTCTTTACCAACTCTAAATCTTCCACATCATAAATTCCCACTCGTGGAGCCTCTATTTCGCGGCAAGACCTTGCGAAATCAAGCAGATCGTTTTCAAATAAATTATCTCCCGCCAAAACCCATATATCTTCTCGAATCCCACATTCATGAAGAACATAATAGATATCACCTATAGCTCCCCTTTTATTGGTATCTTCTGTTGTCAAATCATCAATTACTCTCGGCTTTTTCCCCATAAAACGGAATTCTGTCTTTGAGGCCCATTCTCGAAAATGCCCTGAGAACTTGCTATTGGTAACGATAATAACCTCTTCTATTCCCTCCACGGGGGAAAGAGATTCCAAAATATGATCAAGCATAGGCTTACCCGCTATCTTCAGAAGAGGTTTGGGACAATTCAGTGTTAATGGATATAAACGAGTCGCATAACCCGCAGCTAGAATTATAACTTTCATGCTGAACTTATAGACAAATAAAAACAGATAAATACAAAATCAATTTAAAAACACTTCCGGAGCGGCCTCTTTAGCAAATTGAGCAGACAACTCCTGAATTTGAGCTGCGTATTTCATTTCCATTGCCTGATGAGCTAACTTCTGACATTCTTGAAAGGAAACTCTTCTGATAAGACAATGAATTTTGGACAATAGCGGCAAAGAAACACTCAACTCATCAACACCCAAACCAATTAATAAGGGAATTAATTCCGGCATTCCTGCCATCTCTCCGCAAATGGCTACAGGAATTCCCCCGCTTCGTCTCCCTCCATGAGCGGCTCGAACTGTATCACTAATCAGTCGAATTACCGCCGGATGCGTCGGTTGATAAAGATGATTGACCGCAGGATTAATTCTATCAACCGCCAAAGTATATTGAATCAAATCATTAGTCCCTATACTGAAAAAAGCCGCACGATGAGCCAATTCCTGCGCACAAACTACCGCTGACGGAATTTCTATCATAATTCCTACTTCAATCTCTGGATTATATTCCACTCCCTCTCTATCCAATTCCATCATGCATTCCTTTAGCAATTCCTGTGCCCGATCAAATTCTTCCAGAGAAGAAATCATCGGATACATGATTTTTAAATTTTTACATACAGCTCCGGCTCTAAGGAGCGCACGCAACTGAACCTTAAAGATATGCGAATACTTTAAACATAAACGAATAGCCCGGCATCCTAAAAAAGGATTATCCTCTTCCGACAAAGATAAGCCAGGAGAATTTTTATCCCCACCAATGTCCAATGTCCTAATTACCACAGGCCGTTTATTCATTGAAATCCCCACTTTGCGATACACCTCATACTGCTCCTCCTCAGTCGGCAATTGTTCCTTGTTCAGGAAGAAAAATTCCGTTCTGAATAATCCTATTCCCTCTACACCAAAGCTATAAGCCTTTTGAGCATCCATCGCCTTAGCCAGATTGGCCCCTAATAACACATATCTTCCGTCTAGTGTTACAGAAGGTTTTCTGGAATCCGCCTCTAACTCCTGCTCTATCGTCTGAATTTTTTCCAGATATTTTCCGTATGCCAGACGAGTTTTAACAGTCGGTGAAACAATTACTGCTCCTTTATATCCATCCAAGAGCAAAAATTGACCTGTCTTTAACTGTTCCGTTGCATTATCAAGACCACTGATCGCCGGTATCCTCAAAGAACGTGCTAAAATAGCAACATGTGAAGTCGGCCCACCTTGCTCTGTAATAACCCCAACGATGAGCTTATGGTCCCATTGAACAGTCTCGCTAGGTGAAAAATCTTTCCCCACTAAAATCGTAGGCTCACTTAAAGTTTCATACCACGTGGAGACCCATCCCGTTAAATTATCAATCAAGCGGCTTGAAACATCTTTAATATCTGCCACCCGTTGCTTAAAATACTCATCAGAAAGTTTTTCAAAAGAGCTAATACACTTTTTAAAAACCTTATCCGCTGCTAACTCTGCCGGCAATAGCTCTACCTGAATGAGACGAGCAATCTCATCAAGCAAAATTTGATCTTCTAAAACCAGCTGATGACTTGCAAAAATCTCCGCATCCTTTTGACCAATCATCTCTCGAACTTTTGCCTCTACATCCTCTAATTGATGCATCGTCAATAGAAGCGCTTTCTGGAATCTATCTAACTCTTGAGAAGTTTCTTTCGGAGAAATATTTCTTTCTATAATAGAAGGCCTTGCATGATTTACAACAACGCAGCGAGACATACCAATTCCCGGTGAAACAGAATTTCCATATAACACTTTCTCCACTGCACTGCTCTGACCTGACGTCATACGAGAATATTATGAAGTTATTTAAGCAAAATTAAAAGCATAAAATTCAAATATTAGATACCAGAATAAATCCCAATTTTATATATCATAAATTCTTTGAAATGCCAATTATCATGACCAACATACAACTTGACAAAAAGACTTTTTAAAGTGGATAATTATCTACAGCATAGTAATGCCAGCTGCAGAAAAAACAGCGCTTTGGAAAAGACTTTTAAAAAAAGAAAATGCGAGCCCTTTGCTTCGCAATATTTCTTTTTTATTTTTTCCTATTCTACTCATATCTGCTTCTCTTCTCACTGGCTGCTCTACCTATACGCAACAAATTCAAAAAGCCAATAATTATTACTATTCAGGTAATATAAAACAAGCCAAAATAGAAATACTCAAAAAGTCAGCTAAAAAGCAGAAATCACGTGATGCTCTTGTCTGGAAATTGGAGGAAGGTGCCGTTTTTCGCACAGATGGGGATCTGCCAGCCAGCACAAAGTCATTCAATGAGGCCGACCAAATTATTCGCAAATACGAGGAATCTTTTGCTGACACTCGGCTCGGACAAGAAACACTCGCAACCTTCAGTAATCCTGCGAATATTACATATGAAGGATGGACAACTGACCGTATCATGATCAGTACCTATTTGGCACTTAACGAGCTTTTTCAAGGTAATATAGAAAATGCCCGCGTTCATTTCAATAAAGCTTATCTGCGTCAACAAGATGCGGTCAATAAAAATGCTCGCAAAATCGAACAGATCCAAAGTTCCATAGCTGCAAACGAATTATCCAGAGAAGCAACATCTAATTCAAATATTTCAAAAAATCTCTCCTCTCTTTATACTCCGCTGAATCAACTCCATCCTTTAGCTAACTACGTTAATCCTTTTACTTCATATGTCCGCGGTCTTTTTTTTCTCTTTTACGCTGCAGATGCCAGTGACTTAGAAACAGCCCACAAATCTCTCCAACAAGCCTACTCGTTAGCAAACAATAATCTTTTTATTGGAAAAGACATTCAAATGTCTGAACAAATTCTAGAAGGACTTCCTGCTGAAACAAACATCACATATATTCTCTTTGAGAGCGGCAGAGCCCCCTATTTATCAGAATATACCCTCAATATTCCGCTGCCAATCAATAATGCAATCTATCCGGTAAACATAGCATTCCCTATCTTTACTCCCTCTTACAGTAATAACTCGCTAAGAGTCAGTACCTCTTCCAATACAAGTCAAACGGATATCATCGCTGATATGAATGATATTTTCGGGACAGATTTTAAATCAGAACTCCCAACAATCATTGCTCGTACTATTGCTGCAACAGCTATTCGTCAGGCAGCCAACATTACAGCTAATCAAGCATTGAAAAATACTGATTCTTCTGTTCAGCTTCTATCCGGTCTGGCTCTCTATATTATTCAGACAAGTATCAATATCGCAGATACCCGTTCATGGACACTTCTTCCATCCAACTTCCAGCTCTGTCGCATTCCCACTCCTATTGATGGAAAAATCACTCTGCGTGAAACAAAAGGCAGCCAATCAGTTTCCATACAGCTCCCCAATATGGGACCTTATCTTATCTACGTCAAATCTATCGGCCCCAATATTAAAATGACCACTTGGGTCCATTCTCTGCCTAAATAAGTATCTGCTTTATCCTAGAGCAATACTCAACATCTCACTTTAGAAATCTGATCTAACTCCTATCTAAAACTATGGCAAGATAGGAGAATTCCCTGGAATGATCGTTCCTCCCGTATAAAATGAATCCTTATTCAGGTGATATAAATTCAAAACAGAGCCATCATAAGGAGATTTTCCTGTATAATTAGAGCTCACTTCCACCCTAAAACCACTCTGTTCCAAAAACTTAGCAAATCCATACATTTTCTGTACCTCTCCTTCTGTCAGCATCATATTTATTTCCATCTGATTATCAGATTCTCGGCGCTTAATTGCCAATTTCTGATTTCTCTCAACTAATTCTTGGAAGAAAAGAATATTTTCTTTCAACTTCTGAATAACGTCTGAGGTAGGAGCCACCGCAATATTAAAAACCTGAGGAGTGGTACTGCTCTTCTTAATATTTATTGTACGTACCACCGGTTTATTCCCCTCTCGAGTCACAGAAAGCTTATGCACTCCCGAGCGTGCCTCAAAGGTCCCCGGAGTAGTACCAACCATTACTCCATCCAACTCCACAATAGCACCATCAGCATAAATGTTTAGATTCTGTCCTTGTTTCTCCGGAATTTCAATTATCCCATTTTCAGCAATCCAGAAATGAGGAAGTGTTAGAGGGACCATTGATAAATCCGCTATTACACAATTCACCGTAAAAATTTTATAACTATTATCGTTTGCAGGAATCGCATTGCGCACCCTCAGCGCCGCAAGTTTTTCGCCGATCTCTGAAGAAATCTGATTGGCAGCATCTCCCATCAATTCCAATAATCGATCGGTATTGTTAATAGACAAATCCTTAGTAATTAACTCCGTTTTTTGAGGAGTAATCGCTCCGCTGATAAAAGAGGATCCATCCGCTCCAACTAAAACTTCATATCCAACATGTAACTTATAAATATTCATATCCGTGGCCACAGCTCCTCGTTGGTATGAACGCTGCTCCTTATTCGTTCCAAGCAGTCTGGCCACAATCAAATAATCAGCATTCATCGCCTCCGCCAAAGAAAGAGCAGTTCCCTCCTCCAATAATCTGGCATAAGCATTCTCCTGATTGGTAATTCCTTCTTTTTCTAAAGACTCAAGAACAATATCCTGATTTATCACACTAAAACCTGTTGAAGCCAATCGACTCCCCACAATACTGCGAAATTGATCTGTAAGAGACTGGCATTCAGGTGCGCTATTAATCACAAAAAGGCCAGCAGTAAGCCGCTTCTCCGCATAGGAATCCGAAGGTTCTTCTTTTTTTTCAGTTGATGAAGATTTAACAATTGGTTCAGTAATTGACACCTCTACCTTTACGGTTTTATTTGTTTCACCTTCTGCCGATTGAACTGCCCCCCCTCCCCATGTTAACAGTCCTATAATCACCGCTATCACAAAAGCTCTCATAAAAACACTCTCTTCTCTATGAGCCTAATATTTAGACTACGCACTTCAGGATTATCGTTTTTCTAACATGCCAAAATTAATTTCAGCTATGTACTTTTATTCTCCGCTAAAAACCCCATTTTGTCAAGAAACGGGGAAAAAACATTTGAGCTTCTCTCTTTTTATACCTATAATTTTACCAATCGAGGATTGGATCGAGGCTATTTTTCAAGCTGCCACTGATGTCCTCATTAAAAAACATTAAATTGCAGACCATGAACAACATCAAACTTTTCATGAGCATAGCCGCAATGCTTCTCTTCTGTATTGCACCTCTCCAAAACCATGCGCAAATTACTGCTCAAAATACTTCCCAAAAGGAAACACTAGCTATCTCAACTGTTAAAGCTACCCCTGAATTGGAAAACAAAATTAAATCCTTAGGAAAAAACTCTGAATTAAAGCAATTGACTCAATCCCTCGAACAGATGTTCGCAGACCGTATTAGCGCCAACAATAAATTTCAGATCGTTTCACGCAACGATAGCGACCTTAATGAAATTATTTCAGAACAAACTTTTGGCGACAGCGGATTGGTTAATCCTCAGACCAGTGCTCGGCTAGGGCAAATCAAAGGAGCCAAATATATTCTCATCTCAACTTTGGATGATTTTCAAGACCGCACACGCATTCTGAAAATCGATAACGAACGCAAATTAAGTATCCGCTCTTTGCGGGTTTCACTGATCACTAAACTCTACGACAGCACCACTGCCGCTCTATTAGACTCAGCCACACAGACTTTTACTAATGAAATGCGCCGAAACATCAATCCAACCGTCCTTTCGGATGAAGGTCCTAATACAGATCAAATATTTGCTGATGCCTCACGAAAAATCGCCGATAAAATTGCCGCAGATATTACGAATGCCATCTTCCCCGCAAAAATTGTCGGATGCACTTTCCCGTTAATTACAATTAACCGCGGGGAAGGAACCGGAATCAAATCAGGTCAAACTTGGGTCGTTTACGCCATAGGTGAAGAAATGATCGATCCCGATACGGGAGAATCATTAGGCACAGAAGAAATTCCTATCTGTAAAGCCAAAGTTCTCACCGTAAAAACAAAAACGACCACACTTCAAATTGTAGGAGACGATATGGGAGTTGAAAAAGGAATGATAGTTCGTCCAGAACAAGGAAACGAATTTGGAAAGGAATAGTGATATCATAGACTCAATTATAAAACTATAATGATTATGAAAATTAAAATTACACTTTTGCTTGCATTGGTTGCCGGATTGCTGCTAACAGAGGGATGCGCTACACGCTCGATGAATACAATCGATCCGGCTTCACCAGAAGGAATACCTCATATGGTCTCCGATAAACGCGTACTAACAGATCCTAATCTAAATCGTAATGTCTACGTTGTGGGAATCAATGATGCCTATACCGATGCTGGCTATAAAAAAATCCAAATACAGTTCTACAATAAAACTCGCCGGGCCAAATCATTTACTTATCGAGTAGAATGGTTTGATGCCGAAGGAATGAATGTAGGCTCTCCTATGGAGCATCGCACCCCTACCAGTATTGAAGGCGGACAAATTAAAACCATCGTAATTGTAGCAACCTCTCCTAAAGCAGTTGATTTCAGAGTCTCACTGCTAGAATCAATGGACTAATTTAATAATTATAAAATTAAAAATCGAATGAAATTAACCACTCAAACACTTTGCGTATTAACCACATCTTTGGCCACTGTCTTCCTGAGTAGCGGGTGCTCATCCCCTAAAACTACTTACGTCGACAACGACAGCTCTCGACTCATTGCTAATGTGGATGAAATCAACATCCAAGATTTCTCCCGTGCCGCGGACGAAATGGTTCAAAGTATTATCGAGAACTGTATTTCCACAGGAGAACTGACTCCCACCTCCAGCGGCAAGCCCGTGTTGGCCATTAGCCGAATTGTCAATAACACCTCTACACAATTCGATACAGACCTTCTGGTAAAACGAATTCGCACTGCTTTGATGCGTACTGGAGCAGTTCAAACCACCACTACATTGAATTTGGGAGAAACAGAAGATCCCTTAGCCAAAGAAGCTATGCTCCTGGAAGAAGCTCTTAATGAAGACACTGCTCCGCTCATGCACAACTACTCTCTTTCCGGAAAGATTATCGAATTAACTACCCGTACTGATAACCTACGCCAAAGCACATACGAATTCCAACTTACACTTAGTGATCGCCGCGGACTTGTTATCTGGGAAGATGTTAAAAGCATTACTAAACAAGGCAAAAAGCCTTCTGTCGGTTTCTAAAAATCCAATTTTTCTATCATTTATTGACTTATTAGAAATTATATATAAAATAACCACACCGCTTTTCAAATTGCGGATAGCTATTCATAATTTATGGCAAAATCCATTAAATACGTTTATACGTTTGGAAATAAAAAGGCCGATGGAGACGGCTCTATGAAAGCTCTCCTCGGAGGCAAAGGTGCAAACCTTGCCGAAATGACCAAAATTGGTCTTCCGGTTCCTCCCGGATTCACTATTACTACAGAAGTCTGCACCTATTACTATGCTAACAAACGCAAGTACCCAACTGAGCTCAAAGCTCAAGTTAAAGAAGGGGTAGCCTTTTTGGAAAAAAGACTTGGGAAAAAGTTTAATGACAAGGAAAAACCACTCCTAGTCTCCGTCCGCTCCGGAGCTCGAGTCTCTATGCCTGGCATGATGGACACCATTCTGAACCTGGGTTTAAATGATCAAACTGTTCTTGCTTTAGCTAAAGCCAGCAATAATGAGCGTTTTGCCTGGGATTGCTATCGCCGCTTTGTACAAATGTATGGCGATGTCGTCATGGGCGTTCAGAAAGGTCCAGGGGAGGATCGTGATCCCTTTGAAAAAATCATCGAAGAACTCAAAGAAGAAATCTTTGGTGGTGAATCAGTTGAAGACACTCGGCTAGATGTAGAAGCACTTCAGACACTCGTCTCTCGCTTCAAAAAACTAATCAAAGACCGTACACACTCTGAATTTCCCACAGATCCTTGGAAACAGCTTGAAGGAGCCATTGGTGCAGTCTTTGGCTCTTGGAACAACGAACGTGCCATTATCTACAGGCGCAAATATGGTTATCCAGATGACTGGGGCACTGCTGTCAATGTACAGGCAATGGTTTTTGGTAATATGGGTAACACCTCCGGCTCAGGCGTCGCCTTTACTCGAGATCCGGCAACAGGTGAAAAAATCTTCTATGGTGAATTCTTGATGAACGCTCAGGGTGAAGATGTCGTAGCTGGTGTACGCACTCCTCAGCCTGTAGCCAAGCTTGAAGAAGTCATGCCTCATGCCTTTGAAGAACTCTCCAATATCCGAAAGACCTTGGAAAATCACTTCCGTGACGTCCAAGATTTTGAGTTCACTATTGAGAACGGTGAAGTCTTCATGCTCCAAACCCGTAATGGCAAACGTACAGGTCTGGCAGCGGTTCGCATCGCGGTTGAGATGGTAAAAGAAAAACTTATTACCTGGCAAGAAGCGGTTGAAAGAGTCCCTGCTGAGCAGCTGGAACAAGTTCTCTCTCCGATCTTTGATTCGGAATCCCTTAAGAAAAACAAACCTGTTGCCAAAGGGCTACCTGCCGGTCCTGGTGCTGCCTGTGGTCGAATCTATTTTAATGCTGAAAGAGCAGAAGAAGCAGGCTCCAGAGGTGAAAAGGTTCTTTTAGTTCGCGTTGAAACATCTCCGGAAGACCTTCGCGGAATGATTGCCGCCGAAGGTATCCTTACGGCAAGAGGTGGAGTTAGCTCTCACGCTGCTCTTGTTGCACGTCAGATGGGCAAAGTCTGCGTCTGCGGTGTCAATGAACTCCACATTAATTACGAAAAACGCACAATGGAAGTGGGTGGGAAAACTCTTGCGGAAGGCGACTATGTTTCCATCAATGGAACTACCGGTGAAGTCTACTGCGGAGAAATCAAAACAGCTCCTTCTGCTGTCATTCAAGCTCTTATTCATAATAATGAAGCAGCTAAAAAAGATAAGACTTATCTGAATTACGCCCAGCTCATGAGTTGGTGCGCTAAAGCCTCACGAATGAAGGTTCGCACCAATGCGGACTCTCCTTCTCAAGTAGCTGCGGCAATTGCCTTTGGCGCAGAAGGTATTGGACTCTGCCGTACAGAACATATGTTCTTTGAAGGAGACCGTATCTATGCCGTTCGTGAAATGATTATGGCCACAACAATTGAAGGCCGAGAAGCTGCTCTAGCCAAACTGCTTCCATATCAAAGAGAAGACTTCACCAATATATTTAAGGCACTTGAAGGACGCCCGGCTACCATCCGCCTCCTGGATCCGCCGCTCCATGAATTCCTGCCAAAGGAAGATGAGGAAGGCGAAATGCAGGAAACCTGCAAAAAGACAGGTCTCTCCCGTGAATTTATCATTCAACGTATTCATGAACTTCATGAAGCCAATCCGATGCTCGGTCACCGCGGATGCCGCTTAGGAATTGCCTATCCTGAAATTACTCGCATGCAAGCCCGTGCTATCTTTGAAGCTGCTGCTGAAGTAATTAAGATGAAGATTAAATGCGCTCCTGAAATTATGATCCCCCTGGTAGGATTCAAGAAAGAGCTCGATCTCCAAGCTGCTATCATCAAAGACGTTGCCGATGCTGTCATGAAAGAGACCAAAGTCCGCATCTCCTATAAGATTGGCACAATGATCGAAGTTCCTCGTGGAGCCCTGACTGCGGATGAAATTGCCCAAACAGCACAGTTCTTTAGCTTTGGCACTAACGACCTTACTCAGACAACTCTTGGCATGAGCCGTGATGACTCGGGTAAATTCCTTCCGGCCTATCAAAATGCGGAAATTATTCCCACCAATCCTTTTGCCTCCATTGACCAAACCGGTGTAGGTAAACTGATTAAAATTGCTGTAGAAGGAGGTCGTTCCACTCGTCCCGACATCAAGCTCGGAATCTGCGGTGAACATGGCGGAGATCCTAACAGTGTCAAATTCTGCAATCAATTAGGATTGACCTATGTCAGCTGTTCTCCTTATCGTGTTCCGACCGCTCGTCTGGCCGCAGCTCAAGCCGCTTTGGAACAAGAAGCTAAAGAAGAACAAGAAACAGATGTACCTGCCGCTGCCAGCTGTAAGATGAAGAAAGGCTGTGGCTGTAAGAAAAAAACAACCACTAAAAAGAAATAGTCTAATTTCAATTAGCACTTAAAACGCCCTCCCGCCTCTGGGAGGGCGCTTTATTTTTTTAAAAAGAGATAATAAAAAAAGCCGATTGGAAATATTCATCGGTCTCTGCGAACTTCTGTAAAAAAGAAAAAAGAATTGAATTCTAAGCGTCAAAAACCTGCCTGATCGCTCTAATCAAATTAGCCTCATCATCGCTTATTTGACCATTAGTAGAAGCTACAACAGCTTCACAAGCCTTTAAGATAATTGCCTTGGCTTCCTCGCTTGCTTGTGCGGCCACCGTCTCAAGAGCTATATCCAAATTCTCAAACCCACAATCTGAAACTGGCTTAAGGTGCAAACTCCCCGTTAGCCCCAAAACCTTTCCTCCAAAATCAAAGGCTCGTTCCGCTTCTCTTTCATCACCTGCTTCTGTACGAGCTAAAATAGAAAGGATTACCTCTAAGTGCTCAGACAAATCTCTTACCCCAGCCTTTCCTTTCTTTTTCTTCTTAGAAGAAAAATATCTATTCAGATTCAAATCAATCGTCTTAAGAACACAATATTCAAAGACATCCACTTCCCCATTAGCCAAGACCAATGCGTGCAAGACATCAATAAAAGTCCTAAGCTGAGCAGAAGACATTTTATGCAGCTGAGATATGCAAAGCGAAACTAATGCCAATTTCTGAGAACGAGAAATAGAAATCATTGCTCTAGCTGTCCGAACGATCTGCTTAACAAAAACATCTCCGTAAACCTCTTCGATCTTCTCAAGCTGTAACTGATAAATTGTACTATCAGTTGAATCAAGCAAAACCGCATATGAAATCTCAATTGCGCCAAGAGTGTCATTTACTTTAGAACGAAAATCTGCCGGCAAACTTTCCAGTAAATCATGGGCTCCAGAAATAGGAGAAACATTCACATTTTTATCGCTTCCCAATATCACGGCTGTTCCTACAGCTCCGGTTATGAAATCTTGTCCTCGGGTCGACGAGTTTCTCCCAACACTGGTTGAAACCCTTTTGGCTCTTCTTTCTTCAGAAGAGGACTGCTCCGATGCCGAAGTAAGCACCTTTGAATAATTTCCATCAAAAGTAGGATCTAACAAGCGAATTCTTTCAGTCAAAGGAGGATGAGTCGCAAATACCCTGCTCCAAAAGCTATTCACACCTTGGGCAAAGAAGAGATGAGAAGCCTCCGTTGCCTCAGAAGATTTTATATAAGAATGAGACTGAATAGCACCAATCTTTTTCAAAGCCGAGGCTAACCCCATCGGATTGCGAGTAAACTCTACTGCAGAAGCATCCGCAAGATGCTCTCTTTTACGAGAAACAGCCGCCTGAATAATCTTTCCAAAAAACACACTAATTGCTCCAAGCAATAGTGAAATAATCCCTATCAGCATAAGGGGTAACCCCCCCCCTTTTTCATCCTTTCTGGAAGAAGAAACTGCTCCCATATCAATCAGAATGCGCCCCAGAAGAGTAAAAAAGAATAATCCCGCAATAAAACCAATCAAGCGGATATTCAACCGCATATCCCCATTCAGAATATGGCTGAACTCATGAGCAATAACCCCCTGCAGTTCCTCTCGATTGAGATTTGTAATTGCTCCGCGAGTTACACCTATTACAGCATCTGCCGGCGAATAACCAGCTGCAAAAGCGTTAATCCCCTCTTCATTATCTAACACATAGATTTCAGGTACAGGAACACCTGAAGCTATCGCCATCTCTTCAACTACATTGCGCAGTTTACGCTCTTCAGGATTTCTGGGAACTGAATCCATCAATCTTCCCCCCATGGCCTGGGCTATAACTTTCCCTCCTCCAGAAAGCTGCCAAATCTTAAACAGTGTTGTTATCCCCACTCCTGCTACTATGAAGATAAAAACACCAATAAATATATTGGGATCAAAGGAATTTGAACCAAATGAAATAAGCAGGCTTGGCACAACTGTTAAAGCAGCTATCCCTAAAATAAATAAAAATACTAGCCAAAAGGTCCCTGTACGAGCCGATTGCTGACGGGCAATAAAATTGGTAGCTTCACTCATACCAACTAGAAGGATAATCTATCTGGAGATATTTGCCAAGAACTCTACTCTTTTTTCTAAATTTTCTTAATGGGGACTATTCTTTAATTCTGTAATAAATTCTCTCATTGCCGGTGATAAAAATTTATCTTTCTTGACTAATGCTGCTAAAGGACGATAAAGGACAACATCATTGAGTGGCAATACTGATAGAGAATGCGACTCCAACTCTAAGGAAACTGTCCGGCTCGGCACAAGCGCAACTCCATTGTTTATTTCCACTGCCCGTTTAACTGTTTCTACATTGTCAAACTCCATAACAATATCGACGCTGATCCCTTTCTCCTTTAAAACCTTATCTACCGCTTTGCGGGTGGGTGTTCCGGTTTCAAAGGCAATAAAATGTTGCCCATCCAATTCTTTAATAGAAATACTCTCTTTCTTAGCAAAAGGATGATCTGGACAAGCAATTATGACCATTGTATCCCGTTGAAGCTGAATTATATCTAATTTAGGATCCCGAGTTGGATAGGCAACCATTCCGATATCTGCCACATTACTGATAATATCCTCATAAACCTGTGTCGCACGCCGATATTCTACCTGCACACTAACCTCAGGATACTTCCTAAGATAATTTCTTAAATAAGATGGGAGATCGTGCAAACCAATACTATAAATTGTTGCCAACCTAATTGTTCCTGAAACAACGGATTGCAAATCCTGTAATTTGCAGCAAAGCTCATCGTATGTCTTAATTATATTCAAACCATATTGATTTAACATTTCCCCCTCCCGGGTCAAACGAAATTTCTTTTTGCTTCGTTCCACCAAATGACATCCAAAATGCCTCTCCATTGCTCGGATCTGCTGACTCACGGCAGACTGGGTAATCCCGTTAATTTGTGCAGCCTTAGTAAAGCTCTCCGTACCGGAGAGATCACAAAACATTTTAATACTTTCTATCTGCATTTAGTTTTCTTTCGTTTTTATAAACCTTCCCTTTATTTCAAAGAGAAGATATTCTCATTTCACCTAGAGGAATTCGAGAAAATCTCTTTCCCTCTGTCTTTTAAACAGCTCTGAGACAATTTGCCCGATAAGCGTTTTTATTATTAGTTTTTTAAATATTCATTGCAAGAAAAATAAATAATACACATCGCATCTAAAATGCATTTTCTATTCTCCATTCAAATACCTTATCGCCTATTTTATATTTCAATCGGTTTACTGGACTCTTTCTATTCCTTTTCACTTTTTAAATGGAGGAAATTTATTGAAGTAAATTTCCTCTCTGATATACTCGTGTCGGCAATAACAGAATTGTTATGAGATATTGGAAGACTTTAACAGCTGTCGCAACCATCTTCTTTGCAATCAACTTCGCCCTGCAGGCAGAAGAAATACGCCTTTGGGAAGGTAATGCACCCGGAGCCCAAGGCTCAGAAGGCAAAGATATTCCTACCTTAACTATTTTTAAGCCTGAAAAGCCTAATGGAGCTTCGATTGTCATTTGCCCTGGTGGATCCTACTGGGGATTGGCTGATCATGAAGGAGCCGGCTATGCGCACTATTTAAATAAATTTGGCATCACTGCCTTTGTTTTAAAATACCGTCTCGCCTCTGGAAACTATCATCACCCTTGTATGCTTCAGGATGCATCACGAGCCATCCGTTTGGTTCGTTATCATGCCCCAGAATGGGGATTAGATCCTAACCGTATTGGCATTATGGGATCCTCCGCTGGAGGACATCTAGCCTCCTCGCTAATAACACATTTTGAAAAGGAAACTCCAGCAGAAATTGACCCTATTGAACGTCTCAGTTCCCGTCCTGATATAGGTATTCTCTGCTACGCTGTTATCACCATGGGAGAATTCACCCATAACGGAAGTAAAGAAAATCTTTTAGGGAAAAATCCTTCCGAAGGGATGATCAACTATATGAGTAATGAAAAGATGGTCTCTTCCGACACTCCCCCTTGTTTCATCTGGCATACGTGGGAAGACAATGCTGTCCCGGTAGAAAATTCTCTTCAGTTTGCTGCTGCCTTGCGTAAAGCTGGCGTTCCCTTTGATCTGCATATTTATGAAAAAGGTAATCATGGCATTGGTCTTGCCGAAAAGAAAATAGAAGGAACCGATCAAACTGAAGTTCATCCATGGGGTAAAGACCTAATTTACTGGCTAAAAGTCCGAAAATTTGTGGAATAACATATCTTTCCACTCCAAAAACGATTTTAGCGGAGAAAAGATATTTCCTCTCTTAATAAGACAATATCCATAATAACGCTAATTCCCTTCATAAACAGGGAATGCGTTCTTTATGTGTAAAGAAGCTAAAAAAAGCAAATCAAATAAAATTTTACAAATAAAATCTATGAATTTTTATCAACTATTAAAGGAACATTTTGGAGCAAATTCTGTTCAAAAGCCACTCTACCGTAAAATTGATTGGATTACAATGGGCATTACCTTTCTGGTTGTCTTCATTGGATATCTGATTACCCTCGCTCCCGATTTAACTCTTGAAGATAGCGGAGAATTAGCTGTTGGTTCTTTCTATGCAGGAGTTCCACATCCTCCAGGTTACCCGGTATGGACAATCTACACTTGGCTTTTTACAGTACTAGTTCCTATCTCCAATATTGCTTATCGTGTTGCCATTTCCTCTGCCTTTGCCTCAGCTCTTTCCTGCGGACTCATCGCGCTCTTAACTTCCCGTGGAATCAGTTTGCTCATTGAGTCAATGGAAGATCTCAAAAAGATATCTCCCAAAGTGCTTCAAAGCATCTGTATGCTTTGCGGTTTTCTGGCTGGATTTCTCTTTGGATACAATGGTTTTATCTGGAGCCAATCCGTCATTGTAGAAGTATATACTTTCTCTGTGCTCTCTCTGGTAGCAGTACTCGTCTTTATGATGCGCTGGATGTATGCACCTGATCAAAGGCAATACCTTTATCTGGCTATGTTCATGTTCGGTATCTGCTTTACCAATCACCAATCCCTGCTCTTAGCCGCCATGGGAATTGAAATGATGGTTATTATCACTCGTCCAACTCTGGGACGCGAAATGTTGATGGGCAACTCCATCATTTTCCTTATAATGCTTTTTGGCGCTATACAAGGCAAATACGCCAATTTAAGTCCCGAAAAAGCTATTTTTAACATTTTCCTTGCTGTCGGTATTTTTTCTTTGATCGGCTTTGCCTTTCTCGCTTTGAAAAACAAATACCTAACCAAGGAATTTTGGCACAATATCGCTGCCGTCATAGCATCTGGCTTCTGTTGGATTCTGGCTAATCTTTTCTATTTCTTTATGCCAATTTCCTCAATGACCAATCCTCCAATGAATTGGGGCTATGCTAGAACAGTCAAAGGATTTTTTCACGCCTTAACTCGTGGTCAATATCAATCTGCCGAACCTACCAATGATCTTCTCAAATTCTTCGATCAAGTTCGGGTCTATGTCTACGGGGCCATTCAGGAATTCACTTTGCCTATCCTTCTTCTATCCCTGATTCCATTTGTGCTTCTCTTTTTCCTTAAACTAAATGAATCTCGTAAAAAACGCCTCTATTGGATTTCTTCCATTTACGCTGGGCTTTTCCTGATTGGCTTATTAATGGCACTTAAAGGTCATGTTTCGGGCTCAGCGACAGACTTCTTCTATGCTTCATCCCCTTACACCTACATCGGTTTTCTAACCGGATGGCTTATCCTGTTAGTAGTATCAATTCCCTTTGTCTTCTTTAAAGATATTGCAGGAAACTTCAACCGCTCCTGGCTGGCAGGAACAACCAGTGTTTTTTTCTGTCTGGCAATTTTAATGCTGATTGTACTTAATCCTAGCTCTGACAAACAAAGTCAAGACCTGCACAAAGTCTTCTTCACATCCTCCTATGCCTTCTTCTCTCTTTGGATAGGTTATGGTCTGGCTATGATTCTGGCAATAATGTTCACCCATTACAAAAACTACCGAAACATTTTCATTTATGGAGCGACTATTGCCTTTGGACTTGCCCTGTATGGTCTGGCTGCAACACTCAGCGATTCTAAAAATCCGCTCTTTATCTCAACTGCCGTCCTTGGGGTTTTGATTACTCTTGCACTTATCGGGTTGCTATTTTTCTCTAAAGAACACTCTCCTCTTAAATGGATAATGATAATACTGCTCTTTCTTCCTGTTCATACCGTAATGTCACACTGGTGGGATAATGAACAGAGAGGACACCTCTTTGGATTCTGGTTTGGGCACGATATGTTCACTCCTCCCTTTGAAAAAGACGGCAAACCTATCTATCCTGAAATGACTCGAAATGCCATTCTCTTTGGAGGAACAGATCCGGGCCGTTTCTGCCCTACCTATATGATTTTTTGTGAGAGTTTTATTCCGCCTGAAAAAAGACGTGATCCAAATTTTGATCGTCGTGATGTCTATATCATCACTCAAAACGCTTTGGCAGATGAAACCTATCTGGATTATATCCGAGCTCATTACTATCGCTCGATGCAGAAAGATGAACCATTTTTCCAAAATCTCATCACCGCTAAGTGGCTTCGCTGGTTGACAGTTCCCTTGGATAATTATTTCACTCAATTGGGTGCTCGTGTAGAAGCCAAACGCAGAGCTGAAGGTGTTTACCCTCAAAAAGAGATTTATATCCCCATGCCTATGGATTTTTATGAAGCTTATCGCAGTTACATGAATGATGCCATGGAACGTGCCGAAAGCGGACAACTTAAATCCGGTGAAATCTTTGATCCTGCAACCAAAACCGTAACAGGACAAGGTGCTGTAATGGGAATCAACGGTCTGCTTACTAAATTAATCTTTGATAAGAATCCCGAACATGAATTCTTTGTAGAGGAATCATTTGCCCTAGACTGGATGTATCCTTACTTAACACCTTATGGCATTATCCTAAAACTCAACCGTAAACCTCTGGAAACCTTCTCTCAGGAAATCATAGACAAAGATCATGAGTTTTGGTGCCAATACATGGAGCGTCTTTGCGGCAATTGGATCACCTATGATACAACTATTGACGAACTCTGCGACTTCGCCGAACGAGTTTATCTACGTGGAGACTTTACTGATTTCAAAGGTGATATGAAGTTTTTACGAGATGATGATGCCCAAAAAGCTTTCTCCAAACTTCGCTCCGCTGGAACAGGTCTCTACTGGTGGAGAGTCAATTATGCCACCAGCGCTAGTGAACAGAGCCGATTACTCAAAGAAGCCGAGTTCGCCGGTAAACAAGCTTTTGCTATTTGTCCTTTTTCTCCGGAAGCTCTCTATAAATTGGTCAATGTTTTAGCCATTCAGAATCGCTTCGCCGAAGCCAAAAAACTGATTATGACCACCCTCGCTTTTGATCCTGAAAATCGCGCTATTGAAGATCTCTATGTGCGACTGGAAACTATGGAACAAGGTGTCACACAAGAACAAAATACTGCCCATCTTCAAGAGCTAGAAAAACTTTATTTGCAGGATACCAATAATATCTCCAATGCTGTCGTCTTGGCCTCTACTTATCTTGAAAACAAACAAGTCTCTCAGGCTCAGTCTATTTTACTTCATATCCTTCCTATTCTCAAAGAACAAACAGACAAAAATCCTTATGATCCGGCTCCGGTTATGTATCTCTTTGAACTATATCGCCTTATTGGCCAAAAAGAGTTGGCACTCCAACTCTTCGATCGCTTACTAGAAGCTCCAGATCTCACACTTCCCGCCATTGTTGCAATGGCTCAATCTGCTCTAAAAATCGATGAAATAGAAAAAACAGAACAAATTCTCCAAAAAGGGGTTGAAATAGCTCCATTTAATGCTGAACTCATTTATGATTTAGCTGCTATGCAAGCAATGCTGGGTAAAAACGAGGAATCTATCGAAAATCTCCTTACCGCTCTACAACTCAACAAAGAACAAATGAAAACCAACTCCAATACTAAAGATATTGTTCCTCTGCTGAAAAAGGATGCTCGTTTTGAAAAACTGCGTTCTTATCCCAGATTTCCACAACTCGATTAGAAAATAACTGAAACTTTTCTCTTTCAACAGTGTTGCTAAAATGATGAAAGGATTGAGAACACTTTATCGGAAGCTTCTGAAATTTAAAGTAGTACCTCTGATTCTAATTATGATCAGTCTGCTACTCTGTATTTCCGTTTCGATCAAAGCACAGGAATCAGCACCTGCCTCAACTTCACATCCAACACCAATACTAAAAAAAACTAAGTTCTTTTCTCAAAATGAAAAAAATACTGCCCATATCGACGGAACAATAGAGAAAGCTCCAATCAAAAATGTTCTTCGACAGCTCTCTACTGTTACTGGTTGGCGTATTTTCATGGAGCCTGGACTCTCTTATACGGTCGACTCAAAATTTAAAAATCTCCCTCCTCATGAAGCTCTGCCTCTAATTTTTGGAACTCGCAACTACGCTCTGGTATCAGACGGTAAAAACGGTCAGCGTTTACTTGTTTTCGTCAAAAATCAAGATGCTGCTACAGAATCTATTCGACCAGATCTCTCTGAACCTATTCCCAATGAACTCATCCTTATTCTGAAAAAAGGTTCCAAACTCACTCCACAAGAAATAGCTCAGCTCATAGGAGGTAAAATACTCGCTATCAGTAAAAGTGGGAATGCCATCCGATTTAGCTTTGAAGATAAGGAAGCCGTTGCCAAAGCCAAAGAAATTCTGGCAAAACTCATAGAATCTAATACTATTGATTCCATTCAAAATAATTACTATATGATCTCTCCTGAAGCCGCTTTAGGAGTCGCTGCTTCAGGGTTGAAAATTCCACGTGAAGTCACTTTAACTCCCGGTACAGGAACAACTATCGCCATGATCGATTCGGCACCTCATACTGAGGGTGTCTACTACTCGGACGTACTAATGGATCCCGTCTACTTTATTGACCCTAAGAACGCGCCTCTCAGCTCTGATCCTACTCATGCGGACAGTTTGCTTGGCTCCTCTCTGTATTGGCTCCACAACAGTGGATATGACTCTCTTGACTTTAATTATCTTCCCTTAGTTGTTCTTGACTCTTCCGGCAATGGAGATTCCTTTAGTGTCGCTGAAGCAGTACTTTATGCCAATACAGCTGGAGCCGACGTCATCAACCTCAGTCTTTCTGGAGATGGGTACTCTCCCTACCTAGCAGATGCAATTCGAACAGCTATCAACAACGGGAAAATAGTTACCGCTGCCGCCGGCAATGAACCTACCGGGCAAGTCACCTACCCGGCTGGCTACGAAGGAGTAATCGGTGTCACTGCTTTAGAAAATGGACAAATAGCATCTTATGCCAACCAAGGCAATTTTGTTGATGCTGCCGTAGCTGGCACAGGGCTTTTCTATTTTGATGAGAGCTGGTTTTTAAGCACTGGTACATCTATCTCCACAATTTACCTTTCATCTATGGTTGCAGCAGAAATGTCTGCTGGAGGTAAAACTGCAGAACAGGCTCTTAGTAGCATCCTCTCTAAATTCGGCTACAAAAAATAACATGTTTGTTCCGGAGATCGATCTGAAATCGCAGTCTCTTGTGTTATACTTGACAGCTACAAATTCGAAGCGTAGACTCCCCCCTTGACAGGTTCTACTCCTGTCAAAAGCACTGATATCTTGTCTATGCTAATTAATCTTTGGCTTCGCCCTGCGATGATTTTAATTCCACTATGCGCAGGAGCGTTTTTTCCTCAATGTCATGTTATGGAAGGCTGTATTCGCTGGGGACTTATTTTTATGCTCTTTATGTCCTATCTGCGAATTCAGCTTAACCAACTAACTCCGCGTAAAGCCCACTGGTATATACTTGCTCTAAATTTTGCCATGGGGATTATTCCCTTCCTCACTATCCGTGCTTTGGGACCCGAATATACTTCACTAGCACAAAGTGCCTTTTTTATCGGCATAACCCCGACAGCAACTGCAGCTCCTGTTATTGTTTCCTTTCTGCATGGGAGAGTCTCTTTTACCGTTACTGGTTTTTTAATTACTAATTTCTTTATTTCTCTCTCATTTATTTTCTTAATCCCTTTTGTAACAGGAAGTTACTCTATAGAAGTTGTACTGAATATCTTCAAAAATCTAGCTCTTATCATCGGATTGCCATTAGGAATGGCTGCCATCTGCCGCAAGTTTTTCCCAAAATCCAAAAATTGGCCTCTTAAATATAGCCTTCTCTCCTTGGCCGTATGGTCATTCCAACTTTTTATTCTTTCGGCTATCGCACGCCAGCATTTTATTGATCAGCCCGATGAATCGCCTTCTCTCGTCCTGGCCATCGTAGGAATTGCTCTTATCATCTGTATTCTTAACTTTACTCTCGGAAAATTAGTAGCTCCTAAACGCTTTAAACGGGAATGTGGACAACTGCTGGGGCAAAAGAATACCACACTGAGCATCTACCTGGCTCTCTACTTCGTACATCCATTAGTAGCACTGGGGCCCACCTTTTACATTCTATTTCATAATGCATGGAATGCCTATCAGATGTTCCAATACGGTCGGCATCGCATTCGTAGGCAAAAAATCTCAGCCCGTCTCAAAGAATCTCACGAGTCCTGCAATATCTACACACCTGTTGGGACTGAAGCTCAAGCCACCTTACACAACTCCGGACATTGCTAATTGCAAGAAAACAGCAAAGATAGCTGATTAATTATTCTTTCCTTAAAAAGAGATATCAGAAAAAATACAATACAAAACAAGAATGCCTTATAATTAAAAGCATTACTGGAAAAGCATTACTGGCACCAGGACTGCACAAACTAAAATATCTTCTTTCTACAGTTTCCAATCAGCGGGAACCGCCATAATTTTGCCAGAACGCTCTTGATAATATAGCCTCCCATGCTTGGCACCATATTCATGAAGAAGTCGGGTAATTTTAACATCATAACAACAATACTCTGCTATCTGAAGCAATTTACCCTCCTTATACCACTTTAAAGCTTGAAGTCCCTCCGCTGTTTTACCTATTCCCAATGTCACCTGTGCTAAGGAATCCATAGCCAATCGGTGAGGAACATACTTCTTAATAGCTAACAATAAATCCAGAGAAGGAACACTTGCACCCAGATCCATCGGATAATACCCTCGCAGCACTCCATAATCAAATCCACAATGATTATATCCCACAACCAAATCTGCATGCTGAAGCTCATAAATTAAATCATTCACATGTTTTTCATCATAGATTTTATATTCTCCACTGGCTGTGCTATAAGTAACACCAACACTCATCCCCATGCGATCGGGGTAATCCCATCCTCCTACTTCATTAGCAGAACGCTGGGTTTCTAAATCAAAATAGACAATATTTTTCATCACTCTGCTTTCAGCATTTTCGCTTTTTTCAAATAAAATGCGCCTTTGTTACTCTCTCCACTACTATATGGAGATGTTCTCCAAAGGCGCAATAAGATTTTTCTATCTTAGAAACTGTTTCTGGCATTTACTGCCATTGATAGATACGGAAGTAACAGCTCAAATTGGAACTTATAACCGAGGACGGTACTGTAATCTGGGCTTCATCTATAATTGCAGCCGACTCCTCTATCCAAGTCACTCCGTCCAAAGAACGCTGCAGAACCAGATTTCCTGAAAGCGGAGCTACTGTCATCACAAAATCACCACTCTCATTAAACTTCCAATCGATAATCGTTGTTTGTACTAAGGGTGGATTTTCCTTACGAAGAAAATAAAATCCGGTATAATTCCCCGCCATTATCACAGTTTCTTCATTAGGACTCATGAATGCCCCCTCCACTGCTCCTACCCCCAAATCTGAGAAATAAGACTCCTTTAAAATAGGATTCTTAGGAGAAGACACATCCACTATATCAAATCCACCATATTGAGAAGCCACCAATAGATTTGTTTCTTTGACTGAAATCCCCGTTCGAAATCCATCCAAAGGCAAATAACTCAAAATTTGAACTTGATTGGAAACCGAATCTCCTCCATCCGGAACTACTGTTCCAATATTTGCTGCATTAGAAAAATCGATTACAGCCAACCCATTAGTTCCTACTGTTGAATAACCAATAGGACCTGTCAACTCCGGAATAACTGTTTGTCCACAAGCATCTGGCATATAGAAATGTCCTTTATAACGAGGAGTAGTATATGATGAACCGGAATTGAGATAGCTCACATCTACTGAAATATATCCGGTAGATCCATTGAGCAAAACTGTATCACCATATTTGGCTATAGAATCACAAACAGATCCCCCAATTCCAATATATCCAATATTATTGGTAAGAGAACTTAGATCCTCCAATGAAATAACCTCCAAACAAGCATAATTGTTAAAGAAAGTCGTAATCTCTACTCCTAAATAAGCCACATCCCCCTCAATGATAAAATCCGTTATTGAGCCTGAGAATTTAGTTCCCAATTCTGTCGCGCTGATTAGGCTCTTATAAGTAACCACTTCAACTGGTTCCTCTGGATTAGTAATATCTAAAATATGGATTCCCTCCTCTCCAGAAGCCAAATAAAGCAAATTCCCATCGACTTTTACTTGATTTGCATATCCTTGGTAATTAAGTGTTTTCACATAAACTGGATTAGAAGGATCAGCTATATCCATAATATGACAACCAGCCAACTGATCTGCCAAATAAGCATAATTTCCAGAAAAATCCACAGCAAGCGCAGCTCCATCCGCACTAATAGCCTCTGCCAAAGGAACCGGAACTAACGGATCATCCCACAATCCATACAACAAGAGATTACTGTGAACATACCCTAACGAATCTACCGTTTTATAAAATGCCAACGCTTGATATCCACTTCCTCCAGCATAAGGGTAAAAATGATAAAAATCAGAACCATAATACCAATTCTCCTTTGCCACAAAAGGAGAACTGGGATTAGTGACATCCATTACCATTACAGCTCCCCAACCTCTTTCATAATTGTAATATGTGGAAACATACAAAAGTTTTCTGCCATCAACCTCAATCTGCTCCACATCCGCAGCTAAATTATTACCAAAAATCGTACTGTCATGATAAAGAAGTTTGATATCCGAAGGATTACTTACATCTACAATATGAATCTTATCTGTTACACTTGAAAGATAAACTGTATTGCCATCCTCACTTACATCCATTCCACGCGGTAACATAGATCCTTCCTGATAGACATCTAACTCAATCGGTACAGTAGGATTACTTAAATCCATTGTACGAAATCCCTTAGCAAAAAGAGAAAGATAAAAAATATTCCCCTTCTTATACAAATCAAGCACATTGTAATAAGCAGTGTTTGTCGTAATGACTCCGGTAGAGGAATTAGTTGAAATATTTTCGTAAGGTAGAAGCCATTTATCTCCCAATTTCATATTCAATGGATCAGCAATATCAATCAGCTGAATTCCATCCGATTGTCCCACATAAAGGGTATCTCCATCAATACACATTCCATAAGAATAGGCATCATTCAAATGCAATCTAGACAACACCTTAAAATCTACCGAATTAGCATTCATTACAATCAATTCTTGAGAATTAACCATGCTGCCAATCAGATAATCACCTTTCTTCTTTAAATCGTAAATCTCATCTCTAGGAGTTCCTGGCCAATTAAATATCTGTTCATACTCCGCATGCGCTATTGGAATAATTGATGCTGTTCCAATCCACAATGCACATAAAGCCAAAGTGATTCCTTTCCAAGAACACCTATTTATTATCCTTTTTATTATTTTCTCTATCATAAAATAAATTATTACTCATTGAAGGAGACTCCTTCTATAAATTCTTCTATTGGCATAAATTATGCCAAACTCAATATCATTATCTCTTTGCTAAAGTAAATTTACCCTTGAAAATACTGCCAAACATAATCAACTAATTGTTCTCCAAGTAAAACAGCCCCCACAATCCAAATCAATGAGCAAAGCGAAAGTAAATATCCCAGCCAAACTAAAACCCCATCCCTCTCCATCACTGCTGCCGCCATTAATAAAAGAGCATAGGCAGGAATAGTATTCGTCCCGGGCACCGGCAAAGGCAGAGCCAGTAAAAAAGCTAAAAAACCAATCATTACCCAATTGAAAAGCCTAATTCCCGGAAGCATTAACCACCAAGAAAAACGAGGTTTGGCCAGCTTTTCTAACATCTTTAATATTTTAAAAGCTCCTGAGACCAGCTTATCAAATCGCTTTTTACAAAAAGTCCTATCTCCTACCCAACTTGGGAGACGACCACTCTTGCCTAAGATTCCTCTCAGAGCCAAATAAAAAATAGCTACCCCAAAGGGAGTGCTCATTCCGGGTAAAACCGGTACCAGAAAAGGGAGTGTCAATAATATAACAGTAAGAAAAATCCCCTGTCCTGATGTACGGCTCAATAAATAATTGATTGTTAAAGAATCACCCTCCAATGAATCGGCTGAAATCGATTGTAGAATCTCCGACAACTTAGGTGGCGGTGGAGGATGGATTTTTTTAATACGATTCTTTTTTCTCTTGGAAGAGTGGCGTACTCGCCTGCTCATAATTAATTCTTTTTGCTCTTCTGAGCCCAACGATTTATTAGGGAAGCTAAAACAGAAGTTCCTAAAATCACAACCACTACCCCTAGAGAGATCGCCGTATTAATATGAAACCAATCCGCAATCAACATTTTTACCCCGATAAATATCAGAACTACCGAAAGTCCTATTTTCAAATATCTAAAATATTCTACTGCTCCGGCCAAGGCAAAATACATTGATCTCAACCCTAAAATCGCAAATACATTTGAAGTAAAAATAATAAACTTATTCTGCGTAATTCCAAAGATCGCTGGAATACTATCTAATGCAAAGATTAAATCCGTCGTTTCAACGACAATGAGTACCATCACCAGTGGAGTAAAAAATCTTTTTCCGTCAATTTTGACAACAAAATGCTCTCCATGGAGTTCATTTGTCACAGGAAAGAATTTGCGAAACCACTTCAACATGACATTCTTGGATGGATCTACATCATCGCTTCCTCCTGCAAACACCATCTTGAAGCCACTATAAATTAGGAACGCACCAAAAATAAGCAGAACCCAATGAAACCTTTCCACCAATACTGCTCCGCCGCATATCATAATGCCGCGCATGACCAACGCTCCTAAAATTCCCCAAAAGAGCACCTCATGCTGATACTGACGGGGAATTTTAAAATATCCAAAGATCAATGCTATTACAAATACATTATCCATGGATAGCGAGAGCTCTATCAGATAACCTGTTAAAAATTCAGTTCCCTCAGCGGCTCCGCGCCAATGCCAAATTGCTCCAGCGAAAATCAGAGAAAGGCAGACCCATACACTTGTCCAGGCCAAAGCTTCTTTAACCCGCACGACTCTTGCATGACGATGAAAAACTCCAAGATCCAGAGCCAGAAAAAAAAGAATACAAACAATAAAAATAACCCAGTGCTGCCACTGGATATTTACCAATGACAACACTGGGTTATTTATCAAAAGAGATGAAAAGCTCAATTGCAAATCCTCTCTCTAAAATTTTATTTCTGAGGCTCTCTATACACAGTAGGATCAACCACCTCTACCGTTTCCGCACCTAATTTCGGTTTGCGTCCACCGGTAATCCAAAGCACCACTTTGCTGGAAATAAAGAGTGAAGACCACACACCAATAATTACACCTGACATGAAGGTAAAAGCGAAATCATTGATAACAGATCCTCCAAATACATACAATGCTACTACTGCCAGCAATACCGTCAAAGAGGTAATAATCGTTCGTGAAAGAGTCTGATTTAATGCCATATTGAATATCTCACTCAAAGTACCCTTCACACCCAAACGAATATCTTCGCGAACTCGGTCAAAAATAACAATCGTATCATTGATAGAGAAACCAACAATTGTCAGAATAGCCGCTATCACCGGACCATTAAACTGACGTCCTGAAATCACAAAAAGCGCTATCGTCAGCAATACGTCGTGAACCAATGCGACCACAGCTCCTATAGCAAAAGAGAATTCATACCTCATTGCTACATAGATCAAGATTCCTAACATCGCCAATAATAATGATTTAATGGCTCCAATCATAATCTCTCCCCCTACCGTGGCACCAATATGATCCAAAGAAAGACGGGTAAATCCTGCATCCGGATAAACCTCTATCAACTTATCTTCAACTTTAATTCCAAAATTTTCCGGAACAACTACATTCAATGTTTCTTCTCCACCAGAAATTGGAGCTTGATAGCCAACCCTATTTTCATCGGTAATCTCTGTGACAGTCGCACGAAGCTGCTCTAGAGGCACTTTATTCTCAAAAGCAAGCATCAAGGAATCACCACCTTTGAAATCGACGCCCAACGCATCACTTCCGCGATGAGCTGTATATCCAATTCCTATCAAAATCAACAACCAGGAGAAAATAAAAGCATATTTGGCAAACTTCATAAAGTCGATATGCGTTTCTCCAACCACATGGAGCATCTTCATTGATTTCTTTCCTCGAGCTAAAGCAAAATCGAAAATCAAACGAGTTACAACCAGCGCTGTATACATAGATGTAGCAATACCGATTGAAAGTGTAACACCAAAACCACGAATCGGACCCGAGCCCAGATAAATCATGATTACGCCTGCAATTAAAGTTGTAATATTTCCGTCAAAAATAACACCAAAAGCGCGGTCATAACCGGCAGCCACTGCTGACCTTAATGATTTTCCTTTAGCTAACTCTTCACGGATGCGCTCATAAATCAGCACATTGGCATCCACCGCCATACCAACGGTCAACACCACACCAGCAATACCTGGAATGGTCAAAGTTGCCCCAATTAAGCACATAACCCCCATCAGAATCAGCAGGTTCAAAACCATAGCAATATTAGCCACCACACCCGCAAACATATAGTAAACAAGCATGAAGACAGAAACTAAAATCGCACTGATAATACAAGCTACAATACCACTGCGAACCGAGTCAGCACCCAAAGATGGATCTACACGCCGTTCCTCTAATACCTGCACCGGGGACTCCAATGGATTCATCAGCACATTGGCCAACTCGATACCTTCTTCAATCGTAAAATCACCTGTAATCTCACCTTGACCAGCTGGAATTTCTCCATTGATGCGAGGGGCACTAGCTAATTCTCCATCTAAAACGATACCTAATAGCTGCCCAACATTTTCACGGGTCACTTTGGCAAATTTCTGTGCTCCTTCGGAATTTAGACTAAAGGCAATGGCTACACTGTTATCAACAGGATTACGATGCGCAACCGCACGAGTGATATATTTACCTGTTAACCCCTCTTCCGGTTTAATTTTTACCAGATAACGACGAGGCTCTTCTCCCGCCTTTCTACGGCTTGCCTTCATCGTTTCGGTCAAAACCTCATAACCCGGTTCGATATAATCTTGTGCTAATAACTCTGCACTCTGTGGATGAACCATGCGGAATTCCAAAAATGCCGCGCGCTCAATCTGCCGGCGAGCCGCTTCATTTTCAGCCTCACTTAAACCAGGCAATGCAATTTCTATACGGTCACTGCCGCTTGGAGAGATTTGTGGCTCGGCAACACCCATGCTGTCGACACGTTTACGAAGAATCTCAACCGCTTTAGAAAGCGCTTCTGTTTTTTGATTATCATCCATCGACAATTCAGTAACTGTTCCATCCTCGTTCACCTCTTGTTTTGTCGTTTGCATTCCAACCAAGAAAGAAGTACCGCCTTTGATATCCAATCCCAGTCTGATCTTACCAGCAATACTCTTTTGGAGTCGGTTCAAAACAGCTAAATTCGGATTCTCCTCTTCCGACACATCTCCCAAATTCGGGAAATACTTGGATAAATCATTTGTGCCTGCGGCCTCATACAGAGATTGATAAGCAGTTCCGGTCTTCTGCTTTAACTCCGTCTCCGCTTTCTGGACAATCTCTTCAAAAATCGCATCTTTATTAGATGCCTGCTCCTTGAACGCTTCCATCAAATCCCCGCTTTTTAGCGGAAGCATAGCATAAAGCGCCCATAACACGATAAAAATCAGGGCTATCGTCCTGCCTGTCAACTTTCTTTGCATACCAGTTTTTATATCTTTTTTAGCCGATGGCTTGAAAACTGAATTTTTTGTTCATGCTGCTCTATGATGCTGAACTAGAAGCTCCACGTTCAATGATTTCTGACACTGCAGCTTGAACTACCTCCAGCTTAGAATCCCCAGAACGAATCGAAACCGTTTTCTCTTTTACAGCGATTACCACACCCACAATTCCTGAATTGGTCATCACTTTATCCCCAGCCTTTAGCGTACTAAGCATTTCTCGATGTTCCTTGACCTTCTTCTGCTGGGGTCTAAATACAAACAACCACATTATCAACATGAAAAGACCAATCATTGCAAGCATCTGCAAAAGTTGCGCCTTTGCATTCACCTGCTGCCCTTCTTGTGGGGCAACCATTGCCAACATATCTATCCAGTTACATTCCATAACCAAAGCAGCTTATTAAAGCCCTATAATTCCTCTGATTGCAAGTCAGAATTTATTCTCTCTGCTTTACTGGAATAATTTTCTTCTCTCAAAATCCGACTCTTACACCATCCAACTTTTCAAAATATTGTAATAGTAATATTCTTTATTTCAGATACTTATAAAACAACAAAAGAACTCTTTTTTCTTTTCTGCAAATCTCTTCGCTAAGCAAAATCTTTAAAATTCACTGTTTGATAAATGTTAAATCTCAAGAAATAAAACTTCCTCTGCGTCCATTTCTGAATAAAATTTTTTCTGCAAGCGTCTAAAGGCGTGGAGTGATATGAGAAAATTATTCTTTCTGAGTTTAATCGTGCTGGGAACTTTAGCTTCTCAAGCGCAAACCACCAATGTTGTTAATACCAACACCGTTCCGTCATCCCCAACTACACCAACCGCACCAGTTGCTCCCGCAGCTCCTGCTCCTACAAAAAATTCTGAGGACTCTATTAGCCACAAAATCAAGCTTATTGATGAGAAAATAGCTCTTATCTACGAAAAGGAGAAAAAGACTCCGCTGACTGAGGCTGATTTCCTTCGTCTGGATCGTCTTCAAGAAGCCCGTATGATTGCCGAACTCCGCCTCCAAACCGGTTTTGGCGATACTAACCGTTTGAATGAATTACTAGCTGATGAAATAAACGTTGCCACCAATCTCAATAATGCTCCCACCCCACCTAAGACTCCATCCTCTGAGGAAATAATCCAGAATACTCCTTTGTTGCCACAATCTCCTTCTATCCCGACAAACTCTCCTGCCAATCTGGAAGAGATACTCCACCAAGTTCGAGAAGAATATCAACGAGAAAACAATCTCTCCTCAATGGATACCAATAATATTCCTTCAGAACAAAATTCTCTTATAGATCTATCCACTCAGCAACCGATTTCACCCTCCCACGTAATAAATTCATCTCTATCAAATGCTGCTTCGCAAATCTCTTCCCCACTTACTGATTCTCAAATGGAAGCACAAATCGGCCTCCGTGAAGATCAAATTGAATCTTACAGAAACATTCTTACAACTTTTAAAACCCGAATCCGGGAATTAAATCAAAAAATCGAAAACTCTCAAAAAGAGATAAATTCTCTGATTGACCAGGAATTCCCTGATTATAGCCTGATCTTTGATCATTCGCGTTCTATTATGGATATGGTGTATGAATCAGCTATCACGCAAGTAGAACTGCGCCGCGAACTGCGCATAGTTTTAACCGAAGAGCAATTTAAACGCTGGATCCAACTCAATAGCCCCAGTCAACAATTATCTCCTATTGTTTTAAACCGTTCTGTATCGGCTTCGCAGATTATTTCAAACTCTGAGGATGGCTCTCTGGTTTATGTTCCCATGCGCCTTATTCCAACTCAAACTCAAGATGGTCGAACAATCAACATAGCAGCTCCGCTTAAATCAACTGGAAACAATCTGGAAGAATTGCGATAAGAGGCTGGTTTTTCATATATCAAGAGACATATAATTTATGCCAGTGAGTTTTCTATTCCTCACTGGCATAACATCATTATCATTACAACACCATGTTTATCTATTTTGCCGGAATCTGCGGCACTGCGATGGCCTCTGCCGCCGTAGCACTTAAACAACGCGGCCATCAAATTATTGGCTCTGATGCCAATGTCTATCCGCCCATGTCTGATTTCCTCCTCCGAAACGGAATCAATATTTTGACCGGTTATCGAGAAGAAAACATCTCTTCTCTATCTCATACTCCGGATCTAGTCGTTATCGGCAACGCTCTTTCCCGTGGAAATTCAGAAGTGGAATATATTCTTAATCGACGATTAAAATTTACCTCCCTGCCAGAACTTCTTAAAAACCATTTTATCTCAGGTAAACGATCCATTGTTGTCTGTGGAACTCACGGAAAAACCACTACTACCTCCCTGCTGACATGGGTCTTTGAACACAGCAATCAAAACCCCTCCTATTTTATTGGGGGAATCCCATCAAATTTTACTCAAGGAGCACGTTTTACAGAAAGTCCTTGGTTTATCATTGAAGGAGATGAGTATGATACAGCTTTTTTTGATAAGCGGAGTAAATTTATTCATTACACTCCCGAAATTACTCTGATTAATAATCTTGAATTCGATCACGCCGATATTTTTGAAAATCTCGCTGCTATCAAAAAAACTTTTCGCCACCTGATCAATACTGTCCCCAACAACGGATTAGTCCTTTATAATGGGGATGATCTCAACCTTCGTGATATTACCCGTGGAATCACCTTCTGCCCTTTAAAATCCTTTGGGTTGGGACCAGAAAACGATTTTCGTGCAATTGACTGTATTATTAAACCAGAGGGATCTCACTTTACTTTAGGTAATACCACCTATACCCTCCCCAGAACTCTCTCCGGCGAGCTCAATATCCGAAACGCTCTGGGCGTCGCCAGCTGTGCACTGCACTGCGGCCTAACACCTACTCAAATTCAATCCTCTTTTGATACATTCCTTGGTATCCGCCGCCGTATGGAAGAGGTCGGAACTCAAGCGGGAATCACTATTATTGACGATTTTGGCCACCATCCGACAGCCATCTCTCAGACTCTGCTTTCTCTCCGAGCACGTTATCCTAAACGCCGAATCTGGGCAGCCTTTGAACCTCGCTCTAATACCACTCGCCGCAATATCTTTCAAAAGGAAATTGCTGATGCTCTATCTCTCAGCGATGGTGCTGTTATTGCTGCTGTCGCACGTGAAGAAGCTCTTTCTCCGGAACTTCGTCTGAATCCGGCTAAAGTAGCAGAAGATATCCGTTCTCAAGCTCATATTCCCGCTGCTTATTTTCATGAGACAGAAGATATTATCCACTGGTTATTAGAACAAACTCATTCAGGTGATGTTATATGTTTTTTCAGCAACGGTAAATTTGACAGTATCCATCAACGTATTCTGCAAGCACTTAGAAAAAAAAGTTTCAAAGAAAATTAAAGAAGTTTTTCTCCTTTCTATAATTAAAATATTAAAATAGTTGCTTTATTTTTCTTCCTCTAATTTTTCGGTACCAAGTTCTCATTAAGCGATGAACTTCGTCTTGCTTTGATCATTTGGCATAAGTTAAATATATAATTACCAGTTCATGGCAAGTACTCTTTTAATACTAATGGGAATAAAGGACCCTCATAAAACAACTTGAGCAGAAACAATCTTATAAAATCCAGCTCTGACTGTTATGGAACAGATAAATATTTATAATATATCCCCTTGGAATACAAACTTTCAAGAATTTGAGAAAGGAGAACTGCTCTATATCAGATAAGACTGGAAACCGGCTGGAATCAATATCCAATTAATTATCTGTCTCAATTTGACTCCGGCCAAGCTGAAAGACCCTATAAAGGCTCCACCTCCTCTGGTTCTATAATTCTTCCAGTCCTCTCAATGCTCCTTCTTCTAAGAAGAAAAAATCTTTCTGCTTTGAAAGCAATACTCCCACTTATCTATTCCTCCCCTATGATCACCAAGCCAGAAACCTATGCTTCCACATTTGACGCTTCCGAACACTTGCACTATGGGATTCCTCTCCTCTCTCAAAGTGGATAATATCACCATTACCGTTTACGATGCCCATTGCAATCCCATACCCTGAATATCGACTAATAAGATAAAGTTCCGAATCTATACTTCTGCACATTTCTCTTCACTACCTTATTGTGACAATAGCGATTATGAGGAACATCATCACTAGTCGGCCTATACCACTTTCTCCTCTAAGAATACTATTCTGATGGGAAAATCCTCCATCGATGGGTGAACCCTATTTGTATCAGATAGATACTTCTCTCTATTCTTAAAACAAGTATTAGCTTTGATAAAAAACAACTTCCCCACAGACAACTAATAATAGAATAGTTAACCGGATAAATTTTCTCAGAATCTGATTTTAACAAAGAATATCTTCCTTGATGCTTTCTCTTAGTTTTATAAACTTTTCAAATATAGATAATCATCTCTCTTTAAAAGAGTAATAATAAAATAAGTAAAAAATAACTTTTTTATTATTTTCCCTCTTACTTACTCTTTGCCAATATGCTAGTTCTTACTTATATAGTTAATCATCTAAATTTAGAAGAAAAAACTCAGTGATAAAATACATTAAAAATCATCTGTCGCCCCCAAAATTAAGACGCAGTACAATCATCATGATTCTGCTTCTGATCATAGGTCTTTCGCTATTTAAGCCAATTTTATTCTATACATGGACCTATTTAGAAAACCGAACAATCTTAATCTTATTCTGAATCTATGAAATCAATCGTACCTATTTTAGTATTCTGTCTTTTAACCCTATTCGGTTATTCCGAAATATTTGCTTCCCCCTTAGATTCAGCCAAGGGGACAAAAAAAGGAGAACCTATTACCCCGCAACTTATCATAAAAGCGCTTAATGAAAGTCTGCATAAAAACACGGGCCAATTTCTCCCATTAAATGAAAATCTATATCTGATAAACAATAGGGAAAAGCTGCGGTTAAACTCGACTGAAATCAAAGAAACGGTAAAGCTCCTCGAACGGCTGGATATAGGGCGAACCTGTTTTGATTTAACGAATCGAATTGCCAGATACAACAAGCCTGTTTTCCCTCTGGATGATAGAGAAGGCAGCTGCGCCCCGGCTTATCTTGAAATCCATCAAATCGGCCAGATTCTCAATACCAATCTAATTCCGCTGATTCCTTTTTTGGAAATGCAGTTTAAACCGAATAAGGCTTACCCCTCCGCAATGTATCTTCTGATTCATCCCCGACAGAATGGGATCGCTTCTCTAATCAAAACTCAACAGAGCGATGCTGCCCCCATCCGGGAACTGGGACTCTGCTCCCTGGCAGCCGCCGCTCAATCCGTTTACTTAGAATCGCTTCCCCCTCAAGAAATCTCCAATCAGGTTCTCCCGCTCTTTAAACAATACCTGGCCCATCCTTCCACGAACCGGCTTGATAAAAGCAACTCCGATTATTTCCACTTTGGAATCTATCTGGATACCGTTCGCTGCATGGCAATAGATGGACTTTTCTTTTACAGCCAAACTCCGGAAGACTGCCGCGAGATTCTAATCCGTGAAACAAAGGAATCCACCAACCCTGTTCACCGTTTTCACGCTCTAACCCGCCTATGGCTTCTTCAAGAGCGCTTTGAAACACCGGACTCCATAACTCATAAAACTTTTCAGGAGATCGCTGCTAATCCCAAAGAAGAAATCTTTATCCGAAATCTGGCTCAACAGGCATCCCTTTGCCCTGCCAGACAATTCTTTCTGGAAACCGATATGGAACATCTGCTTCCGGATGAATACTATATCTACTCCAAAGCAGCTGATATGACTAAAAACCTGTTAATCTCTCTCCCTTCTTTTCAATCGCCGCTTCTGCCCATTGCAGGGACTCAATCCCCTCTGGTAAATATGGATCTTCCGGAAGAGGTCCTTCAGCAGCTTTTAGAGGAGGAAAACGCAGCTTCCGAAAAATAATGACTTTACCCAATAAAAACATACTAAAACCGAATTATAAACTATTAAACTCATATTAAATATGAAAACTCCATTTCTCTATATATTTATCATCACCAGTGCAATTACTCTCTCCGGCGCCCTCAATCTCAACGCTTCTCCTTCCTCTGCTGAAGAGAGAAACGATTCCTCCGAAAAAATAGCATCCTCCTCGGCAGGCGGAGAAACTCGAAAACTCCTCTCCGAAGAGATACTCTCTCAATTGGACTTGCTGGAAATCAGTGATCTGCTGGGAATTAATAGCCAATATAATAAAAAACGGTTCCTCAACAGCCAGAAAGGCCTTGTCCCGGATGACTATCTGGCCGCCGCAGAAGAAAAAGTAAATCAGCAGCTTGATAAACAAAAAAACAGAAATATTAAAACCCAAAGAGCCTATCAGGCATACGAGTTGTTATCCGATAAGATGTCCTCTATTTCTACCAATGAACTCCGCTCCTATCTGGCAGAGCAACTGGACTCCTTCCAAACGATAAATATCTATACTCCAACTTCAGGATGGGAATCGAATCATCTTTTGCATTTCAAACGAACTCAAAAACTGTTCCACTTTGTCGCAAACAACGATCCTAATCTTCTGGCTATGATCCCCCATTTTGAAAAACATCTTACGACTAACACCACCGGCTCGCTCTATCTGGCCGTGGAAGGATTGATCAAAACCGGAACCAACGGCTATCCTATACTCATGAATGCCATGACAAATCAATCTATCGGACTTCAATCCGTCATTCTGCAAGGATTTGCCGAATACTTCTGCCAGCCCTTAAAAACTCCCTTCATTAAAGAAAAAACAATCTTACCCCTTTGGGAAGATGATTATCCCAAAGCCGATCCCGGATCCCTCCATGAAAAAGCTCTTCAATACTTACAAAACCCTCCGGACAATCCTTTTTCGGAAGAGGATCCTTATTGGCTGCCCTGCGAGGCACGAAATAGTATCGCTCATTGTTCGGCAATTATCATTCTTAAATCATCCAACACGACTTAAAATCCACGGAACAAATCATTACCGCTCTGGCTCTTTATGATCCTGACCCTGTTGTAAGATGTACCGCTCTCCAAGCCATTCAGCCGGCCTCCCCCATGCCCCAATCACTCTCTATCCGAAATCTGCGCCCCCAATTGACACAAATCGCCAATGATGAAAAAGAGCTATCCTTTATCCGATACAGAGCCAAATCCATGCTTATTATACACCCATACAGATGGAATCCGGAGATAAGTCATCCAACATCTTATCCCACCTTCTGCTACCCCTTCTATGGAACATATATTTTTATTCCCTAATACTTTCTGTTCCATGGATAAAGATGAATGCCGGGAATGTGATTAACTAGAAGAAGACGCTCTCTGGAATCTAAAATCACTTCAACAATATCAGACCTCCATTGAACCTGCGAGATATGAAGCATCCGCAGATAACTCCGAGCCGACTCTCGGATATGACGCCGTTTTTCAAAATTTACAGCTGCTGCCGGACGAACAAAAAGCTCTTTTCCTTCCTGCCGCGTCCGAGTTTTAACTTCTACAAAAACCAGGATATCCCCTTCACGAAAAACCAAATCTATCTCTCCCTTTTTACAACGAAAATTCCTCATCAGGAATTTCATTCCTTTTTTGGAAAGATATTTTTGCGCATACTTCTCTCCAAGACGACCTATCCGAAGATTAGGGGACTGGGAGGAAAATTTAAACCATTTCCAAAAATCCTTTATCACCTTGCTCCACATAAAAGATTTTATTTTCTGACCTTAAACAAACTCAAGATAACATCTGTTTGGCTCTTCTGCAAGATTCCTACAAATTTTATCACTCCTCTTTTTATACCAAAATTACTTCTTTCATAAATAATATATTGACAATCAGAATTTAGAAAGAGATACTTGCGATTGAACAGAATAAGTCCTATTCCAATGGAATTTCTGAGGATGTGGACCTGCAAAAAATCGTTATTCTGAGCACAAAGGCTCCATGCCCAAGTAGGAAGAGAAGATTTGACCACTCCAAAAATGAAGTGTAAAACGCAATCATCATTCGGAGTTCTTTCTCCTACGCAAACCGTTTAAGGTTTTTGCACTCTTCCGCTTCGCTCAGAAAATATTTGTCAGAGTTGAGATTATTATGCAAAAAGAAAAAGAAGGAAGAATAGCCTTAATCGGCATCATTGTGGAAGACTTAGAAGCTTCCCGAAAAATCAATGAAATCCTCCATCAATATAGTGATTTCATCGTAGCGCGCATGGGAATTCCCTATCGGAAAAATAAAATCTCTATTCTCAGTATTGTCATTGACGCAAAGAATTCTGTCATCAGCGCACTCTCGGGTAAACTAGGCAATATACCTCAGGTTAGAGTCAGGACAATGTATGCCCCCCTTTCCAACTCCCAAATAAACGAAGAACCTTAATCTCTTAACCGTTTTACCATGTATAATCCTAAATCATCTACTGCTGAAGAATTTATCGATCACAATGAAGTTCTAGATACTTTACGCTATGCCCAAGATCAGAAGAATAATCTGGAACTCATGCGAGAAATTCTAAAAAAAGCCTCTTTAGCTAAGGGGCTGACACACCGGGAAGCAGCCCTCCTACTTTACTGCAATTCAGAAGAAATCAACCGGGAACTTTTCGCGCTGGCTCAGCGTCTGAAACAGGAATTTTATGGAAACAGAATTGTTCTCTTTGCACCGCTTTATCTCTCCAACTACTGCGTCAACAGCTGCACTTACTGTCCCTATCACCAATCCAACCATCAGATTCGACGCAAAAAACTTACTCAAGAAGAAATCCGTCATGAAGTCATTGCCCTTCAAGATATGGGACACAAACGCCTGGCTCTGGAAACCGGAGAACATCCTCTATTCAACCCCATAGAATATGTGCTGGAAAGTATTCAAACCATTTACAACATCAAACATAAAAACGGAGCAATACGCCGCGTAAATGTCAATATTGCAGCTACTACTATAGAAAATTATCGCAAACTCAAAGAAGCCGGTATCGGAACTTATATCCTCTTTCAGGAAACTTACCACAAGCCCTCTTATCTGAACCTTCATCCGGCCGGTCCTAAACATGATTACGCATGGCATACCGAAGCCATGGACAGAGCCATGCAAGGCGGTATCGACGATGTGGGCTGCGGAGTCCTCTTTGGTCTCAGCGATCATCGTTATGACTTTACGGCGCTGCTTATGCATGCGGAACACCTCGAAGCCGCTTTCGGTGTCGGTCCTCATACCATCAGCGTACCTCGCATTCGCTCAGCCGATGATATCGACCCCAAAGATTTCCCCAACGCTATCAATGATGATATATTTGCCAAGCTTATAGCCCTGTTGAGAGTCGCAGTTCCTTACACTGGATTGATTATCTCCACCCGTGAATCCAAATCCAGTCGTGAAAAAGTTCTTAAACTCGGAGTTTCTCAAATCAGCGGAGGCTCATCTACCAGTGTAGGCGGATACGCTGAACCTGAAATTCCTGAAGAAAATACTTCTCAATTTGATGTCAATGATAGTCGACCTCTAGATGAGGTTATCAACTGGCTTCTTTCTCTTGGATATATTCCCAGCTTCTGTACTGCCTGTTATCGTGAAGGAAGAACTGGAGATCGATTCATGTCTCTGGTAAAATCAGGGCAGATAGCGAACTGCTGTCAACCTAACGCACTCCTCACCTTAAAGGAATACCTGGAAGATTATGCGGCTGAGGATACACGGCAAAAGGGGGAAAAGCTCATCAGGAAAGAATTGGAGCGAATTCCTCATCCAAAAGTCAGAGCCTTGACTCAAGAGCGCTTAGAGGATATTCACGTTGGCAAGAGAGATTTTCGCTTCTGATTGATTAAAATAGAATCATAAATATGTTATCGGAAAATATCATTTCATCGGCAATCGTACAAAGTTTTTGCACCAAACTTGATCAGGCATTGAATCTGGATGTCGCTATTGTCGGCGCAGGTCCTTCTGCTCTGGTTGCAGCACGCGACATTGCTCTCGCCGGACGCCGCGTAGCCATCTTTGAACGTAAACTTGCTCCTGGTGGCGGCACTTGGGGCGGAGGAATGCTTTTTAATGAAGTTGTCGTTCAAGATTCCGCGATCTCTATCCTCGACTCTTTCCATATTAACCATCATCCGGTAAATAATACTCCCGGATATCACACATTAGACTCTGTCGAAATGGCCAGCGGTCTTATTTTTGGAGCTGTCTCTGCCGGAGCTAAAATTTTTAATGCCATCAGCGTGGAAGATATTGTATTCAAAGAAGGTAAAATCGGAGGACTTGTTATCAATTGGACTCCGGTTCAACGCCTGGGAATGCATGTTGATCCCCTGACGGTACTCTCCAAAGTAGTTTTAGACGGAACAGGACACCCTAGCGAAATCCTTCGCATGGCTACAGATAAAGCGCAAATTCGTCTCAATACTGAAACAGGATTCATCATGGGAGAAAAACCGATGTGGGTAGAAAGCGGAGAAAACTCCACCATTGAAAACACTCGAGAATACTTCCCCGGCCTCTTTGCCTGCGGCATGAGTGCTAATAATACAGCTGGAGGCTATCGCATGGGACCTATTTTTGGAGGAATGCTTCTTTCTGGGCAAAAAGTCGCACAACTAATTTTAAATAGTTTAAAGTCGTAGATTTCTAAATTTGATATTGGCGGTTTCCTTATACAGAAACCGCTTTTTATTTATTATTTTTTCGATTCAATACTTTCTATTCTCTTTCTTCTTTTTGCTATAATCTCAAGTTTATATAATAATCTTTTCTATCTGTTTTTAGCTAGACGAAACTTCTTTTAATTCGATATACTTAAATCATATGAAGTTAAGTTTAACTTTATCTTATGGATTCATCGCCGCTCTTACACTAACGGCAATGAATGCAAACGCTCAAACCGAATACAAACAAGCTCCAGTCCCTATCTCCACTGTTTGGGGAGAAAACATGACCCCCGAAACGGCTTGGCCTAATCACCCCAGACCCAATCTGGAACGTGCTAACTGGGCCAATCTCAATGGACTCTGGGACTATGCGATTACAACAGCTAATGCCAAAGCTCAACCCGAAACCTGGGAAGGTAAAATTCTGGTTCCCTTTGCCATAGAATCCTCTCTCTCCGGTGTAGGACGCCCCATTGAACCTAATGAAGCTATCTGGTATCGCCGTTCTTTTAATGTAGAAGATCTGGAAGGACAACGCTTGTTGCTTCACTTTGACGGAATCGATTTCCGCAGTCAAGTTTTTGTCAACGGAATTGAGGTAACCGATATCCCTCATGAAAGTGGAATTTTGCCACAGACTTTGGATATTACAGAGGCCGTCAAGATTGGTAATAACGAACTCGTGGTCTATGCATGGGATCCTACTAACACTTGGCAAGTTGCCAGCGGTAAACAATATGTAAATCCTCACGGTATTTGGTATACCCGTGTATCCGGTATCTGGCAAACAGTCTGGACCGAAATCGTCCCCGAGACCTATGTCACAAGTTATGAAGTCTACCCTGATATTAATAATGAAACCGCTTTCGTTAAAATCAATACCAGCGGCAACTTGATGGGAGCCAAAGCCAAAATTGTTGTAAAAGACGCCAACAATAAGAAAGTTGCCTCCGGCAAAGTCAAAAACTGGGATGAACCTGTTGCTTTAAAAATCGACGAGGCTCAGCTTTGGTCTCCGGAGAATCCATATCTTTACAATATGGAAATTACACTAGACTCCAAATCAGGAACCGATGAAGTCAAAGGTTACTTTGGTTTGCGTAGCATCGAAATGCGTAAAGATAAAAATGGCATCCAAAGCTTCTATCTTAATAACAAAAAAATTTATATGCTTGGTACCCTTGATCAAGGATGGTGGCCTGATGGACTTCTTACCCCACCCAGCGATGAAGCCATGGAATTTGATATCCGATTCCTCAAGGAAGCCGGTTTCAACATGATGCGTAAACACATCAAAGTCGAGCCCATGCGTTATTACTATCTCTGTGATAAGCTAGGTATCCTTGTTTGGCAGGATATGCCCTCCGGCGCCGGCGATGTTAATCAACGCTATGGAATGTATCGTCGAGAACTCAAAGGAATGGTCGATTACCTACAAGCCATTCCATCTATTGTCATGTGGGTTCCCTACAATGAAGGTTGGGGTGAACAAGATGCTTTCATGGTCAATTCAACCCTTACCTGGCTCATGAATTACGATACAACTCGTTTGGTTGATGGACCTTCCGGATGGACAGATCATGGTGTAGGTCATGCCAAAGATATGCACAACTATCCTGGTCCAGGGATGTTTGACCTCATGCAGGATCGCATTTCTGTCCTTGGGGAATTCGGTGGCTTAGGTCTTGCTATCAAAGAACACCTCTGGCAAGACAAAGGCAGCTGGGGTTATGTAAGCGACACTGAGACAAAAGACTCTTTTGAACGCTACGTCAGCCTTATGAACAGACTCTCCTTCCTTGCCAGTAGAGGATTAGGAGCTTCTGTTTATACCCAAACCACCGACGTAGAAATTGAAATCAACGGACTGCTCACCTATGATCGTAAAGTTGACAAATACGGCCGTGAAAACCTTCGCGCTATTCATCAAAAAGTCTATGACAGTGTAGACAAATATTACGAGGAAATTGCTCTAATTAAACCTGAAGAAAACTGGAAATACACAATTGAAGCTCCTGCTAATGGCTGGGAACAGCCTCAGTTTGACGATTCCAAATGGAAAACAGGTAAAGCTGGTTTTGGCAATCAAGTTATTAAAAAAGACAGTCAAAATGCTCACGTAAACACCTCATGGGAAACACCTAATATCTGGCTACGCAAGAGTTTTGAATGGGATGGAATAGGTACATTCGATCTGGCTTTTTTGAATATCTACTTTGATGAAAACCCTGTTATTTATCTCAATGGCCAAGAAATCGCTCAATTCAAGGATTGGAATGGTAACTATGATCCTAAATATATCGTAGACATCCAAGCCTTCCAAAAAGCTCTGAAGAAGGGAACCAATGTTCTAGCTGTTTCATGCCAAAACGCTCAGGGCGGGGCCTATATTGACCTTGGGTTATATATCCTAAAAGAATCAAAATAAGTGGATAAGAACACAATTATCCTTTCGAGATCGATCTAAACGATCCTTATAAAAGAGGGCGGCTCAACAAATCAATTCGACAAATGAGCCGCCCTCTCTTATTGACTAAAAGTGCTTCCTTAATAAAAACTATTGAAATCTATCTCCTCTCGGCGCTACCTACAGTAGCTAGTTTAAAAACAAATTCCACGAGATTTATAAAACTACTCTATCTAAAAATCTCACTGTAATGGCACAATTTTGCTAACAATAGGTGCATGAATCAAACCTCCTTCCAGACTGAAATAACTTTGGAAAAGAGTCATTTTATTTCCTGCTGAGCTGAAAATATTTTGCATAAGTCCCCATTCTAAAAAACTCTTACACTCCTCTGGAGAAATCACTTTGCGAATCCGATAAAGAGTAATATGAGGAATATATCTATCTGGATCCTCAGGCTCCATGCCTAAAGATTCCTCTAACAATTTATCCACTTTTACTTTCAACTCTTTTAATTCAGGGAAAAACTTTAAACGCAAATGGAAACTGGCTGGTTTTCTGAATGAAGGGAAAAAACCATATCTATCTACAGAAAAAGGAACCGGCTTAAAATCAATTTTCCGACAAATTTCTGACACCTTTTGTTCTTCCTCCGGCCCCATATCTCCCAAAAAGCGTAAAGTCAAATGCAAATGCCCTCGTGAAGTCATTTTGCCATATTGAGAAGATAAAGGATTCCTTAATAAATCATCTTTAAAAATCTCCGGTAGTTCCAATGCCAAAAATAATCTTTTTTTCCCTTTTTCGATCGCAAACATACTCCCTCTTTCATAGCACGTCATACCCTATATTCCAATATCAAAATTCTATTCTTCCTTCTACTCTGCTTGACAAATATTCTTTTATTCCCTATTATTCCGGCATAGGAGTTTTTCTATGCTAAAACAAATCTTATCAAAAATAAAAAACAAACTAATATTATTCTGCACTGCGTTGGCAGCTTTGCTACTTTATCTCTCACCCAATCTTTCAGCCGATGAATCCGTTCCCCTTGGTGAGAAAAATCAGCTTACAGTGATGACATTTAACCTTCGTTTTGCTAATGAAAATGACCCTTATCCGTGGTCCATTCGCAAAGAAGCAGTAAGAGAATTTCTTAAAGAACGTCAACCAGACATATTTGGAACTCAGGAAGGAATATATAGTCAACTTCAAGATATTATCGGCAAAGAATCTGCCTACGACTGGATTGGTACTGGTCGTGATGGCGGAAGCAATGGGGAATTCATGGCAATCTTTTATAAAAAAGATCGTTTCTCTCCGATTAAATTTGATCATCTCTGGCTCTCAGAAACCCCACGCCTCATCGGTTCTCGTTCCTGGGATACTGCCTGTACCCGTATGGTCACCTGGGTTCTTTTTGAAGACAACCAAACCCATCAACGCTTCTATTTTGTCAATACTCACTTGGATCATGTCAGTCAAAAAGCTCGTGTTAATGGAGCCAAAGTCATCTGTTCTGTAATTAAAAACTTTGATAAAAAACTTCCAGTCTTTCTTACTGGAGATTTTAATGTTTATGCAGATAATACTGAAGTTCACAGCCAATTTGAAAAAATCGGTATGACCGACACCTGGGAAGCTCCTAATCAAATACGAAGCGAAAGTTATAATACTTTTAATGATTTTAAATTACCAGGTAAAGATGGGCAGAGGATTGACTGGATCTTTACTAACAATAAAGTTAAAGTTCTCTCTACAGAAATTGTTCCTCCTCAAGAAGGTAAAACTTGGCTAAGCGATCACTCTCCTGTAATTTCTGTAGTTAATTTGCAGAATTAAAGCAAAAAACAACTCGCAAAATCATTTGAATTTCGCGATTAATTGCCGAGTTTTGGCTCTTTTAGTTACAGTCAAAACTCGGCGTATTTTTTGAAAATAAAATCGACTTTTTGTATAAAATATCCCCCAAACTAAATTTAGCTGCTAACAAAGGAGCAGACTCCTCTTCCTGATAAAATTACGATATGACGATAGAAAAACATTAACCCTTAATAATCAAAATAGAACACTCTCTTCCTTTCCATCTTTTAAAAAATCTTTAAGGACTCTATAAATCGTAATACTAAATTTTGCTATAATTCTTCATCCGAAATATCCACCCCTACTGAAGGAATATCCTTTACCGGAGGCACCTTAGTCATTAATCTAACGGATGTAGGGACTAACTGAACTATTGTATACTCGCTAGGAAGTGAATATTTAATTTTTTTGGGAATCTGGACTAAATTGGTATTGGCACTCAGCGGAGCTTGTAAAACCTCTGAGGGATCAATTGTAACATACAGCAAAATCTCATCTGCTGTTGCTCCTAAAATATCTGTATTCTCCCCTGCAATCTCTACTGTCGCATAAGAAGGATACAATTCATAATTATTTGTATCATCCGATCCCTGGAGAATATATATCGGTATCCGAGTCAAACTCAGTGTTTCTATACTTCCTTTGCGATGATATGCATTAAGTTCTCCTTCCCCAATTTGCATCTTGACTACAGCCCAAACTATCAATGCTAGAGTTACAGAGAAAATCTTCATGAAAAGATTATTCAATGAAAACAGATTTTTCACGACTTACTCCCTCCTCCTTGCTTTTTAAGTTTATTACGGAAAAATCTCGTTAAGAAACCGATTCTATTCTGTTTTTTCTTATCAGAAGTCTTCACAGATTTTGGTACAAACATTTGTGTAAGGAAATCGCGCAAACTCTCATCACTCACATTTGTCACCAAAAGCCCATTAAACACATAACCGATATAGCCAGTCTCCTCGGAAACAATAATTACAACAGCATCAGTCTCCTCTGAAAGTCCCAACCCCGCTCGATGTCTCATTCCCATAGAAGGACTTAAATCCTGTCTCTGCGAGAGAGGGAATATCACTGCCGCCCGTTCAATCCGATCTTCCTTCATGATAACACCCCCATCATGAATTGCATTATTTGGAAAAAAAATCGTCTCCAACATTTCTGGTGTAGCTTCACAATCCAAAACCACTCCCCCTTCTGTGACTGTACTCAGATCAACTCGACGTTCCAACGCAATCAACGCCCCAAAACGCTTTTCAGCTAACTGACGGGCTCCCTTAATAATTACCTCTATATTCTCTCGCTGTTTACGCAGAGAATGCAAAGTTGCATTATTCCCTATTTCCGCCAACATTCTTCTAATCTCCGGCTGAAAGAGAACCAATACGGAAATTGCAAATAATCCTACAAACCAAGAAAGAATCCACGTCAATACCTCCAAATGAAGAACCGTTGCCAAAAACGCAACAAATACTAATACCGTAAAAAAACCCGTTACAGCAGGAGCCCCCCTTGTTCCCCTGATAAACTTAAGAATGTAATAAATACCTATCGATAAGATAGTTACTTCCACAAATGCTTTAAAAATATCAGCATACATTTTACTCTGCCCATGTAAGCTTTTCCATTAATCGTACAGCTTGAACAGTTTCCTTTACATCGTGTACCCGTAATATTTCGATTCCACGTTCTGCAGCGTAGCATGCCACCGCCAAACTGCCTCCCAGCCTTCCTCCCCCTGCAGGAGTTGCCCCTCCAGGAAGAATTTTCATAAAAGACTTTCTGGAACACCCTAACATTAAAGGTCTTCCTAATTTTTTACCGAGAATTGCCTTTTTAATCAATAATAAATTTTGCTCTACAGTCTTTCCAAAGCCAATTCCAGGATCAAAAACAATCTGATCCTCCCTCATTCCTTCATCCAAAGCCACTTGCAATTCCCTTTGAAAAAAAGAATTCAACTCTTTCTCCGGCTCTAAACTCCCTGTAATATCTCCCGAATGCATCAATATATATCCAGCCCCATACTCCGCCAATAACTGATACATCTCACGACCCTTTCTTCCTAATCCCACGTCATTAATAATATCCGCCCCCAATCTCAATACTTTTTCCGCAATTTCAACATGTCTAGTATCGACCGAAATAGGTATTTTAAGCCGGCTCTTCAATTCCAAAACAACAGGCTGTAATCTTTTATATTCTTCCTCCGGAGGAACCTCAACAAAACCAGGGCGAGTTGACTCTGCCCCAATATCTATTATATCCGCTCCCTGAGTCTGCATCAAAATACCCTCTTCTACCGCCGACTCAATATCAACAAAACGCCCTCCATCTGAAAAAGAATCTGGTGTTACATTCAAGATCCCCATGATTAAAGTGGGTCTTGGAAAAACAAACTCAAACTCTTTTCCTTTAAAAGTCATTATCTAACAAGCTCTCTCAATATTTTTAAATTATCACGATCCTCATGAAAATCTTTTGACTTAGGCGTCTCCAAGCATCCGGGTATGTCTTTCAAACGAGAATCATTTACAATATAAGCAAAAGCCTCTACCCCAATCTTCCCCTTCCCAATATGGTCATGTCGATCAACATGCGATCCCAACTCTGCCTTAGAGTCATTAAGATGAACACCTAATAAATTATTCAAACCTACCAGTTGATTCAACTTCGTCAGTACGCCATCCCAAACCTCCGGCAGGCGAATATCGAAACCAGCTCCAAATAAATGAGCTGTATCTAAACAGATTCCCAACCTCTCCGGTTTCTCCACCTTTTCCATAATTTCCGTCAGATGCTCCAACTTATATCCCAGGCAAGTTCCTTGGCCTGCCGTAATTTCTAATGCTACCCGTGGTCCGGAAGGCAAAGAATCAAATACTTCATTCAATGCCTTAATAACATTTTTGATTCCCTCCTCTTCCCCCTGTTTTAAATGAGCCCCCGGATGCAAAACTAAAAAAGGAAGCTCCAATTGAGCGCAAAACTCCAATTCCTGCTTTAAGGATTGAATTGATTTTTCTCGATTTCCTTCCGGAGGTGAGGCCAAATTAATTAAATATCCGGCATGAGCAAAAATGACCTGAGGATTATGTTTTGCCGATTCTTCTTTCCAACTCTGTAACTCAGACTGAGAATAAGGAGTTCCAAACCAGCGCATATTATTCTTTACAAAAATCTGTATGCAATCGCACCCCAATTCTCTTCCTCGGATAATCGCCTTATCTACTCCCCCCGTCGTTGATGTATGTGCACCAAAAATCATAACTAATATTCACTCCTCTCCAGAAATGATTTTCCTCTCATTCCACTCTTTGCACTAAAGAATAGCAGTGAATTGATCTCACTTTCTTCTCTTCGCACATACCCATACCAGTCTCATTTTAACTTATCAACATCTGGCATAGTTCTTTAGCTGCATATGTAATAATAAGATCCGCTCCTGCCCTGACCATAGATAAATGAGCCTCGTACATCACCCGCTCCTCATCTATCCACCCATTGAGCCCAGCCGCCTTGATCATGGCATACTCACCACTGACCATATAAGCCGCTGTAGGATATTTAAAAGTTTCTTTTACTCGATACAAAATGTCCAAATATGGCAAACCTGGCTTAACCATTACGATATCAGCCCCCTCCTCGATATCCATCTGAACCTCTCGCAAAGCTTCATCTCCGTTAGCAGGATTCATCTGGTATGCACGGCGATCACCAAATTGCGGGGCTGAATCCGCAGCATCCCTAAAAGGCCCATAAAAAGATGAAGCAAATTTTGCCGCATAAGACATGATAACAGCATTCTGATAACCATTTTCATCTAATTTTGTACGAATAGCTCGAACGCGTCCATCCATCATATCACTTGGGGCCACAATATCCGCTCCGGCCTGAATATGACTTAACGCAGTCTGGGCCAACAATTCCAATGTTGAATCATTATCCACTATCACTTCATTCCGATCATTCTTTTTCAACATACCGCAATGACCATGATTAGTATACTCACAGAGACACACATCTGTAATAATGATCAAATTCTTAAATTCCTTCCTCAATGCACGAATTGCCTTCTGTGTAATTCCTTCTGAGGAATAAGCTTCTGAACCTCTATCGTCCTTGGAAACGGGAATTCCAAAAAGTAAAATACTCTTTACCCCCATAGAAATCGCAGAACGCACCTCTTTTATAAGGTTATCGATGGATAATTGAAAAACTCCAGGCATCGATTTCACAGGAACTTTCCGATCTTCTCCCTCTACAACAAACAGAGGCAGAATTAACTGCTCTGCCCTCAAATGAGATTCTTGAACCAATACTCTAAGAAGTTCTCTTTGTCTCAAACGACGAGGACGATAAATTGGAAAATGAGCGGATGGCACACTTTGCATTGCACCTAATATAACTCTAATTCTGCTAAAATCGCAAGAAAAAAGAGAAAAGAAGCAAGAAAAAGCGTTTTTCTAAAAAACGTTCTTGCCTTTATTATAATAATGAGAGATTCTTGATTGTCCTTCGGTGGCAGAGCTGCCTACCGAAGTGCTTTTATTTCCTGAAACGGTGAAAATTTATAGCGGCAATTCAAATCCGGCGCTAGCCAAAGCTATTTGTCAATATATTGGCATAAATTTGGGGCGCTGTAATGTATCTCAATTCCCTGATGGAGAAACATTTGTAAAAATAGATGAAAATGTTCGCGGCAGCGATGTTTTCGTCATTCAATCCACATGTCCTCCTGCAAACCATTATCTGATGGAATTATTCATCATGATAGATGCTCTCAGGCGAGCTAGCGCCGCTAGAATTACTGCCGTTATTCCATTTTATGGATACGCTCGTCAGGATCGCAAAGATCAGCCCAGAGTGCCCATTACTGCAAAACTCGTTGCAAATCTGCTAATTGCGGCAGGAGCCAATCGAGTTTTGACAATGGATCTCCACGCTCAACAAATTCAGGGATTTTTCGATATTCCGGTGGATCACCTCTATGCCTCACCTGTACAGCTTGACTACATTCGTTCGCTGGAGCTTGAAAATTTAACAGTTGTCAGCCCCGATGCTGGCGGCATCAAGCGCGCTCACGATATAGCTACAATTCTTGACAGGCCATTAGCAATTGTTTCAAAACAGCGCAAAAGCGCACAAGATGTGGAAGCCACCACTCTTATCGGAGAAGTAAACGGCATGAACATATTATTGGTAGACGACCTGACAGAAACGGCAGGGACTCTCACCTCCGCTGCGGGTCTGCTTAAGCGCAGAGGAGCTAAAAAAATTTATGCTTGCGTCTCACATGCACTGCTCAATGACCTGGGCATTGAGAGATTGCGCAAATCCGATATTGATGAACTTATCGCTACAGACAGTGTTCCCAATAAACTTGTAGAAGGGGTGAATCTAAAAATTCTCTCCGTCGCAGGTCTTCTAGGTGAAGCCATCGTTCGAATCCATAAAAATCTTTCAGTAACATCACTTTTCAACCATTAGTATAATACAAGGTTATCTTAAAATAGAATGAAAGCTGAGTCATTAATTGTATATCCGCGCTCATTAACAAAGCGGACAGGTGTCAAAAAGCTGCGCACCCAGGAACGTGTTCCCGCTGTGATGTATGGCACCAAAGTAGAACCCCAAAATCTGGAAATTAATCAGAGAGATATCGAACACCTTTACAGTCATTCGGTCTCTGAAATTCTGTTGGTCGAATTAACCATCAATGGGAAAGAAGGCGAAACCAAGCCTCTAGCCATGGTTCAAGAAGTGCAGCACCATCCGCTGTCAGGGAAAATTCTGCATGTCGATTTACGTGCTGTCTCTAATGACGAAGAAGTCGAAATCAGCGTTCCCATCGAATCTGTAGGTGATGCAGTAGGAGTAAAAGCCGGCGGCGTTTTAGATCACGCACTGCAAAAAGTTCGTGTTCGCGGCTCGGTTCGCGCTCTGCCTGAAATTATTACCATTGACGTCTCTTCCCTGAATCAGGGTGATACACTTTCCGTCAAGGATCTTCCCTGCCCTGAAGGAGTAACAATATTGGCAGATCCTTCATTAACGGTATTCTCCATCACTGCACCGGTTGAAGAAATAGAATCTACAACTGCCGAAGGAGAAGAAGAATCTATGAATGAACCGGAAGTAATTCGCGAAAAGAAACCGGTTGAAGAATAGAAAGCTTGCTTTTAGTTAAATAATTTTGCAGTATAGCTGCTCTTGAGTGTGGTAGAAACACTTCTTATCGCCGGACTCGGTAATCCTGGGAGTCAATATACTCATACCCGTCATAACATAGGGTTTATGGTTACGGATTTACTGGCAGAGCGTTGGGGAATTACCTTTTGTGAAGCTAATTCGTTTGATGCAGAATTAGTTTCTACCAACATCCAAGATAAAAAAGTTTATCTTTGTCAACCTATGACTTTCATGAATTTGAGTGGCAAAGCAATCAGTGCTCTCATGCGCTATTATAAAATTGCGGCTGATCAAGTTCTGATAATCTTAGACGACGCAGATCTCCCTTTGGGAACGATTCGTCTTCGTCCGGCTGGTGGAACAGGTGGTCATCACGGACTGGAATCCGTGATTGATCACATCGGAACTAACTCCATAGCTCGTCTGCGAGTTGGAATTGGCGACGCTGGAAAAACACAGATTACAAGTCATGTTTTGGGAAAATTTCAAGCAAATGAACTTTCCTGTCTCGAGGCATCTCTTCAAAGAGCGGCTGATCAAGCTGAATGCTGGGTCAAACAGGGACTGCAAAGAGCAATGAATGAATTTAATGGGGCAGTATGCCCAGTTGAAAAGGAAAATTGAGTGAAAAAGTACGAAGGTCTGTTTATATTCAATGTTGACGAAAGTTCTGTCAACGACATGATCGAAAAAATAAGCGCTGAGATTTCCGCGCAAGGCGGCAAAGCCGGAACCATCACTAAGATGGGGAAACGCAATTTTGCCAGAACCCCTGATAAGAAAGTAACTTCAGGGCAATATGTTAATATTGCTTTTGAAGCAGAACCCGCATCCATTCAGGTCTTGCGTTCTCGCTTTGCGATGAATCACAACATCTATCGTGTGGGATTTACGGAAGGATTCAAAGCTGTCTTTACTCAGGAAGAGCCCGTTGCTTCTCCTGCTTCGGCCCCTGCAGCTCCTGCAACGCCGGAAAATAATTAATCCACTCCTGCCGATTATTTACAATTTGAGTTATGGCCAATTTCAATAAAGTCATCCTGCTGGGCAACCTTACTCGGGATCCTGAGCTTCGTTATACTCCTCGAGGAACTCCTATTGCCAGTTTTGGTTTGGCAGTAAATCGCTCTTGGAAAGATGAATCTGGACAACTTATTTCAGATGTCCTTTTTATTGATGTTGATGCTTTCGGCAGTCCAGCCGATCTCATTAGCCGTAGTCTCAAAAAAGGGAATCCTCTCTTTGTTGAAGGCCGACTCAAATTAAACACTTGGGATGACAAACAAACTGGACAGCGTCGGAATCGAATTTCAGTAGTTCTGGAAAATTTTCAGTTTATTGGCCAACGTCAGGACTACCCCCAACAGGATCATGTCATACCATCATCTTACGGGGTACCTCCTCAAGGACAGCCGACTTATCCAAATCAACAGACTCCTCAAGGGATGGGAGCCTATGCTCCTCAGCCCCCTTCTCCTACAATGCCTCCTAACTATGGGATTCACCCCAATCAATCTATCCCTCCGGGGGTACCCGATGCTGATCCTAATCAAGAGGATGATGTTCCATTCTAAAATTTATAAAATAAATAGAAACTTATGCCGAAAGTAGATGTGATATTGGTCCGGAATGTAGCCGGACTTGGTGCAGAGTCAGATCAAGTTAAAGTCGCTGCTGGCTATGCGCGCAATTATTTAGTTCCTCAGGGATACGCTAGCCCTGTTACTCAATCAAACAAACGCCATTTAGAGGCGCTTAAACAGCGCCGTGCAGAACGTGAAGCTCGCGAAATCGCCAGCATGAAAGAGCTCGGCGCTATGCTTTCCAAATTATCTTTGGATATCGCTGTCAAAACAAGCGAAGATAACAGCAGAATGTATGGCTCCGTAACTGCAACTTCTGTTGTGGATGAGTTAAAATCTAAATTTGACATTACACTGGATAAACACAAAATCGAGATTGCTAAGCCAATTCGCAGCCTCGGAGAACATGAGGTTACAGTAAAACTGCATCCAGAAGTTGTCATCTCTCTCAAGATTGTTGTAAAAAGCTCCAATCCCGTTGTTTCAACCAACGCTTCTGCTCAATAATTAAGAGTTTTACAAAATTATTTACCCGGATAGAATTCTATCCGGGTTTTATTTTTTGGGGAAAGCCAAAAAACTTTTCTTTAATTTCGATTTGCTTAAAGCAGTCCTAATCTATTTTCATCTCTGAACTGTAATAGAGCAAACGTCCGCAATTAATGCAAATCACCTCTTGCTCCTCGGATTTACAGCTCAGTACCAGCTGCTGCGGAAGCTTAATATGACACCCTCTGCAAGCTCCTCCATCAATTCCTACCAACACATGCCCCTTTTTATTCTTAATCATGCGTTCATATTTGATTCTCAATGCAGCAGGAACCTGATCGGCAAACCTTTTTCGATGTTCCCGTCTTTTCTCTAAAAGTTTTAAGTTCTCTTGCTTTCGTGCATCAATAGCTATAATTTGCTCTTTACATCTCTTTTCTACTCTTTTCTTCTCTTTAAGGACCTCTTCATACTGCTGACGAATTAGATCTTCCTTTTCCATCATCTCTAATAACCTTGTCTCTAAATCACTGATTATTCCCCGAGTTGCCTCCATTTGAGATTCAAAAGCCTTATATTCATCATTCTTACGAGTCTGCATCTGCTGAGCAGAAAACTTACTCAAATTCTGCTCTTGTTGATTAATTTGCAGCTCAATGTCTCTGCGCATACTGCCGCTCTGGGCCAACTTTTCTTTGAGAGAATCTGCCCTTTTTCTGCTGGATAAGACTTCCTCTACCATAACTTCTCTCTGAGAAGGAAAAGAAGAAAGTTCTTGTTCCAACCGAGCCGTTTCCAAATCCCAATTCTGCAAATCCAATAATTTTGCGAGATCCTCTCTCATATGGAAATATCCTGCCAAAAAAAAACACCAAAAACAAACACTTTTATAAAAGCATTGCTTATCAAAAAGATACAAAATACTTTTAGTAAAACAGAACAAAAATCAAATATCTTTTTAATACTTTTTATTAGTAAAACACAAAATATGCTTAAAAGAAGAAAAAAACATGGACCCTTTCTCATTCTTTTGATAGAATCGGCCTCGCCATGAAGGTACTTTATCTGAATGGACCTAATTTAAATATGCTCGGCATTCGCGAACCAACTATCTATGGAGCGTTGACGCTAAAGCAAATTGAACACCAAGTTCAAGAAAAAGCTCAAGAATTAGGAATCCAAATAGAGTTCCGACAAAGCAATCATGAAGGCTCTCTGATAGACTGGATTCATGAAGCATCTGGTATATTTGATGCAATTATTTTAAACGCAGGGGCTTATACTCATACTAGCATCGCTATCCGTGACGCAGTAAGCAGTATTAAAGTCCCAGTCGTAGAGATTCATCTCTCTAATGTTCATGCAAGAGAAGAATTTCGTAAAAAGTCGTTTATTGCTCCTGTCTGTGCAGGGGTAATTGCAGGCTTTGGGGCTGAAAGCTATACATTGGCACTGATAGCTGTTAGCGGTTTACTCGCGAAGCAGCATCATTAAAACTATAGAAAAAGCGACGAATAATCGCTGCCTATTTGACATTTTGGATATAAACGATATTAAATCTATTATTGATCTAATGAAGATCAACTCCCTTTCCGAATTTGAACTCGAAAAGGAAGGCTTTAAGATAAAACTAAAACGTTCTGTTGACGAAACCGAAGAAAAAGAGATCTCAGCTCAGGTTAGCCCTGCCGCTATAGCAACGGCCTCTGTGCAACCTACGGCCCCACAAACCTCAGAACAACAGTCTCAGCCTAAACAAAACCTGGCTGAAGTAAAAGCACCTATGGTGGGAACCTTCTATGTTTCTCCTTCTCCAGATGCCGCTCCTTTTGTTGAGATAGGTTCACAAGTTAATCCGGATACAGTTATCTGCATTGTTGAGGCAATGAAAGTCATGAACGAAATCAAAGCAGAAATACGAGGGACCGTCGTCGAAGTAGCAGCTACTAACGGAAAACCCGTAGAATTTGGTCAAACCCTTTTCAGAATTAATCCCAACTAAAGGGAGCCCTCTAAACTACAATACTCTCCGCTCTTATGTTTGAGAAAATTCTGATTGCGAATCGCGGTGAAATTGCTGTTCGGATTATTCGCACCTGCAAAGAGATGAATATCCGTACAGTTACCGTATATTCTGAAGCTGACGCTAATTCCATGCATGTCCAATTGGCAGATGAAGCCATCTGCATTGGCAAAGCTCCCGTCTCTGATAGTTATCTGCGAATAGACCGCATTATCAGTGCGGCTGAAATTACCGATGTAGATGCTATTCATCCAGGATATGGATTACTCTCAGAAAACGCTCACTTTGCAGACGTCTGCGAAAACTGTAATATCAAATTTATCGGTCCCAACTCTGATGCAATGAATGCATTGGAAGATAAAGCCGTCAGTCGCCGTTTGGCTCAAAAAGCAGGAGTTCCCACTCCTCCTGGTTCAGAAGGTACAGTAGACAACCGTGAAGACGCCCTAGATATAGCACGTAAGATTGGTTATCCTGTCCTCATCAAAGCGGTTGCTGGAGGTGGTGGCTGTGGAATGAGAGTCGCTCACAATGACATATCCCTAATCAATAGCTTCCACGCAGCCAAAACAGAAGCAGAAAAGGCTTTCGGTAATGCCGGGGTCTATATCGAAAAATTTATTGAAGTCTCTCACCATGTTGAATTTCAGATTCTTGCCGATACTAGAGGCAACGTAATACATCTGGGGGAAAGAGACTGCTCCATCCAGCGTAGAAATCAGAAACTAATTGAAGAAACTCCTTCTCCTCTGATTGACACAAGATTCAAAGATCTACGCAAGAAAATGAGCAAAGCTGCAATTGCTATTGCCAAAGCAGCTAATTACAACAATGCTGGGACTGTTGAATTTATCGTTAGCGAAAAAGGTGAATTCTATTTCCTGGAAATGAACAAGCGTATCCAGGTTGAACACCCTATTACAGAAGAAGTAACAGGTGTTGACATTGTCAAGGAACAGATCTCTATCGCTGCCGGAAATCCTCTTAGCATTAAAGGTGATATTCAACCAGAAGGTCACGCTATTGAATGCCGTATCAACGCAGAAGATCCTGCCAATAACTTCCGTCCCTCTCCTGGAACTATCCAGATGCTCTACACTCCAGGTGGACGAAATGTCCGCTTTGATAGTCACATCTATGCTGGATACACTGTTCCTCCTTATTACGACTCTATGCTGGGGAAATTAATTGTATGGGGAAAAAATCGCTCGGATGCAATTGAGCGTATGGCTCGAGCTCTCAGTGAAACCATGATAACCAATATCAAAACAACCATTGGTTTCCAACAAACGATTTTAAACAACCAACAATTCCGCAGAGGCAATTATGCTACAAACTTCATCGAAAAACTTCTGCAAGACTCTGAGAACAAATAATTCAGCCCTTACAAAATATCATTTTAGTTAAATATGCTAAAGACCAGCAGATTCAAACTGCCGGTCTTTCTCTTTAATTATTATATCTTCCTTGCTTTGGCATTTGAGCAACCAATTGCTCTTATAATCCACGCTCATGATGGTATCCTCATTCTTACTGAATCACTATCCATGAAAATCAGCAAATTCTTTCTCAAATACACTCCTTATTTCAGAATTAAGTCAGGAGAGAAGATTCTCTAATTGAAATTTTGTTTTCCATTCTGGACAAGAAGTTTTTCCCCTCTTTTTCACCGATTTCTATGCTCTGAGCATAGAGTCGGAGTCATGGAGTTCTCTATCTAAACATATTGGGAGATACTGCAAAAAGTTTTAACTCCACACTATTGTTTTATCTCTTCTAAAGGAGATAAAATTAGATAAGTAGGTAACCCCATTACCTGATAATAATCCAACACTTCCTTTACCCCTGACTGTTTCGGGTTTTCCGCCTGAAGCTTAAGCACAATGAAATCTTTTTCCAACCGTGCTTTAACTTCCTCTTCGTTAAATGTTGTTCTCTCCATATACATACAACTCTTGCACCAGGTAGCCCAAAAATCAATAAAGACAGGTTTCTTTTCCTCTATCGATTGTTTCAGTCCTTCTTCCAGCTGAAGCACCATATTCTTCGTCATATCCATCTCAGTTGACACAGTCTCTCCGGTTTGGCTTAATTCTGTCACATTTCCTCTCTCTTGCAATAAATGATACCCAGTATAACCATAATAAGCCGCCATAAACAAAATTAAGATTCCAAATCCCTGTTTTACACGGGTCATCCACATCCCCGGTTTAGGTAAAAAACCTATTCCTGCTCCAGCAATTGGCCAAGGCAGAGCCATTCCTAATCCTAAGAAGAAAGGTAAAGTCAATCCTGCATAATTCCCTGCACTATAAAGATCCGCAGAAAGCAGAAGCACCGCAATTAACACCGGAGCAACACAAGCCCCTGCTAGCAAAGCAGAGAAAACCCCTAATCCAAAAATGAGCAGATATTTTCCTATTCCGTTTTTTGAATCAACATTACGATTCGTATTAAAACGACTTAAATCGATATTAAAAACATCAAACATTGCTAATGAAAGCAATATAAAAATAATCGCCGTAATAAAATTAAACCATGGAGAAGAATTTAGCACTCCAAATGTAGCACCCGCCAATACAACAGCCAACCCCAAACAACCATAGGAAATTGCCATTCCCAGTCCATAAATTCCTCCCAAGAAAAAGCCATAACTTCTGTTATCAGCTTTAACTCCCGCTCCAATAATCGCCAAATTAATTGGAATCATTGGCAAAACGCAGGGTGTCAAATTCAATCCAATTCCTAGAAAAACAATCAACGGAATAGTCAGCATCAATCCCCATTTGGCAAAAATCCCCATCACTCCGCTTTCCTGGTTTTCCTCATAAATCTGGTCGAGAAAACTAAAAAATTCATCCTTTCCCATGGAACCGGAAGCCGTTGCTTTTACTATAAATAGCTCTGCCAACTCTCTCCATCCTTCAGTCACTGAATCTCTCTCCCGATTCCCTTCCGCAGCAACATCTATTTCTTCGATTTCAGTCTTTACTTTAGGAAGCCATGAGAATTCATACACCAGCTCTTGTGGCATAAAACACATCTCTTCATTGCAGCCCATATATTCGACTTTAATAGATCCATCAGGAACATTATCAGGAAACAGATACTCTGCTTCAAAACTTTGATTATAAACATCTTTATCTTCATTGGTAAACGGATCCTTAATACGCACCTCAGGTAAAGCTTTCACCGGTGTCAATACTGTTTTATCCGAAGCTGTCACAATAAAATACTCTTTATAAAGATAATGGTCAGGAGCAATCTGTACGGAAATTTTGGCACCTCTCTTCTCTTTCTCCTCCAGAGGAACAATAGATACTTTAAATGGTTCTCCCGACTCCACAGAATCACTTGTAAAAGTCTGTTTATTCGGAATTTCCCATTCACTCGGCAAATCGGAAAGAAAATCCTGTGCCTGTAAGCTCAGAATCATTCCAACAAAAACCGTCAAAATATACTTCCAAAAACTCTTCATTTTAAATTTCATTTAAATCTGCAGCTCAATAATAAGCTCATTCGAAGGATGACTAAAAAATCAGGAAAAATCAAAACCTTTATAAATATCTTCTTCATTTACTCATCCCCCTCCGGGATCTTTATTTGCCTTTTTACACACGCATAGCTATACTCTCTTCTAAAGAGACGGCTCTTGGATAAACAAAGCTGACTTTTGAAATGACGTTGAATGATTCTTTCTATATTCTCTTAGAAAATGAAAACGGAGAATTGATTCTCTGCCAAGCGGATGACATCACCCCTGAAATGCTTCAAATTGAAAGCCCCGGTGAGGAATACTTCTCTGCTGCGGTGGAGGCCTCTATTCTCTATATTAATCAGAAAAGCAGCCTCAATACCGTAACACTAGCCCAACTGCATGACTACGTCTCCATGGCACTTATTACTCCTAGGGGAAAATTAATTTACCGGATTAATCTCCTCGAAACCTTATCACAGGAAGCTTTATTTGGAGAACTGCCTTTCTTACAAAAACTAAAAAATATCCTCCTCTCTTTAAACAAATTAAAAGTAGATCTGGTCTTTATAGAAGGAATTCGAGAATGTTCCAGAATGTGCACTCATCGGCAATATCAATGCAAAACTACACGCCATCTAACAGACTATGCCGTTAATTTTATCCGTGATTTTACCCGTTTTAATCTTAAATCCCATTGCACCTTGGTTATTTTATAATAAGCTTTATGTCCAAAACAATATTTGAACGTATCCGCGATCGCGAAATCCCCGCTTCTATTGTCTTTGAAGATGAAGATGTAATAGCTTTCCGCGATATTGATCCTCAAGCACCCATTCATATTCTGCTCACTCCCAAACGAGTAATTCCCAGAATTAACGAAGCACTCTCCAGCGACAAAGAACTCTTAGGAACACTGCTTCTGAAAGCGGCAGAAATTGCCCGTAATCAAGGACTCGCAGAAAACGGATATCGCCTAGTAATTAACAATGGTCCCGATGGCGGAGAAACAGTTCCACATCTTCACTGCCACATTCTAGGCGGTCGTACAATGAAATGGCCTCCCGGCTAATCTCAGATAATTGGAAACATATAAATGACTGATCATTTATTCACACCGGAGAATTTAGTCTCTCGTCTAAAATCGATGAAGGAACGCGGCGAAAAAATTGCCGCTCTAACCGCCTATGACTACCCTATGGCAAAACTTCTGGACGAAGCGGGTGTAGATATTCTTCTGGTAGGAGATTCTCTCGGAATGGTTGTACTCGGCTATCCCGATACCACCTCTGTTACAATAGAAGACATGGTTCATCATACTTCTGCCGCCGCGCGTGCCAAACCCCACGCCCTTTTGACAGCAGATATGCCTTACCGCAGTTATGACACCCCCTCGGAAGCGCTGACCAACGCTCAAAAACTTATTGCAGCCGGAGCTCAGGCTATCAAAATGGAAGGAGGAATAGAAATTCTTCCACAAATTGAAACTATACGCAGTGCAGGAATCCAAGTTATAGGTCACCTGGGGATGCTCCCTCAACATATTCTGGAAGAAGGAGGCAAATATCATATTAAAGGCAAAATGGAAGAAGAACAGCAACAGCTGATTCAAAGCGCTGTCGCTCTGGAAAAAGCTGGGGTTGCAGCCATCGTCTTAGAGTTAATTAAACATGACTTTACCACTCAAATCACCCGGTCTATACAAATTCCGACAATCGGTATTGCCTCAGGACCAGACTGCGACGGTCAAATTCTAGTTATCCATGATCTAATAGGAGCATTTCCTTGGTTTACTCCAAAATTTATCACTCCTGTACTGAAAACAGGCGCCGATACACGACAAGCCGCAGCTGACTGGATACAAAAATTGAAAAAAAACAAATAACTCTGACAGAAAGTTCATATTCTACTCTTGTTTAGTAGAAACAATTCTCGCGGACAAAGTCATTAGCCATAAAAGATCCGAGAGCCGATTTAAATATACAGGCAATCGATTAAATTGGGATTGTGCCGGTGTATTTTCAAATTCTTTTGCCAAAAACCATAACTCCCTCTCAGCTCTCCGGCAAACAGTGCGGGCAAAATTCAAAACAGCTTCCAACTCATTATCTCCCGGAATCAGCCATTCTTTAAAAATTGGTAAGGAGGATTCGTAACTTTCTATCGATGAATCTAAAAATGAAATATCCTCCTGGCTAATCTGAGACAAAGTTCTTTTCTTTGGAGAATTCCACTCGGAAGGCAATACCATCAACTCTGTCATCAAACAACTTAACCTCTTTTGAACCTGAAAAATAAGTTCTCGCATCTCGGGAGAAGCTTCTTCTCTCGCACGAACCATCCCCAGCAAGGCATTCAACTCATCTACTGCACCGCAAGCACAGACGTATTCCGAAGTCTTATGAATTCTTTCCCCAAAAAGTAGTGATGTGCTGCCAATGTCTCCTTTTCCTGTTGAAATCTTCATTCTGCTCTAACTACTCAAAATACAAATACACTCCTCCTTATATTCAAATAACAGGGGAATAAAATAATTACTAATCAGCTAAATGGTGCTCGCTAGAAGATTCGAACTTCTGACCTCTTCCGTGTGAAGGAAGCGCTCTTCCACTAAGCTAAGCGAGCCAGCTTCATTGAGTTAAAAGTCTATACTAATCTGAGCTAATTGCAAGTCTTTTAAAGTTTAATTCCGTTTTTTACTTTTCTTCACACAACACCCCTAAACTATGGATTCATTCAACCATCTGTACATAAATAAATTATAAAAATCACTTTTTCATTCCTACCTGCTCTAACTTTAAACAGAAAAAACTCTTCTTACTTTTCTGAAAAACACAAAATTACTTCACTCTAGCTCTTTATTATTTGCCTCATCTCTCTCAATGGAATAAAATAAGTGCATGAAATACCTGCTTTCAGGTAAATATGGCATTTTAGCCTTATTATTAGCATCCTCAGCTCTGGTCTTAACTGGATGTGGAGGAATTGGAGCAACTCACAGTGTATCTCCGGCATCCTTCTTTATACCCGGTCTGGTGGAGAATACTCCTAATTCATCATTTGAAGAATATCTATCTCACACTCAAACAGGGAAATCCATTTCCGATACTCAACTTGAATTTTTCTCTTCTGATAATTTAAAGGTTATTTGCAGCAATCCTGAATAACCTTTTCTTTTTTAGATATCTAGTTCTTTTTTATTTATGCGTTTTCCTTTAAAAACAACTCTTAAGATCGCCTCCCACATCATCAAACACAAAGTACTGCATACTCCGCGCTTTGCGATGGTATTGCAATTGGAACCTTTGCACACCTGTAATCTTGCCTGCACTGGATGTGGAAGAGTGCGAGAGTATTCAACTAATATCAATGATCGGATGAAGTTAGAGGCCTGTCTGGATGCCGCTAATCAATGCGATGCCCCTATGGTCTCTATTTGCGGAGGAGAACCTCTTCTCTATCCGGAAATTGAGCTGCTAGTAGAAGGACTTCTCCGGCAAAAACGCATCATCTATATCTGCACAAACGGTATTCTGCTAAGACGTAAGCTCAAAGAATATATGGCTGCAGCATATACCGCCGATATGGACCCCCTGATCCAAAAACTCATCTCTGAAAAACTAATCACTCAACAGGATTCGGAAACTATTCGTAAGGGAAATAATAAACCGGTCATATCACCTCATTGGAGTATCTACTGGAACATACACTTGGATGGCATGGAAAAAACTCATGATACCATTGTGGAACGTGAAGGAGTCTTCCGTGAAGCTATAGCTGGAATCCGGCTAGCCAAAGCTCTCGGCTTTCAAGTCGCTACTAATGCCACTGTTTATGGGCAAACAGATATGGATGAATTGGAACATCTTTTGGAATATCTCTCTTGGATTGGAGTCGATGGTCACACCATCTCTCCTGGCTATGATTATGACGCAGCTAAAATTGATATGGCTAAGCGTTTAGGGAAAAACCCAGAAGAATTTTATCTGTCCCGCAAACAGACTCGTGAAAAATTTAAAGATTTTGAACGCTGGGGACAAAAATTCACACTCTTTGGCACTGTTGTCTATCAAGAATTTCTGACTGGAAAACGTGATCTTTCATGCACCGCATGGGCTATCCCCACTGTCACTCCTCGGGGATGGCGCTCTCCCTGCTACATGCTGGCAGATACGCACTACCCCACGTATAAAGATCTTTTAGAAAAAACTGATTGGAATAAATATGGAGTCACAACTACAACTATTCGCGATCCACGCTGCTCTAACTGCATGGTTCACTGTGGCTTTGATCCTTCTGGAGCATTAGGTGTAGATTCTAAACCAGGAGATAATTGGAAAAACTTTAAATTTAACTTTTCACCTCGCCCTCTAAGATGCAAAGAGGGAGCTAACATTAATCCTTTTAATGGTGTCTCTGCTGGGAAAGGACATCTTACGGAAACCAAAACAAATAATTAATTTATTCTGATAAAATAGGAAATAAACAATGACACTCTTTCTTTCTCCGCCTTCGTTTGATGGCTTTGACGGTGGGGCTGGCTCTCGTTATCAAGCCAGACGTGAAATTCGGTCTTTCTGGTATCCAACATGGTTGGCGATGCCTGCGGCTCTTGTCCCCAACAGCAAATTAATGGACTGTCCTCCTCATGACATTGGCGTTGACGAATGCCTACAAGAAGCTAGAAAATATGATCATGTTATCATTCATACTTCTACCCCATCATTAGCCAATGACTGTAAAATCGCAGAAGCCATTAAACAGCAAAAGCCCTCCACAACCATTGGTTTTATCGGAGCGCATGCGATGGTTCTACCAGAGGAGACATTGAAAAGCTCTTGGGCCGTAGATTGGGTAGCTCGTCGGGAATTTGACTATACCTGTAGAGAAGTCTCAGAAGGAAGGCCTCTTTCTGAAATTAAAGGGCTAGCCTACAAGCAAGGAAATAAAATCATCTATACGCCTGAACGTGAATTGATTCGCAATCTGGATGAACTTCCTTGGGTCACCGACGTCTACAAGAGAGATTTAGATATCCGTAAGTACTCTATTGGCTATCTCAAAGAACCTTATATATCTCTATATACTGGTCGTGGATGCCCCTCCAGATGCACTTTCTGTCTCTGGCCTCAAACAATCGCTGGACGCCGTTACCGTACTCGTTCCGCGGATAATGTTGTAGCTGAAATGGCTCATGCTCAAAAACTCTTCCCAGAAGTTGAAGAATACTTCTTCGACGATGACACCTTTACCGCCAATCTCCCTAGGGCAAGAGAAATTGCTTCCAAACTTCAAAAGCTGGGCATTGTATGGTCCTGCAATAGCCGAGCTACTGTAGACTATGAAAGCCTGAAAGCTATGAAAGACGGAGGATTAAGACTTCTTCTGGTTGGTTATGAATCAGGAAGTCCAGAGATCCTCAAACGCATCAAAAAAGGTATCACCATTGAGCAAGCTAAAGAATTTACTAAAAACTGTAAAAAACTCGGTATTGTTATCCATGGCACCTTTGTTTTGGGACTTCCGATAGAGACCCCTGAAACAATTGAGCAAACTATTAAATATGCAATGGAACTGGATGTATTTAGCATCCAAGTCTCACTGGCTGCTCCTTATCCTGGCACAGAACTCTACGAAGAAGCCAAACAAAACGGCTGGTTCTCAAAAACTCGCCAAACCGGTCGCCAACTTACCAACGATGGTATTCAGCAAAGCGCTTTAGAATATCCCGGTCTATCCAAAGAAGAGATTTTTGACGCCGTTGAACGCTTTTACAAAACCTACTATCTCCGTCCAAAACCGATTTTACGAATTCTTAAAACAATGTTTGAAGATAAACATGTCATGGTTCGCCGTCTGCGTGAGGGATATGAATTCTTCAACTTCATGTCTAAACGCAAAAAAGATTAGTAAAAAAATGCAATTCATTTTCACCTGGTTTTTAAATAAAAAAATCCGCGAAATATGGGAATACCGTAAGGCTATTCTCAAGCAATTACGTGCTAGAGAAGATCTGCTTCAACCGGAAGAAGTCGTTTTAATTAAAGAAAAAGCAGAAGTATTGAAAAAAGCTCTTCTTAGAAACGCTTCCGAAGAAGAAATCAATGCCGCTGTAGAAGCACTGAATCAAGTCTCCGAATCTGCCGTTAAACCCTATCCTCATGCGACACTGCGAGATATATTCGAAGTAGCACTGGTTGCGGTAGCTATTGCTCTTGCAGCAAGAACGTTCTTCATTCAGCCAATGAAGATACCTACCAGTTCCATGCAGCCAACCCTCTACGGAGTAACAGGTGAAAATCTCAAAGAAACCGATCCGGACACGGAGATTCCTAATATCTTCAATCGCTTTATAGATAAATGGTTTTATGGAATTTCCTACCACCATCTTATTGCCAAATGTGATGGTCAACTCGCTGCCGTTGAAAAACCTCAAATGGTTCTTCCTTTTATCAAAAAACAGCGTTATCTAATTGGCAATGAATGGCATACTCTTTGGTTTCCCCCTACAACGCTTCCCTCTACAGGACCTGCGTCAGATTACCAGGCATTGCTCTATTCAAACGTCAAAATAGGTGACTCCTTCAAAAAAGGAGAAGACGTTATCAAACTCAAAGTTAAAACAGGAGATCATCTCTTTGTCAATCGCCTAGTCTACAACTTTAGGAAACCAGAAGTAGGAGAAATTGTTATCTTTGAAACAAGCGGTATCCAGGGATTACCTTCTGATACTTTTTACATCAAACGTATGGTCGCTGACAGCGGTGATACTATATCTATCGGCAACGACCGCCATTTAATTCGAAATGGGAAAAGGATAGATGCTTCAACTCCACATTTTGAGATCATCTACGGATTTAACTCCAATGATCCCTACATTCCCAACCACTACTTTGGCCATGTTAATGCAGAAACCTCTCGTGCTAATCATAATTACATGCGAATGCTGCCTGAATTTGAAAATGAATCTGGCATATTTAAAGTTAGACCAAACCATGTTCTTACACTGGGAGACAACACAATGAACAGTTCAGACTCTCGAGCCTGGGGTGACTTTGAACGATCTAAAATCATTGGGCGCGCAGGATTTATCTACTGGCCGATTAGTGAACGCTGGGGCTGGGGATATCGATAAAATAAGTTCACGGCATTCTCTTAATCCTTAATTTTATTTTTTGGAAGCTCTTTCCCTGCATCTGGTGATGAAAGAGCTTTTTACTTAATAACTCTAAGACAAAAACAATTTAAACTCATCCATTATTATTCTCTGAAATGTTATTTTACAGCTCTGCCGCCCCCCTTTGCTCAATGAATCCAATACATTTTGCTGGCGAAAAATTATTCTGAAACATTTTATCTTAAAAAAAATTCAGCAAAGCACACCCAAATCATTCAAGAACAAATTAATGGGTAAACAAATGCTCCAAAAGAATTTTTACTCCTAAAAGACAAAGAATTCCTCCTCCTGCCACAATCATCTTCTGCCCAAACCGAACTCCCAAAAATCTGCCAAAATACATTCCAATCGAACATAAGACAGCCGTAATAACTCCGATCATGATGCTGGGCACCCAAATATCCACTCTCAGCATACTCAAGCTAAAACCCAAAGCAAAAGCATCAATACTTGTAGCCAAACTTAAAACGACCAAAATTCCCTTTCTGGATGGATCTCTACTCCAAACTAATTCCTCTCCCTTAAATCCATCATAGACCATCTTGCTACCCACATAAACTAAAAGAGTAAAAGCAATCCAATGATCAAAAGTTTCCACATAAGAGGCAACTTTCCATCCAATGAACCACCCTAAAATAGGCATTAGAAACTGGAATAAACCAAAATGGAAAGCTATCCTAAACATTGGACGAAATCCTACATTAAAAGGGGTCCCTCCTACCACGATTGATACGGCAAACGCATCCGCAGCCAAACAGAATGCCATTAGTATTATCTCTATCCAGCTCATCTCATCCGAATCAATTTTTCAAAAGAATAACAGAGAGAAGCCCCTCCGTTTCACAAAACAAGCTTCTCTCGACAAATAAAAAGAGAATCCACTCTCTTCTTTACATATATGCCTGCACCTCAAATAAATAGATTATTTTGAAGTTACAGGCAGTTCACAATTTGATTTTCCGTTTTTATTTTTCCTTCTGAAGATAATCAAAGATATCTCCATCTGTAGAAAGAAGCAGCGTATCCTTATCGCTGACTACTTTTTCATACAGCTCCATCTTCTTTGTCAGTTCATAAAGTTCACGCGATTGCTCATCAGCATTATAAGCATCATTATATATTTTAGCCGCAATAGCATCCGCAGCACCCTCTATTTCTTGTTTTTCCCGGTAGGCCTGACTCATGATTTGTTTGAGATCACGCTCTTTTTCACCGGTAATACGCTGCATTTCACCCTGACCTTCAGAACGAAGTTTTTCAGCAATTCGTTGACGTTCACTGGACATACGCTGCATTGTTTTAGCCTCAGTCTCAGGTTCTAAATTAATAAGCTTAATTTGTACATCGATTAACTCAATTCCCCAACCGCTGGTGCGTTCTTTAGCACTAGCTAAAATATTCTGAGTGATAGCAGACCTGCCTAAGCGAAAATCGAGAAGATTACTCTCTGTATCATAATCGCCTCCCTCAATTACTGGTGTTCTCTGCTCTGAACGCACAACATCAATTAACCTGTGTTTAGCAATTTCAGTACGAATTGCTCCATCAATTCCATCATCTAAACGTGTTTTAGCTCCCCGTTCATCTCTCACTCGTTCATAAAACAGAACCGGATCTAAAATCTTCCAACGTGCATAAGCGCCCACAACAATATACCGTTTCTCCATATCCTGCATCAGACTAGATTCACTCTCCCACTCCAGGATACGTTTTTCAAAACGATGTATTTGGTCAATAAAAGGAACTTTCAAATAAAGTCCAGGCTCAGTTTTAGCCTTATCTACAACCTTTCCAAAACGGGTAATGAATGACTGTTCCCATTCATTAACAACAAACGCACTGTTAAGAATTACCAAAGCCAACAAAATAGCTAAAAAAGCCAATAATTTAATCTTCATCTTGTTCTTCTCCCCTATTTATTTGTCTGCACCTGCTGACTCTCTTTGCCAATTTGATTAACCATTGGAATTAAATTAGGCACTGTCGGATCCACAACAATTTTACTTCCCGCCTGCGGCAAAATCTCCATCAGGGACTCCAAATATAAACGTTTTCTTGTCGCTTCCGGAGCCTTCTTATACTCCACTAAGAGCGCATTAAACTTCGCCACATCACCATAAGCTCTATTGGTTCTATCAGCAGCATATCCTTGTGCTTGACTAATCATCCCCTGGGCCTGCCCTCTAGCCTCGGGAATAACCTTATTATATTCTCTTTCTGCTTGATTGATAAGGCTCTCTCGCTCCTGTTGAGCCTGATTAACCTCTTTAAAAGCAAACTGAACCGCCTCCGGAGGTGCGACATTTTGCAAAATCACCTGATCAACAGTTAATCCCAACCCATAAGCCTTACATAGCGCTTGAAGCTCCTGTTTAGCCATTGTTTCAATTTCAGAACGCCCTGTTGTAACAACCTCACTCATGGTACGATCTCCCACCAGTTTACGCATCACAGCAATATTTGCATCTCGAAAAGTATCCATTGGCTGCCTATTCTGAAAAAGGCACTGACGAATATCGCTCACATGACTCTGTGCCACCCACTCTACCTCAACCAGATTCAAATCCCCTGTCAGCATAACGGATTCATTCTTAATTTTCTCCCCCGAAAAATCCGCTCTATTTTTCATCCATGAAGAAAGACTTGGAGCCTCCGCTCTCATATCTTGGATATACACCTCCGATTCCCCTCTCGCTCCGGCGGCTGTTCTAAAGCCAAACTCTTCTTTAAGCTGCCGCTTAACTGGAAACTTATAGACCTTTTGAATTCCCAAAGGCCATTTAAAATGAGCTCCGGATTCCACAGTGCTTGTATGTTTACCAAAAGTAAGAACTATCCCTTCCTCCTCAGGCCCTACGGTATAAAAACTGGAATAAAGCAAGACGATTGGAATGAAAATCAATACCCCCACAATGATCATACGCCTAAACGCCATCAACTGCCACAGAGGTCCATTCACATCAAATACGGGGCCTTGTCTTCGACCTCCCCCGGAATTAAAAGTTTTAAAATGAATACTCATACCCAAATCACAATACCTTTATAGGCATTGCGCATGGTAAAAAAAAAAACTGGCTAAGTCAAAGCAAAACGCCTCCTTATCAATGGAGTCAAAATCTTTATTCTCGCCCTTTACAGTTCTCCGATCTTGTAAAATAATTCTATTTTGGGATAATTTTCTTAGGATGTCTGAAAATAACACCTTCATCAAACTGACTTGGGAACAATTTGACCAAGCTGTAATCTCTCTGGCAAATCAGCTGCGAGGAAGAAACTTTTCCAGTATCTACGGAGAACCTCGGGGAGGTCTTCCTTTAGCAGTGGCTCTCTCTCATCGACTTAAAATTCCTTTAAAGTTAGAACCTTCTCCCGACTGTCTCTGGTGTGACGATATTATTGACAGCGGATATACCTATTCTCAAACAATTACACGCTATCCAAAAGTGACCTATTGCGTCTGGGTAACAAAAAAAGAGCATATAAATGCTCTTTTCGCGCTTAACCTCTCAAAACACTCTGAATGGATACTCTTCCCTTGGGAAATCCAAGAATTCATTCAACAGGAACAACTCGCGTATCAAAGACGGATTCAATCCTGATTTATTATCTCTCGGGAGTATTAGCAACCACAGGAGACATCGTCGAGGTCGACGTTTTATTTGTCCTGGAAGAAGTGCCAGTTGAACTTCCTCCTTTGTTGTTCTCTTGAGCCGTCGAAGAGGTCTGCTCTCCATTTGCTTGGGTACCGGAAGATGTTTCATCTCGTTTGGGCAAATTCAACCTCACTCTCAGAGCATCTCCCATTAAGGGTTCCCGTTCGTCAGCTATCTGCAAAAATTGTTTCAAAGCAGATCTGCGCATACTCTGAAAATCAGGCAAGCCAACCCTCTCCTCGGAAGCTGTATCATTCACCTCACTCTGATATTTCTGCCAAATTTTCAATGCCATTGCTGCATTGCCTGTAGCCTCATCTTCCTGAGACAACGCAAGAGCATAGAAAGAACTAAAAAGCAATCCATCAATAATTCCTCGAACTCGATCTGGTGAATTATCTCGAACATCCTCTTCCACTCGTTCTACAACAAATTCATCCAACGCAATTTTATCTGGAGTTGAAGTAGAATCACCACTTAAAAGATTTTGATCCGGATAACGTTCAGCAAATTCTCTAAAATAATTTGCTGCTTCTGAAATACGATTATAACTATAGAGAAAATAAATAGCATCTTTGAGAAAATTCTTGTGCGCAGACAGGATATGCGCACGATTTACCTCATCCTTCTCTGCAAATTCCAGATAAGCCTTATCCGTATTTGGAATCGCATCCAAATTCGGACGATATTCATAGGTATTATTAAAAGGATTAGTAATCAAACGCCCACGATGAAAGTTAATCAACATCGGCTGATAAATTGAACGCTGCAGCGGCATCAGATCATCTCCTTTACGTGACTTCTCCATCCCGAGCATTGCCCAATAAATAGCATGAACTTCCGCCAGACGCCAATCCAAAGGTCCAAATTTGTCATCCACTTTTTTCATAAACTGCGGATCTAATTTATACTCTTCCTTCAATCGGCGGACATTCTCTTTCTCATCATCCGTCTGCGGATTCAGCACTTTCTCCCAATTCAAGGGCATCGTCTCTCCGAGTAACGACTCCATTTCCTGAGCCCAAAAAGTCTTATAATACATATGGTAATCATCCAGATAATAACCGATTTTATGCTGGAAAAACCATGAAAGCTCCCGATACATTGAAGCTCGATCCGGATTATATACCAACCCCTCATCCCTTAATAATTTGATACCAGAATTGACCCAATGCCAACGCTGACGCGGGTCATTAAACTTAATTGAAATATTATAGGCCAAATTCCATGCCTGCCAATTCCAGACAGGGGCAAAAGTAGGCTCTAATTTAGTAATCCAATCCGCCAGTTGTATCGTTTCAAAATAACGACCTTGATCGCCTAGGTCTGTCATGCGAATCCAAAGAACATTAGCAATTAATCCACGAAATCCACCTAAGGCCACTGTCGTAAAAGCCAACATCGGAGGCGCATTTTCCAACACCTCTAACCGAGTCAACCCCAATTCTCCTCTTTTGATATTTATTTCTTTCTGCAAGAAATTAACACCAATCATGCAAATGAGGACAATACCCAACATTAGCGATTTAAACACTTTGGAATTCATTAGCTTTGCCCTCCTTTAGCTAATGCCAGCTCCCGGCGAGAAAAACAATAAATTCCTAAACACGCAAAAAGACCTCCTGATACAATCACAATCTGCCCTATTGCCGAAAAAATCATCATCCAGGTAATCGTCCTTCCCTGACTAAGTAATTCAACTGGTGAAAAATCCCTTACCAAATTAACAGCGCTCCTTAACACTTTAAAGATATACACCGTCGCCTTATCAAAAGGCGTCTGAACATCTATTCTGCCTGTTTCATGATTGACTCCCGCAATTCCACCCTCGTCAATTACCTGTGTCATCGTACTAGTTGAAAGTCCCATGATCAAAATAAAAATTGCAAAGAATGAAGCTACAGGAAAGGAGAGAAAACTGGATGCCGAGAGTCCAATCGCCCCTAATAATGCCAGCCAACAGAAAAGCACAAATAATCCTTTGGCATAATTAACTAAAAATCCTCCCTGCCGATAAAGCACCTCCATCCCACCGTTTACATCAAAGAAAAAGGTATCGGCCTGATTATTTAAAAACCTGATATGTAAAACTCCATTTTCATCAAGCAAATTGGGTGGTATCTCTAATTCATTTGGAGTATTAGGAACCATCATCACTACTGTCCGCATGGATTTTGGAGTATTCGCAGGCCCCAATTCCCACATCATCGGGAAAGTGCGGGTATCCTCAAAAGTTGAAGTGTGGCTCATTGCAACAAACTCCACTCTCATATATAAAGGCTTATCCTTAAGCCCAGCCGCCGCCATCCCCAATGGAATACTCCACTCACGCATCATCCCCTCTGGTACCAGTTGATATTGATACTTCACCTGTTCAGCAATCTGTCTGCGCAGCTCCTGTTTATCTACCTCAGATTCTATGGCTCTCTGTTTGAGTCTCTCCTGATAGACAGCCTCAATAGTCGGCTCCAAATTCAGCGGCAGCTCTTTAGCTACTCCTCGAGCCACAAATATCTCATTTTGAAGAATAGATTGCTGTTTCTCCGGAAGACTGCTGGCTCGATAAAGCAACAAACCGTAAATGACTCCGCCAGCAATGATCATCAAGAAGGCATCCAATATCAGGATTCCGAGCCACTTCCCTAGCCAGATTTTCCACCTGGCAATAGGTTTGACCACGATCATCTGAATTCGGCAATCCTCAATATCTCTGGCAAGCAACCCACAGGAAAGCCACAGTGTAGCAAAGGATAGAGTTGTAACAGTTAGACCAAGAGAATAAGTCAGCAATATTTGCGCAAAACCTCGCGCCGTACCGTCATCTTTCAATAATAATGGCAAAGCCGTAACAGCCGCTATAAGAAACACGGCCAACAAAGCTACCAGCTTAAAACGTACAGCCTCTTTTACCGTTAATTTCGCAATAGCTAGGACCTGACTCATTTCTGCTCCTTACCTCCCAACAGATCCGCCAGTTTCTCATTAGCTTTCCTTAAATTTTTCTCTTTCTCCTCTTTTGATTTTAAGCCTTCCGAAAGCTCCTCTGCCGAGAGAGGTTGTGATGAAGTAAAAGTCTTGCCTAAAATCTCCTTCAGCTTCTCATCTACCTTGTCCGTTTTCTCCTTCTCAATTACCTTCTCCTGAAGTTTTACCGATTCAGGCCGGTTGACGAGGCGTTCCAAAATCTTATCTTGTATCTGAGAAGATCTATTCTCTGTACTCCTTAAATACTCCGCAACACTCCCTCCAGAAGTCGCTCCTGAAGTCTCTTCCTCGCTGGAACGAGCTTTTTCCACTACACTCAAGAAATAACTTTCCAGATTCTGTGTAGGTGCATCCACGACCACGGAAGAGGCGTTTCTTCCTCTTTGAGTTAGATCTTTGCGGATAATCTGAAGCACATTCTCTAAAGTAGATCGATCCAATTCCGGAGTTGTTATCCGTAAGCGATCAGGAGTTACCAACAATTCACTAAGACTGCCAATCGCCTGAATTTTACCGCCGTAATAAATAACTACTCTATCACAAACATCCTCTACATCAGCAAGTAAATGGCTGCTCAGGATAACTGTTTTGCCACGTCGAGCCAACTCTACAATCAGATCTTTTACCTCTCGACAGCCAATCGGATCCAATCCTGAAGTCGGTTCATCTAAAATGATTAAATCCGGATCATTGATTAAAGCCTGAGCCAGACCAATACGTCGCTGCATTCCTTTGGAAAACTCACCTACTGTTCTGCGGCGGACTTTGTCTAATCCCACCATTTCAAGCAGCTGCTCAGTGCGCTGCTTTCTCTCCTCCGGAGCCAGATTGAAAAGACTCCCAAAAAAATCAAGTGTTTCCCCACTATTCAAATAGCGATACAAATACGACTCTTCCGGCAGATAACCTATTCTGCGTTTTGTCGCAACATGGCGTGTAGAGCGCCCAAACACTTCAATGTGACCACGAGTCGGATTCAACAGTCCCAACAGAAGCTTTACGGTAGTAGACTTGCCTGAACCATTCGGGCCTAAAAGGCCAAAGACCTCCCCTTTCTTCACTTGAAAGCTGACATTATTAACCGCATGGGCTTTGGGTCTTCCCCAAAAATCCTTGAAGACTTTTACAAGCCCTTGCACCGAAACAACTGTTTCTTTTTCGTCGTTCCGTTTTGTTTCCTGTGTGTCCACTGTTTCCACCGAACTCATAGCTCTAATTTACCTGCTACGGCCCCCTCTGACAATAGAGAATCGATTCTGACTCTTAAATTTAGATTTTCCCTTTCCCTATTAGACCCAAAATACTCTAAAAACGAAACATCTTCTCCTAAAACGAAAATTCCTTTACGGATAATTTTATAATTGGAATGAAATGAAGCAATCCTCTCAACATGGTCGGGGCGGAGAGATTCGAACTCTCGACCTTCTGAACCCCATTCAGACGCGCTAGCCAGGCTACGCTACGCCCCGACCAAGTTACGACGGTCTCCCGTCGACGGAGGCTATTGTACACATACGCAAAAATATTACAACTCTTTTCCCAGAAAAATATTACTTTTTCTCTTTTCTCTCTCTTCCCTTCTCTTCCTGAAGGATATATTCAGCTGCTTCTCTAAGATTATCACATATATAAGCTTTTTGTCTCAGCTCAGGATACTTTTTCTCCTCTACACTTCCTTTTCCTGTACGGACTAAAACACCTCCCTGCAATCCTGCGTTCCAACCCGTTTCCAAATCAGACCTCTTATCACCAATAAAAAATGAGCGGTTTAAATCCAGTTCAAATTCATCTCTGGCCTGATAAACAAATCCTGGCAAAGGTTTTCTGCCTAAAGAAGGCTCATCAGGGCTTTCGGGAGCAATATAATATTTCAAGATATGAACCCCCACCTCTTCCAACAATTCATCCAACCGACGATTAACCTGATATACATCCTCTATAGGGAAATAACCTCTCCCTACCCCAGATTGATTGGTGATAACGATCAATTCATACCCTGCATCCGCTAGCAGACGAAGTCCTTTCCCCGCCTCCGGGCAGAGAATGACTTTCTCTGCTTCATGCAAATAATGAAGATCCTCATTAATCGTTCCGTCCCTATCAAGGAAAATGGCTCTCCTCATTCTTTATCCTCCATAGAAAGTGTCTTTAAAATCTCCTCTGGAGCAGCCGTCGCCGTTCCGATCTTAGCTACGACAACTCCCGCCGCATAATTAGCCAAAACAGCAGCCTCCTCCAAGTTTGCACCGCTGGTAACGGCCGCTGTCAATGCTGCAATCACCGTATCTCCCGCTCCGGACACATCAAAGACCTCTCTAGCAACTGTCGGAATATGGATGACATTCTCGCAATCTTTGCACAGCAGCATTCCTTGTTCCCCTAACGTTATAAGAATACTATCTGCTGAGCAGACTTCCCTAAGACGTCGGATTACCCTCCTAAGCAAATCATCCTCCAGAGGACAAACCGTACGTTTATGCTCATCCGGAATCCCTGCCAACTCAAAAGCCTCCTTGCGATTGGGAGTAATAAGACTCACTCCTTGGATATTCAGTGAATGAGCGGGTTTAGGATCTAAACTCAGCCAAATATTACGTCGTCTGCATTCGTCCCTGAGAAAATCCAGCAATCCCTGTGAAACAAACCCTTTCGCATAATCCGCTACGATCACGGCACCTATTCTTCCATCCAACTCGCGGAATATTCTCTTTTTAATTTTTTCCAAGTCGGAGTCATCAAGTTGTAATGTCTCTTCCTGATCTAATCTCAACAGCTGCTGCTGTGAAGCAATGATCCGAGTCTTAGCCGAAGTCGGATACCCTTTTATTTTAAAGAGAGGATCTACATCTATTTCTCCATCCCTGAGTAATTCTTTTAGGATTTCCCCTTCCTCATCTGCACCAATAGCACCCACTACCGTAGATTTAACCCCCAGAGTAGAAAGATTTCTCGCTACATTAGCGGCACCTCCGGGTACACTCGTCTGACGATTGAATCGAACCACTGGTACAGGAGCTTCCGGACTAATCCGATCTACGCTTCCCCAAATATAGCGATCCAATATCATATCTCCAACCACCAACACCGAATTAGAGGTCATCTTCTGAAGAATCTCTTTGCCTCTGGCGACTGTTAATTTACTTTTTTCTTTCATAGCTGCCGTATCTGCTGCCAGTCAGCATAACCGCCACAAGTCCTCTTTTCAATTCAAAACCCATTTAGTCATCACTGGGCTTTTGCCTTGTTAAAATCTTTAAAATCTGAAATACTTGTCCCGATATGATAAATCTGCATAATAAGAAAATCCGGTCAGAAACATCTTCTGTTCTCTGTCTGCTTGCCGCCGTTTCCATTACCGCTGTAAGCACTCTTGCGGACAACTCCGCATTAACACCCTTTGTTCTTCCGTGGGATGATACATCCTCTACAATTGTCAGCGCCGCTGATATGAACTCTCCCATTAAAGACAGATGGGTTCGCGTTTCAGAAACAGGCCACCTTGTACTCTCTGAAGAAGTCCCTGTTTTTTCATCAACTGATATCCGTTCCAATCCCACAGTCAAGGAAGGAGAACGTATTCGTTTTATGGGAATGAATATGACCTTTACCGCAGGATTTCCTCCCCGTGACATGGCCTCCAAAGTAGCAGGCAGATTAGCAAAATTCGGTTTTAATGGAGTTCGTTTTCATCATATCGATAACAATTGGCACAAGATGCTGATTGACTATAGTAAAGGCAATTCAAGAACCCTTTCCAAAGAGAAATTAGATGACTTCCACTACTTTATCTCTCAACTCAAAGCAAATGGAATCTATACTGATTTAAATTTATTAGTCTCAAGACTATTTTTAGAAACAGATGGATTCCCTGCTGAAATCTCTCAACTCGGTTGGAAAAATCAGCATATCCTTGGTTATTTCAATGACCATGCACTCGCTTTGCAAAAAGAATATGCCACATCTCTTCTGACCTCTGTTAATCCCTATACCGGATTAACTATGGCCAAAGATCCGGCTATCGCTTTTGTTGAAATAATTAACGAAAACGGAATTATCCAAAAATGGACTGAAGGAGTTCTGGACGAACTCCCCTCGGTATTTAAACGCCAGCTCCAAACCCGCTGGAATGAATGGCTGCAAAAGCGCTATAACTCCTTGGATGAGCTCAAACAAGCTTGGAATTTCAAAACGATTCCCGTAGGTAAAAACATGCTTAAAAACTCTTGGAACTTAGAAGTCCATTCCGGTAAAGCCACAATGGAAACTTCATCCGATAATTCCTCGCAATCAAATGAAATCAAGATCAGCGTTCTTGAACCGGCTGATGCTACTTGGCATATACAGCTCAATCAGCCTGGACTCTCTCAATCTTCCGGTCAAGTTATGACACTCTCCTTCAAGGCCAAAGCGGATCAAGAGACTGAAATGAATGTATCCATTATGCAGGCTTCTCAACCCTATTCGAATCTTGGACTGAACCAGAAAGCTAAACTCTCCCCTGAATGGAAGCAATACACTTATACCTATTTAGCCAGCTCGGATGAAAAAAATATTCGTCCCAATTTTGGCGGATTTGCTCTTCAAAAACGTACAGTCTGGCTCTCTGACGTCCAACTTCACATAGGAGGCACCTTAGGAAATCTGCCGGAAAATGCCTCTCTCAAGGAAGGGAATATCCCCATTCAATTCTGGCAATCCGAAATTCCCTCTACTATCGAAGCCCGTCAGGATTGGCTTGAATTCCTTATTTCTCTGGAAAATCGTTACTATACACAGATGTGTACCCACCTTCGTGAAGAATGCGGCTATCTGGGATTGATTTTTGGCACCATTCTTGCCAATAGTCCTGCCGGAGTACAAGCCAAGATGGACATAGTCGATTCTCACGGCTATTGGCAACATCCTCAATTCCCCGGATCGGAATGGGATTCTAAAAATTGGATCGTCAATAATATCTCAATGATTACCGCGCTCAGGAATACCTTTACCTCCTGCGCCCTGCAGAAAGTATATGGTAAACCCTTCTTTTGTACCGAATACCAGCATCCGGCTCCTAATCAATACAGCGCCGAGGGCCCCCTGATTATGGGAGCCTACGCCGCACTCCAAGATTGGGATGGATATTGGTTCTTTGATTATGGAACCGGCAATGGCACCATTGATATGGGGAGAATTGATAATTTCTTCTCCTCAGCCGCTCATTCCTCCCGTATGGCTAACTTGCTCTTCTCCTCTTATCTCTTCCGCAGGGGAGATGTCGCTCCCGCAAAAGAAGAGATCGTTCTGGAAAACACTCCGGAAAAAGAGATCAAAAATCTCTTAGGAGCCGGGGCCTGGGGCATCAGTTCCTCTCGTCAACTGGGAATGAAAGAACCCTATAGTCTTCGCCACCGTGTCTCCATGAGCTTGAAGTCCATTCCGGGTATTTCTCAAACTACTCCTCCAGATGAAATCCAAGAAACTACTATCTTATCTGATACAGGGGAACTCCGCTGGGAAACCACCCCCGGAGAAAAGCGCGACTTTATTCAGATTAACACATCTAGAAGTAAAGCCCTCCTTGGTTTTACAGATGAAAGAGAATTTACCTTGGGAGATATTTCCATTCGTCCAGGTAAAACACGCCTCGGCTGGAGCACCATCGGCATCACACTGGTGGAAGGAGAAAGCTTCGACGCTCCCTCCGCTAAAGCCTTAATCATCGCAACAGGACAAACCGAAAACACTGATATGCTCTGGAAAGATGAAAAGAAAAACTCCGTTGGGCTCAATTGGGGCAAATCTCCTGTTCTTACTGAATGTGTTCCTTTTGAAATGACTCTCCCTGTCAGTTCTGATCAGGTTCTGCTCTTCTCATTGGATCCACGTGGCAATCGTCTAAAACAGATTCCGATCCATGACAAAGCAGGCAAAGCACTCCTCAAGGTTAATACAGATTCCCCTTCAAAAACCTTCTGGTATGAAGTTGTAATTAAAAAATAAATACCACCTGACTAAGTAAAAAACAAAAATCACGTCTGAAAAAACTCCTTTCAGACGTGATTTTTTACATCAATTAAAGGTCTCTGCTGAGAGGCTCTTCTCTCCTCTCTTCCTATAAGGGATTCGGCTATAATCGTATTAGTCTTGA
>CALXMK010000006.1 GCA_944389455.1 uncultured Verrucomicrobiota bacterium
TGTTTTTGCAGCCAGACTTCAAGCGTTGGCACAGAGCGGTGTTCAGCCTGATCCACAAGATCGTGTTAATGTGGAAGCAGATCTTTTAAGCAATTCACTTATTATCACGGCAAGTAAGGAAAATATGAAAGTGGTTTCTGATTTAGTTCAGAAGTTAGATCAGGAGCCGACTGCAGAAGGATTAGTAGAAACGATAACATTGAAATATGCAGATGTGCAGAGAGTTACAACTATGTTGAGAACTCTGGTCCAACAAGGAGTGTATCGTCCCGGTTCTGGATCTTTAACTCGCCGTGGCGGGAGTGGCTCTTCGAGAGATTCTTTTGCTGTAGTTCCGGATATTCCATCGAATACTCTTGTTATATCGGCTAGTCCAGAAAACATGGCATTGGCGCGCGAATTGATCAAAGAGATTGATACTGAAGAAAATTACAAGTATAGCGATGTAAAAACATTTACTTTGAAGCATGCGCGTGCAGGAACGATTATCAATACATTAAATCAATTTTTTCAGAGAAAAGCTTCTGCAGAACGTGCTGCTGGAATTCGAGAAAGAGCACTTGCTGTTACGATTGCAGCAGATGAACGTTCGAATGTAATTTTAGTGACTGCCGGTAAGGAGGATATCGATCTCCTTGAAAAAATGTTAATAGATTTGGATACGGCTGAGATTGATGCCAGAATGAGTTTTAATATTTATCCGCTCAAGAATGCTACAGCATCTAAGTTGCAGATGACATTACAGCGTCTTTTCCAAAATCGTCCGGCACGCATCCGTGGAGTAGCTTCAGATCCAATTACAGTTGTTGCTGATTCTTGGGCCAATGCCTTGATTATAGGTGCTGGGCCTGATGATGTAGAGATGGTTGAATCTTTGATTGCTCAGCTGGATAAACCTGAGGTAGGAGAAATCAAAGTTCAGGTTTTCCCAATGGTACATGCTGATGCTCAACGTGTGGCGACAACGGTTCAAGCTCTTTTAAGAGGCCAAAGTGGAGGTTATGGAGGAACAGGTCCTACTGTGAGTGTGGATGAGCGTACTAATGCGATTATTGTTTCTGCAGGGGATAACGATATTAAGCGTTTAGAAGAATTAGTTAAAAAACTTGATACAGCAGAAGTAGAGAGAGTGAACGAAATCCGTATTTTCCCTTTGAATTTTGCACGTGCATCAGAAACAGCGACATTACTGAATTCTATTTTGAATCAAAATCCACGTAATTTGAATCAGACTAGCACGAGTCGTCAAGCTTTGTTGCAATTCATTACACGGACTCCGGAAGGAGAAGAGCTCATTTCTTCAGCATTGCATGAGGGAATTCTTATTACTCCCGATACTCGCTCTAATTCTCTTATCGTTTCTGCTCCAGTAGATTATATGGGATTTTTGGAGTCTCTTGTTCAAAGATTGGATCAGAGTTTGCCACAAGAAGCAAAAATACAGATCTTTTCACTTAAGAATGCGGATGCTCGTCAAATGGCACAGGTTTTGACAGCACTTTTCCGTTTGCAAGTTACTTCGGGGGCAGCAGCTGAAAGATCTGTCCAATATACTCTAGTTAAGCCATTAAATGATTTTGAGCTTACTGGTGCAGAGACGGATGTTGTTGAAGGAGAAGAAGGTAAAGCTGCCGTTGTCGGTTCAGCGGAACAGTATGCTTTGACTGTGACGGTTGATTTACGCACAAATACTGTGTTGGTGGGAGGAACAGAGCATTATGTATCACTGGCGAAAGAAATTATTGAAACATTGGATGCTCATCCAGCACAGGAACGACAAGCCAAAGTTTATCGATTGAAAAATTCTAGTGCCTCTGATATAGAAGTCGCTCTTAGAACATTTTTGCAGGAAGATTTAAGCAGAATGATTTCTGTTTTAGGACAATCTGCTACTGGAGCAGCTCAAACTATTTTAGATAGGGAGGTATCTATTGTGGCAGAGTCAACTAGCAATGCTCTTTTGATTTCTGCAAGTCCACGATATTTTGCTGAAGTTGAGAAACTAATTGAGGAATTGGATCAACCTCTCCCACAAGTTTTGGTTCAGGTCGTGCTGGCAGAGGTAACTCTGGATAGCAATACTGCGCTAGGTGTTGAATGGTCTTATTCTGATTCGGTAGGGAATACACCGTTTACACTGGGAACTGATTATGGTATTGCAGATGCTATATCAGAAGGTGGTTTTAATACAGCTATTACAGGTAGTAAAGTAAATTTCATGTTGAGAGCTTTCCAAGAAGATGGAAGATTGGAAGTATTAAGTCGGCCTCAGATTCTTACAGCAGATAATGTTCAAGCTAATATTAGTATTGGACAACAAGTTCCTATTGTAACAGATAATCGTTTCGATAGTTATGGAAATCAAATTGCTTCTTATGAATACCAAGATGTAGGAGTTATTTTAACTGTGACCCCTCGGATTGGGCCAGATGGTACTGTTAAAATGGAAGTTTCTCCTGAGGTGAGTCAATTAACCAGCTCTGGTGTGGAGGTTAGTGCGAATATTAGTATTCCGATTATTTCTCGACGTACGGCAGAAACAACAGTTAGCGTTCAAAGTGGACAGTCAGTTTTGATTGGTGGACTTATTAGCACAACAGATGATTCTAGGACTAAGAAGGTCCCATGGATTGGAAATATTCCAGTTTTGGGTGCATTGTTTAGAAGTAAGACGTATGAAACTGAAAGAAAAGAATTACTTATCATTCTTACACCACAGGTAATAATGCCATCTAAGAAGACTTACTCTAATATTATGACTCCTCTGGAAATGACAGAGAAGGAACTTACAGATTCAATTTTGCAAACAGATTTGAATCGTGAGCCACTTCAGAAGAAAGTCTTAGGAGATATTATTCAGGATAAGCCAGAAGAGAATCTGGATAAAGCGAAAGACAAAGAAAAGAAAAAGCGTGAGATAGAAGACTATACTAAAGAATTATTGATTAATCCTTAATGAATACAGTAAAGATAGCGTTATTAATATATCTTTTAGCTGGAATTACTTATCTGAATTCAGGATGTAGTACAACTAAGGAGAAAATGGACAATACCAGTTCTGCCGAGGCGCTGGTAAAAGAATCCTCCATTTCGGAATTAAATCTTTTGCTTTCCCCCATGGGGATTGATTTAGATAGAGATCTTGAGATGGATGCGGTAGCTTTACAGCTTTTTGCTGGTAAAGAAGGAAAGAGCAAGGGAGTTCAAATTATGCAAGGAGAAGTCAAAATAACTCTTTTTGATGGAATTTTGCAACCTGGTAGCTCAGAACTCCCTCCAGTATTAAAAGAATGGAAATATTCTTCGGAAGATTTAGTGAAATATGCAAAGAAAAGCATGTTGGGTATAGGATATGAATTTCTTTTAATTTGGGATAAAGATAATAGGCCTAAAAGCAATAAAGTGATGGTTTCAGTGGAATATTATGATTCTAATGGTACTGTTGTCTGTTCAGCCCCGGGAATTATTCCATTAAATTTATAAGAATCTAGAAAAATAGTGGATTTAATACCATTTATGGTTTAGGCTAAAACCGATTTGCTCTTTTAAGAGTAGATCGGTTTTATTCCAGATGCCCTCAATATATATTAAAACCTACGGCTGTCAGATGAATAAACGCGATTCGGAAGCTCTAGCAGCTTGTTTTGCGGAGCGTGGTTATTCTATTCAAGAAAAAGAGCAGGATGCAGATATAATTTTATTAAATACCTGCAGTGTAAGAGATGGGGCAGAGCATAAAGCTGTTGGGAAAATGCAGATGCTTATTGCGCAAGCACGTCTTCATAAAGAGAAAAAGATATTTGGAATAATGGGGTGTGCTGCGCAGGTGTTAGGGGAGTCTCTTGTGCATGATTTACCTGGAATCCATTTGGTTATAGGAACTCATCGCTACCATAGAATTCCGGAGTATTTAGAGGCTCTGTTGAAAGATTCTTCAAAAGTGATTGTTGATTGTTCGGGAATTACGGAAAAGCCTGTTTCATTCCAAAATCATCTTTTACAGAGAGTTTCACCAAATACGATTCAGGCTTCTGCTTTTGTCAATATTATGCATGGCTGTAATCAGTATTGCACATACTGTATAGTTCCATATACTCGTGGACATGAGTTCAGCCGTTCTATTGAGGAGATTGTACATGAATGTGAAGCTTTAGCTAAAGAGGGAATTAAAGAGATAATTCTTTTAGGACAAATAGTCACCAATTTTGGGAAAAGAGAGATTCATGTTTCTGAAGATGGAAAAACGCCTTTTGTTCAGTTGCTCGATGCTATTCATGAGATTGAAGGAATAGAAAGAATTCGTTTTACAGCTCCTCATCCTAAAGGATATGGAGATGATTTAATTGAATCTTACCAAAGACTTCCTAAGCTATGTCAAAGTGCTCATATTCCTGTTCAAAGTGGAAGTAATCGAATTTTAAAAGAGATGCATAGAGGATATACAGGAGAGCATTTTTTAGAAATTCTATCTAAGCTTCGTAATGTTCAACCATCTATGGGGATAGCTACGGATATTATTGTAGGTTTTCCAGGAGAAACAGATGAGGATTTTCAAAAGACGTTGGAGCTGGTACGAAAAGCTCGCTTTGACAATGCTTTTCTATTTAAATATTCCCCAAGGGAAGGTACCCCAGCAGCAAAAATGCCCAATCAAGTGCCGATGAGAATTAAAGAAGAACGTCATGCTGAGCTTATGAGAGTAGTAAATGAATTATCTGCGGAAATTTTTCAACAAATGATAGGGAAAACAGTAGAAGTTTTAGTAGAAGGGCCTAGTCGGAGGAATCCTAATCGTCTGCAAGGCAGAAGCAGATGCAATAAAATAGTTCTCTTTGAGGGAGATAAAGACTGGATTGGAACAATTCGCCGTTTTCGAATAACTCGGAGTGGCCAATATTCTCTTTATGGAGAAGAAGTAAAAAATTAACAAATGATTTCGTTACATATATTATCTATAGTGTTGGGTGCGATTTTAGTGTTTACGTCGTTGCCCATATTTTTTAAAGCGGAAAGTACTGTGAATTTTTTGAAAAAATTTCCACGTTCACTTCCTATAGGATATTTTTTCTTAGCTCTTTCTACATTTTGGTTTCTATATTATTTTAATGCCGAGGAGATTGTTGATTTTGCTCCTGTCAAAAAATACATGTTTGTCGGTTTTATTGTTTTAGCAGTAGGAGTAGGGCTTTTTGTAAAGGATTTTTTAGCAGTGAGAGCTTATTCCATTTTTCTTTTTCTAGTAGCGAAGTTAATTTGTGATACAACTCGCTATGCCGATAGTTCTTGGGCCTTTCTTTATCCATTATTTGCAATGATCTTAGTTTGTTTTGGAATTTGTTTTACGGCAGCTCCTTATAAAATGAGGGATTTACTAAGTTGGCTGATAGCGAGTTCAAGGAGATTAAAAGTTTTGGCTGCTGCTCGTATTACATTAGGAGTTATTTTTTTGATATTGGGATTTAGCAAAATCCAATGACAAATCGTAAAGATGGTCTATGTAGGAAAGAGAGAAAGACAAAGGTATGAATTCAAAAGGATTAGCATTAGACTGTATGAAGTTTGCTGAGTTACGCAAAGCGGAGAATCTTGTAGGGTTAGACGTGCGTAATCAAACTTCAGTTACAGATTTTTTTGTAATTTGTAGTGGTTCCAGTGAGCCTCATCTAAAAGCCATTGTAAATGAAATTCGAGATCAAATTTTTAAAAAATACCGCATTCATCCACAGTCTATGGACGGAATGGTCGGAAGTAGCTGGATTGTGTTAGATTATTATGATGTTATTGTCCATATTATGAGATCAGATGCGAGAGAACGTTATGATTTAGAAAGTTTTTGGGGAGATGCAATTCGTTTGAATTTAGAAAATGAGGTCGTTACTGATGAGGAAATCCTAACAGAGGTAGAGACGGATTTTGAAAAAGGAGTTTTTTGCCGTAGGAGCTTTACAGCGAGGGGTATCCCAAAGATAGTCACTTTATATCGTCATCTCCTTAATCCTAAGAGAAAAAGATTCCGTCGTACCCTTTGCTTGCATAAGAATATTTTTCCTTTGGAATCATAGTTAGTTTCCTATATGGATTGTTATGATACAATAGCTGCAATTGCAACGCCTATAGGAATTGGTGGAGTTGCTGTTATCAGGGTGTCAGGTCCAAACTCTATTAAAATTGTTGATAAATGTTTTCATCCATCATCTAAAAAATTAGATTTTTTTTCTTCTCCCACCCATCGTATTTATCATGGGCATATTCGAGAGGAGAAGAAGTTTATCGATGAGGTTTTGGTCTCTATTTTTAGAAATCCTCATTCTTATACGGGGGAAGATTGTGTTGAAATCAATTGCCATGGAGGATTGGTAGTAGTGCAGCAGGTTCTGACGATAGTTTTATCAGCTGGAGCTCGATTAGCAGAACCTGGAGAATTTACAAAAAGAGCATTTCTCAATGGAAAAATCGATTTAACACAAGCCGAAGCCGTTGTTGATTTGATTGAGGCTAAAACGGAACGTGCAGTTAGAGCTGCTTCTGATCAGCTTTCTGGAGGACTTTCCAGGGCCATTGGTAAAATTAGAGATGAACTTCTCCAAACATTAGCTCATGTGGAAGCTTATATTGATTTCCCAGATGAAGATATTTCTCCTGATATTAATGATAGATTACGGGATAGACTGATCCTAGCTCGTGAACATATTGTTAGTATGTTGGAAACTTTTCGTGAAGGGTACATTTTACGAAATGGAGTACGGATTGCGATTGCTGGTCGTCCCAACGCAGGTAAGTCTAGTCTGCTTAATCTTTTATTAAAAAATGATAGAGCAATTGTTTCTGATGTTCCAGGAACAACTCGTGATACAATTGAGGCCGAAGCTGATATTAGAGGAATTCCTGTGATATTTATCGATACGGCAGGATTGAGAGAATCAGAAGATATTATTGAGGCAGAAGGGGTAAGACGCAGTCTGGAATGGATTGAAAAAGCTGATTTGACTCTATGGCTGGCCGATGGATCGATTCCTTTTTCCAATGAGGATAGAGAGTTTTTAAGAAGAAACGGACGTGAAAATAAAGTTCTTTTTGTTTTGAACAAAAAAGATCTAGGGATTTCTGTTAATTTGAGAGAAATTAAAGACGTAGAAGATGTTGTTTCTATCTCTTGTCAAACTGGAGAAGGAGTGGAGATGCTTAAGAATTTGATTTGTGCAAGAATAGGAGCTGCCTGTTCTTCTTATGAACAAGGAATAGGGATGATTAATACACGACATCGCAATTGCCTTTTAAAGGCAAAAGAGGCAATTGATGAATCTTTGCATTTTTTATCTTCAGGAAGCAGTTTTATTGAATTCCTTGCTTCAGAACTTCACATTGCTGTCAATTCTACTAGTGAACTCCTCGGAAAAACAACGACAGAGGATTTATTGGATTCTATTTTTAATCAGTTTTGTATCGGTAAGTGATGCACATGCTATTTACCCAACGATCCTGCCATTGTAAAAATAGGTAATAAAAGACCTACTGCCATAAATCCGATTGCAGCTGCAATGACGCATAATACCAACGGTTCAATCAAGCGAACGGCTTGGTCAACTTGTCTGTTTGTTCTGCGTTCGACTGTATCTGCAATATTAAGTAAAACTTTATCAAGACGATTAGACTCTTCTGCTGTAGTTAGCATAGCAAGAATCTGAGGTGGAAAGAGATTCCCTTGTCTTAAGGGTTCAGAAAGAGATTTTCCTTCTCTCACGCTTTCAATTGCTTTTTCAATTTGTACAGCCATTAATGCAGAGCCAGTAGCGTCTTTGGATATAATCAGAGACTGAAGTAGGGGAACACCATTTGCCAGTAAGGTTCCTAGAATACGACAGAATCGAGAGATTGCTACCATTCTCATTGCGTTACCAATAAGAGGAATTTTCATTCGATATGATTCGAAAATCCGTTTTCCGGTATCGCTTTTGATAAGCCCCCAGAATAATACACCAATACCCCCGATTGCCATTAATAAAATATGCCAACTTGTTCGAAGAGCATGACTCATAGCAAAGACTATTGCTGTGGGTAAAAGCATTTCAGTATTGACAAGAAGAGACTCAAACTTGGGAACAAAGAAAACTAATGCGGCCATTAAAACTAGAGAACCAATACCAGCAAGAGCTATAGGGTAAATAAGAGAACCAATAACCTTACTTTTTAATTCATCCAGCCTTTCTAAAAAGTCTGCAAGACTTTGCAATACATCTTGTAAAAAGCTAGCGCGTTCACCTGCTTGAATCATTGCGGTCTGAAGTGGAGGAAATACATCTGGAAATTGTCTGAACGCACCCGTTAAAGATTGTCCATCTGCGACAGAGGCTTTTATTTCTTTTAGAAGTTCAACTAGGTTTTTATTCCCACCACTGCGAATTAAGCTATCAAGCGCTTTTAATAGAGGTACTCCGCTTCCCAATAAATCGGCTAGTTGTCCGTACATGATACCAACATCTTTAGGTTTTACAGAACGTCTTCCAGGACGATTGCGGATAGCCTCAGATTTATCTATTACCTTAATGGGAAAAAGATTTTTGTCTTCTAATATTCGAATAGCAGCAGCTTTGCTATCAGCTGTTAGCGTCCCTGTAATAGTTTCGCCTGAAAGATTTTTAGCGGTATATTGAAAATCAGCCACAGTAAATAAGTGTAAAATTAAACAGCAGTATTTTTGACAACTTCACTAATATCTGTAATCCCATGTCTGGCTTTAAGCCAGCCATCTTCTCGGAGAAGTCTTAATCCATTTTTTCGAGCCGCAGCCACGATTTCATAAGTTGGGACTCGATGATTAATTAAACCTGCAATTTCATCGGTCATAAGCATTAATTCATAAACTCCAGATCTTCCTCTGTAACCCGATTGACGACAATTATCGCATCCAACCGCACGATAGAGGTTTTCTCCAGGAGTATATGGGAAATCAGCTGGAAGTTTTTCAGGATTTGGTTCATAGGGTTCTTTGCAGTCATTACATAGTTTTCGAACCAAACGCTGTGCCATGCTTCCTATAAGGGTACTGCTAACCAAATAGGGCTCAATTCCCATATCCATCAGACGCATAGGCGCTGAACAAGCATCATTAGTATGAAGAGTACTCAATACTAAGTGACCTGTTAAAGAAGCCTGGACAGCAGCTTGAGCTGTTTCGAGATCACGAATTTCACCAATCATTACTACATCAGGGTCATGGCGTAGAATGGAGCGTAATCCTCTTTCAAAAGTCATTCCAATTTGGTGATCAACAGGGATTTGGTTGACTCCGCGTAAGTTATATTCTACAGGATCTTCAACTGTCAGTACTTTAATATCGTCTCCAACAATGGCATTTAATGATGCGTAAAGCGTAGTGGTTTTGCCGCTTCCTGTAGGGCCGGTGACTAAAATAATCCCGTGAGGCCTCTCAATAAGTTCTTTGAAATGAGTGAATGTCTCTGCGTCCATCCCAAGCTGAGGAAGGGTAAAGAGGACGTTAGCCTTGTCCAAAATACGCATTACGATACCTTCACCAAAAATCATTGGAATTACGCTTACACGAACATCAATTTGGCGCCCTCCAATTTGAAATTTAATACGGCCATCTTGAGGAAGTCTTCTTTCAGCAATATTTAGATTTGCTAAAATTTTAATACGACTGATAATAGCTGCCTGAAGTTGATGAATTTGCGGTGGAACAGATGCAGGGTGGAGCACACCATCTATACGGTAACGTATGCTGAGTTCTTCTTCATAAGGTTCAACATGTATATCACTGGCTCGTTCATTGACCGCTTCAACTATAATCTCATTCACAAGCTTGATGACACTAGCTTCTTGAGCCATCTCCATTAAGTCTTCACTATTGGAGGTTTCTGGGTTTGCATTGAGGTCAATAACTCCCCCTGTCAATTCAGTGATAGTGTCTCCTCCTAGGCCATAATGTTCTTTGATAAGCCGATCAATATCCTCCTCACTAGCTAGAACGGCGCGTACTCGTTGATGAGTTAGCATTTGAATATCATCTAACGCATAGGATTCAAACGGATTACTAACGGCTACCTCCAGAAGTCCATTTCGATAGTAAAGAGGCATAACATGCTGTCGATAGACAAGCTTAGGAGGCAAGAGTTTAATGACTTCAGGATCAATGTTGACCTGAGTTAAACTAACGACTGGCATATTGAAATGTTCTCCCAGCAGAGTTAAAAGTTCTTTTTCAGTAATGGCTCCTGTTTCAATTAATGCCTGATCTAAACGGATATTTTTCGTCGCTTTAAGTTCTAGGGCACGATCAATCTGCTCCTGATTTACGAGTCCTTTCTTAATCAGTATATTAGCCAACCTCATAATCTGAAAACTGGTTTTACTACAAACCTCTTTAAGAAGACGTTTTAAACAAGTGAATTATTCATAAAAACTTATTATTATCTGATTTTTAGGATAACATAAAAAAAACTAATGCAAATAAAAGTGTTTGCATCAGACCTTTAGATTATAAAATATACCTTAATTAGAAAGAGATCATTTCTTCTAGCTGCTTGGCTCTGTTGAGAATATCTGCTTTAGAAATAGCAGTGATCTTTTGGAATCCAAACCCTTCACAACAATAGGAAGCAGTAGAAGCTCCAATTAGGGCTGATTGTCGGATAACTTGTGAAATTTCATCCTTCGTTTTAACATGGCTTGCTATATATCCCATTAAAGCCCCAGCAAAAGTATCACCAGCTCCAGTAGGATCTATAGGCCTTTCTAATGGATAAGCTGGTGCTAAAAAAACACCAGAGGAATATGAAACAATGGAACCATGCTCCCCCTTTTTTATGATGACAATAGAAGGTCCCATTTTATGAATCTTCTTAGCAGCGAGAAAGAGATTGTTTTCTTCAGTTAAGAGTCTAGCTTCACTATCATTTACTGTGAAACAATCGATTTTTTTCAGAAGCGTTTTCATTGCTGGCAGAGAATTCTTAATGTGATGATCAATTGTATCTGCCATTACAAATATAGGGGATTCCATTTGTTCTAAAACATGCAATTGAAGTTCTGGGGTAATATTGCTCAACAGAACAAAAGGAGTTTTTTTATTGTTAGAAGAAATTATAGGTTGGAAACTCTCAAACACCCCCATATCCAAATGGGTAGTTCGACGAATGTTCATATCCTCTTCATATTCTCCTGCCCAAGAGAATGTTTTGCCTTCCAATTGCTGAAAGTCACTAAGGTCAATTTTACAATTTTTTAGAAGTTTAATATATTTTGAAGGGAAATCTGTTCCTACGGCAGCAACAATACTCGTTGTTGAAAAAAAGCTGGCAGCAACAGAGGCATAGCAAGCCGCGCCACCTAGAAGGAAGGGTTTGTTGACCTGTGGTGTTTTGATTGAATCCAATGCGGCTGAGCCGACAATCAATAGTTCACTCATTGTTATTTATTATTTGAAGCTAGCTTACTGAGAACAAGTTCCTTACAGCAATTAGTCATTCTCTCTCGGACAATAGCAACTTCATCGTTACCGGAGATTTCCCGTAGAAGATTCCGTTGCCGATAATGCTCAATTACAGGAAGTGTTTGTTTTCTATAGGCCATTAATCTTTCACGAACAGTTTCTTCTTTATCATCAGCACGGATAATGAGAGCCTCTCCATCAGCATCGCAATAACCGTCTTTTTGAGGTTTATTATAGACAATGTGATAGGTTCTTTGGCAGTGAGGACAAAAACGGCGTCCTGATGTTCTGACAATAATCTCTTCATCAGGAACATTTAGATAGATAACTCCATCCAAACTGCGACTAGAGGTTGCCAAAATGTTGTCTAATGAATTTGCTTGTGGAACTGTCCTTGGAAAGCCATCAAGAATGAAACCGTGCATGGCATCATTATCATTCAAACGGTTTTTGACCATAGCTGCAGTGACATCATCTGGAACAAGTTTCCCTTGATTCATGAAAGCACCAGCAAGTGTTCCTAGAGGGGTTTTCCCTTTTAAATGATCACGGAAGAGATTTCCTGTAGAGATGGTTGGAATAGATAAATATTCGCTCAAAAAAGCAGAGTGAGTGCCTTTTCCACATCCAGGGGGGCCCATAATTATGAGGTTAAGAGGATGAGATTCTGGGATATTTTGATTAATTTTATAACTAGCTAAAAATAGATCAATTTCTTTATCTAAAATTTCAGAAGAAGAAGATGTATAATTTTTATTTTTAAGAGATTTAATAAATTTATCAACTTGGGCATCGACAACTTCTTCTGATTGTTGTGCATCAACTACCAAGAAAGGAATAGAATGAGCAAAAAGTCTCAATACTGATTCGGCAGAGTTTCTATAGTTATTAATTCTATCAGTAATGCTTTCTGTCGTTTTCTCGATTTGCTCATCAGTGGATGTGCGGGCTAAGGCTCTTCCATAAGAAAGATTAGCTGGAAGATTCATAAAAACAACACCATCCAAGTTTTTACCTTTTTTCTTTAAGAGATCAATCATGAATATTGCCTGATAAAGAGTGCAGGGGAAATTATCGAAAACAAAGCCGGGAGTGTTAGAATTTGAATAAATAAAATCTTCTAATGTGGCATTTGCAATTTCATCCAGTACAAAATTTCCCCTCTGTGCATATGGAAGGGTTATCAAACCTAAAAAGGTATGATTCCGAATGGAATCTTTGATCATTTGACCAAGTGAAAACCGAAGCAGGCCAAATTTCTTCGCTATTTTTTTTGCACACGTTGTTTTGCCTGCACAATTGGGACCTATGATAGCAATATTCATGTTTAGATTTCTGCAATGATAATGCAGATTCACATAGATAAATACCTCTTTGAATTATAGAAATCAATCTGTTTTTGTTGATGAATTGCCATTTTAAGGTGCAGATGAATTTCTAGAATGATCTTGAAAATCAAAAACGCAGTTGAAAAAATATTTTATACTTCCATGTTTCTTCAAAAATCATATATAGGATATTTTGAAGAAAAACTATTCTCATTCAATGATGTACAGCGTTGTTAGAGTCGTTGTATATTTGTAATCTATTTAATTTTATTTATATGTGTTTTTTATACTTTTTTAAACTCAATAATTAATACTTATTTCATTACTTTTTCAGGGCGAAAACAGGTGTCAGTATAGGTATATCTTCTATTTATCCGAAATAGGATTTGCCCCTATTTCGGATTGAATTTGATTTATTTAAAAAGAATAAGACTAAAGGTGTTATTCTCTAGCCTTCTGCCAATTAGCTGGGCATACTTCTTCAGGATGTTCTGCTACATAAAGATTAGCCTCAACTTTACGAAGAAGTTCTTTTGCACTGCGAGCAACATTATAATAAGAAATCTCACTAGAGGCTAACATTCCTTTGTTGTTAATAATGAATGTTCCTCGCAGTGCCAAGCCTGTCTGACTGTCGTATATGCCAAAAAGTTTCGCAGCGACATTGGTTGGATCTGAAGCCATAGGGAATTCTACTTTAGAGAGTAGTGGCTCACTTTGTTGCCATGCCTTTTGAACAAATTTAGTGTCTTCCGAAACAGAAATGACTTCTGCTCCCAATTCTTTTAATGATTTATAGTAATTGGCAATATCAGCTAACTCTGTTGGACATACAGGAGTAAAAGCTGCCGGAAAGAAAACTAAAACAATGCATTTGTTCTTTTTATTTAATTCTGCCAATGAAAGACTGATATAGTCAGATTTTTGGGGATCCCAAGCCTCTAATTCCAGATCAGTAATTTTATCTCCAACTTTAAGGACGTATTTCTCACAATACTCGCTGCAATCACAGCAAGCGTTGCAGTCACTGCTGCAACTAGTATCATCACAATCATTTTTGCACATAAATTAATCTTTTAATTTTGTTAGCCAAACTTGAGCTATAATTATTAATAAAATTCTAAATACAAATTTATAAATATAAATTATTTTACAGATAAGAACTCTTTTATCTTGTTTCCTAATTCCTTGGGAGAAAATATTCCAAAAGGAGTAATAAATCCGGTAATTAATTCTGCAGGAGTAATATCAAATCCAGGATTGAGGGCATGACTTGAAGAATTTGCGATTCTGATTTTTTGGGGAATATATTCTTTGGAAGAAGTTGAAGGCTCTTTAGCACCCCAAGCACAGAGAACTTCATCCTCATCGCGCTCTTCAATAGGAATATCAGCCCCTTTTTCTGTTTGCCAGTCAATAGTTGAAAGAGGTATTGCAATATAAAAAGGAATATTGTGATATTTTGCTAAAACTGCTTTTGAAAAGGTTCCAATCTTGTTAGCAGCTTCACCAGTTTTGGCTAGTACGCGATCAGCTCCGGTAATGACCATCTGAATTTGACCTCGTTGCATAAAATGTCCCGCTGCATTATCGGAAATAACTCGATGAGGAATTCCTTGCTGAGCCAATTCCCAGGCTGTTAAAATCGCTCCTTGGGACCTAGGACGAGTTTCATCGCAAAAGACCTGAAATCTCTTTCCTTCTTTATGTGCAGTGTAAATAGGTGCTGTTGCACTACCGATATCTACAAAAGCAAGCCATCCTGCATTACAATGAGTAAGCAATGTCATTCCATCTTGAATAAGGGGGCTTCCATGTTGACCAATAGCAACACAATGAGCAATATCATCTTCTGCAAATTGATATGCTGCTTCAAGAGCGATTTGTTGCTGAGATTCAACGCTGGTACCAGATTTCATTTTATCGATGATATTTCGCATGGCGTTAACTGGATCAACAGCGGTGGGGCGAGCCTTTGCTAATGTATTAAAAACTTTTTTCCAATGTTTTTCAAAGAGTTCAAGAGAATTATCTTTAAACGAATTACATCCTTGTGCAAAACCGAAAGCTGCCGTGGCTCCTATTGCTCCGGCACCTCGTACGGTCATGTCTTGAATTGCAGCAGCGGTTTGATAAAAATCTGTAGTTTCAACTAGTGAAAATTGATGAGGCAGCTTCTTTTGATTAATTAAAATGACAATATTCTCTTTGGAATTGAAAGAAACTGTATGAAAATGTTTGCTTCCTTCTAAACAATTAACATTCATTATTTCCCTTTTTTTTATCTTGCGCGTGTCTCAAGTAAACAATTTTTTGCCAAGCAGGATGTGCTCTAAGATTAGAAAGGTCTGGATCTTTATCGAAATAGTCAAACTCTTTATAACCTAATGAGATAGCTGTTTCAATAGATTCAGCAGCTTTTTCCTCTTGTCCCGTTAAAGAATAACTACATCCTAGATTGTAGTGAGCCAATGGATCAATAGGCTTTAATTTCGTTAAAAGTAAATCTGCTTGCAGTCCTTTTTTATAATATCCTCTATCTGTATAATCTTGTGCAAGAACTTCTAAAACATCAATATCAGATGGGGCTTGTGCCAGGATTTTTTCTAGGAAGGCTATTTCAATATCTATATCTTTAAAATTATTTTTTTTCATTCAGCAGACCTACAGGCCCAAAAAGTATTATTGCTGAAATGCAGGAAAGGTCAAGAAGTGTTTTAGAAGATAAAAAGGGATAAGTTTTCTTATTTTTCTTCTGAAATTAAAAGTAAGGAATGCTTTTGGGCAAAAGATGTGATTTCTTTGATCATGTATCTCAGAAGGAGAGTTCTTTGCTTATAAGCATAGAGTGGTAAAATGGGAATTAAAATCAAAATTATCCAAATAAATGGATATGTATTATGGAATAAAGCTATCAATAATATTTCAAAGAACAAGAAAAGAGAAAATAAAATTTTAAAAGGACCACTATTGAAAGTGAAGAGCTTAATTTTCAGTATAGCTGTTTGATCTTTATGAGGTTCTATGAAGGTTAACAATTGCAGGCGAGCACAAAATTCACCATGAATCAAAAGATCAAATTCATTCCATCCTGTATCAGTATGAACAATGTTTCCTTTTTGAGAGAGAGAGTCTTGTAGTTTTTGTAAGAATTCAATTCTATTTAACCTTGTAGAGTTTTTCTTTTCTGCCCAAAAGGAAAGTATATATTTTTGTGTAAGCCATACCTTGTTTGAAATGCAAGGGAGTTGTGTCACATTCTTCAAACTAGGATGCGGTTCTAAAAATCTAGTTTTATAACGAGCATACGAGCGGCAGATTGGTTGTAATAGAAAAAGTAGTGCAACTAAAGAGCGAGACCAAAATTTTTTATTTTCTAATTTTTGCTGTTTTGCACTCAGAATACACACGGATAAAGAGAGAATGAGGCTTGTAAAAGCAAGTGGCATAAAAGGAGAAGAAAATGTTCCAAGCAATGCAAGGGGCAGTGTTACGATAATGTGGTATTCAAAGCTTGTTAGAATCAGAAGTCCTGGCATTTCTTTGGGGGTGTAGAGTGTTTGGAAAAGTCCGCTGCCAAAAACTCCGTGATAAATTTTGTCATGTCCTAGAGAAGGGATAGAGGTGTTATTGGTGTATATTCTCCCTTTCCAAATGCAGGCACCAAAGGAATTAAAATAACAAGGATGTTTTCTCCGAAGAAGTTCTTCAGCTTCTCCATATCCATATTGTTGACGTAGATACGCACGAATTGTATTTCTACGAGCATGCCAAACAAACCCAGAAGAACACCATCTAATTTGCCATCCTTTTTGTAAGATTCGCCAGCAGATATCCACATCATCTCCAGCCTTCGTAAAAATGGGATCAAAACCATTTATTTCTTCCAAAGCCCATTTCCAAAAAGCCATGTTACACCCGGGAATGTGTTCTGCCGTTTGATCATCAAGTAACACTGCTGCCGGCCCTCCAGGGGCCGCCATCACAACTTTAGATATAGGGGAGTCCTCTGGAGGAAGATAGTTAGGACCACCTATTGCTACTGATTTTGAATTTATCAGTTCATTACATAGAAGAAGGAGCCAATACTCATCAACGCGGCAATCATCATCTGTGTATGCAACAATTTCTCCTTGAGAAGCTCTAAAACCTGTGTTTCTTGCAGCGGAAAGTCCCTGATTTATATTGTGAGTAATAAGTTTAAATTCTGGGAATTTACTAACTATTTCAGAGGTAGCATCTGTGGAGCCATCATTAACTACAATAACTTCATAGTTTGGATAATTGATTCGTTTTAGAGATTCAAGGCATGTTTGCAGAGTGCGAGCCCCATTGTAGGTAGCGATAACAACAGATATTTTGGGGGCCGATATAGGAGGTATTAAAAAATCATCCTGAAAAATCTTTTTAACAACCTCTGCTGAAATTTTAGGCTTTCGCACAGTATCCACTACGCCAAATTTCCAATCTTCAATCAGATAGGAACCAGTAAACCATTCATCGGTATAGCTAAAAAGAGTGCAACCAGATAATCCAGCATCTCTGATTGTTTTTAATTTTCCTTGGATGATTTCGGCTTGCCGCTGTTCCCCTTCACGCAATGAGTCAACTCCTGTTTCTGATATGAATAATGGTTTGCCATCAGTTAAGTTAGAAAGACGAGAAAGATAATTCTTAAATTGTATGGGCGAATGCAGATAGACATTAAAGCTGTAGAAATCAACAGATTCGACTGTAAAAAATTCCGTAGTAGGATAGTTTGAGAAAGTACAGAGTAAAGATTGATCAATACTTTTTGCCTCTTCTATCAAGTTTTCTACAAATTGAGCAAGTTTCTTACGCCCACTCCAACGAATCAGATCTGGTGCAAATTCATTACAAATGCATAATGCGAACACTGAGGGATGCCCTGATACTAGATGAGCTGCAGAGCGAATTTTTTCAAAAGCATCCTGCCGTAGTTTTCTCTGATTTAAAAAATCAAGATGTTGCCCCCAAGGGACATCAATAAATAATCTGAGGCCGTGTGTTGCTGCTTCATCTAAAAACCACTCTGGAGGCACATAATATACACGCAATAAATTAGCGTTAAATGATTTAATTTGTTTAAAATCGAGAATAACCTGTTCTCGAATAGGAAAATATATGCCTTCTTCCGTAGGAGGAAAAGGGCCATAAGTGAATCCTTTCCCAAAGAAATGCTTATCACCTGTACGAAAGAACCGCCCATCAATATGAATCGGTTGGAGAGTAGCATCTGCCATCATCATAATATAATGTATGGAATACATCCATATTTTCATTAGACGTAATTCAATATGAAAATAATCAATTATATTAAAATTATTAGAATTTTATTTTTTCGCCAAATATGAGGGAATCAGAATTGAGAGAGGAGATTGTTTTCTGCTAAGAATCGTTATTTTCAATAAGAGGCAAATTTGTTAGTATGTGCTTGTATGAGAATACTGACAGGGATTCAACCTACAGGAACATTACATTTAGGGAATTATTTCGGAGCGATGCGTCCAGCTATTGAACAGCAAACTCAAGGTGAGGCTTTTTATTTTGTCGCAGACTTCCACTCAATGACATCTTTATTTGATCCTAAACAGCGCTTGATGAATGTATTAGGTGTCGCAATTGATTTTATGGCCTGTGGACTTGATCCGCAGAAATGTGTTTTTTTTAGGCAGAGTGATGTCTCAGAGGTTACTGAATTGACATGGATTTTAAGTACTTTAACGCCTGTAGGATTGTTAGAAAGATGCCACAGCTACAAGGATAAATTAGCAAAAGGATTAGAAGCTAATCATGGACTGTTCTCATACCCGGTTTTAATGGCTGCGGATATTTTGCTTTACGATTCCAACATTGTGCCTGTAGGAAAAGACCAGAAACAGCATGTGGAAGTAACGCGTGATATTGCCATTAAGTTTAATAATACCTACGGAAAGACCTTAGTTATTCCAGAACCACAGATTCAGGAAACAGTAGCTGTTATTCCCGGGACAGATGGTCAAAAGATGAGTAAAAGCTATAATAATACGATCAATATTTTTGGAGAAGAAAAAGCGATTCGTAAAAAGATTATGAGTATTCAAATGGATTCCAGGACGCCAGAAGAGCCTAAACCGGATGCAGAAAAAAATAGTGTTATTATCTTGATGAAGTTATTAGATCCCAGTGTAGGAAAAGAATATGAAGAAAAGCTTAGAATTGGAGGATTGGGCTATGGAAATCTCAAAAAAGCTTTTTTTGAAGTTTATTGGAATTATTTTGAAGGTGCTCGCAAAAAAAGAGAGGATCTTTTGAATAATTTAGATTATGTTCGTGGTGTTTTGAAAGAAGGTGCGGATAAAGCACGTGTTATTGCAGATGAAGTGCTAAAGAGAGTAAAGGTGGCATCAGGTCTAGGTTCTTTATAATGGAGTGGCATATTCAACCTCGCTCTCTTGCATGTGCTATTTGTCAACGAAAATTTGTTGATAAACAACGCTATCAGACGACTCTCTATTCGCAAGGTGACAATGGATATAGACGCGAAGATATCTGTATGGAATGTGAAGGAGAGTCCAATAATGAAAAGAGATCTTTCACTGTCACTGATATAAATACTCTTAAAAAGAGGGAGAATTTTATTTCTCAGTGGCAGGGAATAATTCAAATAACTCCTTCTGTTGTAAAGAGTGATCTTGTTCAAAGGGATAAGATAGAAGTTTTATTAAGAAGTATAATTGCCCAAAACTCATCTAAATATAAAAATGCATCTTATATTTTAGCTATAATGCTTGAAAGAAAACGCATTTTAAAAGTAAAAGATGTATACATTGATCATCAGAAAAAAATTACACTCTATGAACAATCAAAAACAGGTGACATTTTTGCAATAGAAGATCCGGGATTAAATATAGATCAATTGGATGAAGTTCAAAAAGAAATCTGTGATGTCTTAGAACAGGGTGTTTCTAATAATGAGATTAGTATTTCGCCATCTGTGAATATGGAGGAAAATATTTTGTTTTCTCGGATTGAAATATCATAGAACCTGATAGATTAAAAAAATGAATAACAATTTAAAGGTTCTTCAAGAAAGATTGGGATATTATTTTTCCAATGAAAAGTATCTCAAACAGGCATTGTTTCATCCTTCCTATATTCAGGAAGAGAATCTTTCTTTAACAGAAAGTAATGAAAGACTAGAATTTCTTGGGGATGCAGTTCTCAATCTCTCTATTGCAGATATCCTTTATCAAAGGTTTCCAAACTTACCTGAAGGGCTTTTAACAAAAGCTCGGGCAAATTTAATCAGTAGAGCCAGTATTACTCGATTAGGAGTTTCCATTTGCTTAGAAGAGTTTTTGTTTTTGTCTAAAGGGGAAGAACGAATGGGAGGGCGATCACGTCCTTCCTCCATAGGCAATGCAATGGAAGCAGTGTTCGGAGCTATTTTTTTAGAAAGTGGTTTTGATACAGCCAAAGAGTGTATAACAAGATTACTTAAAGAAGCTATAGAGGATATGCCTTTTGCTCATCAGTTAGATGACAATCCGAAAGGTGAGCTTCAGGAGTATTTAATGAAAAAAGGTCTGCCACTACCTATATATAAAAAAATCAGCGTTTCTGGTCCTCCTCATAAGCCAATTTTTGAATATGCAATTTATCTAAATCAAAAAGAATTAGGGAGAGCTATTGGAAGTCGCAGACAAACCGCAGAAGCAAATTGCGCAAAAATTGCTTTAAAGAAAATAAAAGAAAGAGATGAGTTATGATTATTGCCCCTTCTCTATTGGCTGCTGATTTAGGCTATTTAGCAGATGAAATTAAGAAGATTACAGCTGCAAAAGCTGATTGGATTCATCTAGATATTATGGATGGACATTTTGTTCCCAATCTCTCCTTTGGGCCTGATTTTTTAAAATTAATAAAAAAGCATACACACTTGCCTTGTGATGTGCATTTAATGTGTTCTTCTCCAGAAATCATTTTAGACCATTTTTTGGAAGCAGGAGCTGATAATATTACACTTCATGCTGAGTTAGGGAAGAAAGCTCATACTTTAATAGAAAAAATTCGTGGTTCGGGTTGTCTTGCCGGAATCTCAATCAATCCTCCTACACCTTTCGAAGAAGCGATTCCTTTTTTATCTGAGATTGATCTTTTGTTGATCATGACTGTAAATCCAGGATATGGCGGACAAAAATTTATCTCAGAGAATATCTCTAAATTGAAGATGGCGACAAAATGGAAAAAATTAAACAAAAAGAAATTTATTTTAGAGGTTGACGGTGGAATCAATTTTGAATCTATGAAGGAATGCGTGAAAGCGGGAGCTGATGCACTTGTAAGTGGAACTACTATCTTTCGTTCTGAAAATTATAAGGAAGCTATTCATAAAATGCGTCTTATCGCACAGGATGTTTGTAAAATCGATTTGCAGAAATAATTTTATCGCTGATGAATATTTATACAGAAGATATTCTTGTTAGGCCTCATGAATGTGGTCAGAATGAACGGATAAAACTTCACGGCATTTTAAATTATTTTCAAGATGTTGCCGCTGAGCATGCTAAAATTCTTCGAATGGGAATGGAAGATTTAGCTCTAATGGATAGATTATGGGTCCTATCGCGGTTGAAAGTTAAAATTTTTAGATATCCGATGCTCAGAGAAAAACTATTTCTTAGGACATATCCTACAGGAATTTTAAAGTTATTTGTTGATCGGCAGTATGAAATTTATTCTTCAGATCAATTGCTGGCTGTTTGTTCTAGTTTATGGTTAATTTTAAATGCGAAAACATTAAGACCTCAAGATCCTTCAAAAATTGTAAAAAATTTACTTCCTGATAATCGGAAAGAAAAAGCTTATTTTCAATCTTTAGATCGAATTAATTCTCAGGATGTTTTTCCCATCTTAGAGTTGGTTGTCGGAGTTTCGGATATTGATTTAAATGGTCACCTTAATAATGCGGTTTATGCTCGCTATATCGAAGATGTTTTGGGAATGTTAATAGGAAAAGAACCGGATATAGATGAAATACAAATTAATTTTCAACATGCAGGAGAATTACATGACCATATAAAATGTGGGGGAACACTCTCTGGGAAAAATTTTTATATTTCAGGAGGAAATTATTTTTGTGCAGAGGGTAAATTACGATAATTAAGAAAAATCATAATTTTATATTTTGTATCTCTATAGTTGCTATTTAGCTTTGTCTAAAGTAAAATAGATTTCGGTTTATTATAATATTATGGCTATTACACAAGCATCATTTAAAATTGCCCATGCAGGAGCGTCTGCTATTATCAAAATAGAGGGAAGGGCAAATTGCAATTCAACGGATGGTTTTAATCAAGTTATTGATCAAGAAATTAGAGAAGGCTGTCGGAATTTTATTCTGGATTTGTCTGAGTGTATCATTATGGATAGTTCTTTTTTGGGAACATTAGTTCGAAAAGTTGAAGAGGCTAAGAATTCACAGGATTGTATCCAGGTGGAGTTGTTTGATGCATCAGAACGCATTTTGGAATTAATGGAGGATTTAGGAGCTCTTCCACTTTTTCAGATTTTAAAAACGGACGATGAACCTTCTGTCTCATTTAAAGAAGTATCATTGAACACAAATTGTGATAAATTAACGCTGTTGAAAAATTCTATTCAAGCCCATGAAACATTGCTTCAATGCATCACTAAACTGGAAAAAAAGGCTTCGATTGAATCTCTTATCAAAATGCTCAAAATAGAGCTTGAAGCAGAAGAGAATAAATAGATTATTTTTGTTTTGGATTTATTTTTGGTTGATATCGTTATTTTTTTAAAAATGATAAATGAGGTAGAATTAAAGAAATTATACTTTGAGGCATTGCCTGTTTGTTATGTCTTATCTTTTTGAACCTATTATTCTGGCATCGGCATCGCCGCGAAGGGCAGAGTTATTGAGAGATGCTTTTATTCCTTTTGAGATTTGTCCTTCTCATGCAGAAGAAATAAAGGATTCTGATTGTACAGCAGCTTTTCTAGTTAAGAAGAATGCTTTGCTTAAAGCGATGGATGTTGCTAAGCAATATCCATCCAGACTTGTTTTGGGAGCTGATACAATTGTCTATAGAAAAGGGAAACTTTATGGAAAACCAATGAATATACATGATGCGAAAGGAATGCTTGAAGAATTGCAAGGGAAAATGCATCAGGTTATAACAGGAGTGGCTCTTCTATGTTTAGATGAAGGAGTAAAAAGAGTTTTTGATGTTGTAACAGATGTTGAATTTAAATCGCTTTCTTTAAAACAGATAGATGAGTATATTGATTTAGCTAATCCGCTAGATATGGCTGGAGCTTATGGAATCCAGAGCTACGGAGGACTGATTATTGAGAAGATAAAGGGATCATATTCCAATGTAGTTGGATTGCCATTGGATGAGTTAAGAGAAGTACTGGACGAGTTGAAGAAAAGATTTTAGTTTTGCATTCAATTTATCTGTAATCTAGCTCAAAATAAAGAAAATGTGTAATATGGAAATAGAAGAGAGTAATAAAAACCATGAGTCAAATTCTTTCTTTGTGTCGACTGGTTTAGGGGTATTTTCTATTCTTTCAAATTTTCGCTGTCTTTTCTGTTTTATGCTCATTGTCTTAGGAGTATATTTCAAGAAGAGGAAGAAAAGTACTAAAGTAATTTATCCATTAATAGTTAGAGAGATATACAAATGTGGATTGATTCCTTTGCCTATTATTCTTTTTCTCTCTTTTGTTATTGGTTTTTTGGTTGTGGGACAAACTATACCTCTTTCTGAATTGGTTGGCAGTGAGATTATTGGGAATATACTTGTTTTAGTTATTTTTAAAGAGGTTGGTCCTCTTTTGGCTGCTACAGTTGTTTTGATCCGTATAGGGATAAGTACCGTAGTAGAATTAGCTGAGGAACGTGCATCTAAGAATCTAGATGGGATTGTTTCTTTAGGGATTGATCCTATTCACTATTATGTAATACCTAGAGTATTAGGTATGGGGTGTGCCACTTTTTGTTTAACAATTTATTTAATTATCTTCGCTTTTTTAAGTGGCTATATAGTGGTCTTTTTCATGGATATTCCATGGAAACCGATTGAATATGTTGATCAAATTGTGGCGGCCCTCTTATGGAGTGATTTTCTATTATTAGCATTGAAAACAATGTTTTTTGGTGGGTTAGTTGCTGTTGCGACCAGCTATGAAGCATTGACACGTCCTTTGCGATCTCAGGACATACCAAAGGCAATTACACGAACTGTTATAGATTGTCTTCTTGGATGGGGAATAATTGATATCATATTTTTATTACTCTAATATGTTTTGAAAATGAATAGTGAAACTAATGAATGGAAGCTGTTAATAGTATGCTAGATGTAAATCCGTTAATGAAATTAGAATCTGCTTCCATTCGGTCTGGACAAACACAGATAATTGATCGGATCAATTGGAATATTTATCCTGGCGATACATGGATAATTAGTGGATTTCATGCCAGTGGTAAAACTGGTTTATTAAAAGCCGCTGCGGGATTAAAGCAGATTATATCAGGAAAACATACTTTATTTGGTAAAAATTATTGGGAATGTACTGATGAAGAAATGGTTAAAATTAGACGTCAAATAGCATTTGTTTTTGAATATCCCAGTCAGTTAATGGCTCATTTAACTGTTGGAGAGAATATTGCATTTCCAATTTGCTATCATGAAAACAAAACTTTGAGAGAATTAGATTCTGATGTACAAGGACTCTTGGATTATTTAGAAATTCAATCTATCAGTAATAGATATCCTGTGGAGGTAAATATTTTTCAGAAATATCTTTTGTTAATTGGGCAAGGTTTATTTTTAAAGCCTAAATTATTTTTTATCGATAATCCACTAAATGGATTAGACCCACTACAGAAGAATAGGATTAAAAGATTGATATATCAAATGTCTTCTGGAATTGAGAAATTAGGAATTCCTCCTATAACAGTGATAATATCAACTTCAGAATTGAATAATTTTTTGGTAAATAAACCTGAATTTATAAATCTAAAATATGGAATTTTGACAAATAAAGAGTTTCATATCTTTGAAGGCAATCAAAAAAATGAAATGAGAGCAAACTCGATGATAAAAGAATTGTTAGGAGAAAGGAGAGAATCTTAATATGGCATTAAATGATTTAACCCCGAAATTGCGTACTCGGATGAATCAAACCGAGAGAAGAGTAGGTTTTTTTGTTATTACTGCAAGTATTTTAGTGTTAATAGCTATTGGTTATTATGCTTATTCAAGCGCTGTGAGAAAAGGGTGGACTAGAAAGAAAGTTCCTTATTTCACATTGGTTTCTTCGGCAGATGGACTAAAGGTAGGAGACTCTGTTATGCTTATGGGATTTAAAGCCGGTGTAATTACTTCGGTTTTACCTAATGATCCAGGCGAGTATTATAATGTGACTGTTCGGTTTGAGATTTGGGAACCTTATTATGGGTATCTTTGGACGGACTCTGAAGTACAGTTAAAATCAAGTTTGCTTGGAGGAAAAATATTAGAAGTTACAAAAGGGGGACAATCTGGTAGGACAGATGGGTTATCTGCAACATATCAAGAGAAAGATGGTAGATTTTATATGTGGATAGATCCGACAGGAGATGAACCAGAGGGACATTGGAGCGAAAGGCCCATTCGCAGGAAAGATATAGGATATTTATTAGTTTGCTATGAGGGAGATGATGTCATGAGCTCTGCAAACAATTTAGTTACTCAAATTTCTGACCAGTTGCCTGGAGTTTTTTCATTAACTAATCAAGTGATAGCTTTATTTGAAGAATCAACAAAGCTATTAACACATCTTTCTGACTCCATTGAGAAAACATATCCTATTGTTGAGAATCTCCAAACAATTTCTACTATGCTGACAAATGCAGATGGGAGTTTAGGTGAATGGGTTATTCCATCAGAGATGAATAAAGAGATTATTCAGACGATTGGCTCTGTCAGAGGAACTGTTAATACTACTGAGACCAATATTGCAACTATTAGTCAATCTATTAATGAAAGCTTAATTAATCTGGCGGATATTACTGCTAATTTGCGAGAGCAAGTTCAGGCTAATAGTTATATACTCAGTTCTGTCTCAAAATTAGTTTTAGATTTGGATGATATGGTTCAAGGACTTAAACGTAATTGGCTTTTAAAAGGAAGTTTCGGTTCTCAAACAAATGCAATACCAGAGAGTTTACTTGAGCCATCTTTTGGAGGAAGACCACAAAAATGAGAGTTATTTTAAGTATAGCGACTATTTGTTGTATCGTATATAGTGGATGCAAGAGTACGCCACCTCCTGCTCCTAAACCGATGCCTCTTACCCAGGTAGAGCAGTTATTGGATACAGCCATAAATGTTTCAAATTCAGGCAATTGGGTTGCCGCAGAAAACACATGGGCTGAGGTAGCAAAAAAGTATGCACTGCTAGATATGGGTGATATGCAAGCTATTGCCCTACATAATCAGTCTTATGCGGCTTTTAAGCAAGGTCGATATCAGATTGCACATGCTTTGGCTACTGAAGCTGCGGATATCAATCAAGAAGGTGCTGAGTGGTGGAAAAATCAGATTTTATTGCTTCAAATAGAAAAGATAATTCAATACTCGGATTATGAGCAAAGATTAAAAAGCTTGATTCAAAAAGAAGAAGAAGTTCAATTAATTACAAAGGATATTAAATCATGGGGATTGCTTTTAAATGAGCAGGGAGTTTTTCTCCTAGAGGGAGGAGAAACGGAAGCTGCTATTTTGATTTTCAATAAAATCCAGAATCAACTTCTGCTAGCACCAGATGAAAGGTTGGATCTTACAGTAAAAGGGAATATTGCTCTCTGCCATGAAAGGGAGGGTAACTATGTTTTGGCTCATGAAGAGTGGAATAAGATATTGCAAGAAGCAAAAGTTCGTTGTGATGAACTTCAGATTGCAAGGGCGCTTCAAGCAAAAGCTCGTTGCCTATGGCAAGAAGGGGCTAAAGACGAGTCTCTCACTTATTATAGAAAGGCTGTCAATAATTATCGCTGGTTGTCTATGAAAGAGGAGGCATTAAAGGCATTAGATTCTCTCAGAAAATGTTATATAGAAATGGATAATTCTGTTGAGGCAGAAAAAATTTCAAACGAAATTATTGAATTAAATAACTAATGAAAAGCGCATACGAAAAAGCATTAGAAAGATTTGGAAAAACTCAAATCATCAAATTGACTGATGAACAAAAAGAAAAAATAGCGGAGCTAGAGAGTCTATATAAGGCAAAAATAGCAGAAAGAGAGTTGCTTCTAAAGACGGAAATAAATAAGGCTATTGCTGAAAATGATTATACTGCCTATCAACAATTAGAAGTACAGCTCATATCTGAAAAACAAAAGCTTAAAGAAGAGTTGGAGACTGAAAAAGATAAAATCAGGAATCAGTATTAAATTTTGGCCAAATTATAAGAAAGAAGGTTTTAATGATAAGAAATATCATTTTTGATTGGTCAGGAACTTTGGTAAATGATATATCCCTAGTATTAGAAGCAAGTAATTATGCTTTAAATAAATTGGGAAAGCCGGTTCTTTCTTTAGAAGAATTTCGTCAAAAGTTTTGTTTACCTGTTCAAAAATTTTGCGAAAAATTGATTGTGGCCAAAGAATTTGAGCTATTTCAAAGTTTTTTTCTTGAATCTTTTATTTCTATTCAGGATAAGGTAGAGCCACTGAAATACAGTAAAGAGTTTTTAGACTTTGTTAAGAATCTCTATATTAACACTTTTTTAATTAGTGCGATTCCTCAGCAGCATTATGAATATATTAGTCTGAAAAAAATACCATTCTCACATTATCTTGATGTGGTTTATACAGGGGTAACTGATAAAAAACAAGTAACATCTGAATTAATTAAAAAATATCAATTAAAGCCTCAGGAAACCCTTTTTATTGGAGATATGATTCATGATATAGAAGCAGCACAATATTCGGGGGTGCATTCTTGTGCTGTTTTGACAGGATATACACAACGAATCGATTTAGAACTTGCCCGTCCTGAGTTGATTATTCATGATCTCTCAGTTTTACACATGGCTATGAAATATTCTTTGGAGTGGGATGCAATTCTAAATAGAATTAAGAAAAATCAATAGAAGTAAGATATATGGATAAAATTATCATTCACGATTTAGAAATTAGAATGAGAGTTGGAACTATTGATGCAGAGCGTAATTGGCCTCAAAAACTTCTGTTGACTTTAGAGATTGAATATAATATGCATAGAGCTATTAAAACTGATGATTTACAATATGCTCTGGACTATGAGAAAATTGCTGTGCGGTTGAAAGAATGGGGAGAAACTCGACAGTGGAAATTATTGGAAAGGATGGCTAGTGATATAGCTGATTTAATTTTATTAGAGTTCTATCCAGTTTCTGTAAGTGTCATGTTGAAAAAATTTGAATTGCCAATGTGCACAGGGGTTTCTGTCCAAATTAAAGAACGCAGAGAACCTCTTAGAAAAAATCTCTTAGAGATTATTTCATAGTTACTTATAGTGTTTCTTATTAATTTGTTTATGATAGTAGATTTTATAGATTAAGATGGAAGATTTAAAAAAACGGATACATGAAATTTCAGTTCAAGCAAAAGATGCTTCAAGATCTCTCGCGTTAATGACTACAGAAAAGAAGAATATCTGTTTGCAAGGGATGGCAAAAGCATTGCAGGAATCAGAAGAGGAAATTTTGGAGGCAAATGAGATTGATCTAGAAAAAGGGGAAGCTGCTGGGCTTTCTAAGCCAATGTTGGATAGACTAAAACTAACAACTTCACGAATCAATTCCATGATTCGAGGAATCAACCAGGTAATATCTTTGCCAGATCCTGTAGGTGTAGAATTGAAGAAGACTATTTTACCCAATAACCTGAAATTGAGAAAAGTTACTTCTCCTATAGGAGTTATTTCAATCATTTATGAATCCCGCCCCAATGTGACATCGGATGCAGCTGTACTTTGTTTTAAGTCTGGGAATGCTACCATATTGAGAGGGGGAAAAGAGGCTTTTTACACTAATATGGCAATTTCAAAGTGCATGATTCGAGGGGCTGCTGCTGTCTGTCCAGAATTTGACCCTTATACAATTCAATTTATTCCTACAGTCCAGAGAGAGGTTATTCCTATTCTTCTTTCCCAAGTAGGCCTAGTAGATCTTTGTATTCCTCGTGGCGGAGAAAGTTTAATTCGTGCTGTTGCTGAATGTTCTCATGTCCCAGTTATTAAACATTATAAAGGGGTTTGTCATATTTATCTTCATGAAGATGCAGATTTGGACATGGCAGAGCGAATTGTTATAAATGCCAAAACCCAGCGTCCCGGAGTTTGTAATGCTGTTGAAACACTTTTAATTCATGAGGCAATTGCTCTCAAAGCTCTTTTGAGAATAGGAGAAACTCTAATCAAAAAAGGAGTGATTCTCCGATGTGATGAAGAATCTTACAATTTATTATTGAAAAACTTGCCGACAGATTTATTTGAAAATCATGTAGAACATGCGGATGAATCGGATTGGGATAAAGAATATCTAGATTTAATTCTTTCAGTGAAACTTGTTGAAACTCTAGAAGAAGCCGTCTCACATATTAATCATTTTGGTTCTGGTCATTCAGATTGCATTATTACAGCATCGACTATTACTAGTTCGTATTTTCAAGAAAGTGTTGATTCTGCTGTGGTTTATTGGAATGCTTCAACTCGATTTACTGATGGTGGTGAATTTGGAATGGGGGCAGAAATTGGTATTAGTACAGATAAGATAGGAGCTCGTGGGCCAATGGGGCTAATGGAACTGACATCTTACAAGTGGTTGGTTGATGGAGAAGGGCAAATCAGAGAATAGAAAAGATGCTAGAGAAATTAAAAGATATAGTTGGAGCAGAAAATGTTTTAACTGAACTAGAGGATATCTTCCCCTATTCTTTTGATGGAGCACCAGCCATGTGGCAGATGCCAAAAGCTGTGGTGTTCCCTCAAACAACTGAGCAAATCAGTAAATTTTTGGCTTATGCCAATGAGAAAAGAATACCTGTGGTCCCAAGAGGAAACGGATCTGGTCTCAGCGGTGGAAGTCTGCCTGTGCCTACTGGAGATGGGGTGGTGCTCTGTTTTTCTCAAATGGATCGTTTATTGGAATTAGATGTGCAGAATTTGACGGTTCTTGTAGAGCCGGGAATGAGAACACTACAATTGTGTGAAAATGTAGAGAAAACTGGTCTTTTTTATCCTCCAGATCCAGGATCTATGAAAATTTCTACTATTGGAGGGAATATTGCAGAGAATTCTGGAGGCTTGAGGGGATTAAAGTATGGAGTGACTCGTAATTATGTGATGGGGATAGAAGTTGTTTTGGCTTCTGGAAAAGTTATCTGGTTGGGTAATAAATGCGTAAAAGATGTGGCTGGATTTTCTTTAAAGGATTTATTTATTGGTTCAGAGGGAGTATTAGGAGTAGTTACGAAAGCACTTTTGAGGTTGGTCCCAGCACCAGAATCCAGTAAAACAATGTTGGCAATTTTCGAGAATATGGATGATGCAGCTAAAACAGTTTCAGATATTATTGCTTCGCATATCATTCCATGTACATTAGAATTTCTGGATAAAACAACAATTGAATGTGTAGAGAATTATGCCCATATTGGTTTGCCATTAGATTGTGAAGCGGTATTGTTGATGGAAACGGATGGTTCTATTTCTCAAGTAGAGAAAGAGGCAGAGGCAATGACTGCCATTGCTAGGCAAAATAGATGCAAAGATATGAGAATCGCAGCTAACAAAGAAGAGTCTTTCAAGTTAGCAGAAGCCAGGAGAGTAGCTCTCTCAGCTTTAGCAAAAGTGAGTCCCACTACGGTTTTAGAGGATGTGACTGTGCCTCGTAGTGAACTAGTAAAAATGGTTCGCTGTGTCCAGAATACGGCACAGCAAGAAGGGTTAAAAGTAGGAATCTTTGGCCACTTTGGAGATGGGAATCTTCATCCAACTTTTTTGGTTGATGAGAAAAATCCTGAAGAGATGAAACGGGTTGAGTCAGCTTTTGAAAAGATTTTTAGAGAAGCTATCGATTTAGGAGGCTCTGTGACTGGAGAACATGGAATAGGTCTTGCGAAGAAGAAGATTTTACCAGAAGCAGTTGGGGAAAATACGATAGAAATTATGCGTATTGTGAAAAAAACATTAGATCCCAATTGCATCTTGAATCCGGGAAAAGTATTTGATTTTTAATTACTACATAAATATGTTTATATTTAAATTTATAGGACGATGGATTTTTAGAGTTCTCTTTTTGATTATTCTCATTCTTATTTCTCTCTATCTAATGAGAGATAAAATTATGGAATATTATGTGAATAATCAGTTTAGCAAAATAACAGGATTAACTGTTGCATTTGAGGATGTTCATTGCTCTCCATTGAAAGGGGAAATTGTGTTAAATAATGTTACGATCTCACATCCACCTATTATGAATAATATTTTTTTAGCAGAGATTCCATTTGCTAAAGGGAAGATAAACCTTTGGAATCTTCTGTTTAAAAATTTAAAGTTTTCCGATTTGCAATTGAATATATCTGTTTTTCAATCAGTTGAGGGCAAGGATGGACTTTCTACAGAATTCTATATGAAGAAATTGGCAAAAAATATGGATTTAAAAATTGATCCTTGGGTTTATAGTGGTATAGATAATTTTTATCTAAGCTTAGGAACACATCAGATTGTATCTTTGGAACAGCCTGAGCGAATATGGAGAAAAAGGCAGCTGAATTTAGAAAATCAACAATTTGAAAATATTAAAACTCCAGCTGAGTTAATTGATATTTTAAACAAAATACTTTATGGAAAATAACTGTTTGCCTCAGAATTTGATTGAAAGCACAAAACCTCAAAAGGTGCTTGCAAAATAAAATGATAAAAGCTTAAATTGAGTTATGGAATCTGGACAGATTTTACAGTATGTGTCCCTTTTAATCCTTTTATTAGTCGTTATGGCGGTAGTGGGAGGGATGTTATTTGGACATCATTTCGTTTCTAAAAGAGCACATCGAAACCAAGTAAAAGATACTCCATATGAGTGTGGGCTGGAACCCATGACAAGAGATATTCCTCCGGTATCTGTGCGCTATTATAGAGTAGCAATGTTATTTATTCTTTTTGATATAGAGGTTGTTTTTTTATATGCGGTTGCTACTGTTTATCGTGAAATGTTGTCAGAAACTCTGACTGTAGCGTTAGTTGCGTTATTAAGTTTTATTGTAGTTTTAACAGTGGGATTATTCCATGCTTGGAAAAAAAAGGCTTTACAATTTGTAAAATAGATAAAAAATATGGCGTTGTATAAAAAAATTAAATTTGGTACTTCTGGATGGAGAGGACTTATTGCGAGAGAATTTAATTTTGAAAATGTAATTTTTGCAGTCCAAGGAGTAGCCGACTATCTTAAGTCAGAATTAAAAGATCCAAATTCACCATTACATTCTTGTTCTCCTGTGGTCATAGTTGGCCATGATGCGCGTTTTTTAGGTCCAGACTTTGCATTAGCTGCAGCAGAAGTTTTAGAGAGAAACGGATTTAAACCTTTGCTTTGTGAAGGACCTACTCCCACGCCAGTCATTTCTGTTTTAATTCGTAAAAAGAAAGCTTTGGGAGCTTTAAATCTCACTGCGAGTCATAATCCTCCTAACTATCAAGGACTTAAATTTTCTATTTGGAAAGGAGCAGGAGCCCCATCTGAGGTGACTAGTCAGATAGAAGCAAATATCGCAAAGTTGCAGAATGAAAACTGGATTCCACAAGATGTAAGTTTTCCAGGGGATTATGCTTGTGAGAAAATAAATCCTAAGGAGATTTATTTTGAGGAAATTAGAAGATTTATTGATTTTAATATCCTGCGTAACGCTAATATTTCTGTTGCTGTTGAATTGATGTATGGTGCAGGGCGAGGATATCTTGATACACTTTTAGAGGAGGCTGGAGTTTCTATCATTCGCTTACATAATGAAACGAATCCTCTTTTTGGAGGAAGAAGACCAGAGCCTGACAAAGAGGGGATGGAAGATGCGCGCAAGCTTGTTTTAGAAGGAAAGGCTCAGATTGGTTTGGGCTTAGATGGAGATGCAGACCGTTTTGGAGTTGTAGATATAGATGGTACATTTATTGTTCCCAATCAGGTTTTGGCTTTAACTCTTTATCATTTAGTTAAAAATCGTGGTTGGAAAGGAGCTGTTGTCAGAACCGTCCCTACAAGTCATTTGGTAGATGCTGTTGCTAATTTATATGGGATAAAAGTACATGAGACCCCTGTTGGATTCAAATACATCGGGGCATTAATGGAATCTGAGCCTATTATTACAGGAGGTGAAGAATCTGGAGGTTTGAGTGTCTTAGGTCATATTCCGGAAAAAGATGGTATTTTGGCGACTTTATTAATGGCAGAATTAGTAGCAACAGAAAAACGCAGCTTGGGTGATATTTTAAAAGCAATTCAAGATCAAACGGGTTATTATTACAGTGATCGGATTAATATAGAAATCGCTCCTGAAAGAAAAGATTTGATCTTGAAATCACTGGCAAGTGGGGTGGCTCGGATTGGAGAATTTAAAGTGGTATCCTTGAATAGATTAGATGGTTTCAAATTCCTTTTGCCTAATGGCGAATGGGTTGCTTTTAGAGCTAGTGGAACTGAACCGGTTTTTCGTTGCTATATTGAGGCTCATACTCCGGAACACTTGAATTTACTGAAGACCGCCTGTCAGGAATTATTGAGAAAATTTTAATTTTTATGAAAAAAATATTATTGTTGGTTAGTTTATTGATTGCTTTCTGCAATGTTGAAGCGGACATTGATAAGGCTATGTTAGATACTGATGCAAAAAAAGTTGCCTATTTAATTGGATATAATTATGGCAGCAGTATGGCTCGTGATGATGTTGAAATTGATCATCAAACTTTTTTTGATGCATTTGAAGAGGGATTTAAAGGCTCTACAAATCTTTTTACCGATGAGGAAATTCGGGAGATTATGCTAAAATTCCAAGCAGATCTTAAAGCAAAAGCAGAGGTTAAACGTAAGGCCTTGGCAGAAAAAAATCAGAAGCAAGGTGAAGAGTTTCTAAAAGCAAATAAAGAGAAAGAAGGCGTTAAGGTGACGGCAAGTGGACTTCAATATAAGGTTATAAAGGAAGGTCAGGGAGAATCACCTTCAGCAGAAGATACTGTAACAGTTAATTACAGAGGAACAACTCTTGATGGTGTAGAGTTTGATAGTTCATATAAGAGAAATCAGCCTGCGACTTTCCCTCTAAAAGGAGTTATTAAAGGCTGGACAGAAGGGCTACAATTAATGAAACCCGGTGCGAAATATGAATTTTATATTCCTTCTGAATTGGCATATGGAAAGAATGGCAATCGTAGTATTGAGCCTAATTCCACTCTAATTTTTGAAGTAGAACTTCTCTCTTTTAAAAAACCGGCTCCTCCGAAACCGGTAACAAGCGATATTATTAAAGTTCCTTCAGCAGAAGATATTAAAAAAGGTGCTAAGCCTGAAGTGATTAAAAAAGATGCTTTAGAGGAGAAATAAGATCAATCTCTTTATTTAAGAAGCCGTTTCTCTTTAGCGGAGAGCGGCTTTTTGTTTTAGAAAACATCTTAAAGAAAAAATTGGAAATATGATGGGGAAAATTATTTAATGGATGTATCCTAAATCTCTCATAGAGATAAAATTATCTGATGTATTCCTAGTTCCAATAATAATATGATCCAATATTTCTATTTTTAATAATTTTCCACAGCGAACTAAATCCTGAGTTGTTTTGATGTCATCAATGCTTGGAGTAGGATTCCCGCTGGGATGATTGTGAGAAAGAATAAGATAGGAAGATCTCATTAAGATAGCTTTACGGAATATCTCAGTAACATAGATAGAAATTTCACCTAAAGCGCCATCAGAAGCATCTTCAATCCGCATAATTTGAAAACGCTTATTAAGGTGAATAATTTTTAATTTTTCTCGAGTTTCTCCAGAAAAAAGCTCACGCAATAGTTCAGCAATTTGTCCCGCAGTTTGAAACGTTTGTAGTTCCAAAATTTTTTCTTGTCTGGCTCTGCGAGCAAGTTCAAAGGCAGCAATCAGTGTAATGGCTTTATCTTTCCCAATCCCGTGAATGGTACAAATTTCTTCAATACTTGCTTGAAGTAAAGCATTTAAACTTCCTCTGAATGTTTTAAGCAATTCTCCTGCTATTTGTAAAACAGAGTTTTTTTTAGATCCTGTTCTCAGAAGAATTGCTAATAGCTCTACATTTGATAATGCTGTTGCTCCCATTGAATTAAGTCGTTCTCTGGGTCTCTCTTTAGAATCCATGTCTCGAATACGGGGCGTATAAGTAAAATTCTCCTGAGAAAAATTTTTAGACTCAGGAGCATCTGGAGACATGGCATGAAATATGAGAATTATTTAGAATTATTTTCTTGATGAAGATTGTCCATAATAAGCATGTGGGCCATGTTTGCGCTGAAAATGCTTGAGAAGCAAGGTTCCCGGTATGTTAGAGATAGTTGGGATAAGCTGACGAGTTAGAATTGCCATTTGAGCAACTTGCTCTAAAATCACGGCATTTTCAACAGCATTCTCTGGGGTTATTCCCCAAGTGAAAGGACCATGATGTGAAACTAATACTGCAGGACAATGCAGAGGATTTGTTCCTTTTATTCGCTCAACTATTACTTTGCCTGTATTGAGTTCGTAATCACTCATAATCTCTTCTTTATTCATTGGGCGAGTACAAGGAATAGGTGTTGAGAAAGTATCTGCATGTGTGGTTCCCAAGGGGGGAATTTCCATACAAGCTTGTGACCAGACTGTAGCGTAGGTACTATGGGTGTGAACAATAGCACCTATCTCAGGGAAATTACGATATAATTCAAGATGGGTAGGAGTGTCTGAACTTGGGGCTAATCCGTTCTCTACTATAGGAGCAGAAGTCTTTAAATCTACAATAACTATTTGCTCTGGTTTTAAAAGGTGATATGGAATTCCTGAAGGTTTGATAGCAATCACTTCATGTTCTCGGTCAATGGCACTAACATTCCCCCATGTTAGAACAATCAGACCTTCTGTTTTAAGACGTATGTTAGCTTCAAAAACCTTCTCTTTTAAGTTCTTAAAAATGTCCATAATGATATTATTTTCTATAGTAAATGCTTAAAATTGGCCTGAGCTTCTATTTTAGCCACAAGTTCTTTGATGCGTTGGGATTGGGACTTATCAGCAATCATAGTTGCATCATCCGTAAAAACTATCACCGAATGATTGATTCCTAATAGAGTAGTTAAAGAGCGAGATGATTTTTTACGATAATCGAATATCAAGTTATCATGTGAATCTACAACTATAATATTGTTATTAGAACAATTATTATCTTGATCCTGTTTAAGATAACGAGTAAGGGCAGGCCATGATCCTAAATCATCCCAAACAAAGTTACTATCTATAACAGCTATATTTTCTGCTTTTTCCATCAAAGCGAAATCGATGGAAATTTTTGTAATAGTGGGATATTCCATTTCAATAGCAGACATGAGTGTTTGGGGCGAATCTTTCGAAAGAGTTACCCAATGGGAAAATAGTTCGGCCATCTGAGGCTGATGTTCATTAAGACCTCTATAGAGAGCTTCACAGCTCCATATAAACATCCCGGCATTCCAACGGTAATCTCCAGAGTTAAGGTACTGCTTTGCTGTTTCAATATCAGGTTTTTCTACAAAACGAAGAGCTTCATAAGCGCTATTCCCTTGGTCTAATTTTTTACCTAATTGGATGTATCCATAGGCACTGGTTGGTTCTGTTGGCTGAATTCCCAGAGTAATCAGCATATTTTTATTTTCTTGTGCTAAAGTTAGCGCTTCAATCAAAGTATGTTGGAAGACTTCAATTGTTGGTATAAGATGATCTGCAGATAAAACAGCCATCACAGCATTTGGATTCCGAGAGGCTACAATAGCTCCAGCTAAAGTAACTGCGGTACAAGTATCTCTTCCACAAGGCTCGGCTATAATATTTTCGGTTGGCAATTCAGGAAGTTGCTGACGAACTGATTTTATCTGGAGTTTATTGGTAATAACTAAGATGCGATCTGCAGGGAAAAGTGGCAACACTCGTCCTACCGCTTGTTGCAAGAGAGAGCGATTCCCTAGAAGAATTGCCAATTGCTTAGGCGTTGTTTGCCTGCTGACGGGCCAAAAACGCTCGCCACGGCCACCAGCCATAATAGCAATATAGCAATTATCCTTATCAAGGATTCCAGTATTTAGCTGATTAACTGTCATTTTTGCTCCATAATATTTTCAACTGTATTCCACCAGATAGAATAGAGTTCTGAAACATTCCAAGAAAAAAATGCGTTCTTAGTTTTCACAGAAAGTGTAGGAGAATATAAATCTGAGCTTGAAACTTTTCCTATAATATTAAGAGGAATAGAAAGCTCAGCTGCTTTGTTTATCAATTTTTGAATATCAGTTTTATTAGCTGTTAAAATGATACGTCCCTGAGTTTCTCCAAATAGAAGAGCATCTACTCTGTCATATTCGCAGCTGGTTAAATCTATTTCCGCGCCTTTAAGTTTGGGAGTGTTTAGAGCGATATCTTGACTGAAACAACATTCTGCCAATGCGCACATCAATCCACCATCACTACAGTCATGAGCACTTTTTATCCAACCTGCTCGAATGAAATCAAGCAATGCCATTTGAATTTTCTTTTCATGCTGAAGATCACAGCGAGGAGGATTTCCGTTTTTGCACTTGTGTTTGACTTGCAGATAAGAGGAACCTCCTAAACCTAAATTGGGATCTTTCGTGTCAACAGGAAGCCCCATGAGAAGAATAATGTCACCAGAATTTTTGAACCATTGAGTAGTAATATGTTCTTTTTTCTCAATGATACCTACCATGGCAATAGTTGGAGTAGGATCTATTGCACCATGCGGATTTTGATTATACAAACTCACGTTTCCTCCTGTAATAGGAGCTTCAAATATTGAGCATCCTTCAGCTAAACCTCTTACTGATTCTTCAAGCTGATAAAACAATTCTGGGTTATGAGGATTGCCAAAATTTAAATTATCAGTGCTTCCAAGAGGCCTTGCTCCAGAACAGGCTAAATTGCGAGCAGCTTCGGCAACAGCAATTTTACTTCCTTCATAGGGATCCAGGTAAACATAAGTTCCATTTCCATCAACAGACATGGCAATGAATTTTTCAATTCCTGCAGGAACCGACTCTTTAGCGCCTTTAGAAAGCGGGGGCAAACTATCTTCTTTGATTCTTATAACGGCTGCATCAGATCCTGGGCAGATTACAGAACCGTCACGAACCATATGATCGTATTGACGATAAACCCAATTTTTGGATGCTAGAGAGGGGGTACTTAAAAGCAATTTGAGATCATTTTCAGGAGTGACTGTATCAGGAAGTTCCGAGACAGAAAATGCTTGTACCTTTTCTAAATAAACAGGGCGCTGCGATTTGCGATGGTAGATAGGGGAGTCATTAGCAATCTTAGCCGCAGGGATATCTGCTACAATTTCTCCATGATGTTTTACAACCATGTGGCCAGAGTCTGTTACTACACCAATATTAGCCCATGGTAAATCCCACTTATCAAAAATTTGTTGAACTTCGGCCTCATGACCCTTATTGACAATGATGAGCATGCGTTCCTGTGATTCGCTAAGCATGATTTCATAAGGTGTCATTCCTTTAGCTCGCTGAGGCACTTTATCTAGTTCGATTTCAATTCCGGTGCCAGCTCGTGCAGCAGTTTCACATGTTGAACAAGTCAATCCTGCTGCTCCCATATCTTGTATTCCGACAACAGCGTTTTCCATAGCAAGAAGTTCAAGACAGGCTTCCATGACTAGTTTTTCCATGAAAGGATCACCTACTTGGACAGCTCCTCGCTGCTGTTCAGCAGATTCTTCTGTTAAATCCTGTGAGGCAAAAGCAGCTCCGGCTAATCCATCTCGCCCCGTTGCTGGGCCAACATAGAAAACAGGGTTGCCTATGCCTTTAGCAGCACCACGTGCAATTTGTTCATGACGCAGAACTCCAAGACAAAAAGCATTAACAAGAGGATTACCTTCATAAGAAGGATCAAAACAGACTTCTCCAGCAATAGTAGGAATACCAAAACAATTTCCATAATGAGCAATTCCTCCAACTACTCCTCGAAATAATCTTCGAACTTCTGATGAATCCAGAGAGCCAAAGCGTAATGAGTTCATTCCGCAAATAGGACGGGCTCCCATTGTGAAAATATCGCGAATGATTCCCCCGACTCCTGTAGCCGCCCCTTGGAATGGCTCTACCGCACTGGGGTGATTATGGGATTCCATTTTAAAAGCGATAGCCAAATTATCTCCAATATCAATGATGCCTGCATTCTCTTCACCTGCTCCTACTAAAATTTTAGGCGAACGAGTAGGAAATTTCTTTAGTAGGGGCTTTGTGTTTTTATAAGAACAATGCTCACTCCACATAACTGAGAAAATGCCAAGTTCGGTATATGAAGGCTCCCTGTCAAGTATTTTGAGGATGTTTTGGTATTCTTCCGGTGTAATTCCATGTTTGGCTACTAATTCTGGAGTAATTGCTGGATCGTTATTCATTGTATAATTGAAAAAGATAGTCGGTGTTTTTTTAATTATCTGCTTTGTTTTTCAAACCATTGAATCATACTCTTAAAAAGAGTCTTTCCGTCTGTACTGGAGAGTATTTCCTCAGATGCTCGTTCAGGATGAGGCATCAATCCGGCCACATTTTTCTCTTTATTACAGATTCCTGCAATATTAAGTAGTGAGCCATTAGGATTAGATTCTGGAGTAATATCTCCTTTGCTATCGCAGTATTGCCACAGAATCTGATTGTTGTCTCTCATCTGAGCAAGCTCCTCTTTAGAAGCAAAATAGCATCCTTCTCCATGAGCGATAGGGATTCGCATGATATCTTGTTTGGGAGCTACACAGGTGAAAGGGGTTTGATTATTAGATGTTTTTAGCCAAACAAACTCACAGCGAAATCTTAAAGAACGATTTTTTATCAACGCACCAGGAAGAAGTCCGGCTTCGCATAGAATCTGGAATCCGTTACAAATGCCCAGAACCAGCCCCCCTTGTCGTGCAAATTCAGCCACGGCTTGCATAACATTACTGTATCTAGCAATAGCACCTGTTCTAAGATAATCACCATAGCTGAAACCACCTGGGACAATAATTGCATCAGCATTGTGAATGCTTGTTTCTTTGTGCCAAAGTAAATAAGCATTGTGTCCCAAAACATTTTTTAGAACATGAATGCAATCCTGATCGCAGTTACTTCCAGGAAATTGAAGGACGGCAAAATTCATATCTGCTTCTAATTCGTCTAAATAATTTCTATAGAATAATCTTCAATAACGGGGTTACTCAAAATTGAGTGACTAGCTTTTGAGATTTCCCGAAGAGCTGTTTCTCGATCCATATCATTTATTTCAACTTCAATATATTTTCCTATGCGAACATCCTTGATTCCTTTAAAACCAATATGTTCAAGAGCATTTTGAACTGTTTTCCCCTGAGGATCTAAGACAGCTTTTTTAGGAGTGACAATAATTTTAGCTTTCATATTAGACATGGGTTCAAACCCAAAACCTGAATATAGAGTATCATTATGAAGTACAAGAGGCCAGTCTTTTTAGCATGGAAGTAGATTAGCCAATTCAATATGAAAGAATGATCGAGTTAAGAACGCAGTCTTTCGAGCTTATAACTGATTGTTTTACAAGCTCTGTTACGAACACAATCTTTGACAAAGACTCTTCATACCTGTGACTTGCATTAGTTGTTAGACTATTTTCGTGTTTGGTGAACAAAGGAAAACGGCTGTTTTTAAAAAAACAGCCGTTGAATCATTTATTTTTACTGATAGTCTAGGGGGCTAAGATTAATATCCCATACCTCCCATGCCACCCATACCACTCATGTCAGGATTTCCTGCAGGAGCTTCTTTTTTCTCAGGCAACTCAGTGATAACGCATTCTGTGGTTAACAAGAGAGCTGCAATGGAGCAAGCATTTTGTAAGGCAGTGCGGGTAACCTTTTTCGGATCAACAACACCGGCTTTGACTAGGTCTTCGTAAACGCCAGTAGCTACATTGTAACCTTCGTTGCCGTTTCTCTTACGTACTTCTTGTACGATGAGAGAACCGTCTACACCAGCGTTACCAGCTAGAGCACGCAGAGGATCTTCGATAGCGCGTTTGACGATTTCCACTCCAATTTGCTCGTCTCCTTCTAACTTCATGCTTTCCAAAGCAGGTAAGCAACGAATCAGAGCTACTCCACCTCCGGGGACAATGCCTTCTTCAACTGCAGCACGAGTTGCATGCAAAGCGTCTTCAACACGAGCTTTCTTCTCTTTCATTTCGCTCTCAGTGGTGGCACCAACATTGATAACAGCTACTCCACCAGCTAATTTAGCTAGACGTTCTTGCAGTTTTTCACGGTCATAATCAGAAGTGGTTTCCTCGATTTGACGACGAATTTGATTTACACGACCTTGGATATCACTAGTCTTGCCATAACCTTCTACGATAGTTGTGTTATCTTTATCGATGACAACTGATTTGGCTCTTCCTAAGTCTGTGAGTTCGATGTTTTCAAGTTTGAGTCCCAGATCCTCAGTAATGCATTTCCCACCAGTGAGAATGGCAATATCTTCAAGCATTGCCTTACGGCGGTCACCAAAACCAGGAGCTTTAACGGCACAAGCGTTCAGGGTTCCACGCAGTTTATTAACAACAAGTGTTGCGAGCGCTTCACCTTCAACTTCTTCCGAAATAATCAGGATCTGCTTACCAACTTTGGCAACCTTTTCCAGAATAGGGAGGAGGTCTTTCAAATTGCTGATCTTCTTCTCATAGATGAGAATATAAGGATCATTCATCTTGACTTCCATAGTTTCTGGATCAGTTACGAAATAAGGGGAAAGATATCCCTTATCAAACTGCATACCTTCGACTACTTCAAGAGTAGTTTCAATGCTTTTGGCCTCTTCTACTGTAATTGTCCCATCTTTGCCGACTTTATCCATTGCGTCAGCGATGATTTCTCCGATAGTGGAATCCCAGTTAGCAGAAACAGTGGCGACTTGCTTGATTTCCTCTTTATCTTTGACTTTCTTTGCAATCTTGCTTAATTCCTCCGCAGCAGTATCAACAGCTTTTTGAATACCGCGTTGAATACTGATAGGATTAGCTCCGCTGGTGACATGTTTCATTCCAGCACGGAATACCGCTTCGGCCAAAACAGTCGCTGTAGTTGTGCCGTCACCAGCAGCATCACTGGTTTTGCTAGCAACTTCACGAACCATTGCTGCCCCCATATTTTCATAGGGACATTTGAGTTCGATTTCTTTTGCAACGGTTACACCATCTTTAGTCACGGTGGGAGATCCAAATTTCTTGTCAATAACAACGTTACGACCTTTGGGTCCGAGTGTTGCTGAGACTGCTTTGCTCAGAGTTTGTACACCGCGCAGGAGAGCCTGACGCGCATTTTCTTCAAATAATAATTGTTTTGCAGCCATATTATCTATTCTTTCTAAAAATTTTATTCAACAATAGCGAGGATATCGTCAGCATTCAAAACTTTGTATTCTTTACCATCTACTTTGATTTCAGTTCCACCATATTTGCTGATGAGAACGCGGTCGCCAACTTTAACTTCGAATTCAACTTTTTTACCATCATCAGTTGTTTTACCTGTCCCTAAAGCTACAACGATAGCTTCCATTGGCTTTTCCTTAGCAGTATCAGGGATGATGATGCCACCTTTTCTTACTTCTTTCTCTTCAGTCTGTTCTACCAGAACTCGATCTCCGAGGGGTTTAATATTTGCCATAATATATTATTATTTTAATGCTCTATTTGTCTGTTATTGTAACAAACTTCCCCCGTTTAGAGGGGAGAGTTAAATTTTCAGATAGGGGAATATTGAATATTCCCCTAGTGAAATTCAAAAATTATTTCTTATCGTCTACGATTTCAGCGTCTATTACATCGCCTTCATCAGGAGTTTTATTGCTGGAGTTTTGGCTATTGTCTGCTCCAGTATTGGAAGCTGTATTTCCTGCTTGGGACTGCTGTTGAGCGGCTTTGTATATTTGTTCTGAAACTTTATTCCATGCAGCAGTAAGTTTTTCATTCGCAGATCTAATAGCCGCGGTATCAGAGCCTTTCAACGCTTCTTTGACCGCATTAACAGCTGATTCAATATCTGATTTATCATTAGCCGGCAATTTAGATCCGTTTTCTTTCAGCATTTTTTCCGTACGATAAACGGCGCTGTCTGCTTCATTCCTTACTTCAACTTCTTCACGCTGACGTTTATCGTTTTCTGCATTAGTTTCAGCCTCACGACGCATTCTCTCGATTTCCTCTTTACTCAAACCGCTACTAGCAGTAATTGTAATTTTCTGCTCACGGCCTGTACCCAAATCTTTTGCAGCAACGTGGAGAATACCGTTAGCATCTATATCAAAAGTTACCTCAATTTGAGGAACTCCACGCGGGGCAGGGGGAATATCCGTGAGTTGAAAGCGACCAATCGTCTTGTTGTCACGTGCCATTTGTCTCTCTCCCTGAAGGACGTGAACCTCTACTCCTGGCTGGTTATCAGAAGCTGTCGAGAATATTTCTGATTTCCGAGTAGGGATTGTAGTATTGCGATCGATGAGTTTAGTGAAAATTCCGCCCATTGTCTCAATACCTAAGGAAAGAGGGGTTACGTCAAGGAGAAGTACATCTTTTACTTCTCCTTTTAATACTCCTCCCTGAATTGCAGCACCTACAGCAACAACTTCATCTGGATTTACACCTTGATTTGGCTGTTTATTAACAATATTCCGAGCAGCATTTACAACGCTGGGCATACGAGTCATGCCTCCAACTAAGACTAGCTCATTGATCTGGTTAGCTGTCAATTCTGCATCATTCAAGCAATTATTCACAGGGCCAATTGTTCTCTGAATGAGAGGATCACAAATTTGTTCAAGTTTAGCTCGAGAAAGAGACATCTGAATATGCTTTGGCCCGGTTGCATCTGCTGTAATAAAAGGCAGATTAATCTCATAGGTTTGAGCACTTGAAAGCGCAATTTTTGCTTTTTCAGCTTCCTCTTTGATTCGCTGCAATGCATCAGGCTGATTATGAAGATCCATTCCACTATCTTTTTTAAATTCATTCAGAATGTAATCCATAATCGTATTATCCCAATCATCACCACCGAGATGAGTATCACCATTGGTGGCTTTAACCTCAAATACACCATCTCCAATTTCTAGGACAGAAATATCAAAAGTTCCACCACCCAAATCATAAACAGCAATTTTCTCATCTTTTTTCTTGTCTAGCCCATAAGCTAGGGAAGCTGCTGTTGGTTCATTAATGATACGAAGAACCTCTAATCCCGCAATTTTGCCAGCATCTTTAGTTGCTTGGCGTTGAGAGTCGTTGAAATAAGCCGGGACAGTGATAACAGCTTGGGAAATTGTTTCTCCTAAACGCATTTCTGCATCGGCTTTAAGTTTTGCCAAAATCATTGCAGAAATTTCAGGTGGGCTGAATCTTTTCTTTTCACCCTGAACTTCTACTTCAATAGCCACATCTCCATTATTTGCACGCACCACGTTATAGGGAACACGTTTGAGTTCCTGCTGGATCTCATCAAATTTTCTTCCCATGAAACGTTTTACTGAATAAATAGTATTACGGGGATTGGTTACGGCCTGACGTTTAGCTGCATCACCAACTAAACGTTCCCCATTTTTAGTAAATGCAACAACAGATGGTGTTGTGCGTTTGCCTTCTGAATTTTCAAGGACGGTAGGTTCTCCTCCTTCCATTACCGCCATACAAGAGTTTGTTGTTCCTAAATCAATACCTAAAATCTTTGCCATATTTTTAATCTCCCTTCCGGGTATTTGCCTGTAATGCTTTACAGGCATTACCTGCTTTGAATTAGCAATTGATAGGCCATTTTTTAAGTTTAATATGTAACCTATTGCCTATAAGTGTCTAAAGTATAATCTTTTTAAAATTAAATATTAAAAATCCTTCTGAACTTGAGATAAAATGCCTCTTCTTTGTCTCACTAGCGAGACATTTTGGCACTATAAACAGAATTATTGTTTTGATTTATTCTTGTCGAGAAGCGCCATAAAATCCAATTCACTTAAGATAGGTATGTTCAACTCTTTTGCTTTTTGAACCTTATAAGATGTTGGTTTTGTCCCCATGAGAAAATAATTTACTTTCTTGCTGATTGAAGAGGTGATTTTACCACCATATTGCTCAACCAGAAGTTTAAGGTCATTTCTTGACATTGTTGAAAATGAACCTGTTATAGCAAAAAGTGTATCCGAAAAAATAGTTGGATGAATATGTTTTCTCTGAGGAGCAAATTTGTTATATAGTTCTTTATGATATTTTAAACGATTTTGGGCATCCTCTATAAGTCCGTTAAACTGTGATACTTTAATAATTTTTGTTCCAGCTGTAGTTGCTTTTTCTATCTCTTCTAAATCAAAAAGATCAGTTTGCTCTGAAATAATGAAAAAATGAGTATTAGAAAAAGAATTGGATGAAGTCTTAAAAATACCTCCGTATTTTTGGGCCAACGATATGATTTCAGCTTTTGTAGTTTCAGAAAGAGAATTTAGCAGTCTAAAGATTTTTCCTGCAATAGGACCTTTGGGGATAGCATTAGATTCATCATATATAGAAGAATAAAAATTAATTCCCAATTTCCTAAGTCTTTGTTTCAGTTTTATATTTGTTGGGATTCTAAACCATTGGAAAATGTTTTGTGAAGAAAGCATTCCTATACCAGGAATTTGGGCAATTTCTTCAGCTGAAGCTTCTTCAAGCTGATCCAAAGACATATAATTTTTAGCTAGTATTTTTGCAGTATTTGTCCCAATGCTAGAAAATCCAAAACCTGTAAATAGTCTCCAGAGATCCTGTTTATTACTCGCAATAATAGAGTCCAAAAATTTTTTGGCACTTTTAGATAAATTTTCTTCTTGTTTGGAGGGAAAATCTAACTGACTAAAAGGCTTAATGGGAAATAACATTAACCTTTCCTCTTGTGCTAAGGGAGTATCTTTTTTCTTAAGTAAAGGAGATATTTGCTCAAGAGTAAGTGTATATAAATCGGCAATATCTTTAACTAACCCACTGCTTACTAGTTTTAAAATAAGCCCTTTACCTCCACCAAAAATATCCATTGCATTTTTGGAACACCAATATTCAATTTTTGTTTTTATTTGATCAAAGCAATATTCGTTTGGGCAACTCCAGCCAACGATACCTCTTTGTATCAGCAAAGTGTTACAACTGGGACATGTTTTAGGAAAAATAAAGGGGATTTCTTTTCCTGTTCTTTTTTCAGGGAGAGATTTAAGGACTGCTGGAATTACTTCTCCAGCTTTAAAAATAATGACATGATCTCCAATTCTAATATCCTTATTCTGTATATAATTTTCATTATGAAGAGTAGCTCTTCGAATGATAGAACCTGATAATTTAACAGGTTCCAATTCCGCAACAGGAGAAATAATTCCTGTTCGGCCAATTTGAAGTGAGATAGATTTTAATATGGTCTCTGCTTGTTCCGGAAGATATTTATAAGCAATAGCCCAGCGAGGGGCTTTTGCGGTATACCCTATAGGATCGCGAAATTTAAATTCATTAAGTTTAATAACAGCTCCATCTGTATCGAATCCAAAAGCTTTTCTGCTTTTTTCTAAATCATTGACTGCAGTAATAATTTCATCCTGATTTTTGCAATACTTGTAAGAGGAAATTGGCAGTCCAATCTCTTTAAACCAATCCAAAAGTTGAATTTGAGTTTCTGGAATAAGGACTTCTGGACTAACTTCTCCCAATGCATAGAGGAAAATATCTAAACCACGCTGTTGAACTTCAGTTGAATCTAATAATTTTAAAGAGCCTGCTGCGGCGTTTCGAGGATTAGCAAAAGGAGATAAACCATTCAATTCTCGTTCTGCATTTAAACGGTTAAATTCTTTGTGTGATAGATATACTTCGCCTCGAACTTCAAAAATATCTGGGACATGCTTAATGAACAAAGGTACTTGTTTTAAAGTTTTAAGATTGAGTGTTACATCATCTCCTGTTGTTCCATCGCCTCGAGTTGACCCCAATACAAATATACCTTTTTCATAGCGGAGGTTAATGGAGATACCATCAATTTTGGGTTCTACAGACCAAGATACAGAATTTGCTGGCAATTTTTCTTCAACTTTAGATAGAAATTTTCTAAGTTCATTCTCTGAATAGGTATTATCCAAACTTAACATTGGGATCCGATGGGAAACATGTGAAAATGTTCCCTGAACAGTTTCTCCGACTTGTTCACTAGGGGAATCCTTAGATTTGAGTTCTGGATATTGAGCTTCTAGGATAAGAAGTCTTTGATAAAGCTTATCATAATCAAAGTCTGAAATGATGGGATTTGCCTCCTGATAGTACGCTTTATTATGTTTCTGTAATTCTTTTTTTAATTTGTCGTATTCTTCTTTATAATTCACGATAAAAATTAGTTTAATATAGAAGTCTTATGATAAACAAGAAATTACATCTTAAAAGATTTTACATATACAATGCCTGATTCTCTTCTGATTTTTCCGGAATATCATGGTCTTGTATTCTGTGTTTATAGACAAAATAAAAAACGAAAAATGCTGTTAATATAGCAATTGTGCCACATAAGATATAGGGGGAAAATGGTTTAAAGCCAAAAAGGATTAAACAACAGATCGGACTAATAATTCTGGCAATATTCCCTATACTTTGGCTAAGTCCTAATATTTCTCCTTGTTTCTCAGGATTTGTGTAGCGAGATATAAGGCCAAAGGTAGTAGGTCTATTCAATGAAACAGATATGGAATTTAGAGTAACTGCACAAAAAAAAGGAAAAACTGAATTGGCCCACGGAATAGCAAAAAGCGATAAGGCACTTCCTATAAAACTCAGCAAAATGATGTTTCCTTCACCAATTAAAACAATCAATCGTCGGATAAAAAGACCTTGAAAAATGGCGGTAACAATGCCATGCCAAGCAAATATATACCCTATATGAGTAGTATCAAAATGCAAATTCACCTCGGCAAGCAATCCTAAAGTTACTTCATAACATGAAAAGCAAAAAGTGGAAATAAAATGGAAACAACAAAGAAACGATATTTGTGGATGCCGTATAACAGAACATAGAGTTTCCCATCTGCTTGATGAATGTTGTTCTTGACTTTTAGCTCTATTTTGAGGAGGAATACTTTCTTTGAGCAATAATAAAGCTAAGAGAAGGCTGATAGAACTCAAGATAGCAGCAACTGTTGGAGGAGCTGCAATACCCCAATGAGCAGAGAGTGCTCCAATGGCGGGACCCGATATTAAACCTAGGCTAAAAGCCATTCCAATAAGTCCCATTCCTGCTATTCGGTTTTTTGCAGGAGTAATATCTGCGATATAAGCTTGGGTTACATTGATATTCCCTCCGCATGCTCCGGCAAATAATCTGGAAGTAAGAATAAAAAAAAGGGCAGTGTTGCCCTCTTGTGCAGATCCCCAGGCGAAAAGCAGGTAAGACAGCATCCCTGTTGAAACACTGATCAGGATAACGGGTTTGCGCCCAATTCTATCAGAAAGCCTTCCCCAGAAAGGGGAAAAGATGACTTGCATCACAGAGAAAGATGCTACGATGATTCCAATAATAAATCCGCTTGCGCCGAAATGTTCGGCATAAACAGGCAGCATCGGAAGAACTATTCCAAAGCCAATCAAGTCAATAAAGACTATTAAGAATATGACCGCACGGGCACCCATTAGATTATTGGATGAGGGGTCTTAGCATATGATTGACCCAGTTTACTACATAATAATAACCTCCAAACATCCATAAAATAGCTCCTATTGCAATGTAAGGACCATAAGGAATGCGTGAAGAAAGTTCATTTTTCCCGATTAGAATTAAAAAAATTCCAACCAATGATCCAATTAGAGAACTGGTGAATAAAATAAAGATGATGGATTTCCATCCGAAAAATGCTCCAATCGCTCCCATTAGTTTTACATCTCCTAATCCCATCACTTCACGGGGTAAAACAAGTGTTTTTGCTGTAATTTCTAGTTTTTTTACCTCAGGGGTTTCCCAAATTTGATTATCCAGCTTTAAGTGAAGAGGTGTAAGTTCTATTTTTACATTTTGTGCGTTAATGTTTTTATCATCTTTGATTAGAGTTAATTTAGCGCTTTTGGCTAAAGTTGTAATCTTATCAGAGGAGCGATAAAAAATTTCATCGTATGGGAGATTTCCATCTTTAGTTTCGATTGCTGTTTCGGAGAAGATAATTGTTTCTCCAGGAGGACATTCATATTTATATTTGCCAAATGCCATTTTACCTATACGAGAAATCAGATAGAGCAGACCTGCTCCAGTTATAATCCCAATTGCGCTTTCTTGCAGAGATATTTTCTGCGAAGTGGTTTGATGTAAGATAGGAAAAAGAAATGATAGAATAAATCCCGCAATAATACCGCCAAGAGTTAGTGGATCAGGAATAATATAGTGTTCAAAATCAATGTAGGAAGCGACAATTAATGCGGAAATAATTGCAGAATAGATCAAAGCTAGAATAGGGCTAGTCCCTCCCACACAGAGCCAGGAGAGCATAAACATACAGCCCGTAAGAAATTCTACAATGAAATAGCGAATTGAGATAGGTTTTCCACAATTAGCACATTTCCCTTTTAAAAAAAGCCATGTAAAAAGAGGAATATTCAAATACCAAGGGATATGATATTTGCAATTCGGACAGTGAGATGGAGGGAAAATGATGCTTTCTCCGCGTGGTATTCGATAAATACAAACATTTAAAAAACTACCTACGATAGTCCCAAAGATGAAAAAGGTAATTAGCCAAAATGGCAAGGGGAGTAAAACGAACTTCTCAAAATCAAACATATATCAATTGTGATAAATATTTTCTATAAGAGCTTTACGCATAATTTCAATAGGAGCGGGGAGACCTGTCCACAGTTCTAAAGATGCAGCTCCTTGATATAAAAGCATATTAATTCCATTGGCTATTTGACATCCAGATTGTCGAGCCATTGTCAGGAAAGGTGTTTCAGCTGGACGATAAATCATATCAAAAGCGTATTTAGCTTGTCTCATAGAAAATTGGTTGATATCTAGCGGAATTGGATCGGATGACTTTAATCCCAAGGATGTTGCATTAAGGATAAGATCTACTTTTTCAGATGGATCTGGATACTGTAAAATAACTTCTGTTCCAGGGTAATGAGAATGAATTTCTTCTGCTAAGTTTTCTGCCTTTTGAACTGTCCGATTAATAATGTAAATTTTTTTAGCTCCTTCTGCAGAAAGCCTCAATGCTGCAACTCGTCCTGCCCCTCCAGCTCCGAGAATAAGAATACTTTTTTGAGCCGAGACAAAACCAAAGTTTTCTTTTAATGAAGCAGGGATTGCGTCTGAATCGGTATTATATCCAACACTACGAACTTCAACAGGTGAGTCGTTTTTCCAATTCCTGATGGGAAGCCATTCTCCATCTTTGTTAAGTCCTTCAAAGCAAATTGTATTAATGGCACCTAAAATCTGTGCAGTTGGATTGACTTTGTTTGCAAGTTTAAATCCTGTCTCTTTATGAGGAACAGTGAGATTTAATCCAATGAATCCCATGGATTTTGCTCCTTCGATTGCATGAAAAAGGGATTTAGGATGAACCTCCATTGCCAAATATCGCCAATTTAAATGGAGAAATGAAAGTGCGGCATTTTGAAAAGAAGGCGAAGCAGAATGTCTTACTGGATATCCCAGCAATCCACAATATCTAGTATTTGCATTAATATGTACAAAATTATCCATTTAAGATATTCCAGATGTTTTGTGCGATAACTTCAGTTTTTTCTGTCGCATTTATAACCTTAAAACGAGAATCTTCTTGGGCGAAAATTGTTTTATAACCACTATAGACTTTTTGATGAAAATCCATATCTGCTTCTTCAAAGCGGTCTCTGACTTGTATTCCCTTAGATTGTAATTGTTGATTGCGTTTAATAATTCTTTGACGGCTAATCTTCAAAGGTATGTCCATAAAAAAGACAATATCTGGCTGCAAATTTCCAATAGAATAATTAATAATCTGCTCTAGCGAAGAGATATAAATTCCTCTTCCGTACCCTTGATAAGCCAAAGAGCTATAATAATAGCGATCACAGATAACAATTTTTCCTTGCTCCAAAGCTGGGGAAATTATTTCCCGGATGAGCTGAGCACGTGCTGCGTTCATAAGAAGGAGTTCTGTTTCAGGTGTCATTTTATTCAGATAAGAAGTATCTTTGAGAATAGCACGTATCCTTTCCCCAATATCTGTGCCACCTGGCTCTCGAATCAGAATAAAATCATTATCGGTTTTTTGAAGATGCTCTGCTAATAATTGAATCTGAGTTGATTTACCGGATGCTTCAATTCCCTCAAAAACAATAAATGGATATTTAAATGGCATTTTATATTTTTTTAAGCCGTGGGCCTTTAGGAGTATCCTCAATAAGCCATCCTTTTTGTTTTAACGTATCTCGAAGTAAATCTGCCTCTGCAAAATTCTTTGCTTTCCTAGCATTTTGGCGTGCTGCTAATAAGTCAGCAATTTCAGTAGGAATATTTTCTGTTGAAACAGTTGATTTCTCTTTAATTCCCAACACATGATTAACTCGTTCCCAAGCAGAAAGTTCGTTCGCAGCATCCTGCGGACTTAATTTATTCTCCGCAATCAATCGATTTAGGTCACGAACCCAATCAAAAACAACAGACCATGCTTGTGAAAGATTTATATTGTTACTTAGAGCTTCATCAAATTGTTGTATAAATTGAGAATTATTCTCTGTCGGATTGATATTGTTTGCAATTTCTTTTAATTTTCCCAAACATTCATCTAAACGAGCTAATGCCGAGCGTGCGGCATTTAACCCATCAATTGTAAAGTTTAGGGATTCTCGATAGTGCGCAGAAAGAAGCAGATATCTTATCTCTCTTCCTGTAAATCCTTTTGAAAACAAATCACGAAGAGTATAAAAATTCCCCAATGATTTGCTCATTTTTTTGCCTTCGCTAAGTAAATGAGAAAAATGAATCCAATATTTTACAAATGGAACCGGAGCGGTGTTTCCATCCTTGCAAAGAGAAGCTCCTTCGCTTTGAGCAATTTCATCTTCATGATGAGGAAAAGCAAGGTCTTCCCCGCCAACATGGATATCGAATGTTTTTCCTAAAAGATCGCTGCTCATAGCACTGCATTCAAGATGCCATCCAGGTCGACCTTCACCCCAAGGGCTTTCCCAAAAAATATTACCGTCATTTTCTGTACGTGCCTTCCAAAGAGCAAAATCCGCAGCACTTTCTTTCTCATATTCGTCGTTTTTAATACGCTCAGTGGATTTCGTTTCGTCAAAATTAATATTTACCAATTGCCCATATTTGCCTCCTAAAGCCATATACCTCTGGATACTGAAGAAAATAGAACCATCCGGAGTTTGATAGGCAATGCCGTTATCTAACAATTTGGCAATTAGGTCATACATTTGTTGGATATATTCAGTGGCATGCGGCGTACGTACCGGTTCCAAACAATTAAGTTGACGAAAATCTTCAAAAAATGCTTCCTCGTATTTTTTAGTATAATCGGAAAGTGTTGTAGGGGGAGTAGAGGTGTTAACTCGCTGAATAATTTTATCATCAACATCTGTTATATTCATAACATGGTTGACTTTAAAACCCTTGAATTCTAAAAGACGTCTCAACAAATCAGCAAACACAAAAGTTCTGAAATTGCCGATATGAGCAAAATCGTAAACAGTTGGTCCACAACAGTAAAAACCTACCGTTTTACTGCTAGGAACAAATGCTTCAATACGGTGAGTGAGTGTATTAAAAAAATGTAAATCCATAATTACGTTTTATAGATATTCATGCGAAAATAATAAAATTTCCGTATGAGTTTCTTTGTCATTGCAATATTAAAAAATAATCTGCCTAAGTATTTGAAATAATGTAGATAAAAGGATAAATAACTACTATCTGTCACATTCACCCATTACAATATCTAATGATCCAATTACAGCTGGAACATCGGATATCATAGCTCCTTTGAGTAATAAGGGCATTACACTGATACTAACAAAAGAGGGCGGCCGAATCTTAAGACGATAGGGAGTTCCTCCTCCTTTACTATAAATATAGAATCCCAATTCTCCTTTAGGATTTTCTGCACCAAAATAAACTTCCCCAGGAGGAGCTGTAATACCTTCTGTTGCAAGCATAAAATGATGAATCAGATCTTCCATGCGTGTCATGGCTCTTTTCTTAGGAGGTAAAATAATTTTTGAATCTTCTATATTAATAGGTCCATTGGGAACCAGTTTGGTACATTGGCGAAGGATATTGACACTCTCCCTCATTTCCAAAATGCGAAGCAGATAGCGTTCATAACAATCACCAACTGTACCAACAGGAACATCAAAGTTAAGGCGATTATAAACTAAATACGGATTGTCTCGACGGAGATCAAAATTTCCACCACTGGCACGGAGATTGATTCCAGTTAATCCCCAGGAAATAGCTTGTTTTTTTGTAATAACACCAATTCCCTCAGTTCGATCAAGCCATATTCTATTTCTTGTTAAAAATAATTCCAGATCATCAACAGCTTTTAGAAAGGTATCGCAGAATTTGTCTACTTCTCCTAACCAGCCTTCTGGAAGATCGCGAGAAAGTCCTCCAATTCTTGGATAAGATGTTGTAAAGCGAGCTCCAGAGAGGGATTCAAATAGGTTAAAAATCTTCTCGCGCTCATTATAAGCATGCAGAAAAACGGTTAATGCTCCCAGATCCATCCCAAAACAACCAATTCCTACAAGATGAGAGGAGATTCTGGCCAACTCACAGCAGATAACACGAATAAATTGCGTTCGTTCAGGGATTTGGTCTGTAATTCCCAATAACTTTTCTACTGCCATAACATAGGCAACATTGTTAGCTACAGGGGCAAGATAGTCAAGGCGGTCTGTATACGGAATGAACTGATGCCAAGTAACATTTTCCGCGATCTTTTCATCACCCCGATGGAGATATCCGATATCAGGAGTAATTTTGACAATAGTTTCTCCATCAAGCTCTGTCATGAATCTCAAAACCCCATGCATTGAAGGATGGGATGGGCCCATGCTTAAAAACATAGTTTCTCCAAGACTCTCTAAAACAGGAGAGTTTGTGTTGGAGACATCTTTTATTTTAGCTGCGTTTTTCTCAGCTTTTGCAGCATTTTCATCAAATTCGAGATATTTAAATTCCGGCATTTTAGGAATAAGTTTTTTAAAATTTGCTGTCGGTTGAACGGGAACGAGGTTCTCTTTTTCCCGTATCTGTATTCCCAGGGAGTGTAACGAATGGCCCACCTTCTAACGGAGCTACTTCTGTAAAAATATTCCCGCATTGAGTGGCTTTTCCTTCTAAAGGAAAGTCCTTTCGTAAAGGATGATATTGATATCCATCCCACATTAAAATCCGTCTGAGATCCGGATGGTTTTCAAATTGAATCCCCATCAAATCATAAATTTCCCGTTCCTGCCAATTGGCGGATTCCCACAAATCGCTCAGCGAAGAAATTTGAGGTTTTTTGGCAAAGATGCGTGTTTTTAGACGCATTTGAACTCTATGTTGATAGCTATAAAGTTCATAAACTAAAGTAAATCGTTTTTCTTGGTCAGGTTCATCAATACAGGTAGAGTCCTTTAAAAAATCAAAATCTAGCTTGTCTCTTAGATACTTGGCAACTTCGTATAAACGAGCAGGATCTAATAGCTCGCAAGTATATTCACCTCTAAACTCTATTGGATCGGAAATGATATTAGGGAAATCCGCTTTTAGTCGTAGTGCTAAATCTTCTGCGTTTTTTTTCACGAAATAAATTATTTTCTAAATTGTTTTCTCAAAACAGGTTCCTGCATTACATCATGCTGCAATTGCATGAGACCATCTAAAAGTGCTTCAGGGCGCACGGGGCATCCCGCCAAGTAGAGATTGACAGGAATAATTTTATCAACCCCTTGAAGAACAGAATAACTTCGGAACATTCCACCAGAGCAGGCGCATGCTCCCATTGCAATCACCCATTTAGGTTCTGGCATTTGTTCGTATATTCTTTTAACAACCTGCGCTTGTTTATATGTAACAGTACCAGCAACAATCATTACATCAGATTGCCGGGGAGAGAATCTCATCACTTCTGCTCCAAAACGGGCAATATCGTAACGACTTGCCCCAGTCCCCATTAACTCAATTGCACAACAAGCCAATCCCATTGGCATTGGCCAAAGCGAATACTTTCTGCACCAATTAATAAGCGCTTCCATTGTGGTAATTACCACGTTTCCTTCCGTTTTGCCATCGTATCCTAGAAACTTTGTTAGGTTCATTGCCAACTCGCTCCTAAAGGAATAATTCTACTTTAGAAATAGTGTTCTGGCAAGAATTGCTTTAAAAAACAGGCCAGAATGAGAACAATGAGCAGATAATCATAACATTTTTATCTGCTGAGTTGTTTTAAAATAGTTTGATATCGTTCTTGGGCTTTAATTTGCCATAAAACTTTAAGTCTATTTTGCTGAAGTGGATCTTGCCATTCTTTTTCTAAAAGATGGTTCATCTCTTTTTCTGTAATCAATGGTGTTCCTATTTGAATTAATACTTCTTTTGTTTTAGAGGTCTGAATGGCAGCTTTCCATACTTTACGCAATTCCTGATGAGTATCAATAAGCTGAGTTCCAATAAGAGCACTGACAAGACTTCTGCGTCTACTGGAAACGAAGTTGTTAAATTTGAATTGTACCTTTGAATTATTAGTAATATAAGGTGAGTTTTCGAGAGGACAATATTCCGGATAATCTCTATAAATATTTTCACGAACCGGCATTCTAAGCAATGTAGACTGAGTGGGGCCTCCAGGTGCCCCAGCAGGAAACATCCAAAGTTTCTGCCCTTTTTCTCCTAAAACAAATTCGATAAAGTGATTTGCCTCTAGTGGATTTTTTCCTCCTTTTAGCATGGCAATTCCATCAGGAGAAAGAATTGTAAAATCTTTGGGAATAATAAAAGACATATTTGTTTTTCCAACGGCAGTAACTTGGGTTGATCCATAAAAATCTATGCAAATAGAACTAGCAGTGTCGCCATAGGTTGTTTGCCGAGGAGGGTCCGTTGCATAACGTCCAATGGTTGCTGTATTTGCAGCGATACCAGCTAAGATTTTCCACCCTTCTTCCCAACCATAAAATTGAAGAATAGCTTCCAACATTGTATACATTGATCCACTATTTCTTGGATCACTGATTCCAATCCAATCACAAAGAGCAGGATTAGTTAACTCTTTCCATTGTGAAGCTAGGGGAAGGTCATTGTAATAAATTACTCTTAAATTATGTAATATTCCAAAACTTGCTATTGTGCAACCGAACCAATATTGGTCTTTATCCCAAATAGGAATCCCTTGGCAATACTGGGGAATAGCTTTCAGAATATCATCAGGTAAATCACAGAAAGCGAGTAAACCTTCTCTTTTTAAGTCGTAATAAGGTTCAATCCCACAGCCAAAAATAATATCTAAGCCAATTCCATCTGGTTTAGCTGCAAATTCAGATCTAATAAATCGGATAATATCAGATGCCCCACCTACGTTACGCCAATCCAGAAAAATTTTCCGGCCATATTTTTTTTGATGCCATTCAATAAATTGGGCTTCAAATTCTGTGCGCGTGTTTTCTGGATGAGGTGTAATAATAGAAAGAACGCAGTCCTGAGAGCTAGATTCTGTTGCAGATAAAAAAAAGCTCGTATGAAAGAAAAAAATGTAAAAAACAAAAAAACAGAGAATTTCTTTAATTGACAGAAGCTTCATACCGTTTTTCCCGAATAACAGTAATTTTCATATTCCCTCTATATTGTAAATTGTTCTCTATTTTGTGAGATAGGTAATGCGCTAATATTTCGCATTGATCATCATTTGTCTTATTTGCTTCAACAAAGACACGAAGTTCTCGACCTGCCTGAAGTACAAAGCATTTTTCCACATTTGGAATTTCATTAGCCATGCTTTCTAATTCTTTAATGCGTTTCAAATAAGTAGATATACTTTCTATTCTGGCACCAGGTCTTGTTGCACTTAATGCGTCTGCTGCTGCGACAATTCCGATAAGTGGATTATTGCAAGAGAGAGTAATTTGTTCATGGTGTTTTGCTACACATTCTACTATTTCTGGAGTCTCCATATTCCTCTCTAGGAATTCAGCTCCAATCTTGTCGTGAGAACCATCATGTTCATGGTCAATCGCTTTGCCGATATCGTGCAGCAAACCTGCTCTTCGAGCTTTAGCGCTATTAATTCCCAGTTCTGCAGCAATTAATCCAGCCAAATTAGCTACTTCAACAGAATGAGCTAATACATTTTGTGAGTAGCTATAGCGAAATTTCAATTTCCCTAATACAGAAAGCACCGGATTAGGTAAAAGAGGAATTCCTGATTGGATAATTGCATTCTGAGCAGCCTCAATTGTTGCTTTTTCTACCTCAATTGTTGCTTGATCAATAATTTCTTCAATTCGAGAAGGATTGAAACGCCCATCCTGAATAAGGACATTCATTGCCCGTCTGGCGATCTCTCTTCGAACAGGATCAAATGAAGAAAGAACAATGCATGAGCAAGAATTATCGACAATAACTGTTACTCCAATTTTATTAGCAAAGGTTTTTATATTTCTTCCATCTTTGCCAATAATACGTCCCCGCAGATCTTGATTTGGTAAATCAATAGTAGTGCTATCAAAATCTTGAGGGTGTGATAAGGTGCATCTTTGAATGGCTGTTACAATTATTTTCTTGGCTTCCTCTTCTGCAGAGGATTTCGCGTTTTCTAAAATTTTCCTTGATATATTGGCTGCTTCCTTAAAAGCTTCTTTTTTTACTTCCAGCATTAAGCTTTGTGTAGCTTCATCTCGAGATATGCCTGCAATCCGGGAAATTTGTTGTTGCCAATAAAGGATATCTTTTTCAAGTTGTTTTTTTGCGGCTTCTAGCTCTTTTTTTTGAGCTTCAATTGTTTGATGTTGGATTTTTAAATTGTTTTCTTGTTCAAGAATGCCTTGTATCTGCAAACTAATAGCTCCTTCTCGATAAGATATGGCATCCTCTTTTTGACGAACATCTTCTATGGCTTTAATCTTAAATTGCTCTATCTCTCTTTTTTCCGTTTGAAGAATTTCGTTAGCTTGTTTTTCTGCCTCCAAAATAATCCGATCTTTCTCTATGAGGGATATTTTCCTTCGCCAGAGAAACCACAAATACATAATAATAAACGCAAATATATAGATAATAATTTGCAAAAACAAATTATCAAACATACTGATAGCCTGTATGTGGATTGATTAAAATATTTACTTGAAAATCATGAGTTTCTGATGGAACAGAATGGAAGATAGCCCATGACCAACAGACCCCGTATATTGTGCCTGATAATAGTGGCAGCAACCTGTCATAAAACCCCTTACCGCGACCAAGACGCGATCCGTCCAATCCGAATCCTAGTCCAGGAACAAAGATCATGTCAATGCTTTTTATTTCAGTGGATTTTGTATTAGGTTCTAGAATTCCATATTTTCCAGCCAATAAATCATTTTTTAAACAATATACAGGAGCTATTTGATAAGTCTGGAGTAAAGGATTAAATTGTGGGAGAAATAATTTTTTCTTGTATGCCAGAGATATTGACAGCAGAGATGAAATATCGGGTTCATCTTTAAGAGGAACAAATAAAAGTATTGTTTTTGCATCCTTCCATTCAGAACTCTCTAAGATAATTTTACAAATTCTTTTGCTTTCATCTTCTTTCTGTTCTGAAGTGGATTGAAGAGTTTTTTGTCGAATGAGAGCTCTTATTTTGGATTTTTCATATTGAATATTATTCATTTGATTTATTCGAACGTATTTTATAGATAGCTTCTCTCCATTGCTGGCTCCGATCCTTTATCTTTTTTTCAGTACCTTCTTCCGTTGGTTGGTAGTAAATTCGATTGACTCCTAAATAATCCTGAGGAATAAAATGTTCCGGATAGTTGTGTGTATATAAATATTCTGTCCCATGTTCAAGTTTTTCAGCTCCAGGATAATGTGAATCTTTTAAAAAGTTTGGAACAGGAATTATCTCTCGAGTGCGAACGTCTTTTAAAGCTGCATCAATAGCTAAAATTGTGGAATTACTTTTATGAGCAGTAGCTATATAAATAGCAGCTTCTGCCAGCGGAATTCTAGCTTCTGGCCACCCAATAAATTCTGCTGCATTTGCGGCACTATTGGCAAGAACTAGAGCCATGGGATCTGCTAAACCGACATCTTCGGCTGCACAAATTATAATTCTTCGTGCAATAAAACGAGGATCTTCTCCAGCGTATATCATCTTGGCTAACCAATAAACGGCCGCATCTGGATCTCCACCTCTCATCGATTTAATAAATGCGGAAATAGTATCATAATGAGCATCTTCGTTTCCGTCATAGACTACGGCTTTTCTTTGAATACTTTCCTCAGCTATTGGAAGGGTAATTCTGATAATTCCGTTTTGATCCGGAGGAGTAGTCAGTGCTGCTATTTCTAATGCATTCAATGCTTTCCGAGCATCACCATCCGCAAGCTTAGCCAAATGAGAAATTGCTTCGGGCATTGCTTCTAATTTCAGTCTGCCAAGCCCTCTTTCTTTATCTTGGAGCGCAGAAGTAAGAATTTTAATAAGATTATCTTGACTAAGTGGTTTGAGTTCAAATATTTGCGAACGCGAAACCAGTGGTGCATTAATGAAAAAAAAAGGATTATGTGTCGTTGCTCCAATGAGTCGCACCGTACCCGATTCAACTTCGGGTAAGAGTACATCTTGTTGAGATTTATTAAAGCGATGAATTTCGTCTACAAAAAGGATTGTAGGATACCCTGTATTATGAAGTCGATTTGCTGCTAATGCCAAAACTTTTCTCATGTCGGCTACATTAGATTCCACACCACTTAGCTTTTCAAAATAGCTTTTAGTATGCTTCGCAATTAGGTTGGCTAAAGATGTTTTCCCTGTGCCTGGAGGCCCATAAAAAATAAGCGATTGAATTCTGTCTGCTTCGATAGCTCTTCTAAGGAGCAATCCAGGAGCAATTATATGCTCTTGACCTATATATTCATTTAAGCAAGTAGGTCTCATGCGAGAGGAGAGAGGGATAACTCTTCTGATTTCATCTACAGTAGAGGGAGACATTTGAGTCCCGATGGTAGGTTTTTGAGAAAAATGAGGCAACAAACTATCAGAATCAGAGAATTCACCTTGAAACCTAGGAATACTATTTTTCACATCAGCTTTTGTTCAGGATGATCAGTATAAAAAACCCCGCATTTGCCGTGTGAACAGTTCCTTTGAACAGAACGAGAAACAATGGAACAAGTCCGACGTGTCATGGCTTCCTAAAGAATAGGCTTGCTTATCGACGTCTGCAACCCAGTTCCTTTTATATATAATTACGGTTCAAGGCTTTGTTTCTAATCACGGACAATGCAGGGAAATTGTACCCATTTTAGGGTGTTAAAGAACAAAATCGACTTATGTCGAACACTGAAAGTCTAATTTTTGGGAGATATTATTGCAAGCCAAATTTGATCAGAATATGTTTTTTGTGATTCAGCTTGATAAATATCTCTTAGATGTGATAATGAGGGGGTGAAGGAGCAGTGTTTGCACCTTGGTTCTGAGGTGCCGCCGCATTCCTATTACGTAATTAGGTTGCTGAGTACAATCTGTTTAAAAGAAGAAGCACTATGACTCTATCAAGTATTTTGTCTGTTGAGCAAATCATTCCTCAAATGAATGCGGCAACGCGCTGGGAGGCAATTGATGAGCTCATTGCCAGGTTGGTCGAATGTGGAAAAATTACAGCAGAGAAAGCGCCTCTTATTATTGAGGCTGTAAAAAAACGGGAAAATTCCATGAGCACAGGAGTTGGATTTGGCGTGGGATTGCCTCATGCTTCTACTCAGCTGATCGATGAGGTTGTGGGAGTATTTGGAAGATCTAGTAAAGGAATCAATTTTGATGCTCTAGATAATCAGCCCGTTAAATTTGTTGTTTTATTCCTTGTTCCTCAAGGACAGTTTCAAAGACACCTTCAAACTCTGGGAAATATCGCTAGGCTTCTGCACCGAAAAGAGATGCGTCTGGCTATTGAAGAAGCTAAAACGGCTGAAGATATCTTTGAAGCAATCAAAGTATATGCAGCTCCAGCAATATCTAACAATTAGATTCTGTGTTATATCTTAAAATAGAGTCTCGTCTGAAGAAGACTATAAAAAATCTTTTGCCGGATGCAGATCTTTCTCTGATATCCTTAAATCCTTGTAAAGATACGCGTTTTGGGGATTATCAAACCCCAGGATTAATCACGCTTGCCAAACAAAGAAAAATAAATCCTAGGCAATTAGCATTACAAGTCTTAGACTCTCTTTCTCTGCAAGATTTATTTGTTCAGGCTGAAATTGCAGGCCCAGGATTTCTTAATTTTAAACTGCTTCCAAAAGCAATCGGCAAGGCTGTTTTTGAAGCGTGTAAAGAGCAGCATCCTTTTATTAATCAAACGGAAACTCCGAGCACAATTGTCATTGATTTTGGTTCTCCTAATGTGGCTAAACCAATGCATGTAGGACATATTCGCTCAACTATTCTTGGCGCATGTTTGGTAAAGCTTCATCGATTGCTTGGCAATCGTGTTATCAGTGATAATCATATAGGTGATTGGGGAACACAATTTGGAAAGTTGATTTTAGGATGGAAGACTGCCTTAGATAAAAAGGCACTGGCTGAGGACCCTATTAAAGAATTAGAACGGCTTTATAAACTCATTAACGCTGCTTCGGAGGAAAAGGAAGTTGTGTTGGAGTCAGCACGACAAGAATTAGTAAAATTACAAAAAGGTGATCCTGAAAATCTGGAAATTTGGAAACAGATGATCCAGCTTTCACAGTCTCAATTCAATATGATCTATGATCGCTTAAATGTAAAATTTGACTATACATTAGGTGAGAGTTTTTATAATGATAGATTAAAAGGTATTGTTTCAGAGCTTGTAGAAAAAAGGATAGCCGAAGAGAGCCAAGGAGCCTACGCAGTCTTTTTTAAAGAGGATCCTGAGTTGAAAGAACACCCTGCGATTATTCAAAAAAGAGACGGAGCAGCCAATTATGCCACAACAGATTTGGCCACGTTGGAGTATCGTATGAAAACTTGGAATCCAAATCAAATTATCTATGTGACAGATGGTAGACAGCAACTTCATTTCAAACAGGTTTTTTCTATTTTTAAGCAATGGAAAGGTTCCTCTCCAATCAAATTAACTCATGTCTGGTTTGGTACTATTTTAGGAGAGAATGGAAAACCTTTTAAAACTCGTTCCGGAGAGGTGATTAAATTGGTCGATCTCTTAGATGAAGCAGAAGAAAGGGCATTAGCTGTTGTCCAGGAGAAAAATCCGAATTTGCCTTTAGAAATTCAAAAAAATATCGCTCGTGTTGTAGGAATTGGAGCTATTAAATATGCAGATCTCCTTCCTAATCGGCAGAGTGATTATATGTTTGATTGGAATAAGATGCTTGCTTTCAATGGAAATACGGCACCGTATCTTCTTTATGCTTATACAAGGATTCAAAGTATTTTCCGTAAATATGAAAAAGAGAAAAGTAAAGCTTTTGATATTTCCCAAATAAGTGAAGAGGATATTTTCTATCAGGAGACTTATGAGTTTGCTCTAGCAAAGCATTTATTTTCCTTTGGTCTTGTTCTGCAACAGGCTGCGGATGATTCCAGACCCAATATTCTCTGCAATTATGTCTATGAATTGGCCGGTTTATTTGCTTCATTCTATGAGCATTGTCCTGTTCTAAAATCGCAAGGATCAGAACAAATATCACGTTTGGCTTTGTGTCATGTTACAGCTCGTGTTTTGAAAATTGGATTACAGACTTTAGGTCTGGAAACATTAGAAGAAATGTAAATAATAGTTAAACCTTTATAATCTTTAAAAACGAAAATGAATTGGAAAAAATGGCTGTCTCTCGCAGGGGGGGCAATAATTGTATTAATTTTTTTAGCGTACTTAATTTTTACAAGTTCTTTCTTTCTTAAGAGAGTCGCATTACCGATAGCAGGAAATTTCCTTAAGATGGAAATAAAAGCTGATTCGATTGACTTGGATGGGCTTTCAAAGATTTCGATTCAAAATTTAAAACTCACACCCAACAATGAAGAGACTATTTTGGAAGCAGCCGAGATTCAGATAAGCCTCAGCAGTTTTTCTTCTCCAATTAGCATAGAGGAGGTCTTTTTAGACAAAGCGTCTATAAATATTGTTCAGACTCCAGATGGAGGTAATTTGGCTGCTGTTCTGGCTCTATTCTCAGCAGAAGAGGAAGAAAAGGCTCCGTTAGAATTGTCGCTGGTATTAAAGAATCTTATTATTCAAAATTCTTCTGTAAAATGGAGAATGATTGGAGAAGATGATTCCTTGATGGGAGCTGAGTTGAAAAATATTAATCTCACGGGTAAAGAGATTGGAAATGAATTAAATGGCAAGGTTTCATTGCAATCCATTTTGTCTTTCTTTATGGGAAGCGATTGTAAGGCGGTTCCGGAAAACCTTCTGAGCGGTGCTCTTGCTGCTGATTTAACGGTTCCTCTGACGAAAGAGTTTATGCCTGGAATAATTAGCGGAGGAATAAATTGGGGGTTTTCTGAGACAGACGGAATGTTTAACCCTTTGCATAGTCATGGAATTGACTTGGATGTGGCTCTTTCTCTGGAACAAATTCAAAAATTAGTCCTCAATATAAACAAAGGGGAAGAACAGTTGGGAAACATTGTTCTCAACGGCAATATTAATTTGAGTGATTTAGGTGGAGAATTTAATTATGATATCAACGGGGTTGATTCTCGCCTTTTAAATGCCTTTATAGCTTCTCCAAAAGTGAAATTAGATCAGACATTTATTTCTACTAAAGGTAGTTTGAAAGTTTATGATTTACTCAATAACTATGCCATAAAATCTCAAACAAAGATTCAAGAGTTGACGCTTATTTTGGATGAACCTTCTCCTGCTATTTCTTTGGAAAGCGATTTGGATTTAGAAGTTGATCTTACTCAACAATTAATGAGAATGAATAAACTTTATGCAAAAGGGGTTATAGGAAATAAGGAATTCATTTCCACAGAATTAACAGATAAATTGGTCATTTCGTGGGCAAAAGATAAAATGCAGACAGAAATCCCTGATGCGAGTTTTCAGACAAAATTTAATTTTGATTTGGCTGCTTGGGAACAAACAGGCTTAATCAATAGTATAATTAATATTGCTGTTAAGGAACAGGGAACAAAGGTTGAGCTTGTCTCTCTACTTAAACTTGAAGATGTCGATGCCTTTGGTTATCAGGCGACAGGTGAGATAAATTTTGAAAATATTTTCTCTGTAATGGATGCCGGCTGCGAATTTGCCGGACGTTTGGATGTGAAGGATCTGACATTGGGGAGAGGTGAATTAAAACTTCAGGAATTAGCTTTTAACTCTAATCACAAAATTGGCATCTCCCGTGAACCGGCCATCTATTTGCAGAATTTCAATATTGCGTTTAAAGCGACTGATAAAGCATCAAATAAAATCTCTATGGCAGGGAAATTGGATATGCATGATTATTCTAATCTTTCTTTTCTTAACATTGACACAGATGGGGTGGATTTAACTCCTGTTCTGCGCTGGACTAAAGGATTAATGGCAAAGCTTAATACGATTTCCGCTATTGAGAATGAATCACTCTCACAAGAAGCTGAGTTAATAACTAAGAAATCTGTTCAAGAAGATACTCATTCCACAATCACAGGAATAAATTTGCCTGTGAAAAATTTTGAAAGCAAAATTTCAATGAAGCATATTTATGCCGAGATGATCCATATTGAGAATTTTGACCTGGATCTTTCGATTAAGACGAATGATCTTAATTTGACTATTAATCCCATGAAAGTTCTTGCTGGTGAAACTGAGGGGAGCATCGAGCTTGCCAGTAAGGTCAATTTGGAGGATTTATCCGTTGGATTAACCTATAATATTTCTGGAATTGACGAAAATATCTTAAATGAGCTGTTACCGGTAGATTTCTACCGGATTCAGAAGGTCTTAATTTCCTCTAAGGGGAATATCCAAGTTTCCAACTCATTACAAGAATTTCATTTAGGTTTACAATCTGATGTGAAAGATTTATTGATAGAGAACCTAAATACTCAAAGTTTATCTCTTGATTCTGATTTTGATCTAAACTTGAACTTGGCCAAAGGAACGGTGCTTGCCGAAAAACTTGACTTTTCCACTTTGCTAGGGACTAAAGAAATTTTATCTGCAGGCTTAACAAAACCTCTGTCATTTTCATGGACCGGAGGAGAAAATTCTCAAATAAATGATTCCAATTGGAAGGTTGTTTTCAATTTGAGTGCTGATGAGTGGAAAGCACTTTTGAGTGATCCAAATGCTAAGGGAAGTGTAACCGGTCTATTTAATCTTAATGTAACCGAATCTGGTAGGGAACTTACTTTTAACGGGAATATTGGTATTGATGCTTTGTCTGCAGGTGGATATTCAGCTTCCGGCAATGTTAAAGCGGATGGAATTTTGAATAAGAATGCGAATGATTATTCATTTACGGGACTTATTGATGCTGGCAATTTCATGGTGCAGGGTGACATGCTTGATATCAAAGACTTCTCGGCGAAAACAGAATATGAATTTGCACTGGACTCTGAAATTTTCGATATTAGAAAATTAGTTATAAATTGGTCCCCAACTTATCGGGCCAAAAATGAGATTCAATTTACAGGAAGCATTGCTTACTCAGACCTATCAAAGCCTTCTCGCATTAATATCGCTGCGGAATCACTAGATTTTACTCCACAACTTTCTTGGTTGAAATCATCAGCTCAGCCAACCGAACTGCAGGAAGGGGTTCAGACAAATGCACTCATTGAAACACCTGTTGCTTCCGCAAGTCAGGATCACTCTCTACCTTTACCCAAAACAGAGCCAGAGGCAATCGATTTCCCTGTTAAGGATTTTGAATGCAATATTGATCTTGGTGTTGCTTATTTGCAGGAGATGTTTATGAGTAATGTAACTATGGGGGTCTTTGCTAAAACAAATGTTGTAAGTATAGAAATTGACTCTATCAATCTTAATGGAGGAGATGCTACTGCACAGATGTCGTTGGATTTAGGCAAGAAAGGCTATATTTATAGTTTAAATTATGATGCTCCTTCTATCCCGGTTGCTCCAATATTCGATTTCCTCCAATCTGACTTACCAAGCGAAATTTCAGAGGGGAGTTTTTATGCCGTAGGATCTATTAACGGTTCAGGTGTGACGGAAGCTTCTATACAAAAAAATTTAAATTTTCACACGATTGCCGGATTAACCAATATCGTATTTAAACCGATTAATGCTACTTATCAAGTTGCTCTGAAACCGATTTTAGCCGTGTTAAGAGTAAGTGAATTAGTTTCAGCACCTATTCTGGGGGTTCAAGCTGATGTTGAAGGAATGAATGGTAATTTGACTATCAACTCTGCCAGGGTAATTACTGATTCTTTTGAGGCGGATGTAACCGGCGATATAGAAATGAATTCTGTCTTGATGGATTCACCTTTGAATTTACCGGTCACATTTTATCTTGAGGAAGGAATTGCCAAACGTTCCAATATGACATTGACACAAGCTAAGACTAACTCGGTTGGTTTTCTGGCTATGCCTCAATTTGTCACAATTAAGGGAACACCGGCAGAGTGGAAGATTGATCTCAAAGAGACTGTTATTACTGGTTTGCTTTTAAAATCTGGAGTTGGGGCTGTCTCTGATGTGGGAAGTACTGCAGACAAAATTGTTGGTAATATAGGAGGATTATTAATAGGAGATACAAACAATACGAATGGTGTCAAAGGAATAGTCCAGGGAGTGGGAGAATTGGTAGGCATTCGTAATGGTAATGATACCAATACAGTTGATAACGATTCTACGACTAACAATACTAGTACAAATAACATAAAGAAGCATTTTGATGATCTAATTAACATTTTCAAGAATCGATGAATAAAATAACTCCTATAGAATACTTTCATAAAAATCGAGAGAGAATGCTCGAAGAACTTAAAGAGCTTCTCCGAATTCCCAGTGTTTCAGCTCAACCTTTTTATAAAGATGATGTAAAACGGTGTGCTGACTGGTTGATAAACCACTGCAAAAAAATAGGTCTAATTGCAGAGAAGAGAGAAACAGAAGGCAATCCTCTTGTCTTGGCTCGCACTCCGGGGTATAAAGAAGCAAAATATCGTTATTTGGTTTATGGACATTATGATGTTCAACCTCCGGAACCGTTAGAATTATGGACCAAAACAAAGAATCCTTTTTCTCCAGTCATTGCTGATGGAAATATTTATGGAAGAGGGACTGCGGATGATAAAGCCCAGCTTTTTATGCATTTAAAAGCTGTTGAATGCTTTTTGGCAACAGGAACCCCATTGCCATGCGGTATTTCTTTTCTCTTTGAAGGAGAAGAGGAGATTGGAAGTCGATCTCTTGAGACTTTTTTACAAAAACATGCAGAGGATCTTTCCTGCGATTTGGTTATCATATCCGATACAGGGATGCCAGCTCTTAATTGTCCGGCAGTTACTTGTGGATTAAGAGGTGTTTTGGCTCTGGAAGTCACTTTGACTGGACCTAATAGAGATTTACATTCTGGAATACATGGAGGTGCGGTCCAAAATCCGGCTCATGTTCTTTGTTCTATGATAGCTGCTCTTCATGATCAAGATGGGAAAGTAACTGTGCCGGGATTCTATGATGAGGTCTGCAATCTTACTGAGTTTGAGAAAAAGCAATTTCTAAATCTGCCTTATAATGATGAAGAATACAAGAAGAGTCTTGGAGTGGAAGAGCTTTTTGGAGAGAAAGGGTATACTTCTACAGAACGCAGAATGGCTCGTCCTACTTTGGAAGTCAATGGTTTAACAAGCGGATATCAAGGGAAAGGAGGAAAAACTATTATTCCATCTACTGCATCAGCTAAAATTACCTGTCGGACTGTGCCAAATCAAGATGCTAAGAGTCTCCAGAATAAGGTTTGTGCTTATTTAGAAAAAATTTGTCCTAAAACGGTTTCAATTAAAATAGAAAAGGAACAGGCTGGGAATGCTTATTTGATTGATCCCGCTGGTAAATCTGTTTCCGCTGCTATTCGTGCTTTAGAAAAGGCATTTGGATGCAAAGCAACCATTATGAGAGAAGGGGGATCTATTCCAATAGTTGTTGATTTTAAAAATTATCTTAAGGCGGATTCGTTGCTCATAGGGCTGAGTTTGCCAGATGATAATGCTCATTCTCCAAATGAAAAATTCAGTTTGGAATGCTTTGATAAAGGGATTGAGACAAGTATCTATCTTTGGAATGAATTAGTTTCTTAAAACATATTCTAAGTTTAGAATGGCAATTATTTTTTAATTAACGAAATATAATATTAGGGAATTTGCTCTAGGAGTTTATTTAAGAAATACTTCTAGAGCTTTTTTGTGGAATTATAACTTTTATTTTCATTATATTAGCTTATATTATTAAATAAGAAATTATTAAAAGATATCTTAATTTCGAATAAAATTTTTATAATCTTGACACCGTGAATAAAAACACTATGATGAAACTACTGTTATGATTACTCAATTGAAAAAAGATACAAATAAGGGTTTTACGCTGATAGAACTATTGGTGGTAATCGCGATTATAGCAATTCTTGCTGGAATGCTTTTACCGGCTCTTTCGAAAGCCAAAGATAAAGCTCAGCGCACCACCTGTGTTAATAACTATAAGCAGATTCTCCTGGCCATGAATATGTTTGCCAATGATAATTCTGATGAATTGCCTTGGCCCAATTGGGATCCTGCTGATATGGCTGGTAGACCAACAGGATGGTTATTTGCCTATGGAAATGCCAATATGTCTAAGAGAGATGACGGACGCCAATCCCTGACTAGCCAATTGGCTTTGGAACGGGCCCGTACTAATTACGCGGCAGGGAAGTATTGGCAATACATTAATGCGCAAAAGGTCTACCAATGCCCCAAAGATGGACCTCACAATAGCACCATGTTTTGGACTAGGCCCAACCAACTTTCTACGTATGTGATGAATGGTGCTTTGTGTCATTTTGGAGAAAGAGATTCTTCTTATAAAATTTCTGCTTTCAGACCGACTGCCTATTGTATGTGGGAGCCAGATGCTACATTGGATGAGGATCCAAACAGAGGAGTTAGTGTCTATAATGATGGATCAAGTTTTCCAAATCCTTCTACTGGAGAAGGGATTAATACCTGGCATGGGAATGGAGGAATTGTAGGAAATTTTTCCGGTTCTTCTTCGTACATTTCAAAAGAAGAATTCGTTCGTGAGGGCAGCTATGCGCCAAGTTTGCTGTGGTGTGTTCCAAATGCAACCTATGGAGGAGCCAAAGATCAATATGGTAATTTTTAAGTTTTAATTATCTTCAATAGGAGAAGAGGGCACTGTTTTATCAACAGTGCCTTTTTTAATGTAGATTTCCATTTTTTAGGTGTTTAATTAAAAAAAATAAATTAAACTGATCTCTCTGTTTTACAGAGGTAAATAGGGCAAGTGAATCCCAAAAGTACATTTTTTAAGCAAAGTTGTTGGATGATTATTTCAACAACTATAGGAGGAATTTTGATGTGGAGTGTTCATCGCATCGCCAGTGAATATCTTCCTCAGTCTGAATATGGAACTTTAGGTATGTTCTTGAGATGCTTAAATTTAATCACTATTCCAGCCTGTGGATTACAAACCGCTTTTGCCAGGCAAACAGCTATTTCACTTACAGATACAGAGCGGTCCCATCTTAGTTATTTGATCTCTCAAATCTCAAAATATATAATTATCTTATGGATAGTTTGCATGTTAGGAGTATGTTGTTGCTTTCATCCTATTATTGAGATTCTTAAACTCTCAGAGAGTTTTGTTTTTTTTGCTGGAGTGACGTCTCTTTTAATTCTTTTGCGTCCAATTGGAATTGGGGTGCTGCAGGGAGAGCAGAACTTTCTTTGGATTGGGTGGACTCAAATTCTCGATGGAGCTATCCGTTTGGGAACAATTTCTCTGATTTTGATTTTTTTTGCAAGAACTGCGGCCTCTTCACTCATTGGAGTTTTAGGAGGAGTCGTCGTTTGTATCGCAATTTGTTTATGGAAAATTTATCCCTTATATATGCACCCTCGGAAGAAATGTTCTATTTCTCGCTGGTGTTTAGATCTGATACCGATCACTCTTGGAACTGGAATCCCTCTTTTTATGATCAGTGCAGATACACTGATTGTACAAGCAGTCTTTTCGGATAAAGAAATTGCCATTTATGCCGCTGCCGGTATTGTTACTCAGGCCCTGATTTTCTTTACAATTCCAGTTACTTCCGTCATGTTTCCCAAGATAGCTCGCAATACTGCGTATGGTAACAGAACATCTGTCTTTTTTCTGGGATTAGGATTAACTGCCGCTTTGACAGGAAGCGTTGTTTTGGGAGTATTTCTGTTTCCGAAATTGCCTATTCAAATTATGTTTTCAAGCGAGTTTCTGCCTGCAGCAGAATTGCTTCCATGGTTTGCTTTATCAATGTTTCCTTTGGCATTAACGACCGTATTGATTAACAATCTATTAGCAACAGGGAAATATGTATGCGTTTATTGGCTTTGGGGAATTGCCGCTATTTACATTTGCGTCTTAATTCTAAAGCATGATTCTCTCCAGCAAGTTATTGCTATTATAGGAGGATTTAATCTCATTATGCTTGGGGTTGTAATTTACTTTAATCTCCGATCTGTTCTTCTAAAGAATAATTAGGATAAAATTACATCCATTCTCTATTATGATAGAGCCAGAGACAAAGTCCCAGTAGTGAGGCAAGAAGAATTCCTGTGAGAAAAGCTATCAGCTGTGTGTTCCGTCTCCATTTTTTGGCCCCGCGCCCTTGTCCGGGCAGGAGGTAGTAACGGTCTGCTTCTCTTTTTTTTCTTTTTTCTGCCTCTCGTTCGCTTAATCTGTTTTCTCTGGAAGTCCCCATAGTACAGTTGTGGTATTAGTATTTTTTGGAAAATCTTTTACGAGAATCATCATTATCCGAAGAATTTCCTGATAGAGCTGTTTTATCTGATTCTGAAGGAGATACAATCGATTCAGATTGAACTAATGGAGCGGTTTGAGAAGAGGATTCCGAGAGATTCTCCTGACTCATTTGCTTTTCTGTATGCCTTTTCTCGAGAGTTTCGATTGTATGCTGAAAAATATCGTGGAGTTTTTCTATGCTTTCCGTAATTAATTTCTCCTCTTTCGAAGATAAATTGCCTTTTGTCTTCACCTCAAGCATTTCCAGATTTGCAATCAAGATTTGAGCTGTATCCAAATCGAGAATTCTCTGACCACTGTTTGGATCTGGAATTTGGCCCAAAGCAAAAAGAGCTGTCCGCGTTTGTTGGACAACAAGATTGCAAAACATGTTTTCCATAATTTGCTGTTCCGACATATCCTCTTCAGGTGAGGTATAAAATTGTTCTTCACTCATTTTCTGCTATTTCTAAATTTAAAAATTAAAATTCATCCGGGGAATTAGGCAAGCCATATGTCCTACAAAATATCTCATTAATTATTCGAAGACGCCGATTGATAGTATATTCGTTAAGAATGATTTGACGATCTTTCCCGGGAATAATCATAGTGCTGGCAATCAGATCAGCTAAAACCCCCGGATGTTCAATCTGGTTTACATATTTTAAAAAGTCTTCCAGGGGTGTCGAAATGCACTGTGCGATTTTTGGAAAAACTCCTATGGAATTGTCATTAATATCTGATGGCAGATGAGACATCTTATTAACAACTTCATTGACTTGACGTTTTAATTTATTAGCTAAAATATTAATATTCTCAGAGTCAAAAAAAGGCTCTTCTTCCAGCGGAGCTATTTCATAAATTGGATAGGGCCTTAAAGAAATAGGATGCTTAATTAGCATTCTTGCAAGCCCTTGTATCACAATGCGATAAGTATTATTCTGGCGAAGAGCGGCTCGAATCAATCCTAAACCAGAAATGGCACATGGAGTCTTACGTGGGGAATCTTCATTGGCAAGCACCAATAAACGAGAGGTCTCCAGCGAGTCTTTTATCAGAAGACAATGGGAAGGTCTTTTGATGAGCAAAGGATGGACGCCTCCAGGAAACAAAGTAGTTTCAGGAAGAATCATGACCGGAATGCTGCTTGGCACCTGCACGTGCTGAGTATAAAAAAAAATATAACAAATGCAAGTTGAAGTTCATTGTTGCAAAAAGTAGATAAATAAGTAAAATTCATGGCGGGATGAAGGTTAAATTTGTCTTATCAGTTTTGTTGCTCGCCTGTATAGCCTTGGCAGGTTGGTTTTATATGTATCACAAAGATTCTCAGCTGCTGCAGAAGAATCTTGAAGAGGAAAATCTGGCATTGAATAGTCAGCTTAAAGATTATACAGATCAGAACATGGATCTTAACACAAGGGTTCAAAAGCTTCAGAGCGAGCTTCAAGTTGTTCGTACGGCCAATGAGACTTTATCGAATGAATTAGTACAAACGACAGCTCGATTAAATAAAACAGAAGCGGATGCGGCTGTAGCAGCCAAAAATGCGGAGGAAGTAATTGCCCAGAAAGAACAGCAAATTTCTGGATTAAGCGATGAAAAGACAGATCTTATTACACGTTTGGCGGCTTTAGATGAATCAATCAAAAAATTAGAAGCAGAATTGAGTGATACTAGCGGCAAACTTAATATGTCGGAGAAAAATCGTGAATTCTTAGTTGTTGAACTCAAGCGTCTTCAAACAGAAAAAGCGGAGTTGGAACGCCAACTTAACAGTATCGATTTCTTAACGGAACAAGTACGCCGCTTGAAACAAGAAACAAGTGTTTCTGGTCGCTTGGATATTGTACGAAAAGGAATTTATGGATTCCGTAAAGGTGGCGAAAGAATGGTATTCAGCAATGATAGAGCTATTCGAAGTCTTTCTAGGACGAACTACAATTTAAATGTTGAAGTTCACCAAGATGGAGAGACAGAGGTTTCACCAGATAATCAATAGGATATTTATTAATAACAACATCCCAGTTTTTATCTTTTAACTTTAATGTAGACGGAGCCTCTTCGGAGGCCCCGTTTTAATTTATCAAATGGATTGGTTAATAGTCATTATTTTAGGAATTATTGAAGGAATTACAGAATTCCTTCCTATCTCATCCACAGGACATCTATTGCTTGCACAGGCCTTTTTGCCCAAATTAGATTTTTCTCGTTCTCAGTTGGATATGTTCAATGTGCTTATTCAAAGTGGAGCAGTGCTGGCAGTGATAGTAGTATTTTATGAGCGATGCAAGCAGCTCCTTTTAGAGTGGAAAAAACCGGAAGTTTTTGACTATTTGATAAAATTAAGCGTCGCTTTTTTAATTACGGGCATCGGGGGCCTATTGCTGAAAAAATTTGGTATGTGTCTTCCAGATACAGCCGCACCTGTGGCTTGGGCAACATTTATCGGAGGATTTGTGATTTTAATCATTGAATTTTTTATAAAAAATAAAAAACTTAAAGATTCCCTCCCGTGGCATGTTGTTATTGTATTTGGAATCGCGCAATTACTGGCGGCAGTACTTCCTGGAGCCTCTCGCAGTGGCACAACTATTCTCCTTGCTTTGGCCATGGGGACGAATCGTAAAACTGCAACAGAGTTCTCTTTTATCTTGGGTATTCCAACGTTAGTGTCGGCTGGTTGTTTGGAGTTTGTAGGCTGTCTGAGAGAAACTGGGACCGACCAGCCTTGGGGATTGCTACTTATCGGACTGATTGTTTCTGCCGTAACAGCTTTTGTTGCGGTCAAATGGCTTCTTAAATATGTTCAGTCTCATAATTTTATAGGCTTTGGTTGGTATCGTATTATAGTTGGAGGTATTATATTAATTTGTGTTTTATCGGGTTGGGTAAAATAATTATAATTTTATGTTTACTGGAATTATAGAAGAAACTGGCATAATCAGAGAGATTAGAGAAGGTGAGAAGTCTTTTGAAGTAGCTATTGAGTTAAAAAAATGTGCTCAAGGAATGCTAGTAGGAGGAAGTCTTGCTGTAAATGGATGTTGTCTTACTTTAGTAAAAGTAACTAAGAAGGATAATATTAATTTATATTGGTTTGATCTCTTAAAGGAGACCTGGATAAGAACAAATTTTCAGTATGCAAATATAGGGTCTCTGGTGAATCTAGAGCGTCCACTCCGTGCCAATAGTGAGCTAGGAGGCCATTTTGTTACTGGGCATATTGATGGTCTTGGAAAAGTAGTTCGCTGGGAACAATCAGGAAAAGATTGGCTTTTAGATATAGAGCCAAATGGAGAACTGATGAAATATATCGTCTTTAAGGGAAGTATTGCAGTAGATGGGATTAGTCTGACGGTAGCTGCTGTGGATGAGAAATCCTTCCGGATATGGATCATTCCTCATACACTAGAAATGACTGCTCTTAAAGAACGCAAACCGGGTTCATTCGTAAATTTGGAAGCGGATATCCTTGGAAAATACGTTGAGAAATTTATGTCGGCAAGAAGATAAAAGAGAAACTCAGATGAGGAGAGTATTCTTAATATTTTGTATGATATTATGGGGAAACCTTTGTGGTTTATATGCCGAGGAAGAGGTCCCTGCAGAAAATATTTCCTCTCCGGCTGCGGATGAGAAAGCTACTCAAGAAGGAAAGTTGCCGAATGAGCTTTCATTATTTAATGCCGCAGTTATTTCTTACAATGATAATCTTTTTGAGCGGGCTAAAGATGAATTTGCTCTATTTTGTATCAATTATCCCAATTCGACAAATTTGATCGATGCTACTGTCTATCAAGGCATAGCACTGTACAGAATGGGAAAATTTGTAGAATCGTTGAATTTTTTTCGTCCATTAATTTCTGAGACAAATAATGCGGCTCTATCAGCTGGAAAAGATCGATATCTTTATTGGAGTGGGCTTTCATCTTTTAAACTTCAAGATTTTCCAGGGGCTATTACTGCACTTTCTCGCCTAGTTTCTGAATATCCTAAATCATCTCTAATTCCAAATGCCCTTTACTATACAGGAAACTCATGGCAAAAGTTAGGAAATACCAAGAAAGCTATTGAACTATTTAATACCCCTGACGGAATTTTTCAAACATTGTCCCAGCAGATGCCTAATAATGCATATATTATTCAGAGCTGGCTTCTATTAGCAGAAATGTATTTAATGCAAAATTCCTTTGAAAAAGTTCAGGAGATTTTATTAAAGATAGCAGAACACAACTTGCCTCCGGAGTTGCAATGGAGACAACTTTATTTACAGACACAACTGAGCATGGCTCAACAAGATCTTAATGGAGCTGGTGTATGTGTAACTAATTTACTGAAATTAACAACAGATGCAGGCCTGCTTAATTTGGAATATCAAGCATTGGCTCTTCAAGGGGATCTCTTACGACAGGAGAACAGAATTGATGATGCTGTAAAAGTTTATGAAAAAAATGTTTCCAATACTTTGATTCCTCGTAAAGATCGTTGGAATGCCTTGATGAACATTGTGAAGATTGATATTGAATTAGGAAAACGAGATGCTGCCATTAATCTGCTAGAGTCTTTTCATACTGAATCTAAAGGGGATCCTTATAATGATGAAATACTTGTAACTTTAGGTAATCTCTATTTGCAAAATTATTATCAGAATATTCCTTATATCCGAATGATTGAACCAGGGATGGGGATTGGAAATCCTGCGATGCAGAAAGCATATCAACATTATACCAATTTAATGTCTACTTTTACTAATAGCCCTTTTTTGTCAAAAGCGTGTCTTAATTTAGGTCTATGCTATTGGGAGTTGGGGTTCCCAAAAAATTCTATTGATTCTTTTTCTAAGGCAGTGGCTTCTATCCCTATTTCAGAAGATAATGCTTTCGCAAGAATCAAATTAGCAGAAGTACAATTTTATGAGAAAGATTTCCAGGGAACCTTGCAGACTATAGGTGCTTATTTGGAAATCTATGCTGATGCACCAGGATTGCCTGCCGAATTTCTGGAACAGGCTTACCATTTGCAATTGATTACTGCTGTCGAACTTCAAAATGAGGATCTTGCCAGACGTGCTATGGCTTCTATTTTGGAAAAATATCCTAAGGGCTATTTTACTGAAAGGGATCTATTATATTTAGGAAATTATTTATGCAATATTGGGAAAACAGCAGAGGGGAGAGATCTTTTTCAAGAATGTTTGACTCTTTTCCCCAATAGTGAATTGAATAGAGAAGCTTTACGGTCTTTAGCCAGGAGTTGGCTTTATGAGAGAAAATATGATGAAGCCATCAAATTATATGAAAATTGGCTTACATCAAATCCAGAGTCGTCTCTTTTTTATTCTCAAACTGAATTTGAATTGGCTTGGTGTTATGCTCAATCAGGAGAAGATGAAAAAGCTTTAAAAGGTTTTTCTGATTTTGTAAATAAGTATCCTTCCGCAGCTGAGGTTGTTTTAGCTAAAAAATGGATAGCAGATCATTATTTTAATAATAAACAATTTAGTTTAGCAGAAGAGTCCTATCAGCAAATATTTGAGTCTGACAATTTGGTTTCCCCGACTAATTCATTCTCACTGGAAGCAAGGCTCATGGCAGCACGCTCTGCGTTTGCACGCGGTTCGTATAGGGATGCAGGAGAACATTTAAGAATTCTGATTAATCTCCTTCTAATTCCCCCAGCAAAACAGGTAGAAATGCTTGACGAAGCATTTATTTTGTTAGGGGATTCATTAACAGAAGAAAGTGCTTTCTCTGCAAATCCAAAGGATAGATTAGATCGTTATGCCAAAGCCATTAATGCTTATTCTCGTGTTTCAAATGAAAGCTCTTTTCGAGCCGTAGCGCTTGGACGTATTGCTAATTGCCATTTTCAGCTTGCAGGCAATGAAACCGTCGACGATCGTCGGATTAAGTTAGCAATTCAATTTTATAAAGAGGCGATGAATCATCCCAAAGCAGCAGCAGTAACTCGACTTCACGCGGAATTAGGATTGGCAGCACTATATTACCAGCAATCAATGAATCCGAAATTGGAGTCAACCGTGCGCACTCAAGACTTAGCATTGGCCCTTGATCACTATTTAAATGTTTATCAAGGGAAAAATCTCTTGCCGGGAGAATTTGATGCCTTTTGTACCCAAAAGGCTGGAATGGAGGCTGCGCGAATTTTGGAAGAACAAGGAAGATGGAAAGAGGCTTTGGGCATTTATAGGCGCTTGTTTGATTTGATAGAACCGCTTAGACCTCTCTTGAGAGAGAAAATTAGATACGTATCTAGTCGAATTCCCAGTCAAAACAAGGATTAACTTTTACAAAAGTATTTAAAAACCTTATGAATTTAGAAAAGGTATGTGTTGATCTGAAAACAAGATCATATAATATTCTTATTGGTCAAAATTTACTAAATCAGATCGGATTATTTTGTCGAAGCATTCTCCCTTCACAGAAAGGAGTTCTCATTGGAGATTCCAATACGACAGCGCTCTATAAAGAAGATTGCCTTATTTCCTTGCTCAAAGAAAATTTTCATGTTTCTTCCTGGCAGTTTCAGGCTGGTGAGAAATCAAAGAATTTGACTATATTAGGTAGATTATACGATTTTCTGGCCGAAGAAAAATTAGATAGAAAATCTTTTCTCATAGCTCTAGGAGGTGGAGTTGTTGGAGATATAGTAGGTTTAGCGGCGGCTACCTATCTGCGTGGCATTCCATTTATTCAAGTTCCCACAACCCTTTTGGCGCAAGTTGATAGTTCTGTAGGGGGAAAAACAGCAATAGATTTGCCATCTGGGAAAAATTTAGTAGGAGCATTCTATCAACCTAATCTTGTTTTATGCGATGTCAATCTGTTAAAAACTCTTCCACGACGAGAGTTGATTTGTGGTTTAGCAGAAGTTGTTAAATATGGCATTATTTTGGACAGAGATTTTTTTGACTTTTTAGAAACCCATATTGAAGGGATTTTGGCTTTGGAAACCAGTTTATTAACAACCGTCGTTAAGAGATGTTGTGAATTGAAAGCTTCCGTCACAGCAGCAGATGAGACGGAAACTGGTAAAAGAGCCATTCTCAACTTTGGGCACACCATCGCACATGCTATAGAGGTAGTTTCTGGCTATGGTAAATATACGCATGGAGAGGCTGTTGCAATAGGATCTTTGATTGCTTGTAAGCTTTCAGAGACTCTTATGGGTTTTCCTCCGGCAGAAACAGAACGAATAGAAAAATTTTTTATTAAAATTGGATTGCCTGTTTCTCTTGTTTCTACAGAAATTCGAAGTGTGGATTCTCTAGTCCTTGCAATGCAAAATGATAAAAAAACATTAGCTGGAATTCCGAGATTTGTTCTAGTCCAACATATAGGTGAAGCTAAATTTGGCTGTCAAGTGCCAGAGAGCTTACTTAGAAAAAGCATAGAAGAATTTATTAGATGATTCTTTCAAAAGAAAAATTATAAAAATGAGCAATATTATTAGAATATATGATACAACCCTTCGTGATGGAAGCCAAGGGGAGGGAATTAACTTTTCAGTAAATGATAAAATTAAAATTGTAGAGAAACTAGATGCTTTTGGAATACAATTTGTAGAAGGAGGTTGGCCTGGATCTAATCCCAGAGATGTAGAGTTCTTTAACGAAATTTCTAAAAAAAAGTTTAAACAAACTCAAATTGTTGCTTTTGGATCTACACGGCGAAAAAACATTGACGTTCAACAAGATGAACAAGTAAGATTATTGTTAGGAGCAGAGACACCGGCTATTGCTGTTTTCGGGAAAACATGGCTTCTTCATGTTCAAGAAGTTTTAAAGACAAGTCCGTCAGAAAACCTTGCCATGATTCGCGATACTGTAGCCTATTTAAAATCACATAATAAATGTGTACTTTTTGATGCCGAACATGCTTTTGATGGATATAAAGATAATCCAGAATATGCTTTGGAGGTTTTAAAAACAGCTGCAAGTGCTGGAGCAGATTGGATTACTTTGTGTGACACTAACGGGGGAACCCTCCCTTCAGAAATCGGCACTATTGTCTCAGAAGTTTTAAAGGTTATTGGCAGCTCCGGCCTAGGAATTCATACTCATAATGATATTGGCATGGCAGAAGCAAATGCTCTTACTGCCATAGAAAAAGGGGCCCAAATGATTCAAGGAACGATCAATGGATTTGGAGAAAGAACTGGTAATTGCAACTTAATTAGCGTCATTCCAACTCTTCATTTCAAAATGAAGAGGAATGCTGTTCCTGATGAATCTTTGCCAAAACTCAAACAGCTTTCTCAATTTGTCTATGAAATTGCCAATATGCTTCCCAACCCCGCAGAACCATGGGTTGGGAATTCTGCCTTTGCGCATAAAGGTGGAATGCACGTTAATGCTGTACAAAAATTAGCTAGAACTTTTGAACATATTGATCCCTCCGCTGTAGGGAATCACCGTAGAGTTTTAGTTAGCGACTTGTCAGGAAAAAGCAATATCATTCTTAAAGCCAAAGAATTAGGAATTGAGTTAGAGAATTCATCTCCCGAATTAAGGTCCATTCTTAACACTATCAAACAAATGGAGCATCAAGGTTATGAATTTGAATCAGCAGAGGCATCCTTCATGTTGTTGATTCAGAAAAAATTCAAAAAAGTCCAAGCTCCATTTACAATTGTCTCCTATCATATTTCGATGCGTTCCGATGGACAGAGCAAAATATGTGAGGCTACAATCAAGGTTCGAGTAGGAGATAAAATAGGCCATACTGTAGCAGATGGAATGGGCCCAGTGGAAGCATTAGATGGTGCTTTAAGGGCAGCATTGTTAGATTTTTACCCAAACCTAAAAGAGATGAAATTATCTGACTATAAAGTGCGCATATTAGAGAGCTCAAATGGTACTGCGGCTAAAACTCGCGTATTAATCGATTCTTCAGATGGGACTCAGACTTGGGGAACTGTCGGTATGAGCTCAAATGTAATCGAAGCCAGTTTACAAGCACTTGTTGATAGTATTGAGTATTGGCTATTAAAAAAGAGGGGAGAGTTTTAATTTCTAATACACTCCCCAGAATAAAGTTATAAAAACTATTCACTAGGTATGCCTCAAAATCCAGGAGGTCCAGGAGGCATACCTGATTGTCCCATACCAAATCTTCCAGCGCCTCTCATTCCTCCCATTATATCTCGCATATTAATTTGCGGAGGTTCATCGTATGCACTGGGATTTGATGCATATTCTAATTGAGCTCTTGCCGCTGCAAACACCTGTGACATTTGCTCATCTGCTGCATAATTTTGCTCAATTGATTCCAATACATTGAGTCTACTTGCAGCCGACTCTACCGAAACATTGTTATTAGGACCGATTCCTCCTAGCCCAAGGATCATCATTCTGCTCAACATAGGATTATCGACAACCTCATTATAGGCAGTATTAAACATTTCTGTAGCCTGGCTATTACGCCCAACGTAATCCATGGCTGAGGCCATCAGTCTTGCCTGGTCCATTGGGCTTAGATTTTGATTCATAAAGGCATCATAAATAGCAGGGATAGCAGCTTCTCCTAAGGTTTGAATCGCAAAATCAAGAACAGAACCATCTATGCCATTATTGGTAACCAGTGAACCAAGCATAGCTGCCGCGTACTCTGTATCACCAAGTGAGGCTAATAATTGAAGTAATTGCCGTTTATCTCCTTCTGTTATTGATGTATTAGCCAACAAGTTTCTGGCTGTAGTTATCGTTGTATTGACAAAAATATTGCTGTCAATAGATTGCAAAATAGTAGATAAATAACTTAATTCTTGTGCATTTAATGTCGTCGGTAGAATTTGTCCAAGAAGATTTATAGCATCTTTTCCTCCAATATCATTCAATACATCGATCAATCCAATACGAGTTGTTGATGGCAAGTCTGTGTTAGCTGTGCCAGTGTTGTTATTGTTAAAATTATTGTTACGCCCTCTTCCATTCCGATTACCAGGTCCTCTTCCACGAAAGCCTCCTGTATTTTCAATTAAAACAACATTTTCTCCTGTTGTGAAATAATCACGAATTGCGGGTATAGCCTTTTCTCCTTCTTCGACTAATCCTTGAAAACAGAAAAATGCTTCACGGAGCTTTTTTTTAGGATCGCTGTTAAGATTGCTTAATCTATGGATGAGAAGAGTGGAATCAGTATCCAAACTTAGTTGCACATCTGGAGACGAAGGTTGGCTAGAAGATTTAGCTGCCAATAAAGCTTCTTTTTCTGCTTCCCAAGCATTTTGTCTGGCATTGATTTGTTCAACAGCAGCACGCTCAACTTTTAAAACATAATGGGCGCTAGCAGCAATTACACAAGCACAAATGATACAATTAATCAAAATTCCTTTCGTATTCATAACGAAACTCTATATTGAAAACACCAGTTAGAGCTAATAGTTTTGATTTATTTAGATAATTGTGAAGTTTTTTGGTATACCATCTTTGAACGAGATGCGACTTGACAAAAAACACTTTCTACGGTTTCATAATCAAAGGTAAACACTGGGAGAGTGGGAACCTATTAAGGAAAAAATCGGGAATTTTGTATATGACAAAGAGACTTTTTTTAAAAACTCTCGTATGTTGCTGTGGGGCAGCAATATTGAGTGGATGTGTAGGAACAGTAGATGGCGGGAAACGAATGGGGAATCCTATGGTTAACGATAAAATTTTGAGCCTGTATGATGCGCCCGTCACAATGGATATTGCTTTTCAATCTGCCAAAAAAGTTCTGATGGAAATTGGCAACTTGTACGGAGAAAATACGATTACATATACTCTGGAAGCAAAAGTTGATACTAGGACTGTTTTTTTGAAAGTTGAAGATTCTGAAGGAAAGGTGCTTATCACTACACAAGTCCGCGCTAAAGGGGGAGGAGCCGATTTAACTCTGGCTAGCGAGATTGATAAACGGATTGCTATTGAGATGACATTGAGAACTAACGAGTAATCTTAAATTTAAGGAATTAAGTATTTGGACAGATCCGGTATTTTTCCGGATCTTTTTTATTTTAAAATTGAGTTAACTCCATTAGAAGTGTAATTTATCTGCATGCGGCAAGTCTTATTGCAAGGAGCCCGAATTTTAGATCCGATGAATAACGTGGATCTAATTGGTGAATTACTAATTCGGGAGGGGAAGGTAGCTGCCATTGGCAAAAATCTTTCATCTGATTTAAAGCAAGAAACAGAAGTAATTTCTCTAGAAGGTTTGGTTCTATGTCCCGGATTAATTGATATGCATGTGCACTTGCGGGAACCTGGGCAAACAGCAAAAGAGACTATTAAAACTGGAACACAAGCAGCAGCCAGGGGCGGAATTACCAGTATTGTTTGTATGCCAAACACTAATCCTCCATTGGATAACCCAAGTTCAGTGGCCTTTGTTGAAGAACACTGCAGACAAGAAGCGACAGTAAATGTTTTTATAGCAGGAGCGATCAGCAAAGATTTGGATGGTAAAGAGATGGCTCCTATCGGGGGACTCAAAAATGCAGGAGTTGTTGCTATTACCGATGATGGTCATTGTATCCAAAATAATGATTTAATGCGCAGATCTGTAGAATATGCTCAATTATTTGGTTTGCTCGTTATGGATCATTGCCAAGATTATAGTGCAACTAGTGATGGTGTAATGCATGGTGGGTACTGGAGTACACACCTTGGCTTAAGAGGTTGGCCCAGTTTAGGTGAAGAAATAGTCGTGGCTAGGAATATTCTATTAGCCAAAAGGATTGGAGCCAGATTATACTGCCAGCATGTTAGTAGTGGGGAAAGTATTAATATGATCCGAATGGCCAAAAAAGAAGGAATCACAATTTACGCAGAGACATGTCCTCATTATTTTATTTTAACAGACTCGGCAATAGCTGGTTCTGACATATATTGGGGAAAAGATGGCAATGATTATTTTATGCCTTTTTCCGATGAAGTGAAATCTTTACCAAAGCCTAGATGGTCTCGTTATAATACTTTTTTTAAGATGAATCCTCCTCTGCCATCCGCTTCTCATCGAGAAGCTATTTTAGAAGGTTTGGCAGATGGAACAATTGATGTTATTGCTAGTGATCATGCACCTCATTGTTGGCATGAGAAGGAAGTCGAATTCGATTTAGCCCCATTCGGTATTATTGGATTAGAAACAGAATTGGCTTTATCCTTAACAGGTCTTTACCATAAGAAAATTCTTAGTTTATCTGATTTAATTAAAAAATTTACAGTTAATCCTGCGAAACTTTTAGGAATAAAGAAAGGATCACTTAGTATCGGCAGTGACGCAGACATCACGGTATTTGACCCGGAAAAAGAATGGTTTTATAACCCTAATGATGGTGCCAGTAAGTCGAAAAATTCTCCGTTTGCGGGCTGGCCTCTGAAAGGAAAAGCTATTGCAACATGGGTTAAAGGAGAATTGAAGTGGAGTGATCGAAATCTAAAATAAAATGAAAAAAAATGTCATTAGACCTTTAATTCAAAAATTAAATCCATATGTACCTGGAGAACAAATAAATCTTCCTGGACTTATCCGATTAAATACAAATGAACCTCCATATGCTCCTGCTCCAGAGGTTTTGGCGAGAATAAAAGATTCGGTAGATGCTAGATTGCGTAGATATCCTAATCCTACATCTGATGAAGTCAGAGAAAAATTAGCATCAATTCACGGATGTAAGAAGGAAAATATACTTGTTGGAAATGGATCCGATGAAGTATTAGAGTTAGCAGTCCGAGTTTTTGTAGAACCAATTTCTCCATCTATCAATGACAATTCAGCCAGTACGGTCCAATATTTTGATCCCAGTTATAGTCTATATCCGGTATTGGCAGATATTGCAGGAGCCTTGAAAAATCCTGTACCTCTTTTGTCTGATTTTGGCATTCCGATTACAGAGCAATTAAAATTAGAAGGGAAATGGGATTTTAATGCGGCTCTGACATTTGTTACCACTCCTAATGCTCCTACAGGAAGAGGTTATACAACAAGAGAGCTAGAAACGCTTTGTGCAAATCAAAATGGAATAATTCTTTTGGATGAGGCGTATGCAAATTTTGCTGAAGAAAACGCAATGTCTCTTGCTTTAAAATTTCCAAATGTATTGGTTGCCAGAACTTTTTCAAAAGCTTATGCTCTCTGTTTTCAAAGGATCGGATATGTTGTTGGACCTGAAAATCTGATTTCATCTCTTCATAAGATTCGAGGAAGCTATAATGTAAATGGTTTAGCGCAGGTGGCAGCATCCGCTTCTTTAGATTATCTAAATTATTATCAAAAAAACTTTGAATATATTAAAAAAATTCGAGCAAAAACATCTGAATGGCTAAGTTCAAAAGGGTTTTATGTTAATCCTAGCCAGACTAATTTTATATTTGTAAAACCTCCTAACATTTTAACAGCTGAAAACTGGTATAAAGCTTACCATAAAAAGAATGTGCTTGTTCGCTGGTGGAGATATCCGAATGTAAAGGATTATCTGAGAATATCAATTGGTTCAGAAGAAGAAATGATCGAATTCAGAAAAAGAACTTTGGATATATTCAAAGAAAATGGAATTCTGAATCTATAATAAATCTATCTCCTTAAGAGGAGAATCTTTATGCTAACAAATAAAACAGCCTTTCTTCTTCATGAGAGAAAGGCTGTTTTATTAAATTAAATTTATAGGTAAGATCAATTTTGTTGCTCTAATTCTATTCCCTTCATTTCTGCAACTTTGGTTCCTAAAATTCTTTGAAGTCCCAAAACATTTCCTTTTCCATCAGGATGAACTCGATTAGATAAGAATATATAAAATATCCCCTCATTAGGAAGAATCCACATGCTTGTACCTGTAAAACCTGTATGACCAAAAGATTCTCCAGCTGGGAAAATATTGCCACGAGGACTACTATAACCAGTGGCAACATCCCAACCTAAACTGCGTTTATCTTTTAGAGCTTTAGGAGATTGGATAGTTGCCATTAAATGGACTGTTTCCGGTTTTAAAAGTTGTTTCTTTAGTTTTTTACCATAACGCCCCTGATGGAGAAGCATGTTACAATATATGCTTAAATCAGATACAGTGCTAAAAACACCAGCATGCCCAGCAATGCCATCCATATTTCGTGCTGTAGGATCATGAACAACTCCACATAAAATTTTGTTATTTACTTTTTGTGTCGGAGCAATACGTGATAATTTATCGCTACTTGGATTATATCCTGTATCAATCATTCCTAATGGCAGATATATATTTTCCTTAGCAAATTTATCGATTTTCTCTCCGCTCACTGTCCTGACAATTTCGCCTAACAAGATAAAATTAATATCACTATAAACAAATTTGCTTCCTGGTTCTTGTTTTGGAAGCTCTTTGCAAGCAGTTGCTATGCCTTCATCATAGCCTTTCCATCCTTTTGTGCTGTATCCTGGCCTAAGACCAGATGTATGAGTTAATAAATGTCTTATAGTGATACTCTTCTGGAGATCATTAGTAAAAGCAGGTAAATAGGTAAAGGCCGGAGCGTCTATATCCAAAAGTCCACGTTCCCATAACATCATAATACTTGGAGCTGTAGCTACAACTTTTGTTAAGGATGCTAAGTCATAGATAGTATCTACAGAATTAGTTTCAATATTAGGAGATAAAGATTTATTGCCATATACTTGGACCCATTCTAATTGAGCTTCATTATTTGGCTTTTCGATATGGAGAAAGAATATTCCTCCTGGGGTGTTGCCATCATGAATACACTCATTAACAGCTAAATCAATTTCATCCAATTTTGATTCATTTAGTGTATTAAGCAATTCTTGACTTTTAATAGACGATGTTGAACATCCTATTTGTACAATAACTATAGCAGATAAAACTGCTGCAAAAAGTAGTAAAAATCTATTTATCATAATATCTTAGATTAATTATATTCATATCTATTTCAAATGGAAAAGGTATCCATTTGTTCAGATTTTTGTGTTCGTCCGATCAGGTGAGTTATCGATTCTTTGATATCTTTATTTTCGTGAAGGATTGAATAAATTTCGCTGATAATAGGGGCATCAATTTGATGTTTTTGAATAAGTCTTTTAGCAGAGGCTGCCGTAGGCACTCCTTCTGCCACTGCATTCATCCCAGCAAGAATATCCTTAATTTTTTCTCCTCTTCCTAAATGCTCACCAACATATCGATTACGGCTCAAAGGAGAAAAACATGTTACCATTAAATCTCCTAATCCACTTAATCCAACAAAGGTCTCTGGCCTAGCTCCAAGAGCAACTCCTAAACGCCGTATTTCAACAATTGCTCTTGTAAGAAGAGCAGCCTTGGAGTTTGCACCGAATCCCATTCCATCACAAATCCCAGCTCCAATTGCAATAATATTTTTAAGAGCGCCACCTAATTCTACTCCAATTATATCATTGCCAGTATAAACCCTGAAAACAGGGGAGTGAAACAATTCTTGAGCTAACAATGCATGTTCTGGCGAATGACTTGCTGCAACAACGGCAGTAGGAATACCTTGAATAACCTCTCCTGCTAGAGAAGGTCCTGATAGGGCTACTGGAATACAATTAGGAATAGTTTCTTTAAGAATACCTGACATAGTCAAGCCGCTCTCAAACTCAATTCCCTTTGTTACAGAGATTACAGGACCTTTAAAAGTTGCAATAGTCTCAGTTGACTGGCGAAAATATTGTGAAGCAATGGCTACAACAACCACATCTGCGTTTTTGGTAGCAATGTGTATATCATCTTCTATAATAAAATTCTCGGGGAATAAAATTCCTTTGATTACCGAGTTAATTTTATGAGTATTACGGATTTCTTCTAATTGCCATCTTAATGCACTCCAAAGGGTAATTTGATGTCCATTCTTTGCTAGAAGAAGGGAGAGTGCTGAGCCCCAGGCTCCTGTTCCTAAAATTGTAATTTTCATGATCTATTTTTGGGTCCTAATCGATTCTCTGTCCCATTCAAAAGACGTTTAATATTGCTTCTATGCCGATAAATTACCAGAAGAGCAATCACAACAGTAATAGAACTGATCAGAAGGTTATGGTAAATCAAATAAACAGAAAACGGTAAACAAATAGCTGCTAAAATCGAAGAAAGAGATACATAACGGCTTAGAAATATAGTTATGCTAAACACTAGCAAACAGATTCCTAAGGCAAGGGGAGTAATTGTTAAAAATACTCCGGCAGAAGTTGCGATTCCTTTGCCGCCTTTAAATTTTAGCCAAAAAGTAAAACTATGTCCTAAAATAGCCCCTAATCCAGCAATAATCATCAACAAAGAGGCTGTATCATCACTTATTGGAACACCAGTCCATTCTGTTGCAATGATAGGGGCTAATAGACAAGATAAAAAACCTTTAAAAGCATCTGCCAAAAGAACAACTGATGCAGCTTTAGCCCCTAGAATCCGAAATGCATTTGTGGCACCAATATTACCGCTCCCTTGTTTGCGAATGTCTACTCCCTTGAGTTTTCCGATAAGATAGCCAGAAGGGATTGCTCCTAAGAAATAGGATATGGCAACAATAGTCACAATGAGAAACGGTGAACAATCCTCCAACATAGCAAGTATAGAAAATAATTATAATTACCTTTTTCTCTTAAATTGTTCTGAAGCAGGGATGTGAGATGTTTTATGAGTATCTTCTTGCTCTAATTCAGTCCCTTCAGGTGCAGCCTGAGGCTCTTCATATTTTATTCCCATTCTATCCAGATGCTGACGTGCCTTTTCTGCAGCTGCGGTAAATTCGTAATCACGCGCAATCTTTTTCATTAAGTGGATAGCATCATTAGGACGATTTAATTTACTTATGTAGAGATTGCATAAGTGGATGGCTGTCCAACCCCATTGTTCATCAGGTAGGTTGTATTTTAAAACTTCTTCATACTCCAGCGCTGCCGCAAGATAATTATGGACATCTTTTTCATATATTTCGGCAATACGAATGGAGGCATGAATTTCTGTCGGATTTTCTTTTAAATAGGCTCTGAAGATTTCAATAGCTTCTAGAAAATTTCCTTTAGTCCATTCTTCTTCTGCTTTTTCATAATCTACTTTATTAATGAATTTCTGTAGATCAGGACTTCCGTGGAGCGTATCAACGAGTTTATCTGCAAATAATGCAGAAAGCTGACGTCCCACAGTCAATCCTAGCGCAATGCCAAACAATAGAAAAAGAGCTCCGTAGATGAAAAGAGAACTGATATTAACTTGCCCAACAGTAGCATTAACTTTAGTTTCACTATTAATGTTTTCCTCGATATCTATTTGATTATCAGGAGAATGAAACATGTATTTATCATAGTTCGCCTTAAATAATAGCCCAAAAGTGCAAGTTCCTAAAATCAGGATCGCATAAAAAACAATCTTAAGTTTTTGAGCTTTGGTCAATAGCAGTCTTGACATAACAATACCATTCACTCACTTTTAAGTGCCAAGCAATATTATCCAAAAATATACGACGAAATGTCCAGTGAAAACATCTTATTCAGCCAATAAGATATTTCAAAAAGAAATATCTTAGAAAAAATAAAGCAGGAGTAAAAGCTCCTGCTTTGGCATATCAAAGCAAATTAAGTTATTTGAAAGATTGTTTTAATGTTTTTTCCATTAAATTGTTCATTCGTTTTATGAGAGGAGAAAAATCTTCTACAAGGCCTGCCGCAATACACGCATTGTCATAAATTTGACTGGCAATCTCTTCAGCAATAGGATTATGGTTATCCCACGCTTTATAAAGTTCACAAATAATTGGACTTGCAGGATTAATCTCAAGGTTATAATTAACTGTATTCAGCGCATCTTCTTCTTTTTGAAGAGATTTCAATAATTTGCGCATGGCAGTTGTCATATACTTATCTTCTGAAACAATTGCGGCAGGACTGTCGATGAGGCGTTTAGAAATTTTAACCTCTTTTACTTTGTCACCTAGTAGTGTCTTAAACCATTCAACAATGTGTTTTGATTGTTCTTCATTTAATTTCTCTGCATTTGTTTCTACGGTAATTTCAGCCTGTTCGGCAGAACGAAGTTCTTTTTCTTCAAAACGCATGAGATTTTCCATTACAAAACTATCAGCAGGATCGTAGCAGAAAATAACTTCCAAGTTCTGAGATTTTAATCCCTCGTAATAAGGGCTAGCTTCTGCTGCTTTCCGATGGGGAGCTACTAGGTAATAGATCTCTTTTTGATCAGTTTTCATGCGGCTAACATAATCAGTCAGAGATGTTGTTTTGCCTGCATCTGTAAAAGATGATTCAAAACGCAATAACTTGGCTAGAGCATCGCGATGTTCAAAATCAGAAAGCACACCTTCTTTAATCATTCTGTTGAACTCGGAATAGAATTTATCATATTTCTCAGGATCATTTTTTGATGTTTCTTCCAAAAATTTGATAAATCGTTTTGTAATAATCGTACTGAGCTTCTTCATTAAAGAAGAATCCTGCATTGTTTCCCTGGAGATATTTAGTGGGAGATCTGCACTATCAATAACTCCCTTTACAAAACGCATCCACTCTGGGAGGAGTCCTTTTGCTTTAGAACCTTCAGAAATTAAAACTCGTCGGCAATAAAGACTTACGCCAGCCTGAAAACGCATAAATCCCATCTTTTCAATATTAGAATCAGGAACAAATAAGAGAGACTGTATTAGCAGGGGGGCATCTGCAGTAAAATGTAATTTCAGTAAAGGTTCTTTTGTATCATGAGCAATATACTTATAAAATTCAGAATATTCTTCTGGTTTGATATCTACCTTGCTTCGGGCCCAAATAGCTTGAACTGTATTTAATTCTTTTCCGTTGAGGGAGATTGGAAATAGAATAAAAGATGAATACCTTTTTAAGATATTCTCCATCTCATATTGTTGAGTAAAATTCTGACAATTATCCTTAAGTGTCAAAATAACTTGTGTGCCACGTGGCAAATCAGCAACAGATTCTAACTCATACCCATCCATTCCAGAGCAGGTCCACTTATGTCCCTCAGCATCGGGTTTAAAAGAACGAGATAAAACAGTCACATTATTAGCAACCATAAAAGCTGAGTAGAATCCAACTCCAAATTGACCAATTAATGATTCCGCAGGATTCGAAGAATTTGCATTTGATCCATTATTCTTTTCATCGTCATTGGCAGCAACAGTTGATTGCAAAAATGCTTTAGTTCCTGAATGCGCAATTGTTCCCAAGTTCTCAATGAGCTCATCTCGAGTCATGCCACAGCCAGTATCGGTAAAAGTAATTTTCTTCTCTTTTTCATCAATTGTAACTGAGATAGTAGGGGGAATTTCTGGCTGAAAAATTGTTTGTCCAGAAGACTGCATAAAGCGAACTTTCTCACAAGCATCTGCAGCATTAGAAACAAGTTCTCTTACAAAAACTTCCTTATCAGTGTAAAGAGAATTGATTACAATATCGAGGAACTTTTGAATCTCCGCTTGAAAACCATATTTTTCCATATCAAAAAGAAAGAATACAAAAAGCAGAGGCTTACTCAGTAGTATGGCGGAAGAGGGGAGATTCGAACTCCCGGATGCCTTGCGACATCTCCTGATTTCGAGTCAGGCGCCTTAGACCACTCAGCCACCCTTCCATTTGCTGACTAAAGCCAGCCTGCTGGACATATTATAGCATATCTATTTCTAATGTCCAGAGATGATATTTCCTATAATAGGCAAACAGAAAGAAGAAGAAACAACTAAACTCAAACAACGAATAACGAATATTAAAAGAAATAAAAAAACACCTAATAATATTTCGCACAATGTTTGTTATATTTAATAAAATGGTGGGCGATGAGAGGCTCGAACTCCCGACCTACTGCGTGTAAAGCAGACGCGCTAACCAACTGTGCCAATCGCCCACAACTTTGCTCTGGCTTATCCAAAGCACAGAAACTCTACTCTAAATTATTTCTTTTAGCAAGTCTGAAAATAAATTTTTCAATCAATCTTCCTAGTTGTATCTGGAATACGGATCTTTTTAGAACCGATTTTTAAATAATACGCCTGCACATGGTACGGAACTACAACCCTTGCTGTTGTCGTAACTTTTTTTAATTTCCACCCATCTGCCTCAAATCCAGAGAGTGTTGACTCATTTCCTGTAAAATTTATTCTATATATTCCTAAAGTCTCTCCGTCTCGATTTAAAATTGAAAATGTATCTTCTGAAGAAAAACCAGACCTCCATGGTAAAACTAAAGTACTCAAATCTTGATGCGTAAATTGACAGCTTGTAATGTGATAAGATGGTGAAATAACGCCTTTGCGGCTAATAATCATATCTAAAAAGCCTTCTGTATATCTCTTTGAATAACTCTTTGTATCAAAGAAATTTGCATTATCCATAAATGCATCATCATCACTAATGCATCCTATGAAAGTGAATGCTAGCATACATAAGCATGTAAGGCATTGTAGCTTATAATTATATCTTTTTGATCTATTTGAAGAAAACACAGAAATATTGTCTTTTTCCATCAGATTTCAGAGTACAAAATAATCAGAAAAAAAGAAAGTTTATTATCCTTCGAACGCTTGACATCAATTCTTTGCAGATTAAACTAGAAGCATGGCGGCAAAACCGACAGATCGAAATCAATCTTCTCGCAATATGCTTTTAGGAATTGGGTTAGATTCTGATGGACACAAAAGAATCACTACAGGTGAAAATTTCAAATTGATTGGTGGGTCAGAAGAAACTCATGAAGTAATGACTGAGAAAGTTATCAAAATAAATGAAAAACTCTCTCGTAGAGGCAAAAATCTTGATACAGTTTCGCGTGCTGAATTCGAGGATATTGCTAATTCTGTTGGGCTCAAGTCTTTTCATCCTAAGAAACCCGAAAATTAGCTAATTCTTATTATTGGTTTCAATGAGCAAATATCCTCTTTATTCTACGCTTATTCTATTGATGCCAGAAATAGCTGTTTCCTTCTTTGCTTTCTGTGCTTATATTCTGGGGAAGTTTACACATCTAAATCAAAAAGCACCTTTTCATTGTTTTTCTCTTTTCTTTTCAATTGTAGGATTATTCTTATCTTTACTCCCACTTTTCTTTTATCATCACATTCTCTCTTTAAAACCAGATCTAAACTTGTATACTCCGGCAGTTCATCTTAATCTAGAGATTATTTGTGTTAAGATTCTAATCATTATACTGGCAATTATCTCCCTCTTCTTCTTTAAAAATGCAATAGCTAAATCAAAAAGAAAAAACAAAATTATTCACCCTTCCGTAATTCTGCTTTTTGTCTCAAGCATTCTATTTTTCATCTCTGCCACTAATCCAGCAGCAGCCCTCGCTATTCTGTTTTTTGTTATTTTTCTAATTTTTATCGTTTACAAACAGAAGCAGTCTGTATTTCCCTCTTGTGAAAATTGAGTTATTAATCTCCTCATTCCTCTTTATTCACTGAATATCAGAATTTCTTTTTTCTTTTAAGTATAAAAAAGCTAGGAGTAGTTACTACTAGCTTTCTAAAATAAGAATATATTTTAATTATTTCATTGAAGCAGTTTGTGAAAGAGAGACTAATTCTTTCCTTTTCTCTCTATTCCAGTGAACACTTATCCAGTTTCTCAAATCCTCGAAATAAAGATAAATAACCGGAGTGATATACAAAGTAATCACTTGGCTCACTAACAATCCTCCTGTTACAGAGAGCCCTAGAGGTTGACGTGCTTCTCCTCCTGCACCATATCCAAAAGCAATTGGCAAAGCTCCTGTAATTGCAGCCAGAGTTGTCATCATAATTGGTCTAAATCTCAGAATACAGCCTTTAAAAATAGCCTCTTCAGGAGAACTTCCACTGCGTTGTGCTTCCAAAGCGAAGTCTATTATCATGATTGCGTTCTTCTTCACGATGCCGACAAGCATAATTAATCCCACAAAGCCATAAATATTCAAATCTAAACCAAAAAGCATGAGCGTGATTAATGCACCAAATCCAGCCGCAGGCAATCCTGATAGAATGGTTAACGGATGAATAAAGCTTTCATAGAGAATACCTAAAATAATGTATATGATTAATACACAAAAAATTAGCAACATTCCCATTCCTTTCATGGAAGATTGAAATGCTTCTGCTTGTCCTTGGAATCGGCCTGTAATACTACTAGGCATATTCATTGATTGTGCAATAGATTCAATTTGTTCAACTACAGTACCTAATGCAACTCCAGGAGCCAAATTAAAGGAAAGAGTAACTGCTGGAAGCTGTCCATAATGGCTTACACTCATAGGGCCAAATCCCCTCTCCCAAGTTGCAACTGTAGAAAGAGGAATCAGATTCCCTTCTTCAGAACGGACGTAGACTGTTTCTAATGTCTCAGGGGTTCTTTGCAGTTCAGGTAGTGTTTCTAAAAGAACAGAATATTGATCTACCGAGGCATAGATTGTGGAAATTTGCCTTGTACCATATGCATTATATAAGGCGTTTTCTACATCATCAACGGTTAATCCCATGGAGGCAACCTTATCACGATCAATAGTTACGTTTAATTGAGGATTCTTGATAAGCAAATCACTGGCGACATCTCGAATTCCAGGGATATTCTGAATAGCAGCTTGAAGTTTGGGAGCCCAAAGATAAAGCTCATGCAAATTGATGCCTTGAAGAGTATATTGATAAAGGCTTTTACTTGAAAGACCACCAATCCGAACTATTGGAGGATTAGATAAATAAACTTTTACACCTGGAACTGTTTGTAACTTAGGGCGAAGCTCTTGTATTATTTGATCTACATGCTTTTTCCGTTCCTTCATTGGTTTCAGGCGAATGCTGATACTTCCACTGTTTTGTGAATTTTGATTTCCAACATTTGAAGTGAAATTTAATACTTCAGGGCATGCTGCCACTATCTTATTTAAGGCTAGAATATGTCTTTCCATAGACTCGAATGATATACCTTCTATACCTTCAACATTGATATCCAGAGTACCTGTATCTTCACTTGGGAAAAAGCCTTTAGGAATAATAATAAATAACCATGCACTCAGACCTATGACAACAAAAGTAAACATCAAAGTGACAAACCTATGTTTAAAAACAATCTTGAGAGTTTTTGTATAAAAATTAATTAAACTCTGGAAACTTTTTTCAATTCCTTCATAAAAAACATTATGCTTTTTTTCAGGATGATAACTGATAAAACGGCTACACATCAGCGGAGTCAATGTTAATGAAACAAATCCTGAAATAAGCACAGCAGAAATGATTGTAACTGCAAATTCATGCAGTAACCTACCTAATAATCCCCCCATGAAAAGAACCGGCAAAAAGACCGCAGCCAAACTGAGTGTAATTGATATAATAGTAAAACCAATCTCTTTAGAGCCTCTAATAGCAGCTTCCATGCGACTAGCTCCATTTTCACGATGGCGCATAATGTTTTCCAACATTACGATTGCGTCATCAACAACAAATCCTACACTCAATGTCAATGCCATCAAAGTTAAGTTATTCAAGCTATAATCAAAATAATGGATAATGGCAAAAGTTCCAATGATAGACATTGGAATGGCTAATGTGGGAATAATTGTTGCGGATATATTTCTTAAAAACAGAAATATAACCATAATAACTAATGCTACAGTCAACTTTAGTGTAAATTTGACATCTGCGACAGATTCTCGGATAGTAGCAGCTCTATCATAAAATGGATTAACTTCTACTGATGGAGGAAGTTGTGATGCCAATGAAGGTAACACCTCTTTAACAGAATCGACCAATGCAACAGTATTTACTCCTGGTTGGCGGTAGACGGCTAAAACAATAGAGCGCTCATCCATATACCAACTGGACCTTTTATCGTTTTCAATGCTGTCTATAACCCTGCCCAATTGCTCAAGACGAACAGGGTTGCCATTCTGGTATGACACGATAAGTGGTCGATAATATTCAGCTTTCTCCAACTGACCACCAGCTTCAATTGTAAAAGACTGTTCATCTCCTTGAAGACTCCCGTTTGGTAAATTGACATTAGCTTTTTCTACAGCAGTACTGATATTAGCAACACTTACTCCCTTAGCTGCTAATGCATCAGGATTTAATTGAATACGGACAGCATATTTTTTCCCTCCCCAGATATCAACTTTTGCAACGCCGGTTACCATGCTAATAGCTCGGCCAAGAATATTTTCTGCATATTCATTTACCTCGTACATCGGCAAAGAAGAAGAATGAACTCCTATAAATAAAACAGGTCTATCTGCCGGATTCTGTTTATTATAAGATGGTGGAGTGTTCATATCTTTTGGCAGACGCCGCTGAACACGAGAAATAGCAGACTGAACATCTTGAGCTGCACTATCAATATCACGATCCAAAGAAAATTGAATAGTAATCCTTGTGCTTCCAAGTGAGCTGACGGAATTAATGGAATCAACCCCATCTATACTAGAAAACTGTCTTTCCAATGGTGTAGCAACCGTTGCAGCCATAGTCTCAGGGCTAGCCCCTGTCAAACTAGCACTTACACTTACTGTTGGATAGTCAACGGTTGGCATATCACTCACAGGCAGATATTGATATGCCATTGTCCCAAAAATAAGAATTGCAGCCATGAGTAGTGTTGTCATGACTGGGCGATGGATACAAAGTACTGGAAGGTTCATAGATGTACTATAATTTATGGTTATAAATCTAATCGACTATTTCTTCACTTTGTGTGTTTGTGACTTGATTAGATTTATCCAAGATTGAATCCACCGCATCATCCAAGCTCTTAAAAATTGTCACCGAAGACTCTGGTGTCAAACGCAACTGTCCATCTGTTACGACATTTTCACCTGGAGATATTCCAGATGCAATTACAGATTCTAATCCACGTTGAACAGACACCTCTACAAGCCTATATTCCAAAGTATTATCAGGCTTGACCACATAAACAAAATCTCCGTTCTGTCCACTTTGTACAGCGACAGACGGGATTACAATCGCATCCTTAATCTTTTCAAGCTGCATGGAAATGCGAACGAATTGTCCTGGCCAAAGTTCATTATTCTCATTTTCAAAGTAAGCACTCACATTAATCATCCCAGTATTCTGATCAACATGATTCTCCATAAAATTTAATTCGCCAGAAGAAATAAAACTACCAGTATCGTTGTCATAGACATTTACCTTTGATCTATCAGAACTTCCCAATGTTTCTCTTAATTGAAACAAAAACTTCTCTGGAATGGAAAATTCTACGCTGATAGGATGAATTTGATTAATTGAGACTAAGGTATCTGCATCGGAAGCAACGACATTGCCTAAATCTACTTGGATTGCGCCTGTTTTACCTGCGATCGGAGCTGTAATTTCTGAAAATTCCAAGGTTAATAGAATATTCTCAATGGAAGCTTTATCTGCGGCTACACTTGCTTCTGCTGTACGAAGTGAAGTAGTAATACTATCCATCTCTTCTCGAGAGATAAGAGGTTGAACTGATTCAAATAAAGCCTTAGCTCTATTGTAATTATTTTGAGCATTGATTAAACGAGCTTCATCATTTGCCAAAGTCGCTTTGGCTTGTTCTAAGCTAGCTTCTGTTTTCCGAGGATCAATTTTAAAAAGTAAATCCCCTTTTTCAACTTCTTGTCCTTCAGAAAAATGAACACTTATAATATGCCCAGAAACTCTGGGTTTAACCTCGACTCTGCTATAAGAACTAACATGACCAAAGGAAGATAATGTTACATCAAAATCTTTCTGAACAGCTTGAGCGATAGTAACGGGAATAGGTACACTAACTTGCGCTTTTTTCTCCGAATTTTCTTCTCTAGAACAGCCTGCAGAAAAAAAACAAACCCCCACTGCAATGATAACTGTAAACAATGCATCTATTTTCATGTCGTTCAGAAAGTGATTAATCTTAATTTAAGATTCCAATAGCTAGTACTAGCTGAGATATAGACGATTTAGAAATTAAATTTATTCAAAATACTTAGAAAAGAAATTTCTCCAGAAATAAAATTAATATTCTAAAATCTATAGAATTTTTCTATGGATAGAAAGAATTGAATATTAAAATATAGGGGAAATGGGGTGACCGACGGGACTCGAACCCGCGACAACCTGAACCACAATCAGGTGCTCTACCAACTGAACTACGGTCACCATCCGTAATACGAAAAAAGAGAATACAGACTAAAAGCTGCTTAGTCAAGCGTGAAGTATTTTTATTAAAAATTATCCTCTCCTTTTTCAATTATAGAAGTTTTGGGATCTATATCATGAAATTCAATCTGATTTTTGAAATCAATTTCTACCTTTAGAATAGGATAATTTTGTAATGTTTTTTCAGCTAAAAACTTAACAATATTTCTTAGTTGGGTAACAGCACACTTTCTGGCCAACGCTAAATTTTTAGGCATATTTGCTTCTTTAAAAACTAATTCCCGCAGTTGACACTTCATAAGCTCCATTTGCTTTCTATCTTCCTTATTGAACCAATTTGTTAAACGATCATAAAATCCTTTCTCAGTCATTATCCATATTTTTGATGGATCTGTTTGAACTTGAATTAGTTCTTTATCTAGATGAACATCTTCTATAGAAAGGTGAAGCACCCCTTTCCTTGGATCGAAAACTACATCTTCTGTTCTCAAATCGGAAAGAGATATGCAATATTGGACTCTATTGTCTCTAGCCACCATACGCAAAACGGTCTTATCCCTTAATTTTGCCAAACCACTGAAATAGGGAAAATTTTCTATCAATGGAGGAATAGGGAGTTTCCGTGATATTTCCCACTCTTCAACGACACAAATATTTAATCTTGCGACGATTAATCGAATTTCACTGCGTAATTCTTCTACAAAAGCGCCACTCCTAAAGTGATATTCTTTAAGAGTTTTAGGCAAAAGAGCATTTTTAATGTTATTCCATAATGGGGCTGCCAATCCTATCCCGCCTGTTAAGATGAGAAGACAAATTAAGAAAATATTCGATAAACTAAGTTCGCTGGATGAGCGAAAAATTATTATAGTTCCAAAGAGATACCATCCTATATTAATAATTCCCCAGAATTTAACTTTATCTTTATAATTTCTCATCCAACTATTAAATTCTGCTCGCCTTTAAACTTAAATTACGCACCTCCATGCTTACATCTAGGAGCCCAGGAACCTCCCAACCTATATTCATTCCCGTAATAAAAATATCACCTAACCTCTTTGTTTTTTGCATATAACCGTGTTTCTGTGCAGATGTAAATGCTTGCTTCATTTCATCTAAAAGATCCGCTTCCAATGTAATCCATTTCTTATCATGAGTGGATTTATCAGATAGAAGATTTTGGTCAAGCGTGTAAATAAACATCCCTGATCCAGCAAAATCCTGTGCTTCATATCTAAGTGGCATGCGAACTCTATTATCATAAACAGGAATTCCAAACCAAATCATTTCACCATAACCATCTGAACTTTTATTATAATCCTGTAAATAAAAATAAACAAAATATTGAGCAGCGTGAATTTGAGGATCAAAAAGCTCTGGTTTACGAAGAGAGGATTTAAGTAAACAAGCTTCCAAATGAAAACGAATATATTTCAGATCAACCAGTCGCGGAGCAGATAAAATAGATTGCTCCAACAACAAGTGTACCCATGGAGTTCCCGCTTTCCGAGGGGATCCGGAATATTCTTGATTTCCTAAGACAGAGAGAATGAGTGAGTTCCCTTTTAAAGCAGATGGACGCAAACAAACAGCTTTATATTCATTACAGAGAGATAATGATTCCCCTTTTGGAACCAAACGTTCTTTTGTACCCCATTGAGTAATCTTCCAAACAGGGGCATTAAGATCAGTCGACTTCCATGTTCCGTAAAAACTACTCGGATTTTCGGGATCAATTAGTAAAGCTCCCTGCTCAAAATCGGGATCTCCTATTAATTCTATCCCCTCAGATATAAAAGAACCGTGCTTACAACTTGCTGTTCCCAATAGAAATGTACTGCCTGTAAAAACGCCAAGAGTTCTTAAAAAATCAAAGCGTGTCATTCTAAGATCGTGCAGAACCTTGAAGTCTTATCTCTGCGGATTTACCATGTGCTATCAATCCTTCCATTTCAGAAAAACATCTAACAGCAGGATATGCTTTTAACAAGCTCTCTTTACTATACTTGACAATACTGGTCCTTCTTTGGAATTGGTCTACAGTCAATCCTGGGAAAGAAACGCCAGCTCCACCTGTCGGCAGAACATGGCTTGGCCCTGCAACATAATCTCCTAGAACAGCTGGGGTATATTTTCCCAATAACAAAGCGCCAGCAGTATGAATACCTTCAGCTGTTTTTTCAGGATCTGCGGTCATCACCTCACAATGCTCTGGAGCCAAACGATTAGCTAAAATTAATCCTTGTTTTATATCTTTTACCAAGATAAGAGCTGTTCCTTTTTCCAAGACAGGCATCAACAATTCTTTTCGGACAGCCTGCTCTAATTGTTCTGCAATTTGCCCCTGCACTTGATCTAATAGTTTTTCAGAAGTTGTAATCAACCAAACCCTTTCTTTACCTGAACCGTGTTCAGCTTGGGCCAAAATATCTGCTGCAATAAAGCAAGGATTAGCTGTCTTATCTGCAATAACTAAAACCTCACTTGGACCAGGGAGTAAATCCACAGCAACATGTCCAAATAATAATCTTTTAGCAGCAACAACATAAGAATTCCCTGGGCCAAATACTTTTTGCACTTTTTGAATTGTTTTGGTTCCGAATGCCATAGCTGCAATAGCTTGAGCTCCCCCAATACGATAAATCTCTGTAGCTCCAGCTAATTTAGCGGCATAAAGCAATTCGGGACGAATGCTTCCATCTTTACCACAAGGTGTGCAGACGATAATTTCTTTGCACCCTGCTTCCTTTGCCAAAGGTATAGTCATCAAAGCAGTACTGGCCAATGGAGCTTTCCCTGCAGGAACATAAACACCAACTCGTTCAAAAGGATCAAATTTCTCACCTACTTGAGCTCCATGAGAATTAGTGCTTTTCCAATTTTTTCGGAGAGACTTTTTGGCAAAAAAAGAGATATTTTTCAAAGCCTTTTTAAAAGCCTGATCCATCTCTTTATTAGAAATAGTCTTAAGAGAAGCTGCTATTTCTTCTTCCATCGTTACTCGCAACTGCTGAGGTGTAAGTTTTATTCCATCAATTTCTTCTACTAAACTCAGCAAACCATCATCACCTTCTATCAGAACTTTCTGAATAATTGTTCTAACTCGCTCCTCAATCTCCAGATCAAATAAGCTTGATGTTGCTAATACGGCTTCAAATTCCTTTTGAAAAGAAGCCTCTGTATATTTTAGAATTTTCATAAGGGAATATCTGTGTCCGTATCAAAATCACGAAACACTCTTTTTATTCTTTCTTTTTCTAATGTTGTGCCCTTTTCCAGCATAGGATCCTTTTCTTGCTTCTCATTTAATCCCGCTGCCAACTGTTCTGAAAGTGATTCTTTCTCTTCTTTCTGAACCTTCTCTATTTCTTGTGATAAATCAGAAAAATTATCTGCGTTTGTCACTGAGTTTTTAATTGCTTCTGCATAAGGATGATAAGCCGCGTCAGTTATATGCAATTGATTTCGAGAATCCTCAAACTCCAATGTTTTGCCGGTAGCTTCTATTTTTAAATCTTCTGACATTGGAATTTCCTGAGAGGAGGCTAAAGCAGAAACCTGCTTTTCTTTATTTCGATCCCTTTCTGTGAATGCACTATCCCTGGATTCAGATTCCTCAGATAAAGATATTTCTCCTTCACTCTCTTCGATTCCCTCTGGAACATAAGGTGGATTCAATGGGCCTTCTGGAACAAATTCCTGTTTGGATTCTATTTTATCCGTTTTAGCTTGATCTTTTTTAAAATCATTTTCCTTTATATCTGCAACTTGAGAATAAATCTGATTAGGATCTGAAACTGCTGCTGGATTTAAATTTTCCTCTGTTGAAATAATAGCATCTAAACTTTCTTCTTCCATGTTTGCTTGTTCTACTTTTCCCTCAATAGTAAGTGAAGCTAATTTTTCTTCTTCAGCTTTTTTAGCAGCAGCTCGCTTCTTACGATTTTCGGCGGCAATCTGACGATTACGTTTTATACGAAGAGCTTCTCTTTCAGCGGCTTCAGCAGCTTCTTCTGCCTCTTTTATTTTCTTTTCTTTTCTCTCCCACCACCATGCAATCAAAGCTGTTATCTCAAACAAACCATAGAGTGGAATAGTCATCGCAATTTGAGTCACCACATCTGGAGGTGTTAAAATCGCAGATGCTATTAAAATTACCACAAAAATAATTTTTCTATTACTTGCCAGTGTGCTATAACTTAGTAGTCCCAGTTTAACAAATAAGAGTAAAAATATTGGCAATTCAAATCCAATCCCCATTGCCAATAAGAATTTAGTAACAAAAGAAATATAAGTATCTGCTGTCCACTGAAACGCCCCAAATCCCATTTGATTAGAAAACCATACCGCAGCACGGAGAGCAATAGGCAATAAAATGAAATAGCATAAAGATAACCCTGCTAAAAACAAACCTATAGAGAAAAGAAACGCTTTTCGAACATAGCGCAACTCATTTACCTTTAAAGCAGGTAAAACAAACTGTGCTACAAAGAAAAGAATGAAAGGAGATGCGAAAACAAGACCACCATAAAAAGCCACCTGCAAGGCAACCATAAAACCAGATGCTGGACTCAAATTCAAAAGTTCAACAGGAGCTTTTTGAGGAAAATCATTTTGATTTGTATTTAAGCGAAAAGCAAGAAAATGATTCTCTCCATAGGAAAGAGGATAGAGGTCAATTGTAAGCTTTTCCTCTGGCTTAATTCCAAGAGTAGAAGAAAATTTTTCAATATATTCTTTCCCTGGTTTAAAAACTCCTACGGTATTTGTGCCTAGCTTTACAGCAACAGCTGTTGCGTCTCCTCCGTATAAAGCTACTAATTTAGAAGACTCTTCCAATGGGCGTTTTAATATTCCAACGAGGACTGGGGCTGCTAAAAGACAGATCAGAAGCGAGACAAATAGCGCGGTAACACATTTTAGGAGCACCCAGCGGAGATCCTCCAGGTGCTCTAAAAATCCTTTTACCGGGCCACCTTCTTCCTCTGCATCCAGAATTGGATCTTCGGGCTCGGTTGCCATATTTTAATTCGGCTAGGGGTTATGCTTTAGGAGAAGAATTATCCTCTTTTTCAGATGTATTTGATTGATGGGAAGCTTCCTGCACTATCTTTTCTTTTTTAGGCTCCTCTTCTATTGCCTTTTGAATTTCATCGTTAACATTCTCTGTTGCCTTCTTGAACTCTTTAATTCCAGTTCCTAAACCTCTGGCCAATTCTGGAATTTTTTTAGCTCCAAACAACAATAAAATAACAACAAGAATGAGAATAATTTCTTGTCCACCTAATCCAAACATCGCTACTAATGTATTCATTTCCATTTTCTGTTTACGTATTTTAATAACAAATATAGATTTGCCTGACGAAGCGATGCACCCGTTTCCTACCTACCACCACATAAACAGCATGTATCAGCGCGAAAGTTGTCCGCCAAAGCACACTCATTATACAAACACCTTTAATATTGTCCAGAATCAATTTGTTTTAGTTTATCAACAGTACTGAACAAATTTTATTCTGTTTTTTAACAATATATTTGCTAATATTAATACCAGTGTGAATTCCTCTCATGGAATAATTAGCCGTGAAACGACGCAGAAATACTTATAGAAAGACTAAATATGACGCTGATAATATCACTTTTAGCCATACCTATGGCTCATTAGCAGATATTCGGCGTTTTGTTGATGACTCTAAAGAAGACATTGAAAGAAGAAATGCTCTGCTAAATTTGATAGCGACAAGTGATCATGCCCAAAAAACATGGCTTTATCTTGATGATTACTTCAAACAAATCAATTTGACTAAAAAGGATTTTCCTGATGATGACTGGTGGGGAAAAATCCAATCAAGTTCAGGAACAAAGCGTCTAGAAGTATTGGCGATCCAATTTATCAGAAGTAATCGCCCTCTTCCTCCTGAATTAGAAAAATATGCTGATTACGAAAAACTAGCTACTCTTATTCAAGAAGAAAATAATCTTTCTTTAGCACAAGAACTTGAAGGATGGATATTTGATCCCATACGTCCTCATCTCGATCAACCTACTTCTAATTTCTATCTTCTCTGTGAGTTGATAGACTGTGATGTTTATCCCAATGAGTATTGTCTTAAAATCCGTTTTTTTATTTCAAGACCACGATTGGGACAATGTTGCAGAAATCTACAAAAACTTCGAGATATACAATCTCGCTCTGCCCACGAAAAAGAACTTTTCCCTACTCAAGATTGGCAGCTTCTAGAGTGGGTCTTGGTGGAATTAAAAGAAGAAGATGATGATGTAGACGAAATCATTCTCTCTGCGCATGAATTGCATTATTGGTTAATTGAATGGGCTCCAAGCGGATTGTTGAAATTAAAGGAAAATTTTGAAAATATTTTATTTCAGAATAAAATAGCCCGTCTCGAGGCAGAGGTAAAAAAAGAAAAAAACACACTAATTCTTCACCATTTCATCCAATTAGAAAACGGAACCCAATATTCTTTAGAAAATGTAAAACTTTTAGCAGGACAACCTAGGTTTATTCTTGTCAAAAATGAATTTTTTCTGCTTTCAGGAGTCAAACAAACTAAATCATTGGGGAAATATTTTCTAACCCCATCTTTGCCTTTAAAGCATTTCTCTACTCGCTTTATTAAGGAGTTATGCAAAAGGAAATATAAATGCGATGTTCCTTGGGAAGAAATATGTTATTCCTACCATGCTAAACCTAGATTTGTAATGGAGCTTCTAGACAATGTTGTACAAGTCAAATTACTAGCTATCTGTGAAAAGGATGCCAGTCATTGGATCTGGAACGGGAATGACTGGGATCCTTTGGATGTGCTAAAGAAAAAGAATAGCAAAAAGGATGTATCTTTAGAATATCTGGAAGATCCTCGCCTAGATGCTGCAGTTTCATGGTTTAAAAAATTTGATTGGTTTACTCCTGAACATGGACTTTGGATTACGGATGCCTCAGAAGAGTTTTTCACCACTCTTTCTCAACATTGGCTTAATCGGCCAATGGATGCAGAATACCTAGGGAATGCTGGTTTTCAGCATCTTTTCCTTCATCCACGCCGACTTCGCCCTACTTTAGTTGTTTCAGGAAGCGGAATCGATTGGCTTTCTGTTTCTACAGAATGGGAAATGGAAGGAATGAAATTAACTGCAGCGGATATTCAGCAATTAGCATCCTCAAATAGCCGATTTGTAAATCTTCCAGATGCTGGTTGGGTTGAACTTGATCTAAATGCCCTTCATAAAGCACAGGAAGCAATGTCTTCTTTTGGGATAGATGAATTGACACCTCTGTCACAAAAAGTAAGCATGCTGAATGCAATTCATCTGACAGATGAAATCTTAAGTACTCTTTCAGGTTCTGGTGTTTCTGTTTTAAGAGAGAAAATCTCATCCTTTAAAGGGATTCCTCAAGTTGATTTACCTTCAGGTATTCATGCAACTTTACGTTCCTATCAACGTGAAGGTTTTAATTTTCTGTGCTTTCTTTCTGATATGAAGATAGGAGGCATTCTTGCTGATGATATGGGGCTTGGCAAAACAATTCAAACTCTTACCTGGTTGCTTTGGATTAAAACGCAATCATCTAAAGAATCTCGGCTGCCTTCACTGGTTGTTTGTCCAGCCTCTGTACTGCATAATTGGGAGAGAGAAAGTCATCAATTTACTCCTGGGCTATCTGTCTTAGTCATTGAAAGCACAGGAGAAGTTCGCAATAATCTTACATCTCAAGTACCTAAATATGACCTAGTTATTATTAACTATAGCCTTTTGAGGAGAGAATTAGAAAATCTAAAGAAATGTAGATTTAGCGCCTTAGTTCTAGATGAAGCTCAATATATAAAAAATCCCTCCGCACAAATTACTCAGGCAGTCAAACAGCTTCAATCTCTGTTTCGCATTGCCCTCACCGGAACTCCTCTAGAAAACAGTTTAATGGATTTATGGTCCATTACTGATTTTGTCCAGCCAGGATACTTGGGATCTCAACGTCACTTTTCTGAAGTCTATTCTCCAAAAGATGAATCTCCTGAAATTCAATCGTTTGCACGAAAAAAACTTTCTGCACGCTTGAAACCAATTTTACTTCGGCGATTAAAAAAAGAAGTAGCAAAAGATTTACCAGATCGTATTGATGAACGTCGGGATTGCGAATTAACTGAAGATCAACGAAAACTCTATTTGGCAGAATTGAGACATTCACGAGAAATTATCATGAAATCGGTTCGTGAAAAAGGATTAGCTCGTTCCAAGATTCATGTTTTGGCTGCACTAACTCGCCTGCGCCAGATTTGTTGTCATCCCCGTCTTGTTGGCAGCGACTTAATTTCAGGAAAAACAGAAGTTCTTTTTGATTTATTAGAGCCACTGCAAGCAGAAAACCAGAAAGTTCTTGTTTTTAGCCAATTTGTGGAAATGCTTAAAATTTTGGAACAAGAATGTGCAGAACGTAAAATTCGCACACAGATTTTGACTGGTGCTACAAAGAACCGTCAAGAAATTGTTAAGCAGTTTCAAGAAGATCCTTCTCCACAGGTGTTTCTTTTAAGCCTTCGAGCTGCTGGCACGGGACTTAATCTTACAGCTGCGTCTTATGTTGTTCTTTATGATCCATGGTGGAATCCAGCAGTAGAAGCCCAAGCTATTGATCGCACCCACCGAATTGGACAAACAGCGGCTGTAAATGCATATCGGCTTATATCTCCTGGAACCGTTGAAGAAAAAATTTGGGAACTTCAACAGAAAAAATCCAAAACTATTGCTGACGTTCTTGGAGAAAGCGGATTCGCGCAGAATTTAAATAAAAAAGATTTAGAATATCTTTTTTCAGAATAACTTATAAATATAGCAAATGAAAAAAATACTATTATCAATCTCCATTATAATATTATCTTTCTCACTTACACTGCAAACCGATGCAGCATGGGAAAAAGAAATGGAATCTTTTAAAAAACAAGATCAACAAAGTCCTCCTCAACAGGGACAGATTCTATTTGTAGGAAGTTCAACTTTTACACTCTGGAAAACCATGCAAGAGGATATGCCAGAGATCCCTTTAATTAATCGAGGCTTTGGTGGTTCAAAAGTCACAGATCTAATTGAACATTTTGACACTGTCATTGCTCCCTATCACCCGAAGCAAATAGTAATCTACGAAGGAGATAATGATATTGCGTCAGGGATTTCTCCCGAAAAGATTTTAGAAAATTATAAGCAACTTTTACAGAAGATACGAACTCTATATCCGGAAATCCCTGTTACAGTTATCTCCGTTAAGCCCTGTGAATCCCGTAAAGATAAATTGATTGCTATGGCTGTTTTAAACGATATGCTCAATGTTTGGGCCTCACAAACAGAAAATCTTTACTATTTAAACACCTTTAATATCACTCTGAATGCAGAAGGGAGTCCAATCCCTGAATACTTTCTTAAAGATAAGCTGCATCTTAATGATTTAGGGTATAAAGCTTGGGCTCGTAAAATTAGTAAACACCTCCAATCTATAGACTGATTAACAAAATTGAGAAAGAGGAGTAAATACTGTATATTTTACTCCTCTTTTTGATTATTACCTAAATTCCGCCTAGCGAAATTTTATAAATTTGTTAGATCTGCATCAGGATATAATTCATGGATTCTTTTTCGAATGCGTTGAATCTCTTCCGGTGGATATCTACGACGATTAGCTCCTCTTTTTACTGCATCAAGGAGATGAAGCCAATCTTCTAAAGGAGGATTTTTTAAATCTTCCCAACACTCAAAACGTTTATAACGCCAATAAAATTTCCAGATATCACCTACATGGTGAGCATAAACTTGAATTTTCTCACCCTCTTCATTGATGCGTTTCCAACCTATCTCTGCTTTAGGCATAAGAAGAATTAAAAGTAGGTGTTTCAGGTAACGCTACAGAAGCAACTGCCATAGCAGCAATCCCCTCCCTACGACCAACAAAGCCAAGTGTTTCATTTGTAGTCGCTTTTACTCCAACAACAGCCGCATTAACATTCAATGCTGCTGCGATTTGATGTTTCATGCTGTTAATATAAGGAGCAACTTTGGGGACCTCTGCAATCAGGGTACTGTCTACATTAACAATTCTTCCTCCTCTTAGCGCAATTAATCTGGAAATCTCTTGAAGAAAAACCTTACTTCTCACATTCTTCCATCGATCATCAGTATTAGGGAAAAAATGCCCAATATCTACTTCTCCGATTGCTCCAAGTAATGCATCGCAGATTGCGTGAATTAAAGCATCTGCATCTGAATGCCCCTCTAGTCCTAGCGAATGTGGAATTTCCACTCCTCCCAGAAAAAGTTTTCTATCCCCAACCAACTTGTGTACATCATAGCCAATACCGACTCTATACATAACAGGCATTGTGCCCGATTTTTATTTGCAAGGCAAGCCCAGGCGGGCTCATAATAGAGACGGCATAAAGTGACTTTGCCATTAAGTTTATTATGATCATTGTATTAAGACCAAATATTTCTAAAGAAGAAGAGGATTGCGTCCTTAAAGAAATTGAACTTCGCGGATATAAGCCGCATGTAATGCGAGGAGTAAGTCGAGTTGTAATAGGTGCTGTTGGAGATGAGCAGAGTCACCAGAGTCTTGTTACTCTAGCCTCTTGGAAACAGGTAGAAAGTGTAACCCGTATACAGAAACGCTATAAATTAGTTAGCCGTGAAGCCCAAGAAAAAAACACCGTTATCACAATAAATGATCAAGTCAAAATTGGAGATAAAAAAGTACATCTCATGGCGGGACCCTGCTCTGTAGAAAATGAAAAACAATTAATGCACATTGCAGAAAATGTGAAAAAAAATGGAGCAACAATCCTGCGAGGAGGGGCTTTTAAACCCAGAACCTCTCCTTATGACTTTCAGGGACTGGGAGAAAATGGGCTTAAATTATTGGCAAAGGCTCGAGAAGCAACCGGCTTAGCTATTGTCACAGAATGTCTTTCTGAAGATCATGTAGAAATGGTTGCCGAATATGCAGACATTATTCAGATTGGAACTAGAAACGCTCAAAATTTTCAATTACTGATTGCCGCATCACACACTGGAAAGCCTATTTTACTGAAGAGAGGAGCTTCAATGAGAATTGAAGAATGGCTTCTAGCTGGCGAATATATTCTCAGCAATGGCAATCCAAACCTGCTTTTTTGTGAGAGAGGCATCAGGACTTTTGAGACATACACTCGAAATACTCTCGATCTGACATCAATTCCCATCTTAAAGCAAGAGACACACTGCCCTATCGTCATCGATCCTTCTCAGGGATGTGGAAGTGCTAAACTAGTAGAATCTCTTTGTATTGGCGCTGTATCCATGGGGGCAGATGCGTTATTAATTGAAGTTCATCCAGATCCAGCACATGCTCTATCTGACGGACCTCAACAAGTAACATTAGAAGACTTTGCCAAGCTGACAAAGGATTTAAAACCTTTTCTCGATGCTGTTGGAAGAGAATAGATTATAAAAGATTATACTAATTTAGAATTAGATTAACCTTCGGATGAAATTATTTGATTTTGAAGGTTAATGAGTTTTTTTATTCCACCTTGAGCTAATGTGATTAACTTTTGAAGTTGTTGGCTTGTAAAAAAACCCTTTTCGGCTGTACCTTGAATTTCACAAAACTCATCATCTGAAGTCATCACTACATTCATATCTACTTCAGCGATGGAGTCTTCTTGATAATTCAAATCTAATAATACCTCTCCATTTACAATCCCTACACTAACTGCTGCAACTGATTTAAAAACAGGATCTTTCTCTAGTTTCTTTTCAGTTAATAATTTATCTAAAGCCAACCGTAGAGCGACAAAACCTCCTGTAATGCTGGCAGTTCTGGTCCCTCCATCAGCCTGAATTACATCACAATCTATATAAATAGATCGCTGGCCCAACAACTTTAAATCCACGGCAGAGCGTAATACTCTTCCTATTAGGCGTTGAATTTCCTGACTGCGACCATCGATCTTTCCTCGTGAAATATCACGTGATTTGCGCTGAATTGTACTGTACGGAAGCATAGAATATTCCGCAGTAATCCATCCTCCTTCAGATCCCTGCTCTTTCATCCAACGAGGGATTGATTCCTCAACAGTAGCAGCACAAAGAACCTGTGTATTTCCACAACGGATTAGCACTGATCCTAATGCATGAGGTGCTATGCCTTTAACAAAAGAGATTTCTCTCAGATCATTTCCTTTTCGTCCGTCAACACGAATTAACTGATTTAAGCTCATAAATTTTAAAAGAAGAGTATTAAGGTAGGATAACTAAAATTGCGGCCATTAACATCATTCCAGCTACTAACGCATAAATAGATAGATGATGTTCGCCATATTCTTCTGCTGAGGGCAATAATTCATCTATTGATATAAAAATCATAATACCGGCAATTCCAGCAAGAATTATTCCAAAAAAGAGATCATCAATAAGAGGTCTTAAAAACAAGTATCCCACAAGTCCTCCAATCGGCTCCGATAATCCTGATAAAAAAGAATAAATAAAAGCTTTTTTGCGGCTACCAGTTCCCGCAAAAATTGTTACAAAAACGGCTATTCCTTCCGGGATATTATGAATGGCGACAGCTAGTACAATAGGAAGAGAGATTTCAGGTTCTTGAAAACCGGAAAAAAATGCCGCAATCCCTTCCGGGAAATTATGGATAGAAATCGCAAGTGCAGTCATAATCCCGACATTCATGAGCCGTGGATTTTTATTTTCTTTTGCAGAGAGATGAAATTCATGGGGATTCTCAAAATCTGGAATAATTTTGTCAATTAATCCAATTAAAAACATCCCACTGAAAAAGAAAACAGCAGTTGCTATTTCTCCTTTTTTGACTCCCATTGCACGAGTAAGAAAATCACTGGCATCAGGATACATTTCGATCATCGATATATAGATCATAACACCAGCCGAAAACCCTAGTCCAATAGAAAGCAATTTTGAATTAATCTTTTTAGCAAAAAAAGAAACAGCACTTCCAATTCCTGTTGAAAGACCGGCAATCATTGTCAACAAGAATGGATACCAGATATTATTTGCAGGATCCATATAAGATTAAAGTAACAAAAGCTTTTTTAGCTCCTAGAATAGGAAAATATATAAGGGGACAAAACAAACGTCCGTTAATCCTATTTTAACTAACGGACGCTAAATTAATTTAATAATAATGAGCTCTAGGTTCTAAAAGGAGCCCATTCAGGTTGATGGTTAAAAGACCAATCGTAATATTCGCGATTCTTCAAATGCAGAGCACAATTTTCATCTACAATCACAACTGCATGACGATGCCATTGCAGTGCAGATGCAGTAACCTTTGCACAAAAAGGTCCTTCAATAGCTTCAGCCAAGATTTCTGCTTTAGATGCTCCTGTTGCCAACATAATACACCTTTGACTATCTAGGATTGTTCCCACCCCCATAGTAATCGCTCTTCTTGGCATCTTATCTGGCCCTCCAAAATATCCAGCATTCTGACGTATTGTAATAGGGTTAAGTTGTTTAACCCTTGTTCTACTCTGCAATGAAGACATTGGTTCATTAAAACCAATATGGCCATCCAATCCTATTCCAAGCAGCTGAATATCAATCCCTCCAGCATTCCAAATAGCTTCCTCATATTCCAAACATTCAGCTTTGAGATCACTTGCCATCCCATTTGGGATATGTGTATTCCGCTTGTCTATATTGATATGGTCAAACAAGTGAGTATTCATAAAATAGCGGTAAGAAGCAGGATGATCTCCGTTTAAACCTACATATTCATCAAGATTAAAAGTTTTACAAAGAGAAAAGTCCAACCCTTCTTTGTGGTGCATCTCAATCAAGTTAGTATAAACCGGTTCAACGGTTGCACCCGTCGCTAATCCTAAGACAGCAGCAGGATTTTTCCTAACTTCTGCCGCAATAATCTTTGCGGTAAGCAGAGCCGCAGCCTCTCTTGTTGGCTGAATAATAACTTCCATAACTATATTTTATTTATATCCAGAAATTAATTTCTGAATGATTTCTACTTAGCTGAACGTTTTATTTGCAGATTCCTCTTCATTGCCGACCAATGTCTGCAAAACACGTTCAACTGTTATTTTAATAATTTTATCCCTCGTTGTCCAGTTTAGATCATAAATGAAAATGAAAAACAGTTTTCTTTTTAGCTTTTACAGTTTTCTCAATTTACATACGCAAAATCATTCTTTTGTTGAATTTCACAGAATAAAAACTCGTCTCCCAAGCTGTTATTTAATAAAATATCCATTAATAGCGTATAAGCATCGCTAGCCATATTCATTGTGCGGTGGAAATATGATATCAGATATATTAGAGCAAATAAAGATACAGATTAAGAGAGTCAAGACTGCTAATGGTTTTTATTCTCAAAAATTAAAAGATATCAATATTGAAGATATCAAAGAATTTTCAGATTTTGAACAACTTCCCTTTTCAGAAAAAGATAATTTAAGAGAAGCATATCCATTGGGGCTTTCTGTTGTGCCGGAAGAAAGAATTGTCCGCATTCATTCTTCCAGTGGAACGACTGGCACTCCTGTTATCGTTCCTTATACACAAAAAGACGTAGATGATTGGGCTCTTTTGTTTAAAAGATGCTATGAGATTGCTGGAGTATCACCTTTGGATCGTATTCATATCACTCCAGGCTATGGTCTTTGGACTGCAGGGATCGGTTTTCAATTGGGCGCTGAAAAATTAGGCGCTATGACAATCCCAATGGGTCCTGGTAATACAAACAAGCAATTGAACTTCATGATTGACCTCAAATCAACCGTTTTATGTGCAACATCTTCTTATGCACTTCTGCTTGCGGAAGAAATTTCTAGGCGTGGACTTCACGATAAAATCCATCTTAAAAAAGGGATTATCGGCTCTGAACGCTGGGGCGAAAAGATGAGGGAGCGGATTGCTACTGAATTAGGTGTAGAACTTTATGATATCTATGGGCTTACAGAAATTTATGGACCAGGAATAGCTATCAACTGTACCCATCATACAGGAATGCACTACTTCAATGATTTCCTTTATATTGAGGTTATTGACCCCAAAACAGGCAAAGTCCTCCCCGAAGGACAAACTGGAGAACTTGTTATTACCACACTTAAAAAAGATGCAGCTCCGCTGATCCGCTATCGCACTCACGATCTCTCGCGTATAATCCCATCAAATTCTCCATGTCCATGTGGTCGGCCTTACCCCAGAATTGATGTCATTCTTGGAAGAACAGATGACATGATTAAAGTAAAAGGGGTTAATATTTTCCCAGCACAATTTGATTCTGTTCTCAAAAAAATAAAAGATGTCTCTAGCGAATATCAAATTATGATAGATCACTTAGAGGGCAAAGATACTGTTACTCTATTCTTTGAAACACCTGTTGCGGAACATTCCATGCTAAAAAGAATCGAAGCTGATGTGAAAATTCAATGTAAATCAGATATAGGTATCAGTGTTAATCCCAAAGGGGTTGCAATTGGAGAACTCCCACGAAGCGAGAAAAAAACGACGCGAATCTTTGATAATAGATACTAGTATTTTTCAATAACTAAAGGAGAAATAAATTGAAATTGCATTTGAAATATTATCTTAAAAAGGAAATTATTTTTCATCCTGGAATAAAAAAATACCTGTTTGGGATATGCATTCTATCCATCATGCAGTTTCAAAATGCTTCTGGTTCAATATTTGATTTTCTATCTTTGAGTGAAGAAAGCTCTCCTCAGAAACTATCTTCATCCGAAGAATATTCTGTTCGTTTTACACTAGAACATGATTATCAGGCTTATGGACCTTGGGCTTTCTATCAAGAAGAATATAATGCCGCAGACCAATCCCAATTTACAGTTCCTATCCTTTTTTCGTACAATAGAATACGAGATATCGATCTAATGGAATTGGATTTTCTCTACCCTATTTTTACAATAGATCGATTCGAAAAAGAATATAGACTCCAACTTTTTCAAATTTTAAATTGGGTAGGTGGTCAAAATTCTGAAGGAGAAATAACTAAACGTTATACACTATTCCCTCTCCTTTTTTATCAAGAATCTACTATTCCCAATAATAATTATTGGGGAATAATGCCATTCTATGGGAATATACGCAATCGGCTGTGGAGAGATGAAATCAACTATATCATGCTCCCCTTCTACGTCCAGACTCGCAAAAAAGATATAATCACAAAAAATTATCTTTATCCTTTTGTTCATATGCGTAAAGGTGAGCATCTAAAAGGATGGCAATTTTGGCCATTTATTGGGCAAGAACAGAAGGAATTCAGCATTTGTACGGATATTTGGGGAGATGAAGTGACCATTCCTGGGCATGACAAAAGATTTTATTTCTGGCCTATCGGAATTAGTCAAAAAACCGGTATTGGTTCGGAAAATCCGGAAAATTTTTGGGGGATTATCCCTTTTTATGCACAGATGCGTTCTCCAAATCGTGACTATTCCGTGGTTCTATGGCCTTTTTTTAATTGGGTAAATGATAGAGGCAGAGCTTACCGGGAATGGAGTATGCCATATCCATTTTTTGTTTTTGCTCGAGGTGAAGGCAAAACAACTAACCGGGTATTTCCTTTTTTCAGTTTTTCATCCAGTCCGACACAAGAACGGAATTTTATTCTTTGGCCATTCTGGAAAGAAACCTCTTTTGATAATCAGATCATACAAACTAAGCGAGAACGAATACTGTTTTATCTTTACTCCGATAAGGAAGAGCATTATACCGAATTTAACAAATCCTCCTTCAGAACAGATTTGTGGCCTCTGTTCTCGACAATTCTTACAACAGATAATATTTATATCGTAGATATGCTTTCTCCTGTTGCCCCTCTCTTTCATAGCAATAAATCAGTTGCTAGAAATTGGACTCCTGCTTTTTCAATATGGCATCTGGAGGAAAACAGGGAAACCGGTTCTTTTAAAGAATCATTTTTTTGGAATTTTTATCGCCATGAACAAAAGCAAAAGCAAAAGAGATGGGGACTTTTTTGGGGACTTATTGAGTATGTTAAAGATCAAGAACATGGAAATTACTGGAGAATTTTTTATTCTCCTGATAGGAGTCGGGTTAAAGAATCTCGTAAATAATATAATCACAACATAAATGAGGGTTATCTTATGTTCAAAAACCTGGGAGAAATAATCATACTATTTTATAAAACCATACTTGAGTTAAAAAAAATTCCAACTCAATTACCTAAAATTCTTTTTTTTCTTTTTGAAATGGGCAATGCCAGTCTACTTATGGCTGGAATTGTCTCTATCTTTATGGGAGGGATTCTGGCTTTGCAAATGGCTCCACAAATGGCTCAGCATGGAATAACCGGAGTTGTCGGAGGAATCATCGGCTTGGCAATGGCTAAGGAACTATCTCCTGTGCTAATGGCTATTTTAATCATTGGCAGAGTCGGTTCTGCAATGACTGCCGAAATCGGTTCTATGAAAGTTTATAACGAGATAGATGCTCTGCAGACAATGAATATTAACCCTATTCGTTTTCTAGTTCTCCCCAGAATGACTGCTATTGGCATCGTACTGCCAATGCTCACTTTATTCTCCATGCTTGTTGGTTGGATAGGAGGTTTAGCGGTAAGCTATTTTAATCAAACAGCGGCTATTACCATCGAAGGATACTTTGAGAGTTTGGAATCTAATGTAAATGTCTCTGATATTTTAGAAGGATTAGTGAAGAGTTTTATTTTCGCTTTAAGCATTGGAATTATATCCTGTCATCAAGGATTGATAACTCGAGGAGGTCCTCGTGGTATTGGGCGCAGTGTAACTAAATCCGTTGTAAATTCCATCGTTGCCATAATGATTCTTGATTATATTATAACCCGTTTCATTCTATTTATCTGATGAGTATATCCGACCGTAAATACCCTGCTATCAGCATTAATGTCAATCGGCTTTCAAAGTCTTTTGATGGGATCCCAATTTTGAGAAATATCTCATTTAATGTCCAACCTGGAGAAATTTTTGTTTTAATGGGTCCTAGCGGATCCGGAAAAACCGTTCTTTTAAGACACTTAATTGGGTTGCTGACACCGGATCAAGGAGAAATTTCTATCGATGGCCAACATCCAGGAACTCCAGATTTCTTTGACCACATTCCAATGGCAATGGTTTTTCAAAACGGAGGTCTTCTTAATTCCCTCTCTGTTGAAGAAAATGTTGGCCTTTATCTCAAAGAACATCGGTTAAAACCTCCCGCACAAATCAAATCTATCGTTGGAAAAGAATTAACTAAATTAAATCTTACCGAAGAAGACGCGCGTAAATATCCGTACGAACTTTCCGGAGGAATGAAAAAAAGGGTTGCCATCGCAAGAGCTATAGTAATGGAACCTAAAGTCGTTCTTTATGATGAACCAACCTCTGAGTTAGATCCAGTTGTCGCTAAGACTGTTGTTGATGAAATTCGCCGCATTCATCAGGAAGAAGGACAAACCACTGTAATTGTAACCCATGATCGAGAATTAGCATTTGAAATAGCAGATCATATTGCCATTTTGATTGATGGGACCTTACTTAAAATGGGAACCACTATGGAAATTAAAGAAATTCTTTCTCAAGCTATTCCTAAAGAGAATAAAAATCTAACAAAAGTAAAAAATTTTTTAACAATTAATTATAAAAGCATTTATAAAGGAGAATAACAATGAATATGAATAAATTAGAAGTTCGCTTAGGTGTTTTTTTCCTCCTTATTTTATTGGTAGGAGTAATGATGATGGAACTCATTGGTGCACTAGCACCTCTTAAATCTGGACTAAATATTCAAACTCAGTTTAAAAATGTTCTTGATCTGAAAAAAGGAGATCCTGTTCGCATAGCAGGTGTGCAAGTTGGAAGTGTCCGAGATATAAAACTAAAGGATAAGTCGGTTCTGGTGACAATGAAAATTAAACATAACACCGGAATTACAACTGATAGTACCGCAACTATTAAATTTCTCGGCATGATGGGACAAAACTACATTAATATTGATTTTGCGGAAACAGGAATGCCTATTTATGATGGAGCAATGCTTCTAAGTCAGGAACAGCCCGATTTAAGTATGCTCATGACTAAACTAGACAATGTGGTCAGCGGAATTGATGAACTAACACGGAATTTCAGCTCTGATTCAATAAGTTCCATGATGATGCCTATAACCGATTTTATTAAAGAAAACAAAGACTCCCTCTCCTCAATTGGCCCAATTCTGGTAAATGTAAGAAATATTACTTCTGCCATTGCCAATGGCGAAGGCAGCATAGGTAAGATGATTCAAGAACCATCACTTTACACATCCGCGATGGGATCACTTACTAATCTGGAGGTTACTCTTCAAAATGCTCAGTCTATTGCCTCTCAAGCTAAATGGATTCTAAATGATGTGCAGCAAGGTCGTGGTTCTATTGGAAAAATCCTCACTGAGGATTCTGTTTATGTTGAAATGAGAGACTCTCTCGCTAATTTAAGGGAAATCCTTCAAAAGGTTAATTCCGGCCGTGGTACAGCTGGAAAAATTGTTAACGATGCCGCACTTTACCAAAATGCTAAACTTACAATGCAAAAATTAGATATGGCTGCCGAAGGTTTAGAAGATCAAGGTCCTATTTCTGTAATTGGTTTAGCCGTTGGCTCTCTCTTTTAATCGTATTGAAAAGCCGAAATATGAATCTATTTATTTTTGAAACTCAGGATGCGCTGGCTGAGGCTGCGGCAACTCTGTGGACAAAAAAAATTTGGGATAAAACTGATATGCGTATATGCCTTGCGGCGGGCAATACACCTATTCCTATTTATCAGAAGATGATAGATTATTATCATCAAGGTCAGGTCTGTATGAGAGATATTGAAGCTTTTCAACTTAATGAATTCGGTTCTTTGCAATCTTTTCATTCTGGATTTACACAGAATCTAATTCGAGAATGTTTGCTCAACTGGGTTGATTTTCCTGCAGGGCACTTCCAATGTATAAATCTTGAAGCAAAAGACCTAGATCTAGAGATAGCACGTTATGACTCCCTATTTGATCAGCCAATGGATTTGACCATTTTAGGAGTAGGAACAAATGGACAAATAGGGATGAATGAACCTGGCTCTCTGTCTGATTCTCCTACAAGAAAGATAAATCTTACACAACCCTCAATCCAAGCTGCTCGCTATTATCTAAAAGATCAAAATCTTCCTACTTGGGGAATCACTTTAGGAATGAATCGAATCCTTCAATCTAAAGAAATATGGCTTCTTGCAACAGGTAAATACAAAGCGGGCGTTCTTAAACGAATAGTCTCTGAACCACCATCAGCCGTGACTCCTGCTTCTTGGCTATGCAACCATCCTAACTTTTCAATTTTCGCAGATCGTGAAGCTTCCGCTCAACTATTTTGATTTCATCGCCTAATTTGTGAAAGAACATAAAAACCTTTTTACCTGCACTCTTTCCAAAGAGCAAATTCAGAAGTTCCTGTTTCTATTGAAAGATTCGGGATCTGTTGTCACAGAGCTGATCCCATACGCACTCTATGCGCTTCGCATGGAAAACACCTCTGTCACACTTTATACATCTGGAAAACTTGTTATCCAGGGGAAAGGTACCTCTGAATTTGTCGAGACTTTCCTCATTCCTTATATAATTGGAGAAAGCAGCGGAGAAAGTTTTCTTATAAAGCCAGATTACTCTCCACATATTGGAATCGATGAAAGCGGTAAAGGAGATTTTTTTGGACCTCTTTGTATTGCTGGAGTTTATGTAAACAGAGAAATTATCAAACACTGGGAAAAATCCGGAATCCAAGATAGCAAAAATATCAAAAGCGACAAAAAAATTACTGAACTGGCTCATCTTATTTGCACCACCCCTGGAGTTGTTCAAAATATTGTGACAATTGGGAATGAAGCCTATAATAGGCTTCACGAGAAAATGAAATCCGTTAATAAAATTCTTGCATGGGGACACGCTAGAATTATTGAGAATCTCCTGACTCACTCTTATCAAATGAATCCTCTGCCTGAAAAAGCAATTTCTGATCAATTTTCAAATACGAAATCTACTATTGAAAAAGCACTGATGTCTCTTGGTAAAAATCTATTGCTAGAACAGATGCATAAAGCGGAAGCTGACATAGCAGTAGCGGCTGCTTCCATCCTAGCTCGTAATGAATTTGTAAAAAGACTTACTCAAATGTGCACTCAATATGGCATTACCTTCCCCAGAGGAGCAACTTCAGTAATAGATACCGGCAAAAAATTCGTCAATCGATATGGCAAAGAATTCCTCCCTAAAGTTGCTAAAATGCACTTTAGAACTTCTTTTACCGTACTTGGATTACCAACTCCACCTAAAACAACCTGGTCAACAAATTCAAAGTGATTGTCCGCATTCTTATAGATGGCTATAACCTGCTCTATGCCTGGAAACATGTAGCGGCAGATAAAGAACGTTACTCTGAAGCGGCTAGAGATAGACTCATTGAAATTCTTCGAAAATATGCCGATACTTCATTAGCTCCGATTACCCTAATCTTTGACGGACATTCGCAGGAGTGTTTACGTAAACAACAGACACATCTCGATCCAAATTTTGAAATAATTTATACTTCGTCCAATCAATCCGCAGATCAGCTCATTGAAAGAGCTGCATTTCTCTATTCTAAATATGGACAGGTGCTTGCGGTAACTAATGACATAGCCATCCGTAATACTGTTATTGCCTGCGGTGGAACTATTTGTTCCTGTGATAATTTCCTGCTTATACTTCAAAATTCTTTTCAAGAAATATCTCTACGGGTTAAATATCACAATCACCAAACAAATAATCAATTCAATCGGCGGATAAAACGTCACTGACTTACTTTATTCATTAATTTTGCAAAAAGAATATACCTCTGCGAAGTTAGAAGAATTACCCCATGCTCATCCCCAGCAAGGATTTCAAAGATCTTGTCTATTAGGATGAGCTAATTGCGATAGACACTCAACGGGGTGGAATTTACGGAACTGTTGCCGATATAAATGCCTAGCAACAGGCTTTGATAAAATGGGCAATAGCAGGACTTTATTTAATAGTCTAGTCTATTTAGATACTTACAACTCTTATTTTTAATTATATATTCTTCTGTAAATAAATTTCAATAATTTTATCCAATGAGAACATAACGGTAGAAATATTAAATTTATAAGGCTGAATTATAAGATTTAAACGATTACCACTATGTTCTTAATTTTTAAAAAAATAAATTTAGACCTTATAGCGAACTCACATTAAATATCTCCTGAGTTTTCATGCTTCACTTTTTTCTCTATTTCGGGATATAAATCAAAAGCTTGCACAGGCGTTGATAGTTGCGGTCTATCTTAAGATTGTCGAAGTATGGAGTACTGACACGCAATTTCTGCATCGGCGCCATAAGTCCCGCCATGTCCTTGCCGTAATGGCCGGACACAGTTCGACCTCGTCTACATATCCAGTCAGGCGGTCGCCATTGAAACGAAGCCTGATGTTGTACCACTGGAGCCGCCACCTTTGCCGAGGCGAGAGTGTACTCGCCGCTTATCTCGACATCTTTTCTCGCAAGTATTAAAGCTTGTTGCTCCGGGGCGTCTATATGCTCTTTCTGATCGAATTTCCCTCGCGTAATTACTATAGCGAGCGTTGTCCTGATCATCAAGTATCAGGTAATACCCCTTGGTTCATACGCCGCGGTCAGAGCTCACGTCGCACAGGCAGCCCATGATGGCACCTTTGTCGTGAGGATTGAGATAAACGTCGGCATTCACCTCGTAATCAGTCCAGCTGGAGTTACCGAGTATCGTATAGTGGATGCCATTCTGGAGCCCAGCTTAGCGTATGCTCGCCCACGGTCTGACGGATGCACTGTCCGTCGTGGCCGGGACGTTCTACAAGTTCGAAACATCCGATAATGTCAGCCGTGTAGTGAGGCAGATAGCCCCACTTCGAGGCTTGACCGTAGCTGTCAAAATCATCGGCATAAGGTATCGGGAAGGGCTTTGAGTCGGGTATTACGGAGAACGAGCCTTTCTGTTGTCCAGTGGTTGTTGAGAACGAATACACAGCATCGGGCTTAAGCGTTATATTGTATGCGTCATCTTTCAGGGGGATGTCTTCCAAACGGACAAACTGCTGCTTAGCATCGCTGTACCATACGCACAGGCTTCCATCCTTCAGTCCACCATCCGGTATTACCCTTACCGTCTGTGTCTTCCTTGCTTCTTTGGTCTCAACGATTATGCTATAATCGCCCGTCTGCGGATTTCTCAGGGTCACCATAGAGCCTCCTCCCTTGAGAACCATGCAACCGTCATCCACATAGTGCCAACCTATTTGTGTGAACTGGCCGTAATGGGCATAGCCCCAAAGGGCCTCGCGTACCTCATAGTGACCGCTCCACGGTTCGCGTGCGAGTACCGTGGTGGGGTCGCAGCTGTACGGTTCGAGCGGATATACGCCGGCTATGTCGTACCAGTTGATTATCCTGGTGGCACCGCTCACTATGTAGTTGTCATTGAATGCCTTGACGATGCTTATAAGACAGTCAAAGCCTTTTTTGTATATATGCTCCTCGGTATTCCATATCGGTTTGCCCATTGCTTCCGCCATGGCCCGCTGTTCTTTGGTCATGTGTATTTCACTGAACGTGTGGGCACTGACGGCGTAAAGGGCGTCGCGCAGCTCATTGTCGGCCTGCATGTCCTTAAGGAAGTCCATCTTGGATTTTCCCCAGTTGTCAAAGCCGTGTAGCTTGACGTTTTTAAAGCCGCGGTTGTCCATTGTTCGGCGGAGCACCTTGGCAAAGTCGTAGTTACAGCCCCTCTCATTGTGGCAGCCTATAGCGTCGAGCTCAATGCCGTAGATGCAACGAAGGCCGTAGAGCCAAGCCACATAATAGTCGGCCATGTCCTGCGACCAGTAATGCTTCACCCATGCCGGCGCGCTCCAGGCAGTAGCGTCAAGCGACAGCAGAGGATTGCGCTTCTTGGCCTCGCGCAGCACCCACCACATGTAACCACGGCTGTAATTATCATCGCCTTTGTAATGGCTATGCGCCGGCATGGAGCCTTGCGTTGAATTGCCGTCGCCGGGGATCTCTACAAGCAGCACGCTGACGGAACCGCCGAACATGGGTTTGTACACCAAATCCATTATCTGCGAGCGTTGTGGCTCGGGATAGTCTTTCAGCAAGACTGACGTAGCTCCACCACCATTGACTAACCCTATTCCGTCAAAACGCTTGCCGGAAGAGTCTGCGCTAAGTCTGACTGTCTGGGCTTTGATCGCAGCTTCAATGACCGACTCGCCGATATTGCCGCCGTTGATCTCCGTTCCAGTAACCCTTTCCTGGGCAAAGAGATTGGCGTTAATACAGAGCGAAATCAATAGAATAAAAAGCTTTTTCATTGGCATTGATAAATTAGTTAGGTTTTATTCATTTTGCATAATTATGTACTGTAAAATTATAGTAAGGAGAGCAAATGATGCAAGCTTTTACCATGACTTAATATTCCCTTTTTAGGTAACCGTGAGGCTAGTTGTTACATTTGGGAACACGCCAGTCATGACTCTTCCAAACTTGAGGCAAGACGTTCACAGTAATGCGGTCCGGGAAAGGCGAAAAACTGCACAAATTAAATAAAACGTCAGCATAATGACGCATAAAAACACATACCAGCATGTAATGCTGGCCGTCACCACCGGTGACGTAACGATATTGCAAAGCACGGACTAACTAACTGTGCAACAATCCCATCGACAACATCGCGCAAAATAGCATAAGCTTCATCTTGTTTTCATGCCAAGTGGCTTCTATTGCTATGACGGCTACCTCGTATGTCTGGGCACAACTACCTATCAGAACTTCAAGAAGATGGCGGAGACCACCTGTGGGTGAAGGCTTACAACAGAATGTACTACTGCATATGGCAACTCGTTGCTGCCGCGATGGGAGTCAAGATCAGAACTGACAGTCGAATTGCACACCATTCCTGCAATAATATACGCCTCTTGGTTGGATATGCGATGATTTCCCCGCTTTTACACTCTTACCTTTGACACGGTTTCCCTTTGCGTCCCGAAATTCCTTTGCGATTCTCCGGTTACAACGCTGTTCCATTAATTATAACCCATTCCATGATAGCTACAATTCCGGTCTTTTCCTTGTTATCGTTCACATAAAACAGCATGCGAAATGTACTTCTTGCCATACTCGTTCTTTTTTCTACTTCAATTCGCTGTAAAACGGTTTTCAGTTGTATTCCCAACTTCTGTGATTTTCCCTAACTGCTTAAATCTCAATTCCTATTGCATTAATCTGCTAGTTTTGTCGATTATTCCAGCGATATTTATAATATTTTGCCCCATACCCCCATATTTGTCCTACCCCTTCTTTTAAAATGCCCTAGATGTGTGAGATATTCATGCATCTTTAAGAGTAATAAAAAACAGGTATCTGATATGAATAGAGGGCGAAAGAGAAAAACAAATAAAGAGCTGCTCTGCGAAGCAGAAAAAATTTATGATATTATTGTGCAATACAGAAATATCACAGAAAGACAGCTGGCTTTTATCTTTGGTAAAACCGTTACAACGGTACAGGGAATAATCCCCGTTGTTAAATTGCTTTATCATGATGTCATTGCACGAAATAATCCACGGCAATATTGCATCAAAAGCTCTTATGGAGAAATCCCTGATAAGATTCTGGGAATCAAAGCGCTTCAACATTTCAAGTATAAACAAAAAATTTTAAATCTTCTCAAGAATACTTCTGGTCTAAGCTGCCGCGAAATAACGGAGTATCTTTCTGTTGGAACACAGGAAAAAATACGAGCTCTGCTCTATGAACTGCGGAAAGAGAAAAAAATTTATTTAAAAAAAGTAAGATCAAATAAATGGATCTATTTGCACATGGATAACTATGTGGAAGAAGATGAATGATAAATTCTCCTAGGCTGCCAGAATATATCGTGACTCATTCTCTCATAGAAAATGATTGCAAATCATGAACTGTTTTTTTACAGTATTTAGGCACTAATCTGTGCTCATCTCAAGATGCTGAAAATCTCAGCATCTGGAAGCGCGAGTAGCTCAATTGGATAGAGCGTCAGCCTCCGGAGCTGAAGGTTAAGGGTTCGACCCCCTTCTCGCGTACCATATTTCAAGTTTTCAATCAGTACAATCCTCTTATAATAAACGCATTAATTATATGTTATCTCTTTTATACAAAATTTTATATGTTAAAAAATATGAATTTTTTCTAAATTAGAGGACAAAATAGGGGGACAATTCTAAGATCTTTTGGTATTGGATTTCTATTCTGTCATCGCTCCATAGAACATCTGTCTGGCCTCTTTAAAATCCATCTCAAATACACCTCATTCTTTTATATCCTGTCAGTATACAATTACAGCTTTTTTGTATAATAGTTCATTTATATCTAGGGAACCATTAGTTATTAACTAAGGAGAAAAGAATATTCTACTGCCGAGTATCTGTTTGAAACGGAAACAGATAGGGTATAAAATTAAGAAGAAATACATCAAAATACTGCTATGGCCTGTTTCTTCGTTTGTATGGATCTTATGTGGAAGCAGAGTAAATCTATGGAATCCTAGCTTATCATGATATTTTGTAAAAGCTTTATATTTCCCCATCCTAATCATAAATATAACACTCTGAATTAATTTCTAAGTTCTGATTTACTCTTTTTACAGCACAAAAAACAAACGTTTCGCTTATTGCAAATGTCTGTGTGACTGCTCTTTTTATCTAAAAATGGAAAAGTTTTAATCGTTTTATCACACCACGCTGTCACTATTGCACTTCTTCCAACTGCCACAACAGAAACATTTGCATCTAACTTGAAAAAACGCCGCGTTTTATCTGCAGAGTCCAGTACATCAGACAACACAATATACTTGCCTATTCCATCAATCGTTAAGGTCGCTCCCGTAAAAAACTTCTCTTCTTTTCCATCTTCACCAGTCAGTATAGCTGTTAAAACTCTCCCTTCAATCGACTCTATCGTAACCGTAAACGTAAAATTGCTCTTAATCGCACCGCAAGAATCAGAGTATAGAAGATAATTGCACGGTCTCTGAACCTTAAAACGAGGCATTTCTCTATTCAAAACTCTTAAATCTGACGACAATGAAACATTTATCTCCCCATTTGCGTTTGTTGTTCTCTGTACTTCTACTCCTTTAAAAATATTTTTTGAAACTGAATCCTGTACTTCAAAAACCTCCACTTCCAGTAAATCTCCGGATGCCTTTTTCTGTATAAGATAATCTCTAATAACTCCTTTGCATGTAAGAGATAACTCTTCTCCCAGCATATCCTCTTTGTGTTCTATGCTATCGTGCGTAATATCTCCAGCTCTCCAAAAAACAGTTTTCTCTTCACTTTCTACAGTCTCTTTTGTCTGTACCGCATATTGCCAATTGGCCCAATATGTCTCCTCATCTCCAATTGTAAGTTTATATAAATAAATCGTCTTGCTGGTATTCTCTATCTCTAATTCCTTCGGTATCTCTAAAAACTCACAGTCAAACTCAAATAGACGATACGGATGCAAACAGCGAACGCTCAATTCATCATTCCGGAAACGACAATAAACAGCTCCGCTCAGCGTAGAACCTGATAGCAGAGTTACACTCAAGGGAGTTTTTAACGTAATTTTCTCTGTTTCACCCTGTATGCTGCTCTCTCCTTCAAGGAGAATAAGAGATCCATTCACACAGGCAAAAAACGCACTGTATCTCTCCGGCATCTTAGATACTCCTGCAGACTTAATCAGGATTGTGCTAGAGTCTCTTGCTGCTGTTTCAGCCACCGTATAATCTTTTGTCCATGTCGGAACCCAGAATCCTCCTAAACATCCGTCTTTATTCTCAAAATGTTTTAAAACTTTTTGTAAATTGTAGCGGTCACAAGTATAGCTGAACTTCAAAAAACGTCTCTTTATCCTGTAAACCTCATACGGAAGTGTTACCCCTCCTGATAAAGATTCAAAGCTGATGTCATCCACAGCTCCCTGTTCCGGATCATCTCCCCAATTCGGCCGAATTGGAAAAATTGAATAATCCTGAAGGCTATCTCCTCCCTCTTGTGTCTCTAAACGTTCTTCAAAATCTTCTATCGAAGAAGCTCCTGTCTTCTTTACTTGTCCCTCTCCCTCATGAAATGATTCAAAACCAGGCCGTTCTTCAAAATCTATATCAATCTCTGAAATAGACGGATTCATAAACTCTGAATCTGGAATTTTTACAAATCCAAAACATAAAGGCATAAGAAATGAACCTCTCTTATACTTCTTCTCGAGCGGAGAAACCAAAACTACATTGCCGCCATTTAATTCAGCAATATCAACCACCTCAAACCAGAAAGGTCCGCTCCATAACACCGCCCAGCGAAACCAGGGAAAGAGTCTGTTTCTGGCGTCACACTTCAGAACAGTATCCCCCACCTGTGCTGTTGTCTTTAAGAGAACAGCCTCTGTCCACACTGGCATTCCGATCGGTCTTTCTCCTCTGTTCTCCATCAATCGGCGAAAATATCCGGATTGACGTTGTTCCAAATTGATTGCCGTAAAAGATAATGAAATTAAAGGTCTCTGCTGAGAGGCTCTTCTCTCCTCTCTTCCTATAAGGGATTCGGCTATAATCGTATTAGTCTTGA
>CALXMK010000007.1 GCA_944389455.1 uncultured Verrucomicrobiota bacterium
GATCTGGGGAGGTGGATAAGCCGTGACCCCATCGAGGAGCAGGGCGGATTCAATCTTTATGCCTTTGTCAATAATGATCCGGTGAATAAATTTGATATTTTAGGATTGGATTTTTCTACTTATAGTGGGCTTGGATATGGATACTCAGGATATTCAAAAGATTGTTTAAAGTCATGTGAACAAGTTGGAGATAAAAGAGATATGATATTCACAAATGAAGTATTTAGATCTAATTCTAATATGGAAAAAATAAAAATTTATAGCAAAAGTCTAAGTTTTATGATATCTTATATACCATATAATATTCCAGCAGGTTCTTATAAGTTAACTTTATCTAAATTTTTTGAAGAAGACGGTAATTTTATCAATATTCTAGATGGTCTTGAAAAAATACAAAATGGAAATTATATTATTAATACGACGATAAAATATAAAGAATGTGTAGAACGAAATAATAACAGACTTGGAATTTTTTCATTTCTTAAAAGATGTTGTTGTTTGCGGCATTGGGAGGAAAAAACTTCAACAAGAAGATGTTTTCCTGCTACTTCTATGGAGGAAGCAATTGACACAAACTTTGGGGCTGGTTTGTATACAGGAAGAAATCCCAATTTTTTCAATATCTCAAATATCACTTCTTCTACAATAGAAAGATGTTACATGGAACATTTAGATGAACTTGAGAACTATGAAGATGATAATCTATTTTAAAAAATATTTTGAGAATACGAAGTTAAGACGCGGTATTATCATCACGATTCCGCTTCTGATCATAGGGCTTTCTCTATTTAAACCGATTTTATTCTATACAGAATCTTTAGCTCTTTATCTCATCTTTGGAAAAGACGCCGCACGGTTAGCCTTGGCAGAGGATGAATCCTTTTCTCAGTATCAGCTAAGATCCCATAAAGAAGCCATTTCAAGCTTGGAAAATTATTTATCTGTCTGTCAGGAAATAGAAAATACTTATTTTGGAAGATACGATTTTTCTTTTGAATCTCGGAAAAGTTTTTCGCAGCTTTCCCTTTTACATCAAATGAGAATAGCTGCCATATATCTTTATCATGGACCGGCAGATTTGGCTTATGAAGCGGTTCTTTCCACTTGGCAAACCCACCGGCGCCTGCAAAAACTCTATGAAGAGGATGATATTAACAGCACTATTAGAGGAGGAAGAAATGCTTTCACGGAGGATGAGCTGCCTCTGTTTTTATCCACTAAGCGTTTCTTTCCATTTTTCGCTGATACTGAAGAGGATATACGCTCCTATATTTATCGGCTGCTTAAAATAGTAATGATGGAAGACGCAGCCTACTGCTACTGGCAGTGGTATGAATTAAAACAAAGTCAAACCGATTCTGATGTTTTAAAGCAAGAATATCCTTATTGGAAAGAGGAATTTGGATCACCACGAGGAATTCTGCTCTCGAATTATCAAAAACAACCGGCAACGAAACCCTCTTTTCATCAGCTGAGAATATATTTTTTTGACATTTTATATACACCCTTAATCGTCAATAATGAAATAATCGATACCGTTTGTGCTCTATATTATCAAGATCACTCAAAATGAAACTGCCAATCCAAAACAATGAGCTTACCCTGAGATTTTTTTATAGTTGGGGAATGCTGATTACAACCTCGATAATATGCTCTATCTTTCTTCTGCTGGAGAATTTGGAGTATCCGACCAGTAATGAAGCAGATTTGAGAATTACTCTGTTTACTTCTATCCTCTTTATCAGTATTGCAGTGATGACCATTAAGCTGATATCCTCCGGGAACAATATTCCGACTGCTGGAGGAAGTTTCTACCTTCTGTTGATCGCTCTGTCTGCAGTTTTTATCTTCTTTTTGAACAGCTTTCTCTATGATCTTTTATACTATGAAGACTATCTCCGAGTGACAAAGATATTCCCTCCATTCAAATGGTCACAGCAAATTTTGGAAACTTTGTCCAAAGATCTGCTCTCGTACAAGATTCATCAGTGGGGAATTCCGCTGATGTTTTCTATCTTATATATTTTTATTTTTATCCAAGGATTAAAATGGTTATTAAAAATAAATATCTTCCGCAGAACCCAAAACAATCTCAAGCTTTTTAAAAAAGCAACAAACATGATTTTTAAAACCTCTTTGATAATCTGTTATTCCCTTATTTTTTTATTCTGCGCTTCCTTCTCGATATTCACCCATATTTATCAACTGGATTCGCACCATCAGACTCTAGTGATTGATACACAAATGATACAGACTGCTGATTCGGTCGATTCAATTCGCCATCAATTAAAACAAAAATTAGAACAAAAATATCCTAAATGAGTTTATTCTATACGATATGAAACTATCTAAACTTTTAAATACAGCTCTTTTAATTATAGCTATATTGCTCTTTATCCCTATTTTGCTGATTCTGATAAGTGGAGGGTATTCAAAAATATTTGCTCCGGAAAATTCTCAAATCAATCCAAGAGGAATTATAAGGGGATATCATCATATCTTTGCCACGCACCGATCCCCTTCCTGGGAGAATTTTACTAATGCTATCTGCATGGAGTTTGATAAAGATTCTTATATTCCTAATAATTTGACCCAATGGAAGCAATGCTCTTTCACAGGATTCAATCCTCTCCATTCTCAGCAAAACATCACTAATATATTGGGATTGCCATACTTTGTACATTCGACTTTTTATAAGCCCTTGGCTGAATACAACGCACTGGGGAGGGAAGCCATTCTCACTCAGGTCGCAAACAGCATTCTTAAAGTCAATGTTCCATTTTACCTCACAGAGTCTAAAGAGTCTCAGAGCGAAAATGAAACTCCGAATAACATCGAGAATCTAAAACAACTGGAAAAGGTTTTCCTTTTTCTGAATACGGATCTCATCCCGCTGATTCCTTTTTTAGAAGAGAATTTTGATAACATCCCCGCTTTTCCGGCTATTGTCTGCGCTCTCATCAATATGGGAGAAGAAGCCTTGCCTTCGCTCCTCAAAACCCAATCCCTGGATTCGGAGCTTCAGCGTCATCTTGGTCTCTTCGGAATTTCTGCCATCGCTTTGGATCTCCATGCCATCCAAGAGGAACCCTCTCCGGAACTTGCCCAAAAAGCTCGCGATGCTTTTCTGCGATATATTGAAAATCCCTCCACCAATCGATTCTCGCCCGATTCGCACAATTACAATCTTTTTGAAAGCTACCTGAATTCTATTTTCTGTTTGGCTTTGAATGGATTGACTCTTTACAGCAGCTCTCCGGAGCAATGTATGCCTATTTTGCAAAAAGAAGCGGCTCAGCATTCGGATCCCACCGTACGCTGGTTCGCTCTCACTCAACTGGGATTTATACGAAATCGATTCCATCTTGAAAATACCGATCCCGATTTTGCCGAGCCTATTCTCAAAATCACTCAATCAGCCGAAGAGGAATTGATGGTTAAAACCCTGGCGGAGACACTCCTCAACTCTGAGCGAAAAGTTGCAGAATTCGAACAAATTATAAGAAGGACTCTCTATCAGATTGACATCAATTCTTATTACAATATTCCCTTTGGCAATATAGTCGATGGAATCAGTATGACGCGAGTCATGCTGCCTTTTCTGCCTGATCCTTATGATACCATCCCATACGCCACGGTATGGGACTTTAAAAATTTTCAGAGTCAATATAAAGATAGGTACCCCTATCCGAAATATTATTTTCAACATTGCCGATAATATAAAATAATTAAACTTTTCCCATGAATACCCTGCATTTTATGAAACCACTGAATGGATTCTGGCTGTTCCTGATCATCCCCTTGCTTCTGATAACAGGCTGTAAAAAAGAATTGGAATTTACTCCTGAAAACTCACAAATAAATCCTAGAAAAGTTTTTGACCCAGACATCTTTACCAAACAGCGAGAACCTTCCTGGGAAAACTTTTTCTGTTCTATCAATAACACCAATTATGCTTCTGATTTTTATAATGTATCCCTCTTTGAGTTGAAGAGTAGCAGTCTTAATGGGCTCAATCTCCTCAAGAATCAAGACAAAATCAATTATTACTCCTTTGATTCTTCACTTTATGAAGCATTGGCCGAATATAACATATTGGGACAAGAAGCCATTCTTACCCAAATTTCAAATATTATTTTAAACATCAATATTCCATTCCCCATCACGGATTCAAAACCTCCTCTGTCTGAAACTTCTTCTCAGGATCCTTATACTTACTTAAAACAACTGGAAAGGGTTTTCCTTTTTCTGAATACGGATCTCATCCCGCTGATTCCTTTTTTAGAAGAGAATTTTGATAACACGCCCGCTTTTCCGGCTATTATCTGCGCTCTCATCAATATGGGGGAAGCGGGCTTGCCCTCGCTTCTCAAAACTCAATCTCTGGATTCGGAGCTTCAACGTCACCTCGGTCTCTTCGGCATGGCTTGCATTGCTCAAGATTGCCATCTGAGAAAATCTTCATTCCCAAGCGAATATGCCGAAGAAGTTCACACCGTTTTCCTGCGATACCTTCAGACTCCCTCAACCAATCATTTTCCGATGGATTCTCCCTGTTACAATCATTTTGAAAACTATCTGAACTCTATTTTCTGTCTGGCTCTGAATGGACTGACACTCACCAGCAGCAGTCTCGAACAATGCCTATTCATTCTGCAAAAAGAAGCGGCTCAACATCCGGATCCCACCGTGCGCTGGTTTGCTCTTACTCAGCTTGGATTTATTCTGAATCATTTTACCCTCAAAAATGCCGATCCTGTTTTTGCGGATCCTCTTCTTAAAATCGCTCAATCAACCGAAGAAAAACTCATGATCCGAACTCTGGCGGAAACTCTCCTCTGCTCTTTTGAAGAAACTCCGGATGAAGACCCTGAATATTATTATCCATTCGGCAGACTGGCCGATTGTATCAATATGACCCGAGTCCAACTTCCGGCCCTGCCTGTTATTTACGATACCGTTCCCTACGCAACGGTTTGGAATTTCACTCAGGAGAACGACTTCTATCCCTATCCCAGCAGAAATACGATTCATTCTGAAAAAACTCATATTTCTACTTCATATATAGAATGGAGTTCAGGAATCAAGAGCAACATGCTACATAAAATCTTCAAAGAGAATTAAATTTATCATTAAAATCTGTTAGTAAAAATTGTGAATAAAGAATAAAGATATGTTAAAAAATAATTTTATCTCTCTCTGCCGTCAGCTCTATTCCTGGGGAACACTGAGTTTGCTTACATTGATATGCGCAGAAATCCTCTTCTTGATCGCATCTCCTGTCCCATCCAAACTCCATGAGCTATGTGAATCCACCTTGCTGAATAATTTAATCCTGGTTCTATTATGCTTTGTAATCCTCGTGCCTACTCCTTTCTGTTTCTTAGCGCTGGGGTTCAAGGCGGCAACTACTCTTCCGATGATGAAGCGTCTGATTTTTTTTGCCGCTGTAGGAATTGGCGTATTTATTTTCTTGGATATTTATCTGGAAATAACCCCTGTGGGGACCTTCTTAATGGAATGTCTCTCACAATTTCTTCAAATGGAGATTATTTTTATGTTTGGGATTCTCACCATCCCATTTTGGTGCTGTGCCTCGATATATCTTTGGGGACTCATCCGAGTATTAAAATTCATCAATAAACCTAAAATTGAGAGCCAGACAAATTCACAGTCCCCTCAAAAGCATTTTTCTCCCCTCACCAAAGGAATTTTTATTATCGCTTACTCCATAGCTTCACTAGCCATCCTCAGTTTCCTTTACGTTTCAGCGTTTGGCTTGATGATTGTCCCAGAGAAGTTGGATCATTTTTTGGAATGAATATAATAATTTAATAATCGTTTCTTAAAAAAGACTTTCAGGGGTAGGGAAGAGGGAAGAGAAGAGATTTATAGAAGATAAAAACAAGTCAATTATCAGAGATAGGGAAGTCGCCTGGGCGTGATCTGATTTCAAATAGCCGGGGAGTGTTTCCTATGAAGGATCTCTTACTGAATCATTTACTCTTCTTCTGTTTACGGCTTCCTGATCTCTTTCAAAGATTTTTCCTTTTTTGAATAATTTGGATATTTTTTATTCAGACAAGATAAATAGTCTTTAAGTGAGTAGAGAAGCAGGTGGATATCAAGAGCTTGAGTCTATTTTTACAGAAAGAATAATTACAAATGGATGATATGAAAAGAGCAATTTAGGATGGAAAAGAGAGTATTGAACGAAAATATTTGAAAAAAAAGCTTTTCACTTTTTTAAAAAAATAATCTTAATGGAAATCAGAGGTAAAATCAACTTTAGGAAATGAAAACAAATGCCAGAAGTGGAAGATTAGGAAAAGCTGTCAAAGTATTGGTTGTAACCATGCTGGCGGGGCTTATTATATTGCTTCTTTTTCTTAGAGGAATTTCTATACCGTCTGCCAAATTACCTCCTGAAGGAAGAACAGAGTCTGTAATATCTCGTGCGAGACACATTTTAGAGGGTTTTTCAATTTCAGTGAGATTGGGTTACCTGAAAGAAAGGAAAATATTTAGAGATTTACTTACAGTCTCAGAGGGTGATGATTATATAAAGATTAACAGGCAGGTCTATGGAATATGGAAGGAATGGCTGTCTCAGACTGAAAAAGGAGATTTATTATTAGATGGATGGGGATCTCCTTTTTATTTCATGCTGACAAATCAGCCGGAATATATAAAGCTGCATCCTGCGATACGGTTTCCGAGTGCAAGCCTTAGTTATCAGTCACGAATGGAGATAAGCGGAAAGAGGTATCCTGTTTGCATTGGTGTCTGGTCGATAGGAGAAAACAAAATCAACGAGTTTGGCTATGGGGATGATGTGTGCTGGGATTGGCGTTATATATGGCCTGTATATGAAGAAGAAGAGCTGTTGATGAGGAGTATTTATCAGCAGGGAGTGGAGCTGTTATCCGTTCAGGGAGAGGAAGAAGAAGATAATCATTTGGAAGATATGGAGAGTTTGAGAGGGTATTTAGAGGAGAAGTGCGCGGCATGGAGCGAGTTGGAGCAGAGATTGGGGCTGAAGATATTACTGAACCCGGATATGGGGTTATGGAAAGAGGCGGCGAAGAAAGAGCTGAAGGATTTGAAAAAGAGTCTGGAACCGGCGATTTTCTGTTATAGTGACGAGAGAAAAGATTTCTATTGTCTGATTCGTTTTGATGAATCAAAGGGAGTGGGGGCGTTTTGTTGGGAATATAAGATGATGCCAGAGTGGATTAAAGAGGCAATCCCGGCAGATATAGTCCCAGTAGTCCCAGTCAAAGCTGCAAACGAGCAGGAAGAGAAAGGAGAAGAGAGTTATGAAGATTAAAATGAAACAGGATATAGATGCGTTAGATAAGTATCTTTTGCTCTGGATATTACCTGTGTTGCTGTTTGCAGTATGCAGTATTCTGTTGCTTAATGGGATAGTTTCTCTATTAGGGATTTTAATTTCATTATATGTATTTTTTTTAGGCAGCAGAGCGATTTTTGAGGCTAATTCACTCTATCAGCTGTGGGTGTGTACGGTACTTATGATTGCGGGGGCAGGGGGCGTATTGAATTGTTTTTTTGATATACGATGATGGTGTTCATAGATGTGTTATGGGGCAGGTTTTATCGAATGAAGAAGATAGTATGAAAGAGATACCGGGTATGGAATATATTGTCATTGGGTGCTGCATGTGCTGTTGCTTAGAGTGAGCAGTATTATTTGGGTATGTGTTAATTTTGGGTGTCAAAGAGATTTTTAAAAGTTATTTGGTTTATAGGATGTGGGGATGCGCAATATTTATTACGCATAGGGGCAGGAGGTGTGTTGGTATGTTTTTATAATTTGTTTCGGATGGTACTCCTGGAGAGTTTGAAAAAGATGAATTTAGTAAGAATTTCTTTAGAGGGTTTATTTCTATTTTGAGAATGCTGCTGTGAGAAATAGAAAATCCCTTGAGATTTGAAAGGGCTTTACAAATCGGGAGGAAGCGTAGAATATGTCCTGAATGGAGACGAGCTTTCACAGACGGAGCGGTTACATACAGAATCCCAAGTGAAGGATGAGCTCTGAGGTAATAAAAAGGATTAACGCTATGAATAGAATATTAAAAATATCGAAATTGCTGGTTCCGTTGTTCTTATTATCGTTGACTTCATGTACAAGCAACAGCGGCAATAGCGGTGATGAACAAAAACAGCTTTCTTCCAAAGCGGAAAAGAGGGCTGTTTACGAGAGAGATGAAAGTTCATATAGGATTGTTTCTTATAATGTTGGCACTTTCAGTAAATATATGACCAACAGTACTTCGATGGTGGCTGATATGATGAAAGAGATCGAGGCAGATGCGATGATTCTGAATGAATTGGATAAAAACAACAATAGACATAATACCGATCAGCTTGCTGATTTTGCCTCATACATGGATTGGAATTTCTACTATGCGCCTGCAATGAAGTGGAATGGAGGAGAATATGGCAATGGAGCAGCGTACAGCAAAGAATTGAAAGTTTTAGATAAATATGTCATTGCTCTTCCTAAGGTTACCGGTTCAGAAGATAGAAGTTGTGTGGTTATCGAGTTTGAAGATTTTGTTTTGGCAGGGACCCATCTGGAAGTGGCTTCAGAAACAGACAGAGTTAAAGGGGTACAGACGATTACCGAAAGGCTAACAGAAAAGTATGGCGGCGGCACAAAGCCTGTCTTTATTTGCGGAGACATGAATGCGGAGCCTTCCTCCGAAACAATTTTGGAATTCGAGAAAGACTGTAAACAACTTACTCCGACAAAGGGAACCTTCCCATCTTCCGGCGGGAAAAACTGCATAGATTTCATTTTCGCACTGAATAATACGGGAGCTTATGCAGTTACGGCTGCGGATGTATTAACTTCCTTCAAATCCGGAGATGTAAAAAAGACTTCAGACCATCTCCCGATTTATATCGATGTCACAATCACAAAAGAATAGGAGCATGAGTAAATAAAGATTATGCTGTTCTCCAGATTTTTTATTCTAGCCGACTGTCAGAGATGAGTTGATAGGGGGGAGAATTCGAATCTTTGATATGTAGTAGATAAGGAGCCGCAAAGAATAGAACTTTACGGCTCCAAAAAATATTTGTATTTCTATGTGAAGAATTGAAGCTTAGATTGAATCAAGAGGAGGACAATGAGGTTTTATCTACAGTTAAAGTTGTTGATTATTTAGGATAAATACCCTTTTGGATTTATCCAAATAGTTGCTGTTTTTTAAAAGATATGTGTAAATAGAGAAAAGAAAATGGCTCCAGAGGTAGGGCTCGAACCTACAACCGATCGGTTAACAGCCGATTGCTCTACCATTGAGCTACTCTGGAACCAGCATATTGTGCTATCAGACGCACAACGAAGATGAGTATACTGGAATTTTGAGTTCTTGCAATAGAAAAAAGATAAAAGTCTAAAATATTTTAGATTTGTTACGGGTTTTTATTTAGCAGAAATTGATTTAAGTTTTGTTGAGAGAATTAGTTTAATGTAATATTTGAAGTATGGAAGTGAAGAATCTAAATGAGGTTCCCGCATTTATTACCAAAGATACATCGGAAATCCGAGAGTTGTTATCTTATCGTAATTCTGCCATTGTAAATCAGAGTTTAGCAGAAGCCGTAGTTATGCCGGGAAAATCTACAGAAGAACATTATCATATTCGGACAGAGGAGATATATTATATTACACATGGACATGGCAGGATAAAAGTAGATGGAGAAGTCCGGGAGGTAAGACCTGGAGATGCAATTGGAATGAGGCCCGGTTGTAAACATAAAATATGGAATATAGGAGATATACCCCTGAAGTTGCTTTGTTGCTGTTCTCCTTGTTATGAGCATGAGGACACGGTGATTACAGATGAATAGTGTAAAGTTTTGAGATTTTTATTGTTTGCTTTAAAAATGTGGAACTACTAACATATAGAGCGGTATGGCATATACTAGAAGAAATTTTATTAAAGCTGCAGCAGCGACAGCTGCCGGTGTTTTTTCCGCACCATATGTAGTTACAAAGTCTAGAGCGGAAGGAGATGGATCGGGGAAACCAATGAAAATTATTCATTTTGTTTCCGATGGAACCAGCCCATCCATGGTCGCGACAGCTGATCTGTTTTCTAGACTTACACGTGGCCGCAGGTTGTGTTGGCTTGAAATGAGTAAAGCTCCTGGCGCTAATACAGGTATGATGGATATGGCTTCTCTGTCTTCTAGTGTGACGGATAGTTCAGCGGCTTCTTCCTCTTGGGGAAGTGGATCCAGAATTGCCAATGGAGCAGTAAATTGTCTTCCTGATGGAACATTGCTTAAACCGATTTATGAAGTCTTAGGTGAGCTGAACTGGAAGAGAGGTTTAGTCACTACGACAGAAATAACCCATGCGACTCCGGCTGGTTTTGGTTCTGCCTCTAAAAGTCGAGGCGATACCAAAGAAATTGCCCGTTATTATAAAAAATTAAATATCGATGTCCTACTGGGAGGAGGCCAAAATATTTATGATGATAAATTAAGAAAAGAGTACACAGATACTGGATATTCTATTATCCAGACTGCTGAAGAAATGAAAAATGCCAGCAATGATAAGAAATTGTTGGGTATTTTTTCAGGTGGGCATTTACCGATGACGATTGATTGGCTGAATGATCAAAAGTTGCAGAAAACGGTGCCTACATTGGCTCAGATGACCGATAAGGCTTTGAAAATGTTAGGGGAGAGCGATCATTTTATCCTTCAGGTAGAAGGGGGAAGAGTGGATCATGCTTGTCATTCTTCAGATGCTCCCGGTGCTGTTTATGATCATTTAGCAATGGATGACGCCGTTCAGGTAGCTCTAGATTATCAGAAGTCGCATCCGGAGACTTTGATTGTTGTGACTGCAGACCATGGTACCGGTGGAATTAGTTTGAATGGTGCCGGCGGTGGTTATAATGATACATCCAAGCAGGTGATTCGGATGAGGAATGCTAAAGGCTCTTTTGAAAGATTAGTTTCTTCCATACGCAAATGTAAGAATGCGGTAGAACTTCAGAATTATATTAAAGAGCTTTATTCTGTTAATATTGGAGCTGACAAGGCTAATTTGTTGCTGCTTGCTAGTGAGCATCTTAACTCTGTTGCATATGATGAAGGGAAAGGTTTCTCTTGTCAATTGGGGCAGGTTTTGGCTAATCATTTTGCTATAAATTGGAGTGGAGGTAATCATACCGGCGATTATGTAGCATTGGTAGCTAAGGGGCCTGGATCGGAAAGATTTGCCGGGTTGATTCGTAATACGGATGTATTTCGTAATTATGTAGATTTTGCAGGATCAGATTTCCGCAATAAAGAATGGGAAGGAGATTTGATTAAACTTTCTTATGATTTAGGCCAAGAACATTGGCTTGATACTCCAATAGCATAAAATAAATTGAATAAAAGGCGGATTTATAATCCGCCTTTTTAAAAGAGAACATTATCAATGGTTACGGTAGAGGAAATACGTAGGGCGTTGGAGCAGATTAAGTATCCCGGTTATTCTCGAAGCATTATTTCATTTAATATAGTTCGGGAGATTCGATTGAAGGAAGATTCTATAGAGGTTGAGCTTCAATTAACTACAGATAAGGAAGAGGTTATTACAGCTCTACGAAATGGGGTAGAGCGTATTATTGCTGAATTGACTGGATTGCCTGTCAATATTGTTGTAACAACACCTAGCGGAACTACAAGTTCTCCGGGAAATCAAAATATAAATCCTTTTGAGCAGCGAAGCAGTATTCCGGGAGTAAAAAATATTGTAGCTGTTGCCAGCGGCAAAGGAGGAGTAGGCAAGTCAACCGTATCTGTCAATTTGGCTTGTGCTTTGGTAGGAAAGGGGAAAAAAGTTGGATTATTGGATTGTGATATTTACGGTCCAAGTATCCCATTAATGATGGGGGTTAAAGGGCAACCACAGATCAAGGGGGAGGGTGCAGAAGAGTATCTTATTCCCTTGACACAGTATGGGGTAAAAGTAATGAGCATAGGATTGCTGATGGATGATGCTGAGACGCCGATGATTTGGAGAGGACCTCTTATCATGAAAGCTGTCCAACAATTTTTGACATATGTGGAATGGGGTGATTTAGATTATTTATTGGTAGATTTACCTCCGGGAACAGGGGATGCGCAGCTTTCACTTTGTCAGACAGTTCCTTTGACGGGCGGGGTAGTGGTTACTACCCCACAGGAAGCTTCACTGGGTGTCGTTCGTCGCGGCATTGGAATGTTAGAGCAAGTTCAGGTGCCTATTCTTGGAATTGTAGAAAATATGAGTGGATTTATTACTCCGGAAGGAGAAAATATTCCGATTTTTGGTAAAGGTGGAGGGAAGGCTGAAGCAGAGAGAAAAGGTTATCCTTTCCTTGGAGAAATTCCTCTTTATGTTTCGGTGCGAACAGGGGGAGATCAAGGTGTACCAGTGGTTGTTTCAGCTCCGGAGTCTGATGCAGGTAAATGTTTTGTAAGAGTTGCAGAGGAGTTTTTAAAACAGGTTGAAAATGAATGATAATTCGATAGAGAAATCTAAAGATTCTCAAATTCCAGAGACAAGCGAATCAACTTTAGATGAGGCTTTAAATGAAGCAGATATTTGGGAAGCGCTGAAGATGGTTTATGATCCTGAAATTCCAATCAACATAGTTGATTTGGGATTGGTCTATGATGTGAGAATTGAGGGGAAAAAAGTTTTTGTAAAAATGACGTTAACTATGCCCGGCTGCATGATGGGCCCTAGTATTGCCGGAGATGCTCAGAATCGGTTGCTTTCTTTGCCGAATGTAGAGGAAGCCAGTGTAGAAATAGTATGGGATCCGCCGTGGCATCAAAGTATGATTACAGAGGAAGGACGTAAACGTTTAGGCCTAGAATAAGGTTTTTATATTTAAGCTTATTTTTATTATTTCAAGTTCTGCTGAGATCGCTTTTAGATTGAGGCGGAACTTCTTTTTTGTAGGCAGGGTAAGAAACTTTCCAAAGAGTGAGTCCCAGAGCGGGAGCAGACATGCCAGCGGATTCTCGATTCTTTTTTTCAAGCATGGTCTGAATACTTTCTGGAGAGAAACGCCCTGTCCCGATTTGAACAAGAGTCCCTACGATACTGCGGCACATTTTATAGAGAAAACCATTGCCTTGAATGATAAAAGTAATCAAATGACCTTTGCGAAGAATTCGGCAGCAGTAAAGAGTCCGAACCGTGTTTTCGATAAATTGTTCGTGATTGCATGCAAAGGAGCGAAAGTCGTGTGTGCCTTCTAAATAAGAGGCTGCTTTGCGCATAGCTTCTAAATTTAACTGTTGAGGGATATGCCATGCGTATTTCCAAAGCATAGGATTCATTCCGGGATGATTCCAGATTTGATATCTATATTCTTTTCCTAAACTATGGTATTGAGCATGAAAATCTTGTGGGCAACGAGAGACTTTTTGAATGCGAATATCTTGAGGCAAATGTGCATTGAGTGCCAGAATAAGTTTTCGGATAGGAATCCGAAATTCTTTTTTTGGAACGTCAGCATGAGCAACTAAGCCTAAAGAATGCACTCCTGCATCTGTGCGGCTAGAGCCATGAACGCCAAGTGAGCCAGGAAATAATTTGAGAAGGGCTTCCTCAATACGTTGTTGAATACTTATTCCGGAAAGTTGAAATTGCCAGCCTGCATAATTAGTACCGTCAAAAGCAATTGACATTCTAAAACGGTAATATCCCTCTTTGGGAGTGCGGCGACAAGCGGGATAGAGTTCTTCTTTAGAGGTATTCAATCTTTAGGATCTAAGAGCAGGTGCGTCAGGGATCAGCGCCTTGAGAAGAGGTTTATTCCAAGTTTTTGTCTCAATATCAAAGATTCCGAAAGTTTTGCCTAGAAAGGCCCAATAGGCCCAGCCAATATTTAATTTTTCAGCAATTTGCCGGGTAAATTCTGTATAGAGCACCCTATATTTCATTTCAGCTTTATCACAAACGCTAAATTCTCCCAAATAGAGAGGGCGATTGTGTTTTATTCCCCATTGGTGAGCTTTTTCAAAATTCTTTATTAGAAATTCTTTTTCTTCATCTGTTCCCCAAGAGGTACCGATAGTGTTGGTATAGTCTGCTCCCAGCCAAGAAGAGTTGATTCCTTGATGAGTAAAATTGACAGGTTCATAGTAGTGAAAGGTAATAATTAGATTTCGGTCTTCTTCAGGCAGTTCTAATGTATCTAGTTGGGTAATATAATTCCAATGGGATGGGCCAATAATAACCGGCCGCACAGGATTTGTTTCACGAATTAGCTTTAGAGCTTCGTTGAGAAATATATTCCAAGTTTTGATATCAAGATCATTATTTGGCTCATTTAAAATTTCAAAAAGAAGCCTATTAGAATAATTAGAGAATCTTGAGGCAATTTGTTCCCAAAAGGATATAAATTGATCCCAATAATTGAAAGGTTCAGCTCCAATTTTTATAAATTCATGGAGATCAATAATGATTTTAAGGCCAGATTGGAGACAATGATTGATAGTCCAATCCAGTGATGAGAGGTAGTTTTCATCTATCTGATAGTTATTGGTTGGATCGGACATGAATTGAAAGGGATATAAGCTGAGACGGACATGATCAAAATGATTTTGTTTAAGTATTTCAAAAATTTCAGCTTGAAACCCTTTTTGTTCAAAAGCATTTCCCAGAGTAATATTCATCCCTCATTTCAGTCTTAGGGGTTCTGGAGTTACTGCAGCCAGAGATTGTCGATCAATAGATTTAGCTGTCGAGAGAGCTGCCTCAGAATCTTTGTTTGGCATGTATTATTATTTAGTAGCGTTTGATAATTAGTCTAGGAATAGCTCTGGTAGATGTTTTTTCCCGAATAGATTCAGGGGTTGGATCCGGAGTTTGCAAGGGAGAAGTTGTGGGTGATATAGAGGAAGAAGAACTCCCAAGATTGAGCAGATCATCATTGCCTGAAGGTAAATTGATAAATCCATTTTGATTGCCACCAGTTGTTGGAGAAGTATTATTTGATAGATTAAAACGTCCTTCCGCTGAAGAAGAAAAGTTGATTTGAGAAGAAGATGATTCAGAGGGAATAGTGCTCTTAGAGAGCATATTTCGAAAATTATCCATATTTTCTTGATTCTGTTTAAGAGAAATAGAACTTTGACTGCTCTGAACCGAAGAAAGGCCAAATGAGTCAAAACTGTTATTCTGTGCTGCAGTTCCAGTCAGAAAAAGAGGATGGTCATTGAATATTTTGGATGAATTGGGATTTGCATTGGCCGAAAGATGGATTTTTTCGGCGGCGGAATGTGATGCAGAAAACTTTATTCCTTTATTGTCGGATTTAGTATCGAAATCGGCCTGACTGTCCTCAGAAGAGGAAGCGATGGTTTTACTTGTGGTGGAATTTGTGTCATCTTTATCTGCTGACTCATTATCTTTTGTAATGAAACGATAAATCAGCATATTCTGACGATCTCCCAAAATAACAGATTCTACTGTTTCTTCTTCAAATTCTTCCTTTTCTTCACCTTGGCGATCTTTATCTTCCCATAGTTCTTTTTCTGATTCTTCGATTATTTGATCGGCATCAGCGTAGGCCCAATTTTCTTCTCGATCTCGTTTTTCTTCCAAGCGCTTTAACTCTGCTTTGGTTAAGGCACGTCGTTGGTTTTGTTGATGATGCTGTTGTTGGATACTTAGAAATGGGTTATAGTTTCCTTGTGAGCCTCCCCCAGATTGAAGTTCTTCCTCCAATTGTTTCCGTTCTTGTTCTTTTTGTAAATCGGGTAGAGAGATATCTCCTTCCGATGCTATAACGGTAGTATAGCCAGGTGATTGAGCATTTGCTAACTGAACGGAATTAGCGGTGTTAGCAACCGGAGAAGGCCTTTTTATTACAGTTGATGAGTTCCATTCTTTGAACTGTTGAATAGCTTGCCACAAAGTGATGGACATACAAGCACAGAGAATTATACAGCCCGATAGGGGAACAAGAAGTTTGATCGATTTGTTTTTTAACAAATTTTTCATAAGGCATCCACCTTTATTAAAAAATAAGTATAGTCTGTTGTTGGACTGATTTCAATAAATAACATTTTGAATTTAAAAAGAAGGGCCAAATCGAGATGAGAAAGTATATAGAGTTCTCGGATGAGAACTTTTTTAGTGATTTTTCCCTTCGTTCTTGACTTAAGGCAAATCCTCATGCATTATCATCTGCACGGGTTTGGCTCCCCTTAATAGAGTCTTAATACAATGGTTGGAGAGGTGGCCGAGTGGTTTAAGGCAGCGGTTTGCTAAACCGCCATACGGGTAACACCGTATCGGGGGTTCGAATCCCCCCCTCTCCGCCATTTACTACTTCTGAATTTTCTTGTTTTTAGATAACTTTAATTGTTTTTATTGAGGATGAGATAAAAAAGGGAAGTATTGAATATACTTCCCTTGAGTTTTTAAAAGCTATAGTTCTGAATAGAAAATGCCTAAATTGAATCTATTTACCAAAATTACGTGTAACAAATGGTAAGCATTCGTAAAGAGCTGTATGCCAATATTCCCAATCGTGGGCTCCATCTCGTACTCGGAATTGACAGGGAATTCTAGCATTACGCATGGCTTGATAGAACTCGATATTGCGGTCTAGCAGAAAATCGTCGTCTCCGCAGTCTACAAACCAGGAGATAGTACGAAGCTGATTTTTTCGGTTTTCATCAGCGGAGGTGACAAATTTAATACAACTATTTTCGATTACAGATTGATTGAGTTTATACATTTTAGTCTCAGGATCTCCATCAGGAAGAACCCCTGGGTTAGGAAGTTCCATTAGAGCACTCATGGCATAAACAGCACAAAACATATCCGGATGTTTTTGAGCATAAGCTGTGGCTCCACCGCCTCCCATTGAAAGTCCGGCAATGGCTCTGTGAGATTTGTCCCCAATAATCCGAAATTCTTTTTCTATTTTCGGTAAAAATTCCGTATAGAAGAAGGTTTCATATTCCCAACCATCCATATCGAAATATCCATTCCAGACATCACGAGGGTCCCCCCCTCCGGCATTGGGGGTAATGATAACCATTTCGCAGCTTTCTCCGGAATTTGTTAATCTATCAATGACAGCTTTTGCATTTCCCTGCTGAGCCCAGTCTGAGTTGGAGCCCCACATTCCATGAAGAAGGTAGAGAACAGGATATTTTTTATTTGGATTTTTATCATAACTAGCTGGCAGAATGACAGTATAAGCTCGTTCGGCCTTTAGAACCTCACTTTGCATTGTTTGAGTAATAATTTTGCTCTGAGCCTGGATAGATGCGGCGCAGAAAAATATAGTGAAAAGAGTAATAATTTTTTTCATATATCAGCAGTATCTAAGCAGAAGTTCTATATTGTGTCAAGAGTATATACTACTTGATATGAATACAGAAGAGAAATGAGGAAATAGAGGATAAAAAGAGACAGCCGTTATTTTTTAATAACGGCTGTCTGAGTTAGATCAATAAACTAAGTTACTATAAATAGTCTGATAGTTTATAACGCTAATCTAAAATACTGAGAATTTTCAACAGGATCAGTTATGTAGGATCCTTGAGCATCGACAGGAGTCCAAGGACCTTGAGGAGTTTGGGATGTTTCCAGTGTTCCTGATTTCCAGGTAAGAGTTAATTGATTTTCTTCAGTTATACTCCAGAGCAATGAGCTTTCTCCTGAAGGAGGAATATCTTTTCCTGATCCCAGATTATAGATGGACTGAATTTGTTCTTCAGTTAGAGCATAGTCAAATATAACCGGTTCATCTATTACTCCTTTGAATCTGCGATCTGCCATAGAAATACTGCCACCAATAGTAAAAGATTGAGTAAAGGATCCTGAACTATGGGGTTGAAGGTTTTCAGCTTGACTGATTACACCTTGACTATTGCCGAGATAAAGAGTTGCTTTATCTGAAGTAATAACCATGGCAACCATATTCCATAGATTGTTTTCCGTTGTCAGGCCTGAATCAAAGTTATGATATAAGTCGTTCCAGTGATAAGCTACTTTATTGCCGACAAGATCAATTCCTATAGCGCTGGAACCTCGGTCGAATAAAATCTCAGTAAAGTCATTTTGATTTCCATCTCGTTTAATCCATGTGATCATCGTCATCTCTTCGCTAGTGAAGGGAGATAAAGGAGCGGAAATATAATTACTGCCGTCAAATGCGACTGCGGTGTTTGGATCATCCACAATAGCACCTTCTTGAGCTAATATCATATTTTCTGTATATAGACCAAACTGGTTAAATACATATTCAAAAGCAGTATTACCTTTGGTTTCGCCTAACCGCCAATATGCTTTAGGAGCTAAAGATACAAGAAATTGCTCATAGGTGCTAGATGGTTCGATAAAGCTAATTTTGATTGGATTAGAAGAGACTTCTCCAAATTCATTGCTGATGTTTGCGATATAGGTTCCCGCAGCGTCAGGAGTCATTGGAATATATATTTCAGCCCCTTCTTGAGCAATAGGGGTTCCATTATGGCTCCATGCAACAGTGAGGGGATGAGAGCCAATAAGATCCATCTTTAGAGGAGTAATAGTGGAATTGATTTGGTAAAGTTCAATATCTCCACTTTGTTCTAAGATCTGCGGAGCAAACTCCTCTGCGACAATAGAGTCAAAGCTTCTTCCGGATTTGCCTGCATAATAGATATTTCTGGCATCGATATCATTTAATGCGGTATTCCAAATTCCCATATCATCAATATCCCAAGAACCATCAACTAGATAGTAGCCAGTGGCATCTTGTCCTATATTAAAGGAATATGTTGTATCTAAAGTGCTGGCCCCGCTCTCAAAATCGATATTGCTGATATCCACAATGGTAGGGGATTTGCCATCAAGGAAGACTTTCATTGTTTGGCTTTCAGGATCGAGAACAAAAACCAGATGATGCCATTCTTCAGCAGGAAGAGTTCCAGACGGACCATTAGAACCAGCATCAGTGAAGTTTTGACCATCATCAGCTTTGAGATAGAAGGACCAACCGTTAGCTCCATTACTAGGAGCGAAGGCTATACCGTTATTTAGTGCGGAAGCATTTACATTTCGGTTACATAACCAAGGAAGATCAGCCGGTGAACCGTGCAGACGAGTCCAAAAAGCAATGCTTAATGGTCCTGTGCCAACCTTGATAGAATCGTATGGGAAAGAGAGATAATTTGAAATAAAGTTCTCTGTGTCAGATGAGATTGTTGCTCCTTGACCAAGAACGCCTTCTGTAAAAGAAATAGAACCATAAGGTGTTAGGTTATATTGATTGATGCTGTCATCATTGAAGTTGCCATCAAATTTTAGGTGTGCAGCCAATTTGTATTCTTCTCCCGTCAGATCGATAGAACTGGAGGGATAGAATGTGGTAATAATTGCATTATCACTTTGAGCACTTCCCTGAGGATTAGTGGCGATAACTCGATAAAATGATGTACCGGTTTCTTCTGAAACAAAAGAGTAGAAGTTATTGGTGGCGCCTTCTATTTTTTGCCACTGTTCTTCTGTTGTAGGATCAGAAGATGATGTTTGATACCATTGATAGGTAATAGGTGCAGAACCAACTGCGTAACAAGAAAGTGTTATGGAATCGTTTATCATTATACTTTGACTTTGTGGCTGAGTTTGGAAAGAGACAGGAGTTGAATTTCCATAGTAGCCCATTTGGTAAATGTATTCGATTTGTTCAGCAGTTAATGTGCTAAAGAAAATTGCAGCTTCATCAATTAAACCACTGAAACGACGATCTGTATTAACCATATCTCCGCCAATTGTAAAACTTGAGGTTAATGTTATTGCAGTGTGATTAGCAGTGTTATGTGCGGTTGTTAAGTTACCGGCTGAATCTCCAAGATAGAAAGTAGCTTGAGTGGGAGAAACAGCCATTGCAACGAAATTCCATTGATCAATGGCCGGATAAAGACCACTTCGATAGTCATGATAGTTGTCGTTCCAGTGATAACAGAGTTGATTCCCTGCGATATTAAGTCCTACAGCACTCTTTCCTCGATCAAAGAGCAGTGTCGTATAATCGTTAATGGCTGAAGTTGGTTTAATCCATGCAATCATCGTGAGTTCAGAAGCCGTAGAATCTATTTTATCTGATGAAATGTAACCTTTACCATTTAGAGCAACAGATAGATCTGAGTCATTAATGATGGCTCCTGGTTCTCCGAGGGTACCCCATCCTTCATTGATGGAAGCATCTCTTCTGGCCACATATTCATAAAAGGTTGGATATTCTGTTTCTCCTAGTCGCCAATATGCGTAAGGATTTGAAGCAAGAACCGCACTTTCATAAGCAGTAGAGGGTTCAAAGAAGTTTATTATAGCTTCATCTGTTTGTTCAGAGTTTAGCACATTGCTAGCAACAGCGTAGTATTTGCCGGAGTTTGCTGAAGTGCGAGCAATGGAATAAGTGTTGGATTGTGCTCCAGGGATTGGTTCTCCATCTTTATACCACTGCCAGGAAATAGGAGGGGTTCCGTTAGCTTCTGCGGCTAAGATGTATTCACTATTTTCCATAGCATAGATTTCCATACTAACGGGACTTGTTAGAATAGCAACGGGATCTGCAACAGTTTCGGAAGAACCGGTGATAACTGCTCTGTTGAAAGTAGCTTGAGTTATATCCGTTTCATATCGTGAATAAGTTCCTATTCCAAAGCGAATTCCTTCGTAAAAGGAAAAGTTCTTTTCTAGACAGAGTACATCATCTATATAAAATTGAGCAGTTTGACCATTAGCGACTATTTTAATAGTGTGACGGCCTTGATCGTTAAATCCAAAATCTGCAGTGGAAATGTCTAGAGGATTTCCGTTTCCAGTAGGAATGTCTAATTCATCTCCGGTTAATTTATTATAGTGCCAACCTTGGTAAGAGGTAGTTTCAGCGGATCCCCCGTCTCCAAGATCATCTATAATAATCCAATTGCTCATATCTTCATTATAAATACCGATAGCGCATCGTCCTCCAGAGCCTGTGTAAGAATAAGATTCACGTTCGACTTCAAACACCAAAGGAGATACAGAACTGGCTTGAAAACTATCACGGGTAATTAGTGCTGAGCCTGGCCAGTAGTGACCTTCAGCTGTAACATTTATTGAGAGTTGGCTTTCATTTAAATTATATTCTGTTAAAGAGGTAGGGGTTCCACCAGTTGTATATTCGTAGGATCTGTTATTGATTAACCAAAGATTGGTATTCAGAGTATCGCCATCAAATTCATCTTCCATTAGAATTTCTCCTATAACTTCTCCTAAAACTATTAGTTGTTGGTAGTTTATAGGAATATTGGATTCAGTGGATATAGAGATAGTGGTTTTACCTATTCCTCTTTTATAGATAGGAATATTGTATTCACTGGAATTGGGACTTAGTGTAATTGTTTTAGTTGTTCCAGTGTCAAATTCTGCGATAGATGGATTTTCAATATTTAAAGTTAGTGTAGTATCACTACTTTGTTGGGAAAATAATGTCTTAAAGTTAATAGTATTTTCAGAACCTATAGCGCCAGGAAGACTCATAGTTTCTTTTGAAAATAAAATAAAATTATTTGCACCTGTGATTAGAGCATTATCGAAAGATGCGTCTACCATATCGTTTTCGGCACGTGCAAAGACTCCAAAACCAAAACGAATTCCTTGTGAGTATGGAAATTTAACGGTAGTTCCCAAAGTATCATCAACATAAAAGCTGGCTGTTTCGCCATTGGCTTCTATTTTAATTCGATGCTGTTGTTGGTCTGTAAATGCCTCTGTTGCCAAAGAAGAGATTTGGATCCCAGAGCCTTGATTATTATCGCCTGTTTCGCCGATGTAACGATTATATCCCCAACCGTAATAAGTGGATGAGGAGGGAGTTGTACCATCTGTAAACTCAGAGAAAATAATCCATCTATCTAATTCCTCATTGTAAATATAAAATGCGCAACGTCCACCACTGCTGCTAGAGGTGTTATAATAAATACGATCAATTTCAAAAGAGACGGGAGCTTGAGGTGATGCGTTGTAGCTATTTGAGGTAACAAAGGTTGCTCCTGGCCAATAGGCAGCGGAAGCAATATAGTTCATATAAACAGAATCAGATACTTGATAATTCAGAGTACCAGAAGCGGTTGTATTTGATAAATACTCGAAACTTCTTTCATTAAGTACCCAGTCGCTGCTAATTTCAGAACCTGAGAAATCATCTTCAAATAAAATGTCAGCTGAAGTAGATATAGCTAATAATGTTAGTATAGGAACTATCATTATCTTATAAAGATTTTTGTTAGAATAAATCATTTCCATATTTTAATGCAAATAATTAAGAAGTCAATCTTAAATATGTCTTATTATGTGCAAGATAAGAAAATAGAGCAAAACATGGACATGATAATATGAAAGGAGTATTGTTTTGAAAGAAGGGGTTGAAGATACTTTTTCTCTAAAAAAATAGAAGTAACTTGAATATTGTGTAGAATTAATTTGGTGGTGATGGAAACAATTTCTGTTATAGGTTTGGGATATGTAGGATTACCATTGGCGATAGCTTTTTCGGGCGTGGATTCATTCCAGGTAGTGGCGTATGATATCAATATAGAAAAGGTAACGGCTTATAATCGTGGAGAGGATCCCACTGGAGAGGTAGGTGATGATGAGATCAAGAGAGTTCTTAAAAAGGGTAAAATCTGTTTTTCATCTGATGAGGCTATTTTAGAAAAGAGCTATTTTCATATTGTGGCGGTGCCGACTCCATTAGATAGGGATAGAAGACCGGATTTGACAGCCTTAAAACAGGCGTCTCAAATAGTAGGCAGACACCTAAATCCTAAATCGATTGTAGTTTATGAGAGCACTGTTTATCCTGGATGTACTGAGGAGTATTGTTTGCCGATTTTAGAAAAGGAGTCGGGCTTAAAAAGAGGAAGAGATTTTAAAATAGGCTATTCTCCAGAGAGAATTAATCCAGGAGATCGTGAACATTGTTTAACTAATATTGTAAAACTTGTTTCAGCTGAAGATGATAATACATTGGAGAGAATAGCATCGATTTATGAGCAGATTATCAAGGCAGGAGTTAGGAAGGTTTCTTCAATTCAGGTAGCGGAGGCTGCAAAAGTTATTGAGAATACACAGCGGGATATTAATATTGCCTTTGTCAATGAGTTATCTAAAATGTTTCATAAAATGGGAATTGATACAAAAGAGGTTTTGGATGCTGCCGGAACAAAATGGAATTTTCTTCCTTTTAAACCGGGGTTGGTAGGTGGGCATTGTATTGGAGTAGATCCATACTATTTGGCACAGAGAGCCCAGGAATTAGGTTATCATCCTGAGATTATTTTGGCTGGGCGTCGTTTGAATGATGGTATGGGAGAGTACGTGGCAAGAGAGGTCATTCATTTGATGGTCTGCAAGGAAGTTATTTTAAAGAGAGGCAGAGTCTTGATATTAGGATTTACTTTTAAAGAAAATTGTAATGATTCTAGAAATACACAGGTTATACAAATTATAAAAGAGTTGGAGAGGTTTTGTTTGAGAGTAGATATCTGTGATCCTCTAGCAAAGAAGGAAGAGGTTCAAAGAGTTTATGGTCCGCTCAGTCTGATTGAAATTAATAATTTGCCTGAAAAATCATATGATGCGCTAATTTTGGCAGTCCCTCATCGGATTTTTGAAAATTTGGATTTGAGAACATTTCTTAGATCTAATGGAGTCCTTTATGACGTAAAAGGTGTTTTGCCTTATCCTGTGGACGGAAGCTTATGATGAGAGGTAGATAAAAACTTGACAATTTTGCTTGAGTAATAGAAACTTTGCAGGCCGTTTTCATGCGGTGTTCAGAGGATTTATCAGAAGTGATTTTCTCATGTCTTCTTCAGTGTGTTTTAGAAAGACAGCGGTACTGTGTTCAAAATCTTAAGTAAGCGAAATGAAAGCTATCGACTTGAGAGGTATCTTAAAATATGTTCCACAGTATCGTCATAAGATATTTGTGATTGCTCTGGATGGGATCATTACAGAGAGTGAGAACTTCTCCAATATCTTATTAGATGTAGCTGTACTGTCTTCTTTAAATATTCAAGTGGTCTTAGTCCATGGAATCAGTTCTCAGATCAAGAAAATTTCGGCAGAAATGGAAGGATTCCAGCCTTCAGATCTGGATGGTAATGGAGTTACTGATGATCAAACTCTTGGAATAGCTTTAATAGCTTCCAATCGATGTACTCATGAAATTTTAGAAGGGTTGAGTACGGCAGATTTGCGTGCAGTTACTTGCAATGGGATTATTTCGCATCCAATGGGGATTATACATGGAGTGGATCATCAATATACAGGGAAAGTCGAGCGAGTTGATGTGGAGATGTTCAGTACTCTTTTAAAAGATGGAATAATTCCAGTAGCGCCTCCACTGGGATTTGATGGTGAAGGAAATACTTATCGAGTCAATTCGGATAATGTGGCTTACGCACTGGGCGTTCATCTAAAAGCACAAAAGATTATTTTTGTAACTTCTTCAGATGGACTTTATTGTAATGGGAAACTTATAGGAAATATTCAAGCGCAAACATTGCAGAGAATGCTTGAGAATCCGGCAAATATATTTCATAAAGAACAGGTTTCAAAGGCTAAATACGCGGTTCAAGCTTGTCAACAAGGAGTTCAAAGAGTGCATTTGATTAATGGCTTTGTCAATGAATCTCTTATAGCTGAAATTTTCAGCAATGAAGGAGTGGGGACGTTGATCTATGCCAATGAGTACCAACAGATTCGCCGGGCAACACGGAAAGATACACGGACAATTATGGTACTAATCCGCCAGGCAATGAAAATGGAAGAACTTACTAATCGTTCTTATAGAGATGTGGAATCTAGAATTCAGGATTATTATCTCTTTGAGATAGATGGGCATGCGGTTGCATGCGTTGCATTGCATGTTTTTTCGGATAAAACGACAGGGGAGTTGGCCTGTTTATATGTTTCCTGCAATCATGAAAATAAAGGAATTGGACGAAAATTGATCCGTTTTATAGAAGATAAAGCTCGCAGTTTGAACTTGAAGAAATTAGTCGTATTATCCACACAGACTTATACTTATTTTCGTTTTAAAGGGGGATTTAAGGATGGCAGTGAGGCAGATTTATCTCCGGAACGATTGCTGATTTATCATCAGAGTAAACGACGTTCCAAAATATTAGTAAAGAATTTAATAGAAGAAAATTCCAAATGAAAAAAACAGTACTTTTATTTTCTGGACAGGGGGCTCAAACAGTTGGAATGGGCCGAGATCTTTTTGAAAGATATCCTACAGCTTCCAGGTTGTTTAAAGAGGCTGATTCAATTTTAGGATTAGATTTAAGCAAGGTAATCTTTGAAGGACCGGAGGAGAAGTTGACTCAGACCGAATACGCCCAGCCAGCGATCTTTCTCATGAGTTGGGTTGCGATGAAGCTTTTACAAGAGTCTATTCCGGGATTTGAATTTCAAGGAGCAGCGGGACTGAGCTTGGGAGAGTTTACTGCATTGGCAGCTGCGGAAGTTTTTTCCTTTGAAGAGGGGCTTATTCTGGTAAGGAAAAGAGGAACTTATATGCAGGAGGCTTGTGATGCTACTCAAGGTGGAATGGCTGCAATTATCGGGTTACCAGAGGAGGTGGTGCGTGAGATTTGTGCAGAGACAGAAACAGAGCTTGCTAATCTGAATTGTCCTGGACAGATTGTTATTTCTGGAGAAAGTTCCAAGGTGGTATCAGCTTGTGAGCTTGCGCGTGCCAAAGGTGCTAAGAGGGCATTACCTTTAGCGGTAGCGGGGGCTTATCATTCTTCCTTAATGAGATCAGCTCAGTCGAAACTGAAGGATGCTTTAAAAGAAGTAAAGATTACAGTTCCTACTATTCCGGTTGTATCTAATGTGACAGCATTGCCACATGAAAAAAATGCAGATGTAATAAGAGATACACTTGTAAGACAGGTAACCTCTTCAGTTTTATTTGAATCTTCTCTAAGATGGTTGATTGATAATGGTTTTACCCGTTTTGTCGAGGTCGGCCCAGGAACGGTTCTTTGCGGATTTCTCAAACGTATTAGCAAAGAAGTAGAGATTTTAAATATAGCCGATACGGTGAGTTTAGAAAAAACCGTAGCGATATTAAATCAAGTAAATTAAATTAAAAAACAAGAAAATGAATCGTTTTGAAGGTCAAGTTGTTGTTGTAACAGGTGCAGGCCGTGGTATAGGCAGAAGTATAGCATTATCTTTTGCTAAAGAAGGAGCAGATGTAGTTTGTATCTCTCGCACACAGGCTAATTCAGGCAAGGTCGCAGAGGAAATTCGTCAAATGGGACGCAAAGCCTGGGCATTTGGGATAGATGTAGCTGATTCAGCAGCGGTTAATGAGATGAGTGCAGCTGTTTTAAAAGAAGCAGGAAAGATCGATGTCTTAGTTAATAATGCCGGTGTAACTCGTGATAATCTTTTTATGAGAATGAGCGAGGAGGAGTGGGATACGGTTATTAATACGAATTTAAAAGGTGCGTATTTGCTCTGTAAATCTTTTATTCGCAGTTTTATTAAACAACGTTCTGGTCGTATCATAAATATAGCTTCTATTGTCGGATTGACAGGGAATGCAGGGCAATGTAATTATGCAGCAAGTAAGGCCGCTTTGGTTGGTTTTACAAAATCGCTTGCCCGGGAAGTAGCCAGCAGAAGCATTACAGTAAACGCAATAGCTCCTGGTTTTATAGAGACTGATATGACAGGAGCTCTATCAGAAAATGTTAAAGAGGCTTTTTTAAAAGAAATACCGATGAATCAAATTGGGAAACCGGAAGACATTGCTGGGGCGGCATTGTTTTTAGCTAGCACGGATGCCCGTTATATTACTGGACACGTTTTAGTGGTTGACGGCGGTTTCGCAATGTAGATAATATCAGAGGCTCCTTGACGGGAAAATCTCGATTTGAGCTATAACTGATTTAAAAGTCGGGTGTCCAGATGCTGAAGGCGGATGGAACCTGGCACTAGTACGGAGAAATATCTATGGCAGATAATAATATTGAAGAGAAAGTAAAAAAAATCATCGTTGAGCAGTTGACTGTTAATCCTGATCAAGTCACTCCTGATGCCAAGTTCGTGGAAGATCTGGGTGCTGATTCCTTGGACAATGTAGAGCTGATAATGGCTTTGGAAGAGGAATTTAATCTTGAGGTTCCCGATGAAGAGGCTGAAAAGCTTCAGAGTGTCGGAGATGTTATTAAATACATCGAAGCGAACCAGAAAGAAAAATAACACAGAAGGAGTTCTATAGAGAATTCCTCAACAGCGGAAAAGACAGTTCTAATAATCATGGAACTGAATGTTCTGCTGTATATCAGACGGAAACGGACTCGCAGGGGGTTATGAACAAGAAGAGTTCTCGTGCGAGTCAGTTTCGTTGATTTTTGTAATTTATTAGCCATTTAATTATTTATAATTTTATCAGATGTCAGATTGTGGCTCTAATCGCAGAGTAGTTATTACCGGCTTAGGAATCGTTTCCTCGTTAGGAAATGATATAGATACTTTTTGGAGAAGATTGGTAAATGGGGATACGGGTATAGATCGTATTCGGGGAATGGATGCCTCTCCTTTTGCCTGTCAGATTGCTTCTGAAGTACATGATTTTGATCCTACGCCAGCTTTCCCATCTCCTAAAGATGTGCGTAGATCAGATCGTTATTGCCAATTTTCTACCTATGCAGGGTGGAAAGCGTTGCAGGATTCCGGTTTAGATCTTAACAAAGAGAATCCTGAAGAAATTGGCTGTGTTTTTGGTTCCGGAATTGGAGGATTATCAACGACGCAGGAGCAATGTAAGGTGTTGTTAGAAAGAGGACCAGGGAGACTTTCTCCATTTATGATTCCTATGTTAATTTTGAATATGGGATCTGGGCTTTTTTCGATTTTTTATGGTTTAAAAGGTCCTAATATGGCAACTTGCTCTGCATGTGCTACTTCTACTCATGCAGTGGGTGAGGCTTGGCAAACAATTAAGATGGGGAATGCTACGATGATGTTTGCCGGTGGTGCTGAGGCTGCTGTCACGGAATTGGGAATAGGAGGTTTTTGTGCAATGAGGGCTCTTAGTACTCGGAATGATGATCCTAAAAGATCTTCTCGCCCATTTGATGCGGATCGAGATGGCTTTGTGATGGGTGAGGGGGCTGGAGTACTTTTATTAGAGGAGCTCGAACATGCGAAGGCCAGAAATGCAAAAATCTACGCTGAACTGGTTGGCTATGGAAATACAGCTGATGCTTATCATATTACCTCACCCTCTCCTGGAGGAGAAGGTGCAGCGCGTTGTATGAGAATGGCGTTGCGTTCAGCGAAATTAAATCCTGAAAATGTCAGTTATGTTAATGCTCATGCGACTTCAACAAGAGCAGGTGATGTAGCAGAAGTAAAGGCTTTACAAACTGTTTTTGGTGAGAAAATAAAGAGTTTAGCGGTCAGTTCTACGAAGGGGGCTCATGGCCATATGCTGGGGGCGACAGGAGCAGTAGAATTAATTGTTTCTGCTCTTTCTGTATTTAATAATGTTGTGCCGCCTACAATCAATTATGAAACAAAAGATCCTGAATGTGATTTGGATTGTGTACCCAATACAGCCAGAGAGATGGAAGTGGATGTCGCAATGAGTAATTCCTTTGGCTTTGGCGGGCATAATGCAACTCTAGTTTGTCGCAAATATAAAGGCAACTGTTGAGTTTTTTAAGGGTCTGTTTTTCAGAAAAACGAAAGAACAGACCTTTTTTTATGCTTTTATTATATAAATCCCGAAATGATCAGAGAAGCAAAGGTAGTCAGAGAAACAAAAGAGACTAAAATTAATTTGGTTTTGAAGATCGATGGAAAAGGTGAATCGGATATCCAGACAAGAATTCCCTTTTTTGATCATATGCTTACTCTTTTTGCTAAGCATTCTTTTATTGATTTGCAATTAGTTTGCCAGGGAGATATCGAAGTGGATGCTCATCACACGGTAGAGGATTGCGGGTTGTCATTAGGAAAGGCTTTTTTTCAGGCATTAGGAAGTAAAGCTGGTATCTCTCGTTATGGAACTGGCTTTAATTCTAAAATTTCAAATCAGTTCGATAGCGAGAGTTTGAGAGGTGAGTTCTATATGCCAATGGATGAATGTTTAATTCGTTGTGTGATTGATTTTGGAGGAAGACCTTATCTTGTTTATAGAGGCTTGGATGAAAAGGCTTTAGCTATATGCAGACCAAAAGATGATGAGTTGAGGCAAGATATGTCTACCATGTTCCGCTTTGGATTGGCAAAGGAGTTTTTCCAGGCGTTTGTTAATGAGGCTCGCTGCAATTTGCATATTGAGCTTCTCTACGGAGAGGAACCTCATCATATTGTGGAGGGAATGTTTAAGGCTTTTGCTCGCGCGGTAGATCAGGCATGTCGAAAGGATCCCCGATTGGGAAATAGTTTGCCTACGACAAAAGGCAAATTGTAATAGTTATAAATTTATTGAATAAGCTTAAAAAAGATAACGTCAAAGAGATGGCAGAAGAAGTTGAATACGCTTCTATGAGTGATGGAGAACTGATCCGATTGTCCAGAGAAGGGGATACGTCTGCATTTGGGATTTTGATCAGTCGGCATCGAGACAGGGTATATGGGCAGGTTTTTAAAATGATCCCTAACCATGATGGAGCGTTAGATCTTTCTCAAGACGTATGGGTAAAAGTTTGGACTCGATTGTATCAGTTTCAAGGGGATTCCCCTTTTACAACTTGGCTTACAAGAATTGCAATCAATGTCTGCTTGGACCATATTCGTAAAAAACGCCGTCGGCCGATAGAAGAATCTATTGAAGAACTAACAGAAAAGAACGGAGACGGTGATTGGGTCCCGACTGTGAAGGTTGATCCATTAAAAGGTATGGCGAGAGAAGAGGTTTTAGTTCTTCTTGAGGAAGCTTTTAAGGGAATCTCTCCAGAACAGCGGACTGCTCTTGAATATATGTATTATGAGCAGCTGGAGTATAAAGAGATTGCTCAGCGGATGAATTGCTCACATGGGACTGTAATGTCTAGATTGTTCTATGGAAAGAAAGCGTTAATGAAACGTTTAAAGTCTATTTTAGAGCAGCGTGGGATAGATTTGAAAATAGAAATTTAGTTATGAGAGATCAGGATATTGAAAAAATGATTTTATGGGCGGATGGGAAATTGTCTCCTGAAGAAGCCTCTAAGGTGGAATCAGAGTTCCTTTTAGATGAGGAACTAGTTAAAGAATCCCGCCAACAGAAGTATGTCTCTGCTCTCTTAGATGATTTATTCAGACCAGCAGCGGTTAAACCGCAGATTTCGGAAGAAGCTTATTTTAGGGGAATCTTGAATAAGCTTGATGGCCAAATAAACAGTAGGCCTGTTAATATACAAAAAAGAAATTTTTGGTTGAATTTAAATCGTTCTATTAAAGTTGGTTCTGTAGCTGTAGCAGCTATAGTTATTGCTTTAATTTATTTTCATGCTCCTGTCCAGATGGGAAATGCCTCTTCTGTAGCTATGATTACAGAGATAGAAACCGGAGATGGAGTAACAACAACCACTTTAGAAAGTGACTCTATCTGTATCGAGTGGATCAATACTACTTACATTTCAGATGGTAGATAAGAGAATATAGAGTTATCAGATTTAAATTAGAATTTATGAATCGTTTAACTTTTTTATCCAGATTAGGATTTATATGTCTAGCGATGACCTTTTTGTTTTTTGGGATAAGGGTCGCAGCACAAAGTTCTCAATTTTCTGATGAGAACCTCCTGTCTCTGAAGTTTCAACTTATTTGGGGAACCAATATGGATTTAACCGGCAAGAAGGTTAAGTTTAAAGAAGTTGATGATGAGGTAAAAAGACGTTTGGGTGAATTTTTAAAATGGAATGCCTATTATGAAATTTCTTGTCAAAGAATTCAGTTGAAAGATTCAAATGAACAAACTGTAAAGATGTCCAAAAAATGTGAAATTAAAGTCAAACGCATAGGCCCAAATGTAATAGAGGCAAAACTTTTTGGAGAGGGGAAATTATTGTTGAAGAAAAAAGCAAAGATTACCAAAAATAAGCCTCATTCTTTAGCTGGAAAAAATGAAGCAAATGCTGATTTCTGGTGTGTTTTTATAAGTTTGGATGACACGTCTTCAGAAACTGATTCTTCAAAGAAATAGAATATATTTTATACTAAAAACATATTTTATTTATAGATAGTTTGTCCGTCTTGTTTTACAAGGCGGATTTTTGTATTTAGAATGTGTTCTGGAGATTTAGTGTGCGTGTTATTTTAAAAAAGATGTGTCTTTCTCTAAAGAAGCTGTTTTGTGCAATAGATAGATATTCTCTTTGAACTTACTTTTAATTGGTTATATTATTTGAATTATGAATTATCTAGCATAGATTTTTCTTTTAATGTACTGTCTGTTTTTATGTTCAAATTTAAACTTTGAGAAGCTGATTTAGAGGTGATATAATGGAAAAATGTATAAGAGACTTGCAATCACAATTGATTGAGAAATATGGAGTTGGACAGAAAAATAGGATTCAGCGTGGAGTGTGGCAGGTAGCTCAGATATGGCGGGCGGAAGATGGAACTTTAGATGATTTTAAGTCTTTTATAATAAATTACTTTGTTGGAGAAGAAGAATTAAAAGATGAGCTTTTTAAAAAGTTTGAAAAACAGATTGAGAATCTTGATGGGTATAATTTAATAGTAGAGCTTGGATTGAGAGAACCGATCGATTTAAATTCGGGATCTATTGATGAGGTTGATAAAATTTTTGCAGCTTATAATCCAGTTGCTCATTTATTAGATGATTTTTTTAAGAATAAGTTGGCTCATATTGTCCTTTTAAATTTTCCTGTAACGAATTTAGCAGAACGACTTAATGAAGGGGAGAAATGGACTCGACGGGAGTGGGCTGAAACTCGTTTAGCTTCTCGATTTTCTAAACGAATATCTGCGGATATTATCCAAAAAATGAGCGAAGCCTTTTTGGCCGCAGAGGCATATATCAGTGAGTACAAATTTTGCATGGATCATGTTGTAACAGGAAATGGAGAACGTCATTTTCAGAAAGGTCTTAAACTGATTTCTCATTGGGATTTGCGAGATGAGATCCGAGGGCTTTATAGCGATAAAACAGATAATCCTGCCCATGTTTTCTTTAAACAGCGGATGATTCAAGGTATTATGGAAAAGATAGTTTATCAGGATGTTCCATTAGCTATTATTAATAATCCTCATTTAGATTGGAATGTAGAAAATAACACAGTAAGTATTTCTCCTATAAAAGAGGAGGGATATGAAGAAAAACTTTCAATTGAACCTTCCATAGAGTCAGAAAAGAATCTTCGTTATGCTAAGCTTTATAATATATATAAAAGTTGTAGGTTAGAGGATAGTTGTTTCAAGGATCAATCTACCTATATTGAACGTGATTTCAATGAAGTAAAAGAGATGCCGGAGGAACGTGTTAGATCTATTTTGACTGAGGTTCTAACTGCTCCAGAGTTGAGAAAGATTGCTTCTCTGATATCGAATCGAGTAGATCGCCCATTGGAACCATTTGATCTTTGGTATTCTGGATTCCAACCCAGAGGAGATTATTCTGAAGAGTATTTAGATAAAATTTGTAAAGAACGTTATCCGACTTTATCTGCTTTTCAGAAAGATATTGTCAATATATTAGAAAGACTTGATTTTTCTCCGGAAAAAGCATCTTATATTGCCAATCAGATTATTGTAGAACCTGCTCGTGGTGCAGGTCACGCTGTAGGAGCGGCGATGCGTTATGGGAAATCTCATTTGCGTACTAATGTCTCTTTGGATGGAATGGGATATAAAAGCTTTAATACGGGGATGCATGAGTTAGGACATTGTGTTGAACAAACAATATCTCTACATTGGATCGATGAGTATTTTCTCAATGGGGTGCCTAATACCGCTTTTACAGAGGCAATGGCATTTATTTTTCAAGGAAAAGATATGCGGATTTTGGGATTAAGTGAGTTGAATGAAGAACAACGAGCATATAAGGCACTGAATGATTTATGGATGACTTATGAAATAGCGGGCGTCAGTATGGTTGATATGGATATCTGGCAGTGGATGTATCAGCATTCTTCAGCGACACCAGAAGAACTTAGGGATGCTGTAATCTTAATTTCTAAAGATATTTGGAATCAGTATTATGCGTCGGTTTTTGAAATAAAGGATTCTGTTTTACTTGGAATTTATTCACACATGATATGTTATGGAATCTATTTGCCGAATTATCCGCTGGGGCATATTATCGCATCTCAAATAGAGCATTATATTGAAAGGAATGGGAAAATAGGCCCTGAAATTGAACGTATGGCTAAAATTGGAGATATTACACCTGATCTTTGGATGAAAGCAGCAACTGGTACACCAGTAACACCTCGACCAATGATTGAGGCAGCTGCTCATGCTCTTAAAAGATGGGATTAATAGATTTTAGAAAAGCTTTATATTTAGTGGAGGAAAGTAATTGAAAGAGGATCAACTGAAGACAAAGACTGAATTCTTTCTCCATCCAGAGGAGGAAGAGGAGGATTTGCCACAATGGATGTTGGCATGTGTTAAGCCTCGTTCTGAGAAAAAATTTGCTCAATATTGTTCAGAACGAAATATTCAGTATTGTCTTCCTCTTTATAAAAGCATCAAAAAATATCCAAGGAAAAAGCTTATTTTCTATAAACCTTGTTTTCCTGGTTACGTTTTTCTTTATACGAAGGAGAAGAACCGTATTAACCTATACCAATCCTTCTATTTACTCAAGTTGATTAAAATAAAGAATCAGAAATTGTTTATCAATCAATTAGAATCTATCCTATTAGCAATTGAATCTGGGGTGGAACTAATTCCTGCCAAAGAGTTTAAACCAGGAACAATTGTTCAGATTTGTCGGGGTCCTATGCAGGGAATTGTAGGAGTTATTCAGAAGATAAAAGGAACTTGTATGGTTTATTTGAGTATTGATTTTATTTCTCGGGGAGTATTAGTGGAAGTGGATATAGATAATATTGAGAGCCTGTAGATGTTATTTTTTTATAGGACGACGGCGTAATCCATTTTCAAAAAGTAAAACCCACACTCGGTAAACTGCCTCTAGAACAATACGAAATGACATTTTAGAGGTGCCATTTTGACGATCTGTAAAAGTGATGGGATGTTCCGTGACTTTTAATCCCTGGCGCCAAATTTTATGAGTCATTTCAATTTGAAAACTATAACCATTGGAGCGGATGGCATCCAAGTCAATAGAAGCAAGGGTATTCCGTCGAAAACATTTGAATCCTCCAGTTGGGTCTGAAAATGGCATTCCTGTAATAATTCTAACATATTTACCTGCACCGATGCTAAGTATTAGTCGATTTAGCGGCCAGTTAATAACTCGAATTCCTCCTTTATATCGAGTCCCTAAAACTAGATCGGAATTCTTTGCTAATTGAATAAGTTTGGGTAAATCTTCTGGGTCATGAGAAAAATCAGCATCCATCTCACAGATGTATTCATAGCCATGTTCTAATGCCCATTTGAATCCGCAACAGTAAGCTCTCCCGAGGCCATCTTTTACAGAACGATGAAGAACATACATCCTTTCAGGTGCTTGTCGAGCCAGTTCGTCTGCCAACTCTCCAGTGCCGTCGGGAGAATTGTCATCGACAATTAGCAAATCGATAGAGTATGAAAGAGAAAATATTTTTTTGCTGATCTTTACAATATTTTCTCGTTCGTTATAGGTGGGGATGATAACTAAAGCTTTTTCAGCAGTATTCACAATTAATATTCAGATTCGTCTTCAGCTTTTACACTGCTGACCCAGGAAACACCATCAAGAGAACGGATATGATTTAAAAGTTCATTGGTACGATTGGGATCTCTCATTAAAAGCCGATATGAGAGATCCATACCTTGAACTCCATCAACAGTTCTCTGGCTGGCAATAGTTGTTTTGGAACTATATCGATTGAGTAAGTTCAATAAAGTAGGAAGATCTGTGTCTGTTTTATCCCAGTGAAGGTTAAGGACTAAGTCGTAGCGGTTGCGGGATCCAAAAGAGGTCAGAGAAATATAAAAGAGAATAGTTAACGCAGCTAGTGTACCGATAATAACTGTAGTGTATTTTTGGGTTCCACTGGCCATACCGATGAAAAGTGTGCAAAGAATATAAACAGTGTCCAGAGTGTCTCGTAAGACGTTTCGGAAACGTACGATTGCAAATACAGCCATCATTCCAAAGGCTGTAACCAGATTGTTATCCAGCACTGTCATGACTAACGCGGTTAAAACAGGAATGACTAATAGCGCACTGACAAAAGTTCTGGAATAGGACATTCCAGAATGTGTTTTAATGTAGCAAAGTGCTAAAGCATGCCCACATAGAAACGCAAGAAGTATCGAAAGAATGAGAGCAAAAACATTTGTAGGGGTTGGAGCAACATCTCCAAAAAGTAACCAATCCATATTAAAATCCTGATTCTATTATTTATTTAAGAGACGTTTTATTTCTTCTAAATTCATAGGTGTTGGTTGCCAATTATTGATTTGAGGCAGAGGCAGATCAAGAGACTTGGATGATGTAAACATTTTGTCTTCGCCTAAAGCAATAATTCCTTCACAATATTTAGCAGCACCGGTCTGTGCCAAACCGAAGGTTTCAACAAGTTCTCTAAACCAATGGGGAAAACGCCCTGTAAATTTCAGTTCTAAAATGACGTGTTTAGCAAGTTCTGTTGATGTAGAGCGCGAACGATCGGCTTTGAGATTAAGAGATAGTTCTCGTTCTGCACTGACAGCACGATCAAAAGTAAGACGAACAGAGTTGTTTTCTTTGGTAACCCATGCTTCACGTAGATATGAAATATGGACTTTAGGCTTAGCATGGAGAGATCTGGTCAAATAAACAAAGTTCTGAAGTGACTGAAGACTTTTGGCGTCATTTTTAATCATGAATTCAGGACGGATATTACCCCGTAAGGCGTCTTCGACATATTCCCGTTTGATCCCAGCACGTTGTTTCATAATACAGTAATTAAGTCTGCGCTTAATTTCAAAAAAGACAGGACTCTGCTCATTATAAAACCTAAGTCTGAGTTTAAATCGGTTTTTAGTGCCGTTAATTGTTCCCCAATAGAGTCTCAGATCATCAGAATCAAGATAATGACTGTGAATAACATAGGAGTTATTCGGTTTGCCTACAGCATATTCATCTAATTCTAGATAGCTGCTGGCAAAAGCTCGTATGCCCAAAGCAACCTCTTCATTGATGAGGTACTTTAGCTCAAAACGTTGTTGTTGCATTTTGTCTTCAGACATTGTCTAATCCCTTTCGTTGAGAAGCAAAAATGCTCCAAAAAAAAATTCTACTTCAGAATATTATATCTGTCCAGTCAATACTCTATTGCCTTGAGAATGTTGTCTCACTCTGCAAAATAAAGTATTAAGCAAACTACATGCCAAATTGTTTTTTTAAATTTTTAATCGAGAAAAATAGGGAGATTAAGTTGTGTCAAAATTGCTGTTTTTTGGCTAGCCGTCGTTCACGAAAAAATTTCTGGATTATTTGTCGAGCTTCTTCTTCTTTTACTTTGGAAGTAATATCGCAACGATGATTTAGGGTAGGAAACTGGAGGATATTCATAGCAGAACCAGCTGCTCCTGCTTTGGGGTCAGAGAGAGCAAAGACAACTCTCTTTATTCGAGTATGAGAGATTGCTCCTGCGCACATGGGACATGGTTCTTTAGTAACATAGAGAATGCAATCGGTTAAACGCCAATCACCTAAAGTAGATTGAGCTGCAGTTAAGGCTATCATTTCAGCATGAGCTGTAGCATCTTTAAGGGTTTCAACTTGGTTAAAACCTTTACCGATAATGTGATTATTGTGAACGATAATAGCTCCAATAGGTGTTTCTCCCAATGAATATGCTTTGAGGGATAGCCTTAAAGCTAACTCCATGTAGTATTCGTCGTTATTGGAATCAATGATTGATGAAGCAGTCATTTAATTGTATATGGAGGCTATTTATGATAAAAACCTAATTTGTAGAGGATCGCATAGATAAAATGTCGATGAAATCCAGGATAAGGAATGGCTTTCCAGAGGGTTTTGAGCGATAGATTTGGAAAGTTAGACATAATTTCAAACGAGACAATCTGTCGTCGAATGAGGTTCTGAATGATAAATTCTATGCGAGTATATTCTCGAATTAATTTTGGATCTTGTGTTTGTGCGGCAATAGTACTGATATCAATCAGATGTTGAGCAAAATATTGAATGAAGCAACAGTCACCCTTAGCTCGTTTTTCATATTCTTTTTTAAGATTCGTAGGTCGTCCTGAGTTAGTAGTGCTTTCAGGGTGTGTGCGATAGCGAATGAGCTTCTCTTGAATATGTGCAATCCGTCCTATTAGCAGGGCTCGGAAAGTGATGATAAAATCCCAGCCCAGGAATTCCTTAGATATAGGTGGAAAAGAGTCGCTGACGATACGTTTCCATGCCATATTTGTTCCACCAGGGCCCATCCCGGAACCTAAGGTGCGTGCTTTGATATCCTGAAGTTTGACTGGCGAATGGCGTTTGTAGAGTCGAATATGTTTTTCATATACCGGGTTGCTTAGGGCATCAATCGAAAGATTGTCACACCATAGCATCATTGTTTCTGCTCCAAGGCGAGTGAATTCTTCGTATATCCTCATGACGCGATTAGGTTCAGAAATGTCATCCCCATCATTCCAGATGATCACTTCTCCAAGAGGAAGTTTCATAGCCAATGAAGCAGCGCCGGCAATACCGAGATTTTCAGCGTTCTTGTGAAGAATAATTTTATGGGGACCTTTGTAATTTCGTACCTCTTCTTCAATAATTTCCCAAGTGTGATCAGGTGAGGCATCATCGCAAACGATAATTTCTAAATTTGGATAGGTTTGATCAAAGGCACCCTTTAAAGTTTGACGAATATATTTTTCCTGCTTATAGGCTTGGATTACAAGTGAGTACAACGGATATTCCTGTGCTTTTTTCATCACAGGAGTTGAATTCGCCATATATGTTTACTTTTTTTGTTTATAATAATTATGATTTGCTTTTGTAATGGATAGAGGAGAGCCGTCTCAATCGATCAGCAGCTTGTTCTGCTGTTAAGTCACGCTGTGGTTCTGCCAGCATCTCATATCCTACCATGAATTTCTTTACCGTTGCCGAGCGAAGTAATGCCGGATAGTAATGAGCATGAAGTTGCCAGTGATCATTCTCTTTTCCGTTAAATGGAGCTCCATGCCATCCCATAGAATAAGGAAAGCTGGTTTCAAAGAGGTTGTCATAACGGGTTAGGGCTTCTTTCATGATGGAAGCCAAAGAAGATTGTTGCTCAAGAGTCAATTGTGAAAGTCTTTTGACTGGGAAAAGGGGCAATAAAAGATACTCAAAGGGCCAAGTTGCCCAAAAAGGAACTACTACAATCCAGTCTTTATTAGCACAGACAACACGTTTCCCATCTTGGAGTTCAGCTTGAGCATAATCGAGTAGAAGTAAATTGCCATGTTGTTTGTAATAAACAAATTGACATTCATCTTCACGTGAGACAAGCAGAGGAATAAAACTGCTTGCCCAGATTTGTCCGTGGGGATGAGGATTGGAACATCCCATTACGGAGCCTTTGTTTTCAAAGATTTGAACCCAGCGATATTTTTGGGAAAGTTCTTCCAATTGTGACTTCCAAAGTGCAATAACTGTTTGAATTTCTTTAATTGAGAGTTCAGGAAGGGTAAGATCATGTCTTGGAGAAAAGCAAATGACACGACATTCTCCTTGAACAGGTTCTACTTTAAAGAGGTTTGCAGGAAGATTTCCTAAAGGAGATTCAGAGGGAGATTCTGGCATTTCTGGTAGAAGAGCAGCAAAATCATTCCGAAAAGCAAATGTATGTGTATAAACAGGATTTTTGATTCCACCTGCGCGTTCGTTTCCAGGGCAGAGATAGCATTTAGGGTCGTATTGGGGACGCGAATCCGTTACTTTTTCCTGCTGTCCAAGCCAAGGCCGTTTGGTGCGATGAGGAGATACCAGAATCCATTCACCGGTAAGTGGATTGAATCGTCTATGAGGATGTTGATCAAATTGAAATTGCATAATTTATGATTAAATTTGAATTTTATGAGCTCCCATGGCCGGACGGCTAGAGAAAATCGAACATGTCAAACCAGTCGCTTTTTTATATGCAACTTCAATAGTTTGAGTAATTTGTTGAATTTGAGTTGTTTTTACCAACGCAATCGCACATCCTCCAAAACCGCCTCCTGTCATTCGGCAACCATAAATACCTCCAGAGAGACCGATTTTATGTGCAATTAAGACAATTTGATCTAATTCTTCACAGCTGACTTCAAAGTCTTTGCTCAAAGATTCATGACTCTGATACATATATTGACCTGCTTCTTCAAACTGAGATTTTTCCAGTGCTTCAGCGGCTTTGAGTGTGCGCTCATTTTCGGTAATGACATGTTTTGCACGTTTATAAGAAGTGTTACCCATTTGCACTTTAGCGTTTTCAAGTTGTTGAAGGGTAGCGTCTCGTAAAAGATCAATTCCCATTATCTTGGCCGCATTCTCGCATTCAGCACGACGTTTTCCATATTCACCGGAGGCAAGCTGATGTTTGACATTACTATTGATAATAAGGAAGGATACATCGGGATCCTTGATTGATGTCCAACGAGTTTCGTAGCTGCGGCAGTCCAACAACATGATTTGATCTTTGCGAGCCATTGCGGAAATAAATTGGTCCATGATTCCACAAGGTACTCCCGCATAGTCATGTTCTGCTTTTTGTCCAATCAGAGCACGATCTTGAAGTGAAAATTCGATTCCGGCAGCAGCTTCAATCAGGGTACCTGTTGCAACTTCCAGCGCAGCACTGCTGGAAAGACCTCCTCCTAGAGGAACATTTGAGTTCATTATGACATTCATTGATGGAATTTTCACTCCTCTTTCTTGATATCCAGCAATGACTCCACGTATATAGTTTGACCAAATTGGCTCACTGCGGTTTAATTTATTGATATTGATAAGAACCGATTCATTAAAGCGCATACATCTGACTTTGATTTTATCGGATTCAGAGCATGGAGCTCCAGCGAGGATTGTATAGCGCTCAATTCCCATCGGAAATACAAATCCTCCATTATAATCGGTATGTTCACCAATAATATTGACTCGACCAGGTGCTGCGACAATCCATTGTGGAGCGCAGCCGTAGTATGAAATATATTTTTCTTTTGTTTTTAAAGTTAATTCTTTAAGAGTCAGGGGTAATTCTGTCATATGTTCAAATTCGCAACAGTTTTTTAAGTAACTGCATCACTGATTAAAACAGAAATTTTTGCTTTAAAGCAACTAAAAAATAGCTCTTCTCAACGTTCTGTACTGCAGTTATAATACGAGTTAGGGGTTATAATGCCAATAAATGATTTAATTCGTCATAAGTTGAACCGATTACCTCATAAACCGGGAGTATATTTAATGAAGGATAGGCTGGGGACGGTTATTTATGTGGGAAAGGCTCGAGATCTAAAACGGCGGGTGAGCCAATATTTTCAGCCTTCTCGAAGATATGCATGGGATTTGAAACTGCAGGCATTAGTGGAGGCTATTTGTGATTTTGATATACATCAGGTTAATTCAGAGCCAGAGTCTCTTCTGTTAGAGGGTAAATTAATCAAAGAGTTTAAACCTCGTTATAATATTAGTTTTAAAGATGATAAGCGTTTTTTGCTTATTAAGATTAACTTAAATGATCTTATTCCAAATTTTGTCATTACTCGTTTAAGGAAAGAAGATGCAGCTAAATATTATGGTCCTTTTGTAGATTCCGTTGCGGCTAGGAGAACTTTAGATATAGCACGAAAACAGTTTCATCTTAGGAGTTGTAAGGCTCTTACCCCTGGAGAGAATGATTATAAGCATTGTCTTTATGGACATTTAAAATATTGTACTGCTCCTTGTATTGGCAATGTTACATTAGAACAATATCGAATGCAGGTTTTGGCTGCATGTGATTTCATGGGGGGAGAAATAGATTCCATTAAAGAGCAATTGACTCAAGAAATGCAGAAAGCATCTGCTGAGTTGAATTTTGAAAAGGCAGCTCAACTGAGAGATGCAATAGCCAGTTTAAATGTAACAACCCGAAAACAAAGAGTGTTTGAGAGGGTACCTTATACACTTCCATTGGCAATTAATCCTCGAGAGGATATGGAAGAACTGGGGCGGATTTTGAATTTACCGCATCCGCCATGGCGGATCGAAGGTTATGATATATCGAATATCAGCGGAACTTTTTCGGTTGCAAGTATGGTCTGTTTTCATAACGGTCGTCCTGATAATTCTTCCTATAGGCGATTTAGAATTAAAACTGTAGAGCAGCAGAATGATTTTGCTTGTATGGCTGAAATAATAAGGCGACGTTATAAAAGACTAAAAAGTGAGGTTGAAAAGAATCAGGAAGGTAGTCGATTGCCAGATCTCATTGTGGTAGATGGTGGAAAGGGGCAGGTCAGTGCTGCATATGAGATTTTAGTAGAATTAGGATTAGGTAATATTCCTCTTATTGGTTTGGCTAAGAGATTGGAGGAGATTTATTTTCCAGGGGAGAGTCAGCCGCTTGTTTTAGATCATCGGCTTGGAGCACTGAAATTACTTCAACGTATTCGAGATGAGTCACACCGTTTTGCTAATACTTATAACGCGCAGCTGCGTTTGAGAAAAATCAATGAGAGTATTTTAGATGAATTCCCTGGAATTGGAGAGAGGCGCAAAAATATTCTATTGAAAAAATTTGGTTCAATTCAAAGATTAAAGTTGGCTACGGAAGAACAAATTGCAGCTGTCCCAGGTTTTGGTGAACAGAGTGCAATGAAATTGAAACAGTTTCTTAATGCTAGAAGAGAAAACATTGGAGCTTCGAAAGAGACGTCTAATTTTTTACTAGAGGAGGATTCTAATGAAAAAGAGGAAGAGTAGAAACACTTCCTCTTTAGATCGGATTTTTTATTGAATTAACTTTCCAATTCATTCTCATTCAACAGATTATAATTTGAATGAGTAAGAATTTTGGCGGCTTCTTCTTTGTCATCTGTTTCAATTAATAAAACAGTTTTTCCCTTAAAAATGAAGCCGGAGCCATTCCGGATATTGATATTTTCTTTGGAAAGGATATCAGCAATACCTGCTAGAGCTCCTGGAATATCTTCAATATATACGGCGAGAATAGGTACAGAGGAAACGGTAAATCCATTAGCTTTTAAGTTTTCTATGGCTTTTGAGCGATGATTAACAAGGACTCTTAGCAGACCGAAATTGTCTCCAGAATTGTCGATAATTTTAAACCAAAGAATATTGATATTGGCTGTAGCCAGAGTTTGTGTGATTTTAGCGAGAAAGCCGAGTTTGTTTTCGGCGAAAATGGAAAGTAATTTAATTTCGTTCATATATTTAAGGCTTTAAATATTTCTCTTGTCTATGACACGTTTTGTTTTTCCTTCACTGACAGGAAGAGAACCAGGCGGGAGAAGTTCAACTTGAGGTTTGACTTGAACCTCTCCTCGAATTTGGGTTGTGATAGAGTTTTTAATATTTTCCAGTTTTCGAAGTTCTCCGTCAAAAGTTTCAGCATCCAGTTCTACTTGAATGAGCATTTCGTCTAAGCCATGTAGCGTAATAAGATAGTTGCGTCCAACACCAGGAATTAACATGAGAATGCGCTCTATTTGTTGAGGATAGATGTTAGCTCCTTTAACGACGATCATGTCATCAACACGGCCTTTGAATCGAGTTACACGAATATGAGTGCGTCCGCATGGACAAGGTCCTGGGATGATTGAAGTTAGGTCTCCTGTGCGATAGCGAATAATGGGCATAGCTTCGCGGTTGATAGAAGTGATAACTAATTCTCCTGTTTCGCCAGGGGGAAGAGGTTCAAGAGTTTTTGGGTTTATTACTTCTACAAGATAGGTGTCTTCCCACAGGTGAATACCATTTTGTGCAGAGCATTCAAAGCCAACTCCGGGACCACCCATCTCTGAAAGTCCATAACAGTTATATACTTTTGCGCCAAAAGCTTTTTCAATTTTTCGACGTGTTTCTTCAGTATAAGATTCTGCTCCCACTAAGATAATTTTTAGGGAGAGATCATTAGCGGGATCAAGACCTTTTTTCTCTACGAAATTTGCGAAGTACAGTGCATAGCTGGGGGTTAAATGAATGACGGTAGTTCCAAAATCTTGCATTAGCATGAGTTGCCGTTCAGAATTTCCAGGTCCAGCAGGGATAGCCAGCATTCCTATTTTTTCCGCTCCATAATGAGACATCATTGCTCCGGTAAACAGACCATAGGTCATCATATTTTGGAAAATATCGCTTTTGGTACAGCCAACCATGGTTAAGCAGCGGGCAAAATTATTAGCAAGGATTTCAATGTCTTTGCGTGTAAAGAAAAGTGCCTTAGGCTTTCCAGTGGTACCGCTTGAGGTATGCAAACGAAAAAGCTCTTCTCGAGGCACGATATTCATTTTATCTGGATACTGTGCGCGAAGATCTGCGCTGGTAGTAAAAGGAAGTCTACGAACATCATCCAATGAGTGAATGGAGTCGGGAGTGATGCCTGCTTCCTTGAGTTTATTTTGATAAAAAGGGGATTTTTGGAAAAGTTTCCCCAATGTTTCACGGAGACGATTTAGCTGCAGCTCATTTAGTGTCTCCCGGGTTGCTGTTTCAATTTTTTCTTCCCAGAACATGATAAAAGTTATTTAGTCGCTTTAATGTAACTAACTTATTTCTCTATTTACCTGTTTTCTTTATAAAATGCAATCTCATTTGCGATGAAATTATGAAGAAGTGCGGTAAATTTTAACTTTTAACCTTTTAAGGAAAGAATGGTTTTGATAGGCTAAGCGTTGCTGTGTGATACAGTCTCATATTTGAATGTATAAGAGTGAGGCTCGTTATTCTATTATAGTTTAGTCTTTCATGGCACATATCGGATAAGTTAAGTATTATGGATGCTTTAACAGTTTGGCTTCTAAGTAAATGGGTGTTTTCCACTTTGTCTGCCCTTATTCTTATTATGGGAATAGGACAAGTGTTGGGTGAAATTAAGTTGCCAGGAAACTTCAAGTTAGGAGTGGCGGCAGTTTTCTTTGTAGGTGTAGCCTTTGGTATCTTTAAACCGGAATTACAGATTCATCATGATATTGAGCGTTTCGGTTTGGCACTATTTATTTATTGTGTAGGTTTGACGGCTGCCCCGGCATTTTTCCAGTCTTTCAGGAGAAATGGGATGAGGTTAAATCTGGCCACATTTGTGGCGATGACAGTAATTTTCGCGTCCAGCATTTTTGTTATCAAAGCTTTTGACAAAAATTCTGCTATTATTAGTGGACTCTTTTGCGGAACTTTGACTAATACCCCGGCATTAAATGCAGCGAAGGAAGCGTATCGCCAGGTTGAGAGTAAAGAGATGGCACAAGTGATTAAAGAAAAGGGAATGTCTCAATCACAGGCGGATGAATTTAGAAAGGAGAAAGAACAAATAATAGAAGAGGACCTCAAGAATGTAGATGCCGGTTATGGTGTAGCTTATCCTTTTGCAATCGTCGGAGTTTTGTTGATTATTCAGTTTCATCTGAGGAGAGAACGCAAGCTTTCTGCTAATAAACCACCTAAACCTTCTTATATGATTAGCGTGGTAGAGTTGTTGAATGATGTTCCTGGTAATTATCGTTATTGGACAGGAGCATTGATTAATAAGTATGCTAATGTGGTTGCTCCGCGTTATCGATTGAACGGAAAACATTATTTGATTGATGGTGATACTCAGATTCCACAGGGGGCTGAAGTTGTAATTGAAGGTTCTGCTAATTACGTAGAATCAGCTATCGGAATTTTAGGAAAAGAAGGGGATCTAAATCTGCTTCAAGATCGTGGTGAGTTTTCTACACGCTTTTTTTCTGTATCGGATCGTCACTTAATCAACCGCAGTGTTTGGAAATTGAATCTCAGTAAATTAGGTGGTGCTATCTGTCGGATTCGCCGAGGTGATAATCCTATTGAGATCAATATTCATACTCGTCTCCAACTTGGAGATCAAGTTCGTGTTTTGGTTCGCCAAGAGAATCAGATCAGCGTAAATAAGTTTTTTGGAAATTCTCTTCATATGGCGACTGAGCATACTTTTTATAGTTTGTTTTTAGGTCTTGCCTTAGGTCTTTTGATTGGCCAAATTCCTATTCCTATTCCGGGTGTGGAGGTTCCGGTGACGTTAGGTTATGCGGGAGGGCCCTTAGCTGTAGCGTTAACTTTTGGTGCCTTGGGGCGTACAGGTCCTTTTGTATGGGTGATTGCACCTTCGGCGAATATGGCTTTACGTCATGTTGGGTTTGCTTTGTTCTTAGCTGTTATTGGTGTTAATTCTGGTTCTAAGCTGTTGGATACCTTGAAGGGTGATGGTCTTTTCTTGATTCTGATTAGCTTAGGTATGTTGCTTTTGGTTCATATTGTTTTGTGGATTGTAATGCTTCTTTGCAGAGTCCCGAATATTCCAACTCTATTAGGAGTTATGAGTGGTTTACAAACTCAACCGGCAGCTCTTGGATTTGCGTCTTCACGTACAGATCCGACAGGAGTAAATGTGGGATATGCATCTGTCTATCCTTTAGCTACTATCTTAAAAATATTTTATGCGCAGTTGCTTATTGTATTGTTCTTATAACGACCTTAGGTTGAGATTTAGATAATAAAATAAAAACCCCTTCTTCAATTATCTTAAGGAAGGGGTTTTTAATTGGATGTTTTTATGACTGAGGAGGAGAAGGAGGAGGGTTTTCCTTCAGATAATTACGATAAGGAGTGAAATCCATGTCGTTTTTAAACATATCATTTATTTTCTTAGGGTCTCCTTGGCGTTTGGCAGTTTCAATCCAGAAAGGTATATCTTTAAATCGATTAGTTAAGCTGTGATAGCAAGCATAGTCGTATGCAAAATGCCAGTCTAGACTGAATTGTTCACGAACAGAGGATAGAATTTCAAAAGCCTTTTCATAGTTGCTTTCTCCATAGTAGGATTGAGCATAGAGAACCCAGGATTCTACTAAATTGGGGTATTTTTGCGTGAGTAGATTTCCTATGAATTGGCACTGCCGATAATCATGGAGTTTATATCTTAAATGCCAATGAAGTTTCAAAATATCATTATTTTCTTGTGCATTTTGTGAAAGCTCTTTTAGAACGTTAAGTGATTCATTAAAAGCACCTAATTCCATCCAGCCAATTGCTTCTACAAAAAGCTGCAGATCATTTTTATCAAGTCCAGAGTTAGGTGAGGGAATAGATAATTGCATAGAAATTAGAATTTTACACTGGGATTACCTGTTCCACAGTGAGGACATCGTGAACGGTCGACATCAGGATCATCTGTGTAAACGAAGTCACATTTGCTGCAACGGAAAATTTTGTCTTTACTGGGTACAGGTTCAAAGTGTTTGCGTATATATTCGCTATAAATAACCAAGGCAAAAATAATTAAAAGTAGTATTACAATACCTAAAAAAATGACTGTTTCAAGATTCATGAATTATGGGGCATGAGTAGCCCAGATAACTGTTAGAAAAATAGGTTCAGCATCGAGCCAATTGTCTGCATTTGCAGAAATTGATTTGGATTCTTGATTTTTAGGGAGTAATCGCAGTCCAGAGACAGCCTTTATGGCATCGTTATCAGCAGATGGTAAGCCACATGATGAAATTAGAGTAGCAGAGAAAATCAATCCATCTTTTCCAAGCCAGGCTTTGATAATGGTATTTTTAAGTTCCTTATCCCAGGATTGAGTGGGAATATTCAATTGTGGAATTTTCCAGGAGGAGAGAGTCTTTTCGGAGAGTCTGAGTTCAGATTGAGTGCGATGAGTGCGAGAAACCGGTTCTTTTAGTTTCATAGTGGGAATATAAGGATCAGCTTGAACTCTAATAGACTCTGCGACAGGAAGCATAAATTCGGATAATTCTTGTCCCAAAAGTTTATTTGGTGCGTTAATTGTGTAAAAAGGTTGTCTAGGCATGGATGGTGTATAAAAAGATTGTTGCTTATCATTCCAAATAAAACCAGATATGCCATTTTGATGTACTCCAGCATAAATGCGAGGATCAAATGTACGCAGGAATTCTTGAAGAATAGGATTTGTAGAGATAGATATTCCTGGAATGAAAAGTGGATGTTGAATTGAGGTGGGGTTACGAGGAGTCAGCGGTGAGGAATTCAACAAAATATAGAAAAATAGGATTTGTGAAATAAAAAATCCGCAGATAACAATAATCCATTTGCCAAGTACCCATTCACCAATCTTATAGGTGCGGAGATTTTTGTGGAGTAAGGCAAGCCCGAGCAGAAGTTTTTTATTTGAATCCTGCAGTGTCATGGAAGTGAGGAGCTAGTGTTGGAAGTAGGGTTGTTTTCTACAGTTTGATTAGGATTAGTAGCTATAAGGATATTGGTTAGCCCTGCTTTATAGGTGAGCGCTCCTAGATTTGCAAAAGTATTAATTGAAGCCTCTTGATCAGAAACGATTACAACAGAGGTGACAGGATTTTTCTCTCGAGCTCTTTCCAATGTTACCATTAAGTTGTCAAGTGTAACATTCTTGCCATTAAAATAGTATTGGTCATTTTGATCAATACCAATCACAATGGTAGGGCCTACAATTCCTGGTAATTGGGCTGTATCTGGAGAAGGTAATTGGATAGAAACACCAGGCTTGAAAATAATTGAGGATTGAAGTAGCAGGAAGAGAATGATTAACCCCAAGATGATAGAGAAAGCCATCCCATCAAATTTGTTTCTTAGAGGAGAAAGACTGCGTGTATACTTCATGAGAGAAAATTTACTGCTGCAGTTTGTTATCAGAGTTGTTGTGCTCTTCAGAAGGGTTTAGGAGAAATTGAACAATATCAGAAGAGGTTTTCTCCATATCCAGCACGATAGTATTAACCCTTTCTATAAGATAGTTGTAAGCAGCACGGGCTATAACAGAAAGAGCTAATCCAAGCGCCGCAGAGATTAAAGCTGTCCAGATTCCTTCGCTCAGCATGCTGATATCACTGAAAGGACCATTGATTTGTGTAATTCTGAACATTTTCATCAGCCCTAGCACTGTTCCTAAACACCCCAGTGGCTGAGCTATTTCAGCAATAGTAGCAAGCCAAGTCAAGCGAGCTTCCAAACGAGGAACTTCGACTAAACCTGCTGATTCCAGAACATCCTCAATGTTCTTATTCCCTTGTTCACTGTTGAGAATTGCCGTTTTAACTAGTCTAGCAACAGGTCCCGGTGTTGCATCACAAATTGAGATGGCTTCTATAATATTCTCACGGCGAAGAACATTTTTGACTCCAGTTAGAAATTCTCGAGAATCGATTCTTACACGATGATAGTGTAAAAATCTTTCTAGAAAAATAGCAGCAGCAAACGCACCTAAGACTAGGATTAACCAAGAAATAGCACCAGCATTATCAAAGAATATTTGCAGCATGATGTTGTAGAATGTGCTTATTTTTCAAAGGGATAAAACAAAAAGGAAAGAATCATTTCATAAATTAATTTCAGAATAGATTCAGACTTCTATGCCTTTCAATAATTGATTTGCTTAAATTGTCAAGTTCTGCAATCGTTTCGGATGTTCCCGCTCCTTTTGCGAAGACTGGTGGCAATATTTCCAAAGAGAGTCCTTGTAAAAGACTTGAGATTTGAATTGGGATCTTTGTCCCGCTCCAACCATAAGATCCAAATAGGGCCGCAAATTGAGCTTTAGGCTTGAGAGCTCCTACCAAAAGTGCAATATAAGCAGCCAGCGGATGTGCTCCGGTCAAAATACAGCCTGTACCAATAGCAATCGTCGCTGAATCTACCAGTTCACCGGCAACTCTGCCTAAATCAGCACGGGTAAGATCGTATGGAGCCACGATAATTCCTGCTTCAGTTAGTAATTGGGTAAGATGCTCTGCCATTCGTGCTGTTGCACCGTGAGTAGAAACCCAGGGCATAAGGACTTTATTTTTTGGAGGTTCATCAACCCATTCCTCGTATAGAGAAATAGCGATTGAAGGATTTTTAAAAACAGGTCCGTGACTTGGACAGATGATTTGAGGATTAAGGCTCTTAACAGTTTTAAGGTGTTTAGAGACTTGTATACGATATGGCATCATGATTTGTGCATAATATCGTTTCATTGGCTCATAGAAAAGGCATAGATCATTTGTGAATATATCCGAAACTGCCAAGTGTGAACCAAACAGGTCACAGGGAAAAAGTATTTGATCTTCCTGAAGCCACGTCATCATAGTTTCGGGCCAATGAATCCAAGGAGTTAAAATAAATTCTAATGTTTTTCCACCTAAATCAAGTGTTTCACGATCTTTTACAACAATGATCCGGTCCTGAGGGATTTGTGGCATCAGGGTTAAAAGCAATTCTTTACATTTTTGATTTGTGACCAGTTTACAGTCTGGATAGAGGGCAAGAATATCTGGAATGCAGCCAGAGTGATCCTGTTCGGCATGATTGGAGATAACATAATCCAATTGAGAGAGGGAAGCTGATTTGAGATTATTTAAAAACAGATGTTTTAATTCTGGTTCAACAGTATCAATTAATGCTGTTTTTTGGCTTCCCTGAATTAGATAGGAATTATATGTTGTTCCTTCAGGTGTTGGAATAAGGGCATCAAAAAGCCTGCGATCGTAGTGAGAGACTCCTACATAAGAAACGTTCTTACAAATTTGTTCTTTTGCCATAAAAAATAACCCCCCAGAAAATACTGGGGATAGGGTGATGCTATTTAAGTAAAAGCCAAAGTATGATTAAGATAACAACTGCTCCGCCTCCCGCAAGAAGATAGATATTCATTTTGTTATCTTTTTTCTTAAAAGCAGGATTTATCGCAGGAGTTCCAGCCCCTACCTCATTGAGTTTAATTCCTCCACGGTGTGAGGCCATCACTTTTTTAAAAGGAGTGCCATCATCAAGTCTGAGCTCACATTGTCCAAGGCGAAGTATCATACCAGCTTTGAGCTGTGCTTCCGTGATCTTTTCGTCATCAATATAGGTGCCGTTTGTAGAGTTAAGATCTTTAATGGTTAAAGTGTTGTCTTTAAAAACGATTTCGCAGTGATGTCCCGAAACTGATCCTTCTGGGATACAAAAATTATTTTCATCAGCACGTCCCACAGAGAAAGTTCCCTCTTTGAGTTCGAATTCTTGTCCTTTAAGACTCTCTGTCAGAATAATTAGTTTCGGCATAACAACAAATATATTTTTACTGTGGCTTAAGTGATTTTAGAAATCAAATTGTTTTTTTCTTAATAGCGAGACTGCTCAGTCTGCAGTCTCGCATGAATTGTTTATTCAGAATGAATTGGATTATTCTATGTCAACCCGATAGAAGAATTTATTGTCTTTGAGGTTGACTTCATAAGGGCTTTGAGCCTCTTTGACTCGAGTCCATTCTTTGTTGTCTTGACTGCTATAGAGCACGCCTGTATAAGTTAAAATCAATTTTCCATTCTCAAAACTATAGCGAATAGAAGGAATACTCAATATTGTTGAATCTCCTTCTTGAGGAATAAGGGCGATTGGAATGCCATGCCAAAGATCATTTTCAATCTCCCATCCGATAGTGCTATCGTCATAGTAGATAACAAAGTCAGGAGAAACACCTGCAAAAGAGATGTCCATAGCAGCTGGAGCATTTCCTAAAAATGTTATTGATTGCAGTGAAGAGCATCCGTAAAAAGCATAAACACCTAAAGAAGTGAAATTTGTACTGCAGATAACATTTGTTAGTGAACCACAATAGCTGAAAGCGTATTGGTTAATACGCCGAATGGTATCCGGTACTTCAAAAGAGGTAATCGGGACATAAGAGAAAGCAGATTCTCCAATGGTATTTACGCTTTCAGGTAGCGTGGTTGAAGAAGCTTTTCCAGGAGGATAGGAGAGAAGTATTTCTCCATTCTTGCTGAGCAGGAATCCATTTTGGCTGGAATAGTTTTCATTAGCAGGGTCAACATTGATGTTTTCCAAGCTGGAACAATTGGCTGCCCATTCTGAGGAGAGCAGGGTGACTGAAGCTGGAATATTAATTTCCGTCAGAGAAGAACATAAAGTGAATGCTCCGGTCTCAATTGTTTCAACAGATTGTCCAATTATAACATTAGTTATTGATGAGCAATTAGCAAACGCATTTTCTTCAATTTTTAAAACGGTATCACTAATTGTTACAGAAGTGATATTGGTATTACCATTGAAGGCATCATGATTAATAGAAACCACTGGATAATTATTGATATCCGAAGGAATAGTAACAACAGTGTTAGTCCCAGAATAAGAGACAATTACAACACTCTTATCTTGAATTAGATATCTAAAACCATCCGGAGTTTCTAAGGGACGAATTGCACGAGCTGTATTGATGCGACCTCCAGTTGTACATCTTCTCTTCATGGCAGGAACAGAATCTACACTGTAAAGAATACTGTCTTTGATGTCTTTATAGGAGTATTCATTTTCTCCATATTGACTAATACAGAGTGCAGCAACACCCGCAACAAAAGGACAGGCCATAGAGGTTCCTGACATATAGTCATAGCTATTTGCAAAGTTAGGATTGTCAGGTTTATAAATTGTAGACCATATGTCTGTACCTGGCGCAAATAAGTGAACAGTCTTGGCTCCATAATTAGAGAATGTACTAATGTTGTCCTCAGAGTCACTGCTACCTACGGAAATAATGTTATCCAGCTTTGTACAGTAATTCGATGGATAATTAGGAGTCGTGTCGTTATTAGAGGTTTCATTACCAGCTGCACAGACAAACAATATGTTGGCTTCTTGGCATTTCCTCAGTTCTTCTAAGTAAAGCCGGTTGTAACCAGGTCCACCAAGACTCATATTAATAACCTGAGCATTATTTTTACGTGCATATGCAATAGCTTCAATAATGTCAGAGTCTGTTCCAGAGGCTGAATTCCCATTCTTATGTAAAGCTTTGCATGTTATAATTCTCACATTCCAATTTACTCCTGCAACACCTATTCCATTGTTTCCATGTCCACCAATGATGCCAGAGACGTGTGTTCCATGGCCATGATCATCTTGGGGATCGCCGGTAATTTGGCCATTCTTGAAGGATGCACCATAGACATCGTCGACAATTCCGTTGTTATCGTTGTCGATGCCGTCTCCCGGAATTTCTCCTTCATTGATCCACATATTATCGATGAGATCTTCATGCTGGTAGGAGACGCCGGAGTCGACAACTGCTACTATAACTTTTGATGAATCGGTTGATGTATCCCAAGCATCGAGAGTCTCGGTTATTTCAAAATGATAGAATTTATCTTTTTCTTTAAAAGCAGGGTCATCGGGGATTGTTTGGCTGGCGGTGCGGATATAATCCGGTTCAGCGTATTCTACCATGCCACTCTTAAGATATTCTTTGATTTTATCATGAACATTTTCAAGTGGATTAAAGTTAATAATGTGCCAATCATTATTGGCAGCATTCAAAATGCGAGTCGACTGAATTCCTTGAAGTTTATTAAATTCCCCCAGAGTTTTCAGGGAAATTCCTTGTTTGGGTTTAACTAAAATTCTTCCGGGATAATAGGGCGCATTGGCCTCTGCCGCATTTGCGGTAACAAAACCACTCAATAAAAGTGAAATCAGACAGAGGTGCTTGGCTACCGTTTTCATCTTTCTCGTCAAGAAAGAGATATGTAAAAATCTTTTCTTCATCTTATCGTTGTTCGAGTTTTCAATACGAGGTTTGGCTAAACGGGCCCACCTGCATCACAAAGAATTTTAAATATAAATTGAAGTTTAGACAAGTTTTTTTCTATGAAAAGAGAAGTTTCCAGAGCAAATTATGCTTTGAAGGGAAATAGAGTTCGAAATTTGTTTTTCTAAAAGTTAAAAACAGCGATTTTATTTCTTTGAAAGCTCTTCTGTAGGAGTTAACCTTGCGATTGCCTCCATTACTTGTTCGGCAACCTCTTTGTATATTTCACGCAGTCGTTCCTTAGTACATGTTTTGGATTCTTGACGAAGTTCTTTGAAATCTAATGGAGTCCCGTAGCGAATGATGATTTTTTGAGGTTTTGGAAATAAATCTTTTCGGCTATAAGCTTCAAAAGAGCCAAAAATCCGAGTAGGAATGACGAGAGCTTCAGATTTAATAACTGCTAGTCCAATACCAGTTTGGGCTTTTTGAAGTTTTCCGTCGCGGGAGCGTGTTCCTTCCGGGAAAAGATTGATAATACAGTCTTGGTGAAGTTGTTCTAAAATGGTTTTGAGCCCAGCCATGCCGCCTCTTTCACGATCAATTGGGATGGCATGAACTGTTTTAAGAATCCATGTAATAAGTTTGTTTTTAAATAAAGTGCTGCGTGCAAGATAATGGATGGCCATCGGCAAAGATGTTCCAATTAATACCGGATCAAGAAAACTGGTATGATTACTGGTGATTAATGCAGGACCCTTGCGAGGGACGTTGTTTACACCATAGATTTCCCATCCAAAATAGATTTTAAAGAGAAGTTTGCATGGGAACCAAACGATAAAATAGAGTGGATTCATAAAATAAACGATTTAAATTTCATCAGTTTTATTTGTCGTACCACTTTTATTTTGACGCTTGGCGAGTTTCTCATAGATTTTTTCTAATAGGAGTTTTGTAGTTTCTTCAGGTGTCATTTCAGAAGTATTTATTGGGATAGCTCCTAAAGAAAACATGAGAGGAGAAACAGCTCTCTGAGTATCGCGTTTGTCGCGTTCGGCCAGATTTTCGATAATTCCATCAGCTTCTCGGCGCCGAGAGCGCTCGTCTAAAGATGCATCTAGATAGAATTTAAATTCAGTCTCAGGGAAAATTTCAGAGCCAATATCACGTCCTTCCATGACAATATTACCAAATTTAACACATTGCCTCTGTTTCCGTTTCATCCAGGCTCGCACAGCTGGAATAGCTGCGACTTTAGGAACGGCTGCACTTGTAGCAGAGGTTCTGATTTCCTGTGCGGGATGGTAGCCATCAACGGTCAGGTAAACGGCTTTATCAGCGCAAACAAGCTTGGTACGCCATTTTTTGAGAGCGGCAGTAATGGCTTTTGTATCTTCTATATTGATGTTTTGCTGGAGGCAATACCAGGCTAGTGTGCGATACATGGCTCCGGTATCCACATAGGTGTATCCGAGCGCAGCTGCCACCCGTTTGGAATTGGTGCTTTTCCCACTGGCACTCGTGCCGTCTATGGCGATAACAACAGGATTTTCCTTCATATTTCTGATGCTGTTCCTATTGGCACCCTGCCGCGGAACAGGTGTATTTTGGCAATAGAAACAGGATACTGCAATCTTTTCTTCACTCCTTTATCAAAGCAGCTATAAAACCGGGTTTTAGCTTGTTTTTCAGGAGATTTTAGTTATTCTCCTTAAAGAGAGGAGCCTTGCGATTTTCTCTCTGTTATCGGTTGGTTATATGAAAAATAAGGCAAAGGTTACTCCCAAAATTTCTTCTAGAAGTAGATCTCTTTTTCATCTCTTACATGGAGGAATGACAGCTCCAGAGCGTCTTATTCCATTAATCATAGTATTAGTTACCACAATGCTTTTTGTAGTGAGGCTTTCTGGTCCTCCAAATTTAATAGATAATGATCAGGAACGGCCAGCTTCATATGTATTAGATGTTGTTAAAAATGGTCATTGGATTTATCAGACAGATGAGTTAGGTGATATTGCATCTAAGCCTCCTCTTTATACATGGCTTTCGGCGATTTCTACTTATTTAATGGGACAGGGGAAAATTAGTTTATTGACGCTTTACCTGCCGTGTTATTTGTCAATAGTGGGAATTGGGCTTCTTCTTTATTTTTGTGGTCGGAGGTCATTTGGAGTGTATGCGGCAGGATTGGGAGCAATGGTATTTATTATTTCTCCGATGGCAATGAAGCAGGTAGCTCTTGCTCGTACTGACGCACTTTTTACTTTTACAGTTACGCTTTCTGCTTTTATCGGATATTGGTGCTGGCAGCGAGGTAAAGGGTGGATTTGGTTTTGGATTGGAGTATCTTTGGCCGGGCTGACAAAGGGGCCTTTGGGATTGCTTTTGGCAAGTGGAGGTTTTTTTAGTTTTATTTGGAATAAAAAAAGTAAAGAGGCTCCGCTTAATCAAAGAAGTATTTCACCTAAAGTTCTTTTAGGAATATGTGTGTTTTTTGCAATAGTAGGCGGATGGTTTTTGCTAGCTTTTTTTGAGGGAGGAGATGCTCTTTATGAGAAGATTATCAGATCTGAATTAATGGATCATGCAGTTTCTAAAACTTATGGTATTCCCGGCGCTGGATTTATATTAACGCCATTTTATCTTGTAACTCGTTTCTTGCCATGGAGTTTAATTGGGGTTTGGGCGATTATAGATGTGTTTAGACACCCTGCTCAAGAGGAGAATGCTCGCAGACTAGAGAGATTTTTGGTTTGTTGGATCTTATTTGGTTGTTTTGTAATGGCTTTGGGAACCCATCAACGGGGAGATTTGATTTTTCCTATGGTTCCGCCTTTGGCACTTCTAACGGGAAGAGTTTTAGAAAAAGGTTGGCCGGTGACGTTGAAAGAGAACCCAATGACTTTTTTAAAAGGGATATCAGTTTTGGCTGCCGTAGGGATTACGATTATTCTTTGCTATAATCGGTTTGTCTTTTCTAAACAAGAGGTGACCTATCGGACTAAAGCGTTGGAGCGTGCTTCTCAGAATATTCTTAATGCAGGGATCGATTTGAAGTCTTTGAAATATTTTCAGGTTCCTTTTACTTTGCAATTTTATTTGAATACAATGACATATGCTACAAAGGAAGAGGATGTAAGAGCTTTTTTTGAATCTGATTTACCAAGTTGTTTAGCAGTAAGTGATTTGGAGAATCTTAAAAAGGCTCTGGGACCTAAATCTCCTCCTTATAGAGTAATGTTTTGTTGGTATTTAGATAACGAACCTTTCCTTTATATATTAAATAATAATGCGTGGAGTAAAGAGGCGGAATCTTTGAATAGCTCAAGTTGGTATTTTAATTCTAAGACAATTTATGATGAACCCCAAGTTCGTTAGTTTAAATTATTATTAGAGTATCAGTTTAATATGGTATGAGCTGTCTTTTTGTTGGTTTCAGAAATAAAGAAGCGATTCCTCTTTTGAGACAGAAATCGCTTTTACTTATATAAAACAGGTTATTCTCTGGAAATGGCGATGCGTCCAGTGCGAATGATTTCTTCAATGATGAAATGTTTCATTAGTTCGATAAATTTTTCAATTTTCCCTTCATGTCCAGTGACTTCTAATGTGAGACTATCAGTCTGTACATCAACTATTTTGGCTCGGAAAATTTGAGCCATTTGAATGGCTTCAGTGCGAGTTTTAGGAGTGGTTTGAATTCGAATAAGAGCAAGTTCTCGGTCGATGTGTTCATCATTTTCACTGAAATCATCGACTTTAAGTACCTCAACAAGTTTATTCAGTTGTTTGACGATCTGTTCAATAGTAGATTCATCTCCTTGAGTAACGATGGTCATGCGAGAGAGGGATGGATCATGGGTAGGAGCAACATTAAGAGAGTGAATATTATATCCACGGCCACTAAAGAGTCCTGCAATTCTAGTTAGAACGCCAAATTTATTTTCGACTAATACGGATATGATATGCTTCATACCGATTGAATTATACCTATTTTAAGGGGAGAGTCAAATTTACCTTATATTTTTTATTTGAAGCGTTGGTCTGTTGAGATAGGAGGAAGAGGCTTATTGAGGCGAGAATCAAATCTGCATATGCATTGTACTGGGCAATAATCGCAAGAGGAGGAGCTTGCATACTGAAGTGGTTGAACGGGGAATACTCCTCTGAGAATACTACGTGCTAGAAGAAGGATAGTTTTTTCAGCTGTGTCACAGAGAGTTGTTAATTTTTCAGGAGAGATTGGTGTTTTATCTGATGCATGAGTAGAGCCATTTTTATTTATTCGAACACTGAATTGTTTGAAAGAAGAAGAGGTGGAGCTTGATTTGCAATATAGGCGGAGAAGATCTTTATTGAAGCGGCCTGTATGAGGAGAATTAGAGATGCCTTTATCTGTTTGAGTGGGAATTGTGAGTGGAACATAAAATGTTCCAGAGGGAGCGACTTGTTTTGCGGATGAGATTGTTTTCTGAGGGAATTTTTTTAAGAGGTTATCAAGGAATCCTTTTTGCCTAATTACGCAGAGATAACAGATTAGTTGGAGCTGAATTCCAGCTTTAAAGCTTTCCTCATTAAAGTCTTTTTTGCTGCTTTTATAGTCAATAGCATTGAGCCAGAGGGTATTGTCATTTTTTTCTAGATACCCATCTAGACGGTCTATACGTCCTTTGAGAGAAATTGTAAAATCAAATTCTGGCCTAAGATCAATATTCCACAAAGGCTCTCCATCAAATCCAAAGGAAAACTCAGTAGCAATAGGGATAAATTTATAATTAGAGAAGAATATTTTCATCATAGCTAAATAAGCAGATACTTTGAGATGGGTTGTGGCTTTGTAAGTTTCACCTCCGGCGATGAGAAAATTTTCAGAATCGATTTTTCCAAAAGTATCTTCCAAAGCCTCTTTTAGTGAGTCTTGTTCTAATTGTTCTGTAAGAATTTGGTTTTCTAGAGCTTCAGGCCATGTTTTATTCAATTCGCAAACTTTATGATGGAATTTATCCAATACATTATGGATTAGATTGCCGAGTTTGTTAGGAGAAAATCCCCACTTATCAGGTTCGTGGGTTTTAAGAATGTATTTTGCGAAAAAAGCAAAGGGGCAAGATGAGTAACTTTCTAGTTTACTGACACTGAGATTGATCTTCTTATTTTTGAAAAGGTCTACTGGGGAAGTGATTAATTCATGATAAGTGCTAAGAAGTGTGTTAATAGATATTTCGGGGTAATGGCAATTGTAGAGCCATTGTCGTAACTCCTTCGGTGTATGGGAAAGTTGACGCGTAATATTTAAACCTGAAATTTCACATTTGGAGAGACAAAATTCGGGAGTGGAAAGTTGATTGCTGGAAAAAGCTGAAGTTGAGTTAGTATGAGGAGGAAGATATTTTTTTAATTCAGAGATATAAGTTGAAGGATATAGTCTTGAGGCAACTTCTTCATTGGAATTTTCTAATAGAGAGTAGGTAATGACAAGACGTTGAGATGATCGGGTAACAGCAATATAGGATAGATAGTTTTCTCTATTTTTTGCATCGTTTACGTTTTCTGTGATTTCAATTAGATGGGATGCCAGTAATTGAGCTTCATTTTCACTAAAAAGAACAGATGGATTAGATAAATAGGGGAATACCCCTTCATTAAATCCGGCAAGGATAACGAGTTTGACTTTGGGTGTGCGAGTACGATCAAAAGTTCCAATGAGAGTTTGATCTAATGACGCTGGAATCGCAGAAACGGTCATTTCTTTAAAGCCAGCTTCGATGATATGAATCCATTTTTGCAGAGTGTATGATTTGGAGTTAAAAGCAAGATGGAAATTTTTTAACCATTCGTTGAGGTTAGTCCATACGGTTTGATGTAATTGGGGAGAGAGACCGCTCTCAATTTGTAAAGACGCCAGTTGATTATTATTTCCCAAATTGGAAGTACTCCATTCTTCCAGTTTTTCTTCAAGACCAAAATATTCCCAAAGAAAACGAATGACTTCAACTAGTTTTGAATTAGGAATAGGGAGAGATTGTTTATTTTCTTCAGTGATTTGAAGTTTTTTTTGTAATTTCAGCAGGGTTTCAATTGCTTTCTGATAAATATTTTGAAAAAAATAAAGATCTTTTATGGTATAGTTTTTCCCCAACTCCCATGTTTCCCAGATTCTTCTTTCCCAGAAGGAGTATCCGGTGTAATTAATACGGCAAAGTTTATTTTCAATATTATCCGCTTCTTTCAATGAAATATTAGCTAGTTCAGTGCGTAGCAGTGCCATCAGTTCAGGCAGTTCCCAATTTTTTAGGAAAACATGCAGTGTTTGTATGGTGAAGTCAACAGCTGGATGATGACAGATATTATGAGGAGTATCTAAAAAGAAAGGGATTTTGTAGCGTAAAAAAATTCTACGAAAAATCTGTTCGTAAGTTTCCATGGAACGAAAGAGTACACAGCAATCGTTGTATCGATTACCAGCGCGGATAAAGCGAATAATTTCTCGTGCAGCCAGAATGGCTTCATCCCGTGCTGAGGTACATGAATAGAGCGCTACAGATTCAGATGAAGAGTCATTGTTGAGAGCAGAGATGGAATTTGATTTATCTCGCAGCCAATTCCGTTCTAATGCAGCTAATGGAAGGGTGTTTGTAAAACGATTGGGATAGTTTAAGTTAGAAATTCTTTTAATTTGAACTTTGCAGATATTATTTAATTCTAAAGATTTAAAGAGATTGCAGCATTTATTGAAAAAAGGGATAGTGTATTTCCAGAAATTTGATGGGCCTTCATAATGCAACGCTTTTTCTATTGTTGTGATAGAATCCGGCAGCTCAAGACAGAAGTGAAGAGACATTTGTTTCGTTACGTGAGTCAGAGCTTCAATCATCTTTATTTCTTGAGGGGAGATATCAGTGAAGCCATCCAGCCAAATTTGTTCTAAAAGATATTCATTTGGGTGTTCGTTTGCCCATTGTTCAAGAATGCCACAGACTTGTTCATAAGCAGATTCATCGTCTCGGATTTCATTTTCTCGTATCCAATCAAAGTATTTTTTGTAGATGAAATGGATATCATGAATTTTCTGAAATAACCTGGAGTTTACATCGGTTGGGGAGGTGTGAGTTTTTAAAAATGATTCTAAAGATTCCAGGGGAGAATATTGGGTTTTTTTTGAGAAGACTCTAAGTTTGGTTAAGATTTTTTCCAAATCATTAGCTAACAAGATATCTTCTCTATGATTTTTATATAGGAGAAGATTATCAGGATTTTCCTGGAGGAGTGCCTGGAAGACCATTATTCTGGCCTCCTTATTAAGAATATTTTCTGGTGCAGTTTCCAGAATATCTAACAGTAAATTGGAAAGCCGTTTAAAGCTGACTATATGCAGACGCATACTGCCGCCGATTTTGGTTTCTTTTTGATTAAAAACGGCTTGTTCTGCTTGGAAAGTCGCTTGTCGTGGGAGAATAAAGATAATCGGTTTCCCAAACTGAGAGATTTCTAGTTGGGATCGGATTTCAGAAATGCAATTAAAAGTTTTACCACTTCCTGCAGGTCCTGTTATAAGATTGACTTGACAACTCATTTTCCATTCTAATAATCTCGTTCTAAACGGAAAGAATGATAAAATAAGTTTTATTTAATATCAACCCAAAGTGCACGAAATGTTCTTTCTTCCAAAGGCAACTCTTTATTTTCTAAAGCCCCTATTTCTAAGCTGCCGTCATCACTGATAACTAAGAGTTTATTGGGGAAATATTCTTGAGATGCTAAAATCACTTCGGCTGTAAAGTTTTTAGGGAATTCCTTAATCATTATTTTGGGAGGATTGGATTGATTCCCATCCCACGAATAAAGTGCACATGAACCTTTATCATAAGGTCCTGCTATGATGTAATAACGATTTCCACTAAAGCACATATCGCGAATTCCTAAGCCTCCGAGATCAAGGACCGTAGCATCACCAAAGGTGGGAGCTTTCCCTTTAATAACTTCAGATGGATTTTTTAGAGGGATGAGTAGTGCTTTTCCATCAGGAATAGGATTGCGGAAGCAAATCCAGAGACTCCCATCCGGAGCAGCAGATAATCCCTCAATATTAAAGCCATTTGGAGCTTTAGGTGCCAATAATGAGGCTGATGACAAATTGTATTTTTTAAACTTTTCTTCTTTTAAAAGAGCTGTTTGTATTCCCTGAAATGGAATACCTGTGACTTTGAGACTTTGATTTGCATCGTTGATTTGAGTTGCAAAGAAGATATGCCGTGAGGGTTGAGCTTTACCATTCTTGTTTCTCCCATGAGAGCTGATCCAATAGATTGTATCGTCAATTCTGGCTGCGCCTTCTAAATCGAATTCTTTTTTACCTTTAATTCCCGCCAGTTCCGTTCGAATGGAAAGAATTTTAGTGGGTTTACCTCCGTCCAGTGAATAGAGGCGAAGTCCGTCTTCTTCATCATCGGCAATTAGTGCCTTAATTCCATTGGATTTATCTCCAATAATGACTCCGGCAGAGGCATCAGAGATGCCAGAAAAGCGAATATAATCGATTTCTTTGTCACTGGAAATGTCTGCTGCTATTCCTAGAGTTGAGACCATTGAGGTTAAAATAAATAAATAAGCAATACTTGTTTTTTTGAAAAATTTCTTTTTCATAATGTTATAATAATTAGCAAGAAATATGCCGATAATTTTTGTTTTATATCTTCTCTATATAGGAAATATTGTAAGAAATATATTATTTCTTTTTTACTTTTTTTTGATAAATTTTAATTTGAAACTATGATGAATTATAATATTTTTAAATAGATTTTATTGTTAATAATATAGTGTAAATAAGATGAGAATTAATAAAAATCCAATGAAGAGTGAACAGGCTGTGGATAGTATGTTGGTTTTAATTCTCCGTTTTCATCAAGGAAGAGTATTCTTTTTCCTTTATAATTTTCAATAATTTCTAGATATTGAGCAAAGCTAGAACATTGAGAGAGAGCTCTATTTACTTCGCGAGAGGGCCCCATACGGCGTGTATAGAATGGAGCGATTTTTCTGAATTGGCAGCAGGCAGAGGTTTCTCCATAATATTCAATCAGAGCTTTTAGATGATTTTCCATCCATTGCAATCGGTCTTCAAAGGAAGGGGGGGAAGAGTGAGCGGATGATGATTTAATTTGATTGAATATCCAGGGATTATAAAGAGCTCCCCGGCCGATGGATAGACCGGAACAACCTGTTTTATTTTTCATGATAAGGGCATTTTTGACTGTTGTAATATCTCCGTTCCCGAAAATGGGGATTTTGGGAGCAGCTTCGACGACTTGTTGGATGATTTCCAGATTTACTGTTCCTGAAAAACCTTGTTCTCGAGTTCGGCCGTGGATAGTAATGGCTTGTATGCCGCTTTCTTGAAAGGCGTGAGCAAGCATGGGGGCAATAATATGTTCGGAATCGAATCCTAAACGGGTTTTAATTGTAATTGGGATGGAGACTGATTTTACAAGAGCTTCTGCCATTTGAATAGCGAAGAAAGGTTCTTTGAGCAGTGCGGAACCTCCTCCTCCTTTGAGAACTTTGGGTGCAGGGCATCCCATGTTGATATCGATAAGACTAGCTCCTTGTGATTCAAGTATTTTTGCGGCTTCTATCATCTCATTTATAACGCCACCAAAAAGTTGAATTCCACATGGCATATCATCTTGGGAAAGAGATGATAGTTGTAGAGCTTCTTTTTTATTTTCAATGAGGGAACGAGCGTTGACAAGTTCTGTAAAAGTAAGGTCGACTCCGCCTAATGATCGAATTAGCCTTCTAAACGGCAGATTGGTATATCCGGCCATAGGAGCTAGAGCAAGAGTAAAATATTTTTTAGAAAAAAGCGATTTTTGTTTAGATAATGTTGTATTTGTACGGCTTATCATTTTTACCAAGAGACTATATAACTATAATATTGAAGAATCTCTAAGAGATTCTCCAATTTATATTTATAGTAAGGGCATCTCAAAGATGCCTTGTAATTAAGTAATTTTAGAATCAGCTTTAGAGTCCTTCTATTTCCCAGCCTTTGCGGTATGTACGTTTGATGAAGCAATTTGCTTCTTTCAGATCAAACTGCATGTTTTTACAGTCCCATTTCAGGGTTGTATTTCTGAATCTGGAAGCAATGGTTCCTATTAAAATACATTCTGCCAGAGGACCAGCATAGTCGAAGTTGGCAGCAGGGGTTCCTTTAGCCAAGACTCCGTCAATAAATTGATGCCAGTGACTAATGGTTGGCAGGGTTATTAACTTTTGGATTTCCGGATATTCTTCGTATTTATCACCGTTTTTCTTAAACAATTTGGGGGTGGAAAAGTGAGGAATTAGGTAAATTCCTTCAGTTCCTAAGAAAATGGATCCGGAGTGGGGGAGTTCTCCCACCAGCTTGCGGATTTCTTCCGGAGGGAGGTTGCCACCGCTGTGCCAATGAACAGGAAGTTTATCTTCTGCTGTATAAGAATTCCCGGGGAATGTATAATGTACAATCTCATTTTTAGCCCAATACCATTTGTTTGGTTCAGGCCCTTCAGATCGGACAGAAATAGGAGCTTTTAATTCTAAAGAAGAGAAAATATTATCAAAAATATGGCATCCCATATCACCTAATACTCCAGTTCCCAGATCGAGTATATTGCGCCAAACACCCGGATGGTATTGGCCTTCAATGTAAGGACGCTCTGCTGCCGTGTTTAACCAGAGATCCCAGTTTAAGTGATTCGGAGTAGGGGAAGTATTTGATGGAAGTGGATCTTCTGATCCGTAGCTATTTCCACACCAGGACCATGTTTCCTTTATTTTCCCAATGATGCCGCTTTGAATAATTTTGGGAGTGCTGCGATAAATATCATGAGCATGGATCTGAATTCCCATTTGAGTAATAATATTGTTTTGTTGGGCATATTCAGTCAATTTACGGACTTCATAAATATCATGAGCCATCGGTTTTTGACAATAAATAGCAAGATTACGCTGCATGGCAGCCATGGCCATAACGGCATGAGTATGATCGGGAGTAGAAATGCTTAAACAATCAATATCTTTTTCCTCATCCAGCAGTTTACGGTAGTCAGTGTAGATTTTTAATTGAGGATGATCTTTTTTGATCTGGCTTAGGAAATTATTATCAACATCGGCAGCGGCAATGAAATCTACATTTGGATGAGAAATGATTTCATAGATATCAACTCGAGCCATATTAGCAGTACCAAACGCAGCAAATCGAACGCGTGAACTAGGAGGTGCAGAGATAAGTTGATGCGAAATAAATGGGAATGCGATAGATGCAGTTCCAATCGTTTTAAAAAAAGAACGACGAGATAGTTTACCCTTTTTCATTGGAGAATTTTTGCTAAAGCGAGTTTAATATGCAAGAAAATATTGTCCTTAGTAAGAAAATTGTAATTTTTATGTTTTAAATTAGATAATCTGGCACAGTTTGTGCTGAATAAATCGTGTATTGCGTATGCATTAACAAAAAATGTTACGCTGATCTTTCCGTTTATCTTATTCAAAAGAGATAAACATAAATCCACTTAAAATACCCACAAGCATGTAAGTGCTAATCTTCTAGGCTGAGTAGTGCACGGGGATAAGTCAACGGCTTATCCCCGTTGTTACTTATGGGTAAATGTATGTTTCAAATTTAATAGAGAAATTTGTATTTTTTATAAAATGAGAGGTGTGGCTGGTTCTAAATAATGATTGTGTTATTTTAGGGCTGGATAAACAAGACGAATAAAAAAAGGCTATTCGATATTGAATAGCCTTTTTTAGTTTGAGAGACAGGTCCTATTAGATTGGATAGTCTAGTGCTTCCGGAATCATAACCTTAGTTAAGGCTTCAGCTGCTTGATCTTTTGCTTTTCTTAAACCGCACATTGCTTTATCCACTTCCAGCCGAAGTGCTGAAAGTTCTTCTAATCCGGGTGTTTGAGCGTCGACATAACCATAAGCTAGTTCTATGCAGATCCGTGCTGCTTCGCCGGAAGCTCTTAGAGCTTGAGTTTGACTTAGAAGTGCAAAGAAATTGACATAGCCTTCAAAAGCTGGATTTTCAGGAATTTTACTTTCGAGTTCCAAGATGTCCATAATAAAATAGCGGACAGCCAAAAGCCAACAGAGGGCATCTGCGAGAGGAAAGTTAATTCCTTGTCTATTTGTAGAATAGAGTTTTGTTCCGTTTTTATCTTTATTGGATTGAAGAAAATGGAGTGTTTTCACCCAAAGTGTCATCGCATTAGCTAGAAGATTAGCTCCAAGTTTAAGCGATTTATCGCTTTCGATTTGATGCAATTCTTTGATCCATTGGCTAAATTGGGCCAAAAATAATTCTTGAGTCATAGTAATGCTCAACTGGCGACGCTGAACAGCTTCCGGACCTTCATAGGTTGCTTCCAATTGACCGTCCATCCATTTTTGACCTAAGAATCCAGGGCAATCTTCAGTGATCCCGTATCCACCCATTAAAGAGACCGCTTCACGGAGCATAGTGGTGCCCCATCCTGTATTCCAAAGTTTTGTTGCTGGACATAGAATATTGGCAATGGAGTCAGTAACCAAAAATTGAATCATCCTATTTTGCTTCAACTCTTCATATCGTTTGGTATTACGTTGATTCTCAGGTAGTCCATTTAATTCAATAAATTCTAAAGCTTCTTTTGTGATCAGAGAGAGTGCGCGAATTTGTGCTCGGCCTGTGATTTGTTTTTCTTTGAAATAATTTTCTTTGAATTTTTCCAAAGGTTGAAGTTCATCGTAAATTCTGGCTGTTGCAAAACCGAGAGAAGCTGCAGCTTCTCCTGTTGCCCAGATATCTGCTAAACGATGAATTGCATCTTCCTTGTTTTGCAATCCAAGGTCATAGCGAGCGGAACCGGGTTGACAAGATTCTCCTCCACGGAAACGATTACGCTGATAACGGATGATGGGTTCAATAGAACTTAAAAGTTTAGAAGCTGTCATCAAACCAACAACTACACGTGTTCTTCTGAATACAGCTTCAATGACGTCTCCATGACTAAAATTAGGTACAATAATACCATCTTTGATGGTATATCCGCCGACAATGCGATTAGCAGGAACCCTGAGACTTAAAACGGGATCGCAGGTAGAAGAGAGCTGATGAACCATCTTTTTGGTTGCAGTGCCTCTATTGTAAATACCAGGATCAGTTTCTTCTAAAATAACGATACAGCTTCCTTTAAATCTGGGATCAGTGGATTCTACAGCCGCAGTTACAAAGTTAGCAAATCCCATACCGGTAATAAATCTTCCCCTTTTATCGACTTGGAGAATTGGTTCTTTCCCATCTTCCCATTCGGCGATAGAGACTTTCCCGTTAAGGAGACCTGTTTCTACTCCAACATAGGGAATGGGTTCAGTCAGAGCAAAGGCCCCACGATATTGTTTGCGATTTTCACCTGGTTGAGGAGGAACTGCACCTCCTAAATATTGTGTTTTCTGCTCTGGAGTGCCTCTTTCATGAATGGGGGCTAAGGCTAGATTTCCGGCCATTCCCCCGGTTGCAGCGCCGGCATCCACCCAAGCGATTTCCCAAGTGATAAGAGCTTGGACCATATTTTTAGGACCATCAATATATCCACCATGCTCTATATCCATAAAAGCAGATGTTAAACCGGCTTGGTCAAAAGCAGTTAGAAGCTCTGCTTTTCCTTCGTTCCATTCATGGGTGTTTCTCAACCCAGAAGATACAGCGCGGGCTACAGGCCCTCGTGCGACTTGACGTGCCGATTGAACTAGCATTTGTAAATCGTACCGTTCTGCGTAACGCCACATTACTTGACGTACATCATCACCTGGTAAAGTTTGTAACATATCCATACTTTAAAATTAGTAAGCTGTTATTTGATGCCAAAAGAGACTCTAATCTCTACAAGGCATTATATGACTAATTGAAAAATATGTCGATAAAACATGCGGTTGAAGAATATTTTAGAAAGAGAGAATGAAAAATTGAAAAGTATTTTTCCCATTTTACTGAATATGTTTGGTTTTGAGGAAAAGGAAAGTTAAAATAAAAAGGCTTATGGGTGGTTGGAAAGCAAAACTTTGGAATGATATTGCTGATGGGAAAAAATTCATCCTTTTTTCAGGTCCTTGTGTTATTGAGTCTGAAGCGTTATGTGATGAGATTGTTTCCCATTTAAAGTCGCTTTGTGATGAGTTAGGGATTCTTTATGTGTTTAAGGCTAGCTTTGATAAAGCAAATCGGACAAGTGCTGATTCGTTTAGAGGACCAGGAATGGATCTTGGAAAAGAGATTTTGCAACGAATTGGAAGGGACTATGATGTACCAGTATTAAGTGATATTCACTCCCCAGAGCAAGCAGAAGAATTAGCCTCAGTTTTGGATGTGCTTCAAATTCCAGCGTTTCTCTGCCGGCAGACTGATTTGGTGCAAGCTGCTGCCAGAACAGGAAAGATTATCAATCTCAAAAAAGGACAATTCCTTTCACCTCAGGAGATGGAACGAGTTGCGGAGAAGGCTGCAGAGGTTGGAAATAAAAAGATTCTTCTTACAGAAAGAGGCACAACTTTTGGATATAACAATTTGGTAGTGGATATGCGTTCAATACCCATTATGAAGAGGATGGGGTATCCTGTTCTTTTTGATGCCACACATTCAGTACAATCTCCAGGTGGAGAAGGAAATAAAAGCGGAGGAGATCGCAAATTTGCTCCTTTATTGGCTAGAGCGGCGGTTTCTGTGGGGGCCAATGGTCTTTTTATAGAAACACATCCAGTGCCAGATAAGGCATTGAGTGATGGTCCCAATATGATTCCTTTGGCGAAAATGCGTGAAACATTAGAATATGCACTAAAAATTTGGGAAATAGTGAAATGAGTTATACAATTTTTGATAGTTTGCATCCAGAACTTCAAAATCGTTTTAAGAGAGTTAAATTATTTTTATCTGACGTTGACGGAGTTTTAACGGATGCGACCACATTGATGGGTAAGGGAATAGAACTGAAGAAATTCCATGTAATGGATGGTTTAGGATTGCGAATCCTGATGGAAAATGGGATTCAAGTAGGTTGGATTTCTAATAGACCATCGGAAGCAACAGCAGCCCGAGCAGAAGAGTTGGGAATAACGTTGTTATCACAGCAGAGAGGAGATAAAATCCTTTTTACAGAGGATATTTTGAAGAAGACCGGACTCTCTTGGGAAGATACTTGCTATATCGGGGATGATATTGTAGATATTGGAATGTTTCGAAAGACTCCTTTGGCTATCGCTGTCAGGAATGCTCATCCACTTCTTATAGAAATGGCTGATTATGTTACCATTAAAAAAGGAGGTAATGGGGCAATAAGAGAAGTTTGCGAATTAATTTTAATGGCACAGAATAAATGGGATAATTTGGAGTTTTTTAAACGAGGATTGTGATTTTTGTTGAAGTTTATGCAGAGCAGACTCTTGGATAGCTGGAATAGAATTTTATTTTTTTTACTGTTTTTGGGAGTTTTTTTTATCGTTTTGGCGGAAGAAGATACTTCATCCAAATTGACAGGAAAAATACGAGGTTTCCAAATTCCGGAATATTATCCTATCAAACAGGGACAAAAGTCTGCATTACGTTCACTCCTCATTGGGAAAGAAGCTCAACCTATGCAAGGAGGCAAGATATTCGTTTCTGGATTGAGGATTGAGTGTTATGGGGAGACAGGTGAGACCAATACTGTTATTACTACAGAAGATTGTTTCTACCTTATATCTGAAAAGAAGGTCGTTTCGGATAAGGAGATTAGTCTTTGGCAGACGGATGAAACTTTCTCTATTCAAGGGAAGGGATTTCTTTGGGATCAAAAAGAATCTCTTCTTGTTCTTTCCAATCAAGTTAAAACGCGAATTTCTAATCTAGATATGAGTGATTTTTTATCTGGATCAGCAACATCGGGTAAGGTTCAGGTTAGTGCAGATGAATTTATCTTTGATCAAAAAAAGAGTAATGCGCAATATAGCGGGAATGTATCTGTTTTTGGGGAACAAATGTTTTTAAATTGTGATAAATTATGGCTTATTTCTGCCGATTCTAAAAATGGTTTTAAACAGATATCCGGAGAAGGAAAGGTGAATATGCGTTCGGATAAGCCGGATCATATTTTTTCCGCTCAGGGTGAGCATTTTATTTATGTTCGAGAACAGAATGAGTTAGCTATTTCTGGAGATGTTCGCTGGGAATCAGAGGGACAAAGAGGAAGAGCGGATTTTGCTACATTGCGTCAAAATGGGAATGAGCTTTCTGCGACTGGGAATGTGCGAATGGAAATCCAAAAGAACGAAATTGATCTAAAAGAGTTGGTTGGAATTCCCATGGCAAAAGATAATATGAATCGTACAGATTTCCTTGTTTCAGAATCTGATAATTTTAATTCTTTAGATAATACTATTACGCTTTTTGGGAATGTACTTATAAGAGATGGGGATGCAGCATTAAATTGTGATACTCTTAATATTATTTTTAGGCGTTCTCAAGAAGAGGAGACAGATAGAAGAGGAAATTCAAAAGATGCTTCAAGGAGTGTTAAAAATTCTGTAGATAAGATTGAGAAAATAGAAGCACTTGGAAATGTGAAGATTTCTCAATATGATCATCGTATTGAAACAAAAAGAGCACTTTATCAAACAGAGGAATCAGTTGTAATCTTTGAAGAAAAGGTCAGATGGTTTTCAGATGAGCTTTCAGGGGAATCTGATCAACTATGTATGTGGAGTAAACCACAACATGCTGAGGCAATTGGGAATGTCATTGTTATCATTCCTGTAGAAGGACATATTCAGCCTTTGGAATTGTTTGGTCCTGAGGTTGATTCTAGTCTTAAAGGGAAGGAAATTAATACTAATCGAGTCACGTCTTTAAGTGCTCAGGAATTGCAGATTGTTAGTGAAAAAATGTATGTAGATGAAACAATGGTAGTTTTCGAAAAAAAGACTGCTGCAGAAATCTTGCCTGCAATTACAGAAAAAACTACAATGCAAACAGATAAGTTACAACTGAATTTTAAAGACGAAACCTTAGAAGATGAGACTAAAACTAAAAAGCGCTTTTTAGATTCTATTTTGGCTGATGGTAATTTGCTGATAGAACAGGTAATTCTTAAACCAGATACTAAGAAACAACGAATGAAGGCCAATCGAATGTTGATTACAATGGATCAAGAAGCAGGTACAATAAAAGATGTACTGGCGGAAAAGAATGTTTTGATGGAACAAGAGAATGTGAAAGCAAAAGGCGAAAGAGCTTTTTTTGAAACAAAAACACAGTTATTAGAATTAACAGGAAATCCAGTGGCTCAAATGCCTAAAGGTACTCTTTATGCGGAGAAAATGGTTTGGGATCGCAAAGAACAGGTATTTAGGGGAGTTTCAAAATTTAGAATTGAGGGAGAGGTAGTAGAAGATGAATTCCGATAAAAAGAATGATAATTTATTGCTTTATGCTAAAAATTTAGTAAAAGTCTATAAAAATAGACCCGTTGTAAATGGAGTTTCGATTGGTGTGGCACCTGGCGAAATTGTTGGTTTATTGGGGCCTAATGGTGCGGGAAAAACAACTTCTTTTAATATAGTAGTAGGGCTTGTTAGACCTGATTCTGGTGAGATTTTTTTCTCAGGGAAAGAGATAAGCAGTCTGCCAATGCATCGTCGTGCTCAGTTGGGGATGGGATACTTAACACAAGAACCTTCTGTTTTTAGAAAATTAACAGTAGAGCAGAATATATTGGCAATTTTAGAAACATTTAAAATTAGTAAGGAAGAACGAAAAGCTCGTTTACAGCTTCTTCTTAATGAATTGGATTTGGAGCGTCTTTCTAAAAGTATGGCTTATACGTTAAGTGGCGGGGAAAAAAGGAGGCTTGAAATTACACGAGCACTTGTAACTAGTCCAAGGATTTTATTGTTAGATGAGCCTTTTAGCGGAATAGATCCTATTGCGGTTTATGACGTTCAAAAGATTTTGAGGCGTTTAAGAGATCGTGGAATGGCAATTTTGATCACTGATCATAATGTAAGAGCAACACTTTCCCTAGTTGATCGAGGGTATATTATTCATCGAGGGGAAACTTTGGTTGAAGGAGATTCTTATTTTTTAGCTAATGATTCAAAGGCCAGAGAAATTTATCTTGGTCCGGAATTTAATCTCTAAAATCATGAAAAAACCGAAATTTATTACAGTAGAAGCTTTTCAAACGAACTTTATTGAGTCTGGACAAGAACTTACTTTAGTTTGTGGAACTCAGAAGGATTTACAACGTCCTATTGCAGAACCTACGGTCAATCGACCTGGTTTTGCTCTTGCAGGTTTTATAAAACATTTTGCTTATCGTCGTATTCAGGCAATTGGAAGAGCTGAATCAAGTTATTTGAGATCATTGACTCAGGAGGAGAGGAGAAAATGTTATGAGAGGATTTTTTCTTATAAAATTCCCTGTTTTGTTTTCTGTCGAGGTTTGAGGCCAGATCCTGAATTTATTGAAGCTGCTGTGGAAGCCAAAATTCCCGTTTTTCGCTGTCCATCGATTTCAATGCGCTTTGTAAGTTTAGCGACACATACACTAGATGAACTATTTGCCCCACGCAAATTGGAGATAGGCTGTATGATGGATATTTTAGGAGTAGGGGTTTTAATTAAAGGGAAAAGTGGAATTGGTAAAAGCGAATGTGTACTTTCTCTCTTAAAGTGGGGATATAGTTTGGTATCAGATGATGCAACAGAGTTGATGTTAACTGAGGGTAGAGAACTAATTGGTTCTCCTACTAAGGAGTCAAAAGATTTTATGGAAGTTCGAGGGATAGGTGTTATCAATGTGGCAGACATGTTTGGAATTAAAAGTATTAGAACTAAAAAGAGATTAGACATAGTGGTAACACTGGCCCCGTTAGAGGAAATGACAGAGATAGATCGATTGGGAAATAATACAAAGACAATTGAAATTATGGGGGTTAGATTGCCTCATTTAATTTTGCCGGTAAGTGCTGGGCGAGATACGGGACGATTGGTAGAAGTAGCTGCGTTTCAAACAAAACTTAGGGTTTCAGGGCATCCATCAGGAACAGAGCAATATAATAAACGCATTAAAGAGAAGATGGAGAGGGAAAGAAAAATGAAAATGGAGGGTAAGTTACCGATATGGAATAAACTCTCACCGGGTAAATGTTTGGAGTAAACTATTTAAAATTGGAGAGGTTTAATGAAAGTTTTTTAATGAGGCAGAGCTGTTTTATTAAAATTAATTTGGATTTAGCATTTTTAATTTAATCAAATTCAAGGTATTGGAATTTTGGCATGCGTGAGATAAGAAGTGATCGAGAGGTGTTAGAAGAGATATCCCATAAATTTCAAATTTATGGAGAGCTTTTACATGCGGAAGTTTGTAAAATAGGTCATATAAATGAAACTTATATTGCAGCTTATTATCAGGCAGGAACTCGAGTAAGATATATCCATCAAAGAATTAATACAGATGTTTTTAAAAATCCTGATCACGTAATGGAAAATGTGATGAGAGTTACCAAGCATATTCGTGATACACTTCGAAAAAAACAGATAAAGGAGGTAACGCGGCGTACATTGACACTAGTTCCTACTCGTGATGGCTTGCCTTACTATAGAGATTGTTATGATAATTGTTGGAGAACTTATTTTTTAATAGAAGATACTCGTACTTATGATGTTGTTAAAAATGAACGACAGGCCTATCAAGCAGGAAAAGCTTTTGGTGAATTTCAGAATTATCTAATAAATTTAAAAGGGAATCGTTTGTATGACACTATTCCCAATTTTCATAATACACCTTTACGATTGGAAACTCTTTATAAGGCTATTGAAGAAGATAAATTCAATCGTGCAGCGGGTGTAAAACGAGAGATTAATTTTATTAAAAAACATGAAGCAATAGCTCCAATTTTAATTAGGGGACTTAAGGATGGAAGCATTCCAGAGCGAATTACGCACAATGATACGAAGTTTAACAATGTAATGATGGATGTAAAGACAGATGAGGCAATGTGCGTAATTGATCTGGATACAGTGATGCCAGGAACTGTATTATATGATTTTGGGGATATGGTTCGTACTACTACCAGTTCTACTACAGAAGATGAACTAAATCTTTCTAAAGTAAAAGCTAGAACTTCAATGTTTCAGTCATTGGCAAAGGGATATGTAGAGAACGCAGGATCTTTTCTTACGCCCAAAGAGAAGTCTTTGTTAACATTTGCAGGAAAATTGATAACTTATACAATAGCAATTCGTTTTTTGACAGATTATCTTAGCGGGGATGTTTATTTTCGTGTACATAGACCTTTTCATAATTTAGATCGTTGTCGTACACAGCTTAAATTAGTGGAATCTTTAGAAAGAAAAGAAGACGAATTTCAAAAATTTGTCGATTTATTGTGAGAAATAATCATTAGTAAGTATAATCGATTGAGTAGTAATGAGGATTTTAGTAATCGAAGATGATGAAAAAATAGCGGCTTTTATCTCAAGGGGATTAAAGGAAAATGGCTATTCTGTAAAAATTGCTACTGATGGGCTTATGGGACAGTCATTAGCAGAAATAGAGAATTATGATGCGATTGTTGTAGATGTTATGCTGCCGGGAAAAGATGGATTGGAGATAATTAAAGATTTACGGAAAAATAAAATTTCTACTCCAGCAATTTTCTTGAGTGCTAAATCTTCAGTGGATGATAGAATTGCTGGATTACAGGCTGGAGGCGATGATTATTTAGGAAAGCCATTTGCTATTAGTGAATTAACAGCTCGGATACAAGCTTTGATTCGCCGTTCTTCAGCACAAGTTAGTTCGGAACAGACTATGATTCTACAAGTAGCTGATTTAACATTGAATTTGTTGACAAGAGAGGTGTATCGAGAAGGTAAAAAAATAGAGCTTCAAGCAAGGGAGTTTTCTCTTTTGGAGTATTTAATGAAAAACGCAGGTCGATGCGTAACTAAAACCCTTATACTCGAACATGTATGGGATTATAATTTTGATCCCCAGACGAATGTTGTAGATGTTTTAGTGTGCCGTCTTCGTAATAAAATAGATAAGAATTTTAAGGTTCCTCTAATTCATACTTTGAGAGGAATGGGGTATGTTCTCAAAGAAGATTAGGGGAAAACCGCAGAGAAGTTTTGCTTTAGAGCTTAACCTGCAATATACGCTTTTTTTTATTATAGCGGCATCTATTCTTTTCTATATAGCTTATAAAAATATCTATGATTATGTTCTCAATAGAGATAAACAAGCACTTGCTGAGAGGGTGAGTGAATATAAAGATTGGTATGAAGGTGGATCTAAGCAGAGGTTGAATCAGCGTTTTCGCTCAGCATCAAGCTATGAGCAACAAACCTATTATATCAGAATTACAGATTTTGCAGGAGATGTTTTTTTCCATACCGATCCTAATTTCCCAGAATCATATCCTTACAGTTTTTCAGGAGATAAGGGATTAAATACAGTTTTATTTCCAATTGATCATTATAGTGGTGAGTGGCTTTTTGCTGCGGATAAATTATCCGATGGACTTGTGATGCATGTGGGTAAAAATGTAAATGATTCCATTCGTTTGTTAATTCAAATGCGTAACACTTTCATATTGATCATGATAGGCTCTTCATTGCTGGTTTTTAGTGGGGGAGCGTATATGACGCGTTTGGCGTTGCAGCCTGTAAAAAACATGACTCAGATTGCGCAAAATATTATAGCGACAGGGAATTTAGACGATCGAGTTCCCTCTCATAGAAGACGTGATGAATTGGATAATTTAGCGCTCTTATTTAATAGTATGCTTGATAGAAATCAGAGTTTAATTCGTAGTATGAGAGAGGCTTTGGATAATGTAGGACATGACTTGAGAACACCTATGACTCGTTTGAGATCTTCTATGGAATGGGGGATACAAGCTGATAAAAATGATATTGAAAGGATGAGAGAGGCTTTAGAGGATGGATTGGAAGAAAGCGAACGTGTTTTGATGATTCTAAAGGTTTTGATGGATGTTTCTGAAGCTGAAGCCGGTATGCTCAAACTACATAAAGAAAATTTCAATGCAAAAGTGCTTGTAGAACGAGTTATGGATCTTTATGAATTAGTAGCTGAAGATGCAGGAGTTATATTAAAAAGTGGCCCTTTAATTGATTTACAGATTTGTGCGGATCAAACTAGGTTAGGACAGGTTTTATCAAACCTCGTTGATAATGCTGTCAAATACACCCCAGAGAAAGGTACTGTTACAGTTAGTATGGAGAATAATACAGAGTTTTTGTCTTATAAAATAGAAGATACGGGTATAGGCATTCCGGATAATGAGCAATCTAAAATTTGGCAGAGACTCTATCGATGTGATGCAAGTCGTTCTAAGAAAGGGTTAGGACTTGGTCTTTGTATGGTAAAGGCAGTTGTGGAGGCTCATGGTGGAGTTGTAGAGCTGGTAAGTGTTAAAGGAAAAGGGAGTTGTTTTGCAATACGCCTTCCTCATGATGTTTTAAGTTCTTAATAGGATCTTCTTTTTTTTATTTCTTTTTTGATGAAGAGGTGATTTTCGAAGTCCATTTTAGATAGTGACGAATGAGTGTGAAATTTTTATCTTCAGACAAATCCAATTCTAACCAGCCTCCGTCTTTTAACCATTGACATCCTGAAAGACTTGGACAAAGGAGAACATTAAATTGTTTCCAAATTTTAGCTTGTCGCAGAGCAAAGCTCATTTTAGAAACAGAGTTTCCCAAAAATTTAATATGAGGCATTCCTGCAAGAAGGTAAGAGATTTTAAGTATAATCTCAGTGTGGAGGTGTCCAATAATAGTTAAAACGATTCTTTTTCGGTTGAGAAGATGTTGTATGGAAGGTAATTCTGCAAGATAAGGAAGGGCAGTAGGATCATGACAGAAAAGGATAATTTTATCTTCAGAAGTTGTCATTAGAAGATGTGTATTAAGCTCTCTAAGATAATTGGTGCGTAATTTTTCCCATTGGCTAAGTTCTCCAGGAAGGATTTCTTTTTTTAAAATTGGCAGCATAAGTAATGTGGAGCAGATGCCGATTAATCGCCATGAGCCTATTTGACGATGCCATACAGGGCGAAAATTAAGTTTTTCTTGTAAGAACTGCCAGCTTTCTAATCTTAATCCTCCATTTCCTCCAAAAAGGCTCATTTTTCCAATGTCATGATCTCCATGGATTGGGAGAAAATTATCTTTAAAGCGTTCTTGAATAAAATAGATGGCGTCTGTAATACTTTCTTTTACAGGAGGATAAGATGCTCCTATGTTAGCTGAATCACAACTGAAATCACCGCAAGCTACAACTAAATCAGCATCAGGGGCAACAGTTAAAAATTGAAAGAGTTTATTATTGTGAGCATAGGGGTGGCGCATCCAGAAAAAATGTCTAAAAATAAAAGCAATAAGTTTTAGGACTGGATTCCTCATTTTATGAATTTCATTTTCACCTTCGTTTTGTTCTTTTTTACTGGCGTAGTGAATATCACTGAGGATGACAATTTTGTATGAACGCATGGAGATCTATTGAATGAAGAACATAAGGAAAACTCCCCATGTTATTAGAATGAAAATAAAAATAAGCAGATAAAGACGGCGTCGGATAGAGATTTTCTCTCGTCTGGTTTTTTTAAATTCTAAACAACTAATAGTATTTATTTGTTTTTCAGTTTGAGAGAGTGTTCCTTCTTGATCGTTTAGGGAAAAAATATTATAAAGTTTTCGAAAGTAGATACTGAGGTCTATTTTCCCATCAGTACTTATGTTTTTTATCTCTTCTTGTTTTAAAGAACTTGAAGTGAGATCTTCTCTGACAGAGTTCTTTTTAAGAATAATATCTTCATCTAAGTGAGAGGAGAAACTATCAGAAATTGCTGATGAGCTTGAGCTTTCATCAAAAGATTGTAATTTTGCAATTTCATTTTGAATGTTTTTTAGGTCTTCATTTAGCTCCTGCTTTCTGGATTTTAATAGAGTAGGAAATTTTAAAGCTGAGGAACTAGATTTCTTAAACCATTTCATTTCCTATTTAAATATCAGAATTACTGCAATAAAGAATGAGATCAGCGCAACTAATAAAATAGGCCAATTGATAATTAATCCGATTTTTATAATTTGTTTCCATGCCAAATTATCTAAATTTGTAAGAAGATTATGGAAAAAAGAAAGTTTCGAAATAGAATCCGAATCAGATTTTGATTCAGGTTGAAGAGCTGGGATTTTTACTAATGCGGAGTTCCATTCCGATCTCGCTCTATCAAGTAGAGCTAGAGCTTGAGTAAGTTTATCTACATAGTCCTGATTGAGAGCGTTTTCAGTTCGTGGTTGAAGGTTAAGTTTTTTGACTCTATCTAAATGTTCCTCAAAGGATGAAAGAGTCTCGCTTTGTAAAAGATATTCTCTTTTTGAACGAATAATTTCTTCTTTTAAGATAGTTATTCCCCGTATCAATAAAGTCTCAATTTCGGGTTTCGCAATCCGATATTCAGATTCTCTGCGTTCTGCTTCGTTCAAACGATTTATTTCTTCGCAGATTTTCTTCTCTTTTTCTTTAAGAGCAATCAATTTTTGAGAGGCTTCTGCACTTGTTTTAAATTCATTTGAGGGGATAATTCTATTGGTTGCCTGGGAATAAGCTGATTGCATGTGAGGCTGAACAATAGTAGTGGTCTGTGCAGATGATGCAGAAGTTGTTTGAGGTATATTATTTGCACTAGTTTTGGGCAAAGGAGTAGTTCCTTTTATGCTATGTTTTTCCGGAGTTCTTTGATAGGAAGAGAACTCCGGAAGATCAGGATTATCTGATTGTAAAGGCATATTTCCTAGAAAAAGCTAAAAGACAGTTTTAATTTCATCCCCCATGCTGATTCCCATCGATCGGGCGATTACTACCATGTCATCATCTGGTTGGACTAATCTTAATTTTCCGATAGCTTCTGAAATTTTGATACTGCAAATATGGGGTGGTTTAGAAGATACCATATAACCAAATTTCCCTTCTTTTACAAGAGAAACAGCTTTGGCACCAAAGGCTGTACAAAGAACTCTATCCAGAGAAGTTGGACCCCCTCCTCTCTGTAAATGACCAAGAACGCATACTCGACATTCTTTGCCGGTTCTTTTAGCGATCTCCTCGGCTACTTTATTTCCTATTCCTCCTAAGCGTGCTTCACGATTTTTTTCATCGGAACTTATAAGTGAGACAGACCCACCTTGTTCATAGGCTCCTTCGGATACAGCAATTAAAGTGAAATGTTTGCCGATAATTTCTCTAGATCTAATTTGAGCACATATGCTTTCATAGTTAAATGGGATTTCAGGCAGTAGGATCACATCTGCTCCACCTGATACTCCTGCCCAAAGTGTGATCCATCCAGCGTATCTCCCCATCAGTTCAAGAACCATGACACGATTATGACTTTCGGCAGATGTATGTAGTCTGTCCAATGCATCCATGGCACAGCTTACTGCAGAGTCAAAACCGAAGGTCATAGCTGTTCCAACTAAATCGTTATCAATAGTTTTAGGGATACCAACTAGAGGAATACCGGCTTCAAAAAGTTGTTGAGCAATTGTTAAAGAACCATCTCCTCCGGCACAGATAAGAGCTTTAAGGTTAAGTTCCTTAAAGTTTTTGATGGAATCTTTAACAACATTAGGATCTAAATTTCCTATTTGTCCAACCCCAGTTTTAACGGCAAAGCGGCCTTTATTGGATGTGCCAAGCACCGTGCCACCGAGATTTAAAAGGTAGTCCATCCTTTTGTAATCCAAAGTTTGATAGTCTTTATCTAAAAGTCCTTCAAATCCACCGTGGAAACCAATTGTTTCCCAACCTAGTTTAGTCGCAGATTTGACTACTGCGCGGATGACAGCATTTAAGCCTGGACAATCTCCACCACTAGTTAATATTCCTATTCTTTCGTTCATATATTACTTCTTTTAGACGAGGAATGGACACAATCCTGCCCAAAGAGAATCTAACGAAATTAGTTAGAAAAAAACAATACAAAAACTTTGAGTATCTGTTTAAAAGTCATTTTTTGTCAATGCGATCATTTTATTGTTCTATACATCAGGATCGGAAAATCGTTTTTGAGTAAATAAGGTGAAACTGCATCAGGAATATTTTCCCAATGAATTAGATTAGTACTGCATTGAAGATTACCGGTAAACACAAGATAAAAATTTCCGTTTTCGTTCTGAAGCAGAACTTCTGGAGGGAATTCTTGCTTTGGATTATAAAAAATATCGGTTCCCTGTTCGTAGTTTATAGCGGCTTCTTCCTCAGAAATTGTTCCTTGGTAAATTCTAAATTCATCGAAATCCCCACAAAAATAGGGATCTGCTGCAAATTGAGATTTACCGATCCACATATTGGGGCAACCACCAAATTGAGTTGGATTGAATTCTTGAAAATCTTCTCCAGCTTTATTGCCGTCAATATAAATGGTACCTAGTTGAGTAGCACTGTCATATGTATAAATGATATGGTGAAATACGCCGTCTCCTATTGGAAGGGAAGCTGCAGATACAATTTGTTCAATATTATTCACACGAACTCCATTTCGCATATCACCATTATCCGAGGCCCAAGTCATCATACTGTACTGTAGCCCTTCCACAATTTGTCCATCACTTTCCCTACAGTTGCCAAAGTCAAATAGACGCATCCAACTGCCTTTGTTTTTATTGGCTCTCACCCACATTTCAACAGTAAAAGAGTCAAAGTTACTGATTAAATCCGGGGGAAGAGCGACAAAAGATCCTTCTGTATAAGATTTCTGATCGCCTTCTCCATCTAGTGATAAGATGTTTCTGGAAACAGAGTTTTCAGTTATTTCAGAAAGCTTGGCATTCCCATATAGAGTTCCATGGGCTTCTGATATTGAATCAAATATGATAAGAGTATTATCTAAGAACGCCGGGGAAAAATTGTAACGATGTTTGAGGGTAGCATTTTTATATTTTATTATCTCTTTTACAGTTAATTGAATATGCTTGCTCGAAATTTCTCCATATTTATTAGCGATTTTTACATAATAATATCCGGAATTACTGATTGCAGCAGGATCAATTGTCAGTGTGGCGTTTGTTTCTCCAAAGAGAGGAGAATTGTTTTTATGCCATTGGTATGTTAAAGGTTGGATTCCTGAAGCCTTTACAGAGAAGATAGCTGTGCTCCCTTCGTAGGTTGCTATATCCTCACTAATAGATTCAATGAAAGGTTTTCGACTATCAGGAATAATGTCTGTTCCAGCAAGATAATTTTTGTGGATTTCATCAGCTAAGAGGGTGCCGCTGTAAATACGAAATTCATCGAAATCTCCGGCGAAATACGGATCAGCACCCCACAATGATTTGCCTATCCACATATTGGTCATAGAACCGAATTGAGAAGGAGAAAATCTTTGTAGACCACTTGCTGCTTCAATTCCGTTTGTATAGAGAGTCCCCATTTTATTATTTCCATCATATACATAGACAATATGGTAAAAATTTCCATCTCCAATTGGAAGTAGAGGGGCAGTGAGTTGATCTTCTTCATTTTCAATTCTTACTCCGCTGCAGAGGTAGTGATCGTGTCCTTTCCATGCAAGCATAGTATAATTATGACCAGTATCGATATTACCATTTGAGTGTGTATTGCAATTGCCAAAATCAAATAGTCTCATCCAATTTCCTTTATCTTCATTAGCTCTTGCCCACATTTCAATACTATATGAATGATATGGACTAATTAGATTTGGAGGCAATGCAACAAAGGAGCCATTTGTAAAGGAATAGGTATCACCTATGCCATCAAGTCTTAGATAACCATTTTGTATATAAGCAGATCCATAAAGTTTTCCGTTTGCTTGGTTGATAGAGTCATATGCAATGAGCTGATCTTCGACAAAATTTTCATTGAAGCTGTAACGATGAAGCAGTATGGCATTTTTAAAAATGGGAAGAGGTTCTATTGTTAAAAGTATTTCGTTACTGCTAATAGTTCCCTTCAGATTGGAAAGAGTAACAGTATAGACTCCTTCATCCTCTAATGAAGCACATTCGATTGAGTAATAAGAATTGGTGGCATCCGGAATTGGAATTTCGTCTTTATACCATTGATATTTTATGGGAAGGGAGCTGGAGGCTATGATTTCTAATAAAATAGGTTTACCTTCTGTAACGGATAGATTTTTAGGGGAGGAGATAATTTCGGGAAGGAAAATGACTGGAGGATCGTCTTCTCCATTTATGCCAGTTCCAGGAGTGCCACCTATAAACAAACTTTGTTTCCAATTTTCAGGAGTACTCCATAAGGACATGGCAGAAGCCGGATCTATTACAGTAAGAGAATATCCCTGGCGGTCTGTGGAAGGATACCAACTGTTGCTGTAGGTATAAGTAAGGATTACTTCTCCAATATTGTTGCAGAGGGTAATGGTTTCACCTTTTCTCGATAAGTTGGACTTATATTCTCCACGAATATATATATCATTGCTATTGGGATAGCGTTTTGCAAATGCTTCTGTATTTTTAACTAAAACAAGATATTCACCAGCTCTCAGAGGAGTATCAGGGAATATATAGTCGATTCCTGAAGTAAATCGACACCCTTTTAAGTTGATGGATTCTTCTCCACAGTTTCTAAATTCAATCCATGCGAAATCATCTTGAGTATATCCCTCAGCAGATTCTTCCTCAGAAAGATTAGCTGAGTACATCATTTCTGTAATTCTTAGTTTTGAACAATCATAATTATCATTTTCTCTCGGATTAAATTCACTTAGAGCACTCCAGACTCCATTATTAAGAGTTCTGGCCATTAGATGAGTATCGTCAGATAGGATAATTGAGCCTGTTTTCCAATGAGTAGGATCTTTTTGAGCGGTAATGGAAATATCGAATCCAGAGTTGCTGTCAGTATCAATTGTGACAAGATTTCTCCCTTGACGTAAGGTATTAAGTGGAATTTTCCCAGGAGTCGTAATAATCCCGTTGATCGAAATGGTTCCTATTCCTTTAATTACAGATAGAGTTGCAGATTTTATATCATCTATTGTATCTAACACAAATGACTTACGCAGGTAACAATGAGAGGAAGTAAATCCCAAGGCTGGCTTTTTGATTTCCCATTGGTAGTCATTATAGAGGCGATCTGTCCAGTAGACTTCAGAGTAATTCCTCTGGGGATCTGGAGGCACATTACTAGGATAGCATTTCCATTCAGAATCTGGTGAGATGAGAGTAATTTCTTCAGACGTTTTGGAAATCGTTTGCATATGAAGTTCCAGAGCTGCTGAATTCAATCCCCCGCCTGGCAGGCGAGGGTCACTTCCATTACGAGTGTAATAAACAGGTGAATCGGCTTTTATTATAGCAATGTTATTCTGCAGTTCTATAGACGGAGGATTAATATCAGGATACCAATTGTATTTTTTTAAGAGAGAAATCATCTCATATTCACGGCCTACTAAGAAAGCGTCTGTAACAAGGTGTAATGCTGATTTCCATGTTTCATAAGTATATCCACCTCCAAATTGATTTCCCCAGCGAGCAGATTCAGCAACAATAGGGTTGTCTAATTTCTTTTCGCGTGAATTCCATCTGTTAATGACATTAGTGAATGAAAGAGCTCCATTATTGAGATAATGTTTGGTTGCTCTATCAATAAATTTGTAATAGTACTCTGGATGATTTATGAGTCTTCTATGTAGATCCATTGGATTAAAATCTTCCCATCTAGACCAATAAGAGGAATTTTTGAAATAGTCGATAGAGTCTTCAATTCCTAGATGTGCTCCCAAAGTTAATTCTGCATCATGTTTTAACCATTTAAATCCCTCTGGCGCAGAACGATGATAAACAGCGCTTACATTATTTACTACATTAATCCAAGAGAGGGGGGAATCCATATCTGCTGTATAGAGGGTAAGGAGGATATAATCAATTAGATTTTCCTCATCTAGCAGAATAGGGAGTTCTTCATTCAATGTTCCATCCGGATTCATGCCTTTTACTTTCCAATAGTTGTTTTCATTCATTCCGCTGAATCCCTGAAGAGCATATTGATAAAATTGTTTATATGCATCTTCAGTGCCATCTTTAATTTCAATAACTCGCTGACTGGAAGATTTGAGAGCATCCCATTCTTCGCTTGTGCCGCCTAGATATGATGAGGCAAAATCCGCTTCAGCGCGTTCTTGTGTCATATAAAGTCCCCAATAGACCCCATTGATATAGACATGATGATAGCGGCTTCGGGTGTAAAGATTTCCCATGTCTCCCTGAGAATCTCTTGCAAATACTTCACGGATAAAAGTGTTTTGCCAGGGAGAATCAACGTTGGAAGACCAGGCGTTATTTTGTTCTGTTCTCAGATCGATCTTACTGAATGTGCTGACTCCTTCGGATTCGAAAAGAGGGAAGTTTAAATTCCCCTCATATTTTGAACCGAAGATTAGCCGCAGTGATTTTTTAGGAGAGGCTCGTCCAACGGCACCGCGAATACGAACTCCTGCATTAATTTCAAAATTAGTATTACTTTTAGGGTCAATGTATTCCACAGAAATAGGGCGTTCCCATTGTTCTCCAGATTGATTATAGTTATCGAAGATACCGGTTTGACCATATAAATTGGAAGAATCGGTTGAAAGAGAAAAAGTAGGTATCTCTTTTAACCCTTGAATGATCTTATTTCTATAGGATGGATTATTAATAATGGATTGTCTCATCGTATCTTGAGAAAGAATATCTTCAATAAAAATCCAGCTATAACTGCTTACTTTTGAAGGTAAATAATCAGGGTGAAAAGCTCTCGTTCTTAGAATAGAAGTTTGAGAGATAGTTAGAGGATAGTTATAAATATGAGATTCTTCTGTAGGAGTGGAACCATCTAAGGTATATCGAATAATGCTATTGGGTTGTTCCGTTGTTAACTCTACTTGAAAAGGTTTTGTATAAAATCCTCTTGGTTGTGAAACAGTAGGGGGGGGAATTCTTCCATTATAGGAAATATTTCCACTATTGATTCTTCTGGGAGTGGGAATAGTGTAATATGCCCTTTTGAAGGGGCGTTCACCGGTATAATCACCTATGATTCCATAGGATATATCAGTATATTGTTCAGGATATGCGGGAGTGATTTCATCAGCAATGATTCCATCAGGTGTAATAAGGGCTAGATATTCACCTGATTTGCTTAGGCTAAAGTTAACGTGCCACTCGCCAGAGACAATGGCGTTTGTTGATCCACTCGCATAGAGAAGAAAATATCCATTACTGCGAATAGGAATATATTTATCTGCAGGGAATGTGAATTTGGTAGGTTTGCTTTGATCATCTGTCAGACTCCAACCAGCCAAGTTAATTTCTTGATCCGTTGGATTATAAATTTCAATCCAATCTTCTGCTTTCCCTTCAATAGAAGTAATTCCTGTTTTATTTGATGCAACAAATTCGTTAATTACGAGAGAGAATGGATAAGAGTAAACGGGCTGAATTAAAGTAGAAAAGAGCAGAAAGAATAAATAAAAGTGTTTTTTTGTCATTTGGTTGGTATTTCTCATAAATATAGTTATACTGGATACAACCTCTTGCTAGTATCGCATTTATTGTGCCATTTTTTATCAATTCTTGGAGGAAATAACAAGAGTTTTATAGAAAAATTAAAGCATAGTCTTTATGACTATGCTTTAATTTATTGAAATATGAAAAGTGAATTTTAAATATCTTCTTCTAAAGAGTCGCTTTCCAAAAATCCTTGCAGTTGGCGGATCCTTGTAGGATGTCTCATTTTTCGCAATGCCTTAGCTTCAATTTGTCTAATGCGTTCGCGTGTAACTTTAAATTTTTTGCCAACTTCTTCTAATGTACGTGAATATCCGTCTCCAAGCCCAAAACGCAGTTCCAGTACATGTCGTTCTCTTTCAGTCAAAGTAGTTAAAACATCACTGATACGTTCTTTAAGTAAACTATAACTGGTAACTTCAGAGGGGTTTTCTGCTGTTTTATCTTCTAAGAAATCTCCAAAATTAGTATCTTCGCTGTCCCCTACAGGTGATTGTAAAGAAATAGGCTGCTGAGCCATTTTTAGAACAGTTCTGACACGATCTACTTCCATGGAGAGTTCTTCGGCAATTTCTTCCGGAGAAGGCTCACGGCCAAGATCTTGAAGAAGTTTTTTCTGTGCTCGCATGAGTTTATTTAATGTTTCAATCATGTGCACAGGGATTCTTATCGTACGGGCTTGATCAGCAATAGAGCGAGTAATAGCTTGTCGAATCCACCATGTTGCATAGGTGCTGAATTTATATCCGCGACGATATTCGAACTTTTCAACAGCCTTCATTAATCCCATGTTGCCTTCTTGGATTAAATCGAGAAAAGAGAGACCTCTATTTGTATGTTTTTTTGCTATTGAGATAACTAGCCTGAGATTTGCTTCAATCATTTCAGTCTTAGCTTTATGAGCTTTTTGAGAGAAATTCTGTAGCAATTTATAGCGTTCCATGAAATTTGATTCTTTCATTCGAACTAGTTTTTCCAGATCAGAAATCTCTTTTTGCTTGGCTTTAATAAGAGCTGAGTTTATTACTGTTGAATTTTTATTTTCTAGGGGAGCCAGTACTTTACGGGCAGCTAGAAATTTTTCATGAATATTAGAAACAGTTTGAGATATTTCATCAATGACTTTTTGCTTAAACTGGAATTTAGGCAACATTTTTTTCAATTTAGCATGAGCGTCATTGAATTCTTTTAATAAAGCAGAGTAGCGTTTACTCTCTTTGGATTCTTTATAAGAAGCGAGATTTTCATAGCATTTTTCTACTTTATCATCCTGTTCCAACACCTTTTTGATAAGCCCTTTAAGAGTCTTAATATAAGTATCTCTGCTCTCTAGTTTTTGATCTTGTACGATTTGTTCAAAAGAAGATTCGTCGGAAAGAGCATCGTTGACGTTACTCCCTATATCTACGCTAGAAAAACTGTTTTCTTGAAGTTGAACAATACGATCAAATCTTTCTTTAGGTACTTCAGCTATCAGTTTTTCAGCCCGAGTGACGTGTTCTTTAGCCGTGAAGCCCATGTTATAAATAATTTCACGAACTTCTGTTTCTGCATCTTCAATTCGTTTGCTGATGTCAACCTCTTGATCGCGATTAAGTAATGGAACTTGTCCCATCTGTTTGAGGTACATACGAACGGGATCGTCGAGAATATCTTGGTCTGCCTTTAATTTTTCATCTTCCAGATCCTGATCATTCTTCTCATTAAGAGGTTCAGAGACTTCTAACTCTATCCCTCGTTTGTGCAGCTCCGAAGAAACTAGATCTAACTCATCGGGAGTTCCATCAGGTAAGGCATCAATGATGTCGTCATAGCTTAGATATTTATTTTCCTGATATATTTTGATGAGTTGTCCTATTTTTTCTTTTAAGAGAAGAGGAATCTCTCTTGAATCGGAATAGGAATCTCCTATCTCAGAAGTTTTCTCTGCTGGTGATAGCTTGACATTTTTAGAGTTTTCTTTTTTTGTGGATGGTCTCTTATTTTTTTTCTTTTCTGAAGATGGAGTTTTCTCTTTTTTGGATGCAACAGCATCGGATATTGAAGATTTATCTGTTTTTAATTTATTTGAAGCAGAATCTTCTACAGCAGAGGATTGTTTTTTTGTTTTAGCTGTTGCCGATGTAATATTAGTTGTATCCGATAAAAACGACTTCTTGTCTTTAGCCAAAGCAGTTTCCTTTTTCTTAACTGCTTTTTCCAGATGGAGCGTCTCCTTTTTCTCTAGAACTTTATCTTTTTTCCCAGAAGATTGAGCTTTTTTAGAGGTAGTGGATTTAGTGCTCTTCTTTGCTTTAGAATTTGAATTAGATGCCATATCAACTTCTGCTCTAAGACAGATGAAAAAGTATATATGAGTTCAATATGGTTTTCAAGTTGAAATGGCATTTTTATCAGAATTTTGTTAGTTGTTTTGGATCAATATTTGAAGATTCAATTAAAAGCTGAAACTTAAAGATGCCTCGAAAGGATGCTTCAAGGTTGGATAATATTTACAATATCTCAAATAGATCTATATTGAAATATTATAAATATATCTCATTGCTAAATAGATGTGTTTGAAAGAAAAGATATATGGATTAGAAAAGTTCGAAGTCAGATGAACTATTTATATTGAATTGACATCATGTTTTATAAAGTAGTGTCTTTTTACATTCTGTTGCCGAAGAGAATTATTGTTATACTTTTGATTAATTAAAAGCAGCAGCTATGCCTTTTGGTTTTACATATTCAAATGTAAAAGAGGATTGTTGTTATTTGGGAGTGAAACCTCTATATGCGACTAAAATATTGTAAACGGAAATCGAAAGTCAGTATATCTTTTTTATTTATTAACTTTATGGTTTCTAAGTGGTTATTTCTTGTTTCAAGAAAAATGCAGAGTTTTTCAAATTTTATACTCGAATGATCATTAGTATAGAATTTTGAGCAGCGATTCTTAAAAAGAGTTTTATTTTATCCTATGGTTACGATTTTTTAATGGATTTCTTCCACTAGAAGGAAAACATGAATTTTTAAAGATATTGCTTAGCCGATAGAAGTGATAATAAAACATAAAACAGCTCCTGGAAAAACTTTAAGTTTTATAGGAGCTGTTTTTATAAAAAACTGAACCTGAAATTAAATTTAGTTGTTCTCTTCTTTTTTAGTATTACTGCTGTGACTGAGAATACCGCAGCAATGCTTAAATTTTTTCCCGCTACCACATGGGCAAGGATCGTTTCTCCCTACATGAGGATGACGACGAAATGGCTTAGGTTTAGAAACAGACGCTTGGTTCTGAGATTCGGAATCAAGAGGTTCGTTTCCACCTTCAGGAGAATGAATCATTTTGGCCTTGGAAAGATTTTGGAGGAATTGTTGGAAAGCCATTAGACTTGAGGCACTGCGGAAGATGTTATGGCAAATTTGAGTTTTGATATTCATCATAAGTTCATCAAATGTTTTATATGCTTCTGCCTTATATTCCAAGAGTGGATCACGTTGTCCGTAGGCTCTTAGAGAAATAGCATTGCGCAGATGATCCATATGATAAAGATGCTCTTGCCATAATCGGTCAATGGCGCTGAGAATGGTATAACGCTCTACGCTCTTAAGTGCGACAGGATTTTCAAAGCTGGCTTTGAGAAGATATGCGTCGCGAATTTCGTTAACCAAATATGCTGCAACTGCAAACTGCTGAGGATTTAGATCTCCATAGATAGATTCTTTAATTGGTTTTTCAGAAGCACCTGTTGCAACTTCTATCAATTTTTCCTGAGTCATTGAGAGTGGAAAATGAAGATTGACCCAATTGAGAAGTTCTTTAGTGTTCCAAGCATCAATCTCCTGATCTGGAAGACTGCAATTGGCTACTTTCTGGAGGACAACTTCCTCCATTACATCAAGTAAACGATCCTGAACATCATCAGCTCGAATAATTTCATTACGGAAACCATAAACGACTTCGCGTTGTTTATTCATTACGTCGTCGTATTCCAAGGTGCGCTTACGAATTTGATAGTGATGCTGCTCAACTCTCTTTTGTGCTGTTTGGATAGATCTGCTCAGAAGAGGATGAGTTAATTCTTGGCCTTCTTCTAATCCGACTCTTTCCATAACCTTGATAATACGATCAGAACCGAAAAGACGCATTACATCATCTTCTAAAGAAATGAAGAAATGAGATGAGCCTGGATCGCCTTGACGTGCACAACGTCCACGCAGCTGACGATCAATACGTCTTGATTCATGTCGTTCAGTACCAATAACATGAAGTCCACCAAGTTCTGATACTCCCTCTCCTAGTTTGATGTCTGTTCCACGACCCGCCATATTAGTGGCAATAGTTACGGAGCCACGTTGGCCAGCTCGAGCGACGATTTCCGCTTCTTGTTGATGATGTTTGGCGTTAAGTACACTATGAGGGATATTTTCTTTTCTCAACATATGGGATAGCAATTCACTGCTTTCCACAGAACGAGTCCCAACAAGGATAGGTCTGCCCATCCGATGCATTTCCTGTATTTCTTTAACAACGGCGTTATATTTTTCACGTTGAGTCTTGTATACCGAATCATTGGCATCTTTGCGGGCAACGGTTTTATTAGTGGGAATTACTAGGACTTTAAGCTTATAGATGTCGAAAAATTCATTTGCTTCCGTTTCGGCTGTACCAGTCATGCCAGCTAGTTTTTTGTAAAGGCGGAAATAGTTCTGAATAGTGATGGTAGCAAGAGTTTGTGTTTCTCTTTCGATTTCAACTCCTTCTTTAGCTTCAACAGCTTGATGTAGACCATCACTCCAGCGGCGGCCACTCATGAGTCGTCCAGTGTGCTCATCCACAATAATGACTTTGTTGTTTTGGACAACATATTGGACATCTTTAAGGAAGAGACAATAAGCTTTTAAAAGCTGCGAAATAACATGAATTTGGGCTGATTTAGCTTCAAATTCTTGCTGAATGGCATTTTTGAGTTCCATCTTTTTAGCTGGATCATATGCCGGATTGATGTCGATATCATGGAAAGCCGTGATGGTATCTGGAAGAACGAAGGCTTCGGGATCGTTTGGCTGAAGATAGTTTCTTCCTTTTTCAGTTAGATCTGCGTCATGCCCCTTTTCATCTACAGCAAAATATAGCTCTTCTTTTTGAGCATAGAGAGCGCGTTTAGTTTGATCGGAATGAAGCTCCAGTTCTGTATCATTGACTAAGCGGAGGTTGTCGGGATCCTCCATCATTGCCAAGAAGGCAGGCATCTTGGGTGCACCAATTTTAGTTCGATAGAGAAGAATCCCAATTTCTTGCTTAAGTTCTCCGACTTTTTCTGAGCGGGGATCTTTTGCTTTCTCTTTTTCTAATTCTTTAGAGAGTTTTTTAACTTCTTCAAGATACCCTGCACAATGGCGGCGTTGTAATTCAACAAGACCAGCAATTCTAGGTTTAAATTGTACATAGAGGTTGTTATCAAAAGCAACAACAGATGGGCCGCTGATGATAAGAGGAACACGAGCTTCATCAATTAAGATAGAATCTACTTCATCAACAATGGCGAAATTGTGACCGCGCTGAACTTGTTCCGCGGCAGTAGTAGCCATGCCGTTATCTCTTAAGTAGTCGAATCCATATTCAGCATTGGTTCCGTAAGTGATATCACAGGCATATTGTTCTTTTCGTTCTAGAGGGGATTGATCGTGAAGAATACAGCCTACTGTAAGGCCAAGAAAACGGAAAATAGTTCCCATCCATTCACTGTCGCGTTGTGCCAGATAGTCGTTGACGGTAACAAGATGAGCGCCACGACCACTGAGAGCATTGAGATAAAGAGGAAGTGTAGCAACAAGAGTTTTACCTTCACCCGTGGCCATTTCTGAAATCATCCCTTTATGAAGTGCAATACCTCCTATCAACTGGACGTCAAAAGGAATCATATCCCAGATGATTTTTTGGCCACGGACATCAATTTCTCGTCCAACCAGCCTACGGCAAGCGTTTTTGACTACCGCAAAAGCTTCAGGAAGAACATCATCAAGAGCTTGTGCGCGTTGATCATAGTCCTCGATTGCGGAGATAGAGGCTTTCCAATGAGCTGTTTTTTCACGCAGTGCTTCGTCCGGAAGAGATTGCAGATCTTTCTCGATAGCATTGATTTTATTAACTAAAACGCGAAGTTTTTTTACTTCGCGATCATTTTTAGTCCCAAATATTTTTTTAAATAAATAGCCGATCATATCGCCGACAACTTTCTCAGTTTATCCTCAAAAAAATCAATAAGTCAATTCTGTTCTGATGGTATTGATGGATTGGAGAGAAGATTTAAAATGAGTGTATAAAAATTATGTTTTATTTTATTTTGAAAATGTGTAAACTCTCCTGTCTATATTTTTGGGTGGAAATATATTAGAGATCAGATGAGATAAATATATGAGAAAATGTTTGCAGACTTTAGGTTTGTTTTTTGTTTTGGCGATTGCCTTTCAAGCAACAGATGAATTTTGCTTGCTTGCTAATGCTGCCGATGAACAAAAAACAATTGCTCCTGCTCCTCTTTTCAGAGATCCAATATATGATGGGGCGGCGGATCCTGTGTTGATTTGGAATCATGAAGAAGAATCTTGGTGGATGCTTTATACTGCCAGGCGAGCGAATGCGGATGCTCCGGATGTGTCATATTGTTATGGATGTAATATTGGAGTAGCTTCATCGAGAGATAACGGTAAAACATGGGTTTATAGGGGAGAATTAGATTTAGCTATAGAGCCGGGAAGAAATACATTTTGGGCGCCCGATGTAGTTTATTACCAAGGAAAATATCATCTTTTTGTGGCTTATATACAGGGAGCTTATTCACATTGGGGAGGAAATAAACGTTTAGCTCATTATACTTCTTCGAATTTATGGGATTGGAAGTTTGAGAATTTTCTTCCGATTTCATCTACGAGTGTAATAGATGCAACTCTGCTTCAGATGCCAGATGGAAATTGGTGGTTGTGGTACAAGGATGAGAATAGGGGGAGTGTAACAATGAAAGCTGAAAGCCGTGATTTAATGGAGTGGAAAACGAATGATCAACCTGCTATTGGAGGAAGAGGACATGAGGGGCCAAAGGCTTTTCGTTTTGGGGGGTATTATTGGATGGTAACGGATGAATGGCAAGGCATGAGAGTTTATCGTTCGAATGATTGTATTACCTGGGAAAAACAGGGGTTGATTTTGGACAAAGCGACTTCTCGCACAGACGATACTCCATCGGGAGCGCATGGTGATGTAGTAGTAGTAGAAGATAGAGAGGGTAAAAACAAAAGAGCTTATGTGATTTATTTTACTCACCCGGGACGTGAAACTCATTCATCTGGCAGTATGGATGAAAATGGAGTCTATCCTTATAGTATACGACGTTCTTCAATTCAGGTTGGAGAGCTTCGCTTAAAAAATGGGACATTGGAATGTGAGAGGGAGAATTTTGATTTTTATTTGCCTGCACAAAAATAGATCTCCAATTAAAATGATGAAAGAGGCTGGATAAGTTGAAAGTTGTTTGATTTTTTAAGTTATTCTAGTAGAATAAAAAAGATGTATGGTAATAGAATTTGGCAAGAGTGTTATTCCCAGTAATCAGAAAAAGACTCATGTCCGTTATGGAGTGATTTTTTTTGCTATGACTCTGGCTGTTATTACTTACATCGATAGAGTCTGTATGTCTTTGGCTGCTCCAGAAATACAGAATGAGTTTTCCCTTTCGGATACACAAAAAGGACTTCTTTTTTCGGCATTTGCCTTGGCTTATGGGTTGTTTGAAATTCCGACAGGTTGGCTAGGAGATCGTTTTGGTGTTCGAAAAGTCCTCATGAGGATAGTCTTGTGGTGGTCTATTTTTACGATGTTAACTGGCTGTGCCCGAACTTATATTATAATGTTGATTACACGTTTTATGTTCGGAGCTGGTGAGGCTGGAGCTTTCCCCAACATGACAAGAATGTTTGCAGTATGGCTGCCGAAATCAGAAAGAGTGACAGCTCAAGGATGGATGTGGTTGGCTGCACGCTGGGGAGGTGCTTTTACACCGTTATTAGTAGCGTTATTTATTAGTTGGTATTCGTGGAGAGTTGCCTTTCTTACCTTTGGATTATTGGGGATAGTATGGGCATTTAGTTTTTATTTTTGGTATAAAGATAATCCAGCGGATCATCCCAAGATATCTTCTCAGGAATTAGAATTGCTTCCTAAAAAGGTTGAGTTAGAAGTGCATGAGACTGTTCCTCTGAAAAAACTTTTAATCAATCGCGATGTTGTGTTGCTTTGGGTGCAATTTTTTTGTCTTAATTACGGAGCTTGTTTTTATATTACATGGCTACCGACTTATTTAATAGATTATCGTGGGACAACTTTGGAGAAAGGTGCTTTTTTATCTGGATTTCCTCTATTTTTTGGTGGAATTGGTTCTTTAGTTTGTGGCTATTTATTAGCATATTTAATTCGTCAAATTGGAGTAGCAAGTCATGCTAGGCGATACATGGGAATTGTTGGATTTATAGGCGCTTCTGGTTTTTTGGCAGCTTCGGCATTTATTGCAAGTCCTGTTTTAGCTATGATTGCGATGGGATGTTCCAGTTTTTGTAATGATTTAGTCATGCCCCCTAGTTGGAGCGCTTGTTCAGATTTAGGGGGTAAGTTTTGTGGTACTGTTTCTGGAAGTATGAATATGGTAGGACAACTTGCCAATGTGGCAATGCCTGTTTTAACAGGTTGCATGTTAGGTGGTCTTGGATTTAAATGGCCTATAATTATTTGTATATCAGCTGGTATCTATTTTTTAGGGGCTATTTGCTGGGTGTTTATTAAAAGTGATAGACCGATAGTAAGTGAACCGATATAGTAAAAGAAGAATGATATTATGTTAAAATTAAAAATATTTGGATTTTTATTCTGTTGTGGAAGTTTAATATCTAATTCTATAGACGCAATTGCGAGTGAGTCTGAAAAAAACGATTCTGACTCTACTGTTTATAATCGTGTTTTTTTTGAAAAAATTACTTTATCGAATAAGTTTTATTCTGAAGGAGCTGGAGTAGGTGATTTTAATCGGGATGGGTATAAGGATGTTGTAATTGGGGCTCAGTGGTATGAAGGTCCTGACTTTAAACGGAAGCATGAGTATCGACCGATTAAAGAGTTTGATCCGGCAGAGTATTCTGAGACCTTTTATCTTTATGGAAAAGATATTAACGGAGATGGTTGGGACGATATTTTAGCGATAGATATTCCTGGTAAGCCGGCTGCCTGGTATGAGAATCCAAAGGGAAAAGAAGGACATTGGAAAAGAATAGAGGTTGTTCCTTGGGTTGGAAATGAATCTCCTGGATTGGATACGGTAGTTGGAGATGAACGCCCTGAGCTGCTTTTTAATACAGACGGATATCTGGGGTATGCTGAAATTGATTGGGAGAATCCTTATAAGGAATGGAAATTTCATAAAATTTCTACGGCCAAAGGGGCTTTCTTTATCTATACTCATGGGTTAGGAGTAGGGGATATTAATGGTGACGGGAGGAAAGATTTTGTGGAATCCATGGGATGGTGGGAACAGCCTGAGACTTTAGACAAAGGAACAGCTTGGAAATTTCATCGCTTTCATTTTACAGATGGGGGGGCACAGATGATAGTAACTGATGTTAATGAAGACGGTCTTAATGATATAATTACAGTATGGCATCCCCATAAATATGGTTTAGTTTGGTGGGAACAAACTCGTTCTGAAGGAAAGATTGATTTTATCAAGCATATTTTGACTGGAGAGAAGGAGAGTGATAGTCCTTATGGAGTAAAGTTTTCTCAAGCACATGCTTTAGCATTAGTAGATATAGATGGGGATGGCTTAGAGGATATTGTGACTGGGAAACGTTGGTGGGCACATCGTCCCCCTATTGATCCGGATTCTGATGCTCCAGCGGTGTTATATTGGTTTAAGAAAGTCAGGAATAAAGATGGTACAATCGATTTTATTCCTTTTTTAATAGATGATGATTCGGGTGTAGGAACGCAGATAACAATTGAAGATCTTAATGGAGATTCTTCTCCCGATATAGTTATAGGAAATAAGAAGGGTGAATTTATTTTTCTTTCTAAAAGAGAAAAAGTTACAAAGGAAGAATGGGAAAAATACTGTCCTGTAAAAAAGGAAGTGATGAATTAAAAGAGATTCTCAATTAATAGAGAAATCTCTTTTTTAGATTTAAATCAAGTAAAAGTAATAATGAATTATTGAATGAAAACTAAGTTCATCCTCAATTTTGAAGATGACAGATGTTTTTTTAGGTTGAGATCATGCATGTTATTGTTTGTATAAAGCAAGTGCCGGATACGGCCAATGTGAAAATTAATCCAGAGACCAACACTCTGATGAGAGATGGAGTTGAGAGTATTGTTAATCCATTTGATGAGTATGCATTAGAGTTGGCTTTGTTAATGAAGGATTCTCATGGAGCAAAAGTATCGGCAATTACAATGGGACCTCCTCAAGCAGATGTTATTTTGAGAGAGGCATTGGCGAGAGGTGCAGATGAAGGTATTTTACTTACAGATAGAGCCTTTGCTGGTGCAGATACTTTGGCAACTTCATATACGATATCGCAGGCTATTAAAAAACTGGATTCTCATCCAGATTTGATTCTTTTTGGAAAACAAGCGATAGATGGAGATACAGCCCAGGTTGGGCCCGGAGTAGCAGAATATCTTGGAATGACATTGCTCTGCAATGTAAAATCGTTAGAGATTAATAATAATCGGTTTAGGGCAGAAACATCACATGAAGATGGAACTGATCTATTAGAAGGAGATTTACCTTGTGTGATGACGGTTTTAAAGGAAGCCCCAGCACCCCGGTTTGCCTCACTAAGTGGATATATCAGGGCTCGAAAAGCTTCTATTACTAAGTGGGTGGCTGCTGACACTGGTGCAGAGCCTAGTCGATTAGGATTGAATGGTTCACCAACCAAAGTTGTGAAGATTTTTTCGCCACCAGTTCGAGGTTGTGATATGAAATGTGAGTGGAAAAAAGATAAAGATAAGGCTTTACAGTCCATTATTAATGTAATTAAAAAGAAAGGAGTTTGGAAATAATTATGGATGCTCCTATCATTATTGATGTTGATAAGTGTAAAGGTTGTAAAAAATGTGTAAAGGGATGTCCTTTTGGCGCCCTTGAGATGGTAGGTAAGAAGGCGGTTCTCACCGGAGATTGTCGGGCTTGCGGAGCTTGTGTAGAAGCTTGTCCTTTTCATGCTATTACGGCCCGTGAGAGAGAAAAAAAAGCGGATGCCCATTTAGAGGATTATAAGAATATCTGGGTGTTTGCAGAACAGCGTCATGGTAAAATCCATAATGTTGTTTTTGAGCTTTTGACGACAGGGCGTAAGTTGGCCAATGATAGAAATTGTGAACTTTGTGCTGTTTTGTTAGGCTATAAAATCGAGGATTTAGCTAAACAGCTGATTGATAGTGGTGCTGATAAAGTTTATATTGTTGATGATCCTAATTTGGAAATTTATGAGGCTGGCCCCTATACAGATGCTCTTTATCAACTCGTATCTAAATATAAACCTGAAACAATATTAGCCGGAGCAACGGCTATTGGACGTAGTTTTATAGCACGTGCAGCAGTTCGCTTACAGACAGGTTTAACTGCGGATTGTACGAATTTGGCAATAGACCCCAAAACATTTTTACTTCATCAGACTCGTCCCGCTTTTGGTGGAAATATCATGGCGACAATCATGACTCCAAATCATAGACCTCAAATGTCCACGGTGCGCCCAGGGGTTTTTCGGCGTCAAGAGATTGCGATGCCTCATACGGGAGAGATCCTTTTGGAGAAGCTTAAAATAGTTGCCCGACAAATGGAGGTTCTTAAAACTATCCGCAAAGAAGATGAAGAAGATGATATTGCAGAGGCTGAAATTATAGTAGCCGGCGGACGTGGTATGATGAAAGCTGAGAATTTTCGGCTTTTAGAAGAACTAGCTTGTTTGTTGGGAGGTTCAATAGGAGCTTCTCGTCCATGTGTAGATGCAGGATGGGTTTCAGTATCACGCCAAGTGGGGCAGACAGGAAAAACGGTTGCTCCCAAGATTTATTTGGCCTTTGGAATATCAGGAGCGATTCAGCATTTAGCTGGTATAGCTGGAGCTGATTATATTATTGCGGTAAATAGAGATGAGCGAGCCCCTATCTTCGAATCTGCTAATCTTGGTATTGTTGGAGATGTTATGGAGGTGCTTCCTGCTTTAATAGAAGCCATAAAGAAAGCAAAATCGACAGAAAGTATCAAATAAAAGGATAGAAGAAGATGTCAGAAAAAAACGTTATAGAGACGGATGTACTTTGTATTGGTGCCGGTGTAGCTTCATTGTCAACAGCATTGGTATTGCTGCGCAGACTGAAAGCTAAGGGGGCAGAAAAGCTTCCTCGGGTAATTATCCTGGAGAAGGGAAGAAATATTGGTAGCCATATTCTTTCTGGAGCCGTAATTGATCCTTCCGGTTTTGAGGGAGTATTAACTCCTGAAGAAATTGAAAAAATACCAATACCGACTAAGGTAAAGAAAGAATCTTTCCAGATGCTGACCGAGCATAGCAGCATGCCGATTCCTTGGATGCCGCGAATGATGCATACGGAAGGTTTTCCAGTGGGGTCATTGACAAAGTTTGTCATCTATTTGGCGAATCTTTGTGAGCAGGAAGGAGCTGAAATATACACTGGTTTTGCTGCTACAGAGTTGATAGAAGATGAAAATGGTCGCATTATTGGAGCTCGAACTGGTCCTAAGGGGCTTAATAAGAACAGAGAGAAAAAATCCAATTATTTGGAGAGCGAAACTATTCTTGCTAAAACGGTAGTGTTGGGAGAAGGCCCTGCCGGCGTATTGACCAAAAGAGTTTTGGCTCAAAAGAATATGTTTGGAATGCGCCGTCAAAGCTTTGCTGTAGGTATTAAAGAAGTGATTGAAGTTGCTCCCCATCCTGATCGTGTTGGTGAAATTATGCATACATTTGGATATCCTTCTGATATGCATACATATGGGGGAGGATTTGTGTATCAGGTAGCTCCTAATCAAGTGATGGTTGGTTTTGTTTATGGATTGGATTATACAAGTGCTACAGCTAATCCTCATAAACTCTTCCGAAAATATAAGGCTCATCCTGTGGTAGAGGAATATATTAAGGGAGGAAAAGCTGTCGCATATGGTGCAAAAATGATTCCCGAAGGAGGATTTTATGCAGTTCCCGAGGTCTATAATGACGGTTTGTTAATTGTTGGAGACGGTGCTGGATTGGTAGATTCGCTTCGCATTAAAGGAGTTCACATCGCAATGATGTCTGGCAGAGTGGCTGGTGAAACGCTGGCTGAGTGCTGGCTGAAAGAGGATTTTTCTAAGAATGAGCTTAAACACTATGAAGAGCGGTTGAAGAATACCTCCGGATGGCAGCAAATTAAGAGAGTGCGTAATGTTCGAGCCAGTTTTTCCAAGGGAATTATGGCTGGAGTTATGAGTGCTGGATTCGCATGGTCGACTTATGGGGCTTTCCCATTTTGGCAGGTCCCAATCAAGAGAGATCATGAAGGAATGAAAACATTGCTGGAGTCTTCTACAGATGACTGGGATATTCCGATTTCTCCTCTTTCAATGGACCGTTTAACAGATGTTTTCCTTTCTGGAACAAAACATGAGGAGGATCAACCTTGTCATATTCACATTATAGATTCAAATCGGTGTATCCAGGAGTGCTTGCCTAAATATGGAGCCCCTTGTCTCTTATTCTGTCCGGCTCGAGTTTATGCTTTGGAGAATGATAATCATATCCACGTTGATTTTTCTAATTGTCTCCATTGTAAGACTTGCCAAATTAAAGATCCGCTGCAGAATATTGAATGGACTCTTCCTCAAGGTGGGGATGGGCCTCGATATACTAGAATGTGATGATGGATCCTATCGTGAAGCTGAAAAAAGAACCTGCTGTTCGTTTTAGTATTTCTCTGCCACCTAAGCTCCTAGAGCAATTAGATGCAATGATGAAGGAGAAAGGCAGAGAGAATCGTTCTCAATTGATCTCAGAAATGATTCGAAATCAATTGGTGGAACATCAAAGCCAACGAGGAACTCAGGAAATGGCAGGAACTATTACAATTGTTTATGACCATCACAATTCAGCGGTTCAAATGGAGTTGACGCGAATCCAACATGATTTGCGGGAATGTATTATTACAACCAGTCATGTTCATCTGGATTTAAATTATTGTTTAGAGGTTTTAATTGTCAGAGGCCAGGCTGATATCATTCGTTCTATTGCAGAGAGAGTGCTTTCTTGCAAAGGAATTCATCATGGAAAGCTGACTTTGACTTCTTTTCGGGAGTGTTTTTCCAGCAAGAACACTCAGGAGAAAGAAGATCATTGTCATAAACATTAAGGAATTATAAAGCCTTTTCATGAGCGAGGGAAAACAGACCGCGAGATGGATAGTTAATTCTGTGGAAAACGTTTACGCGGTCTGTCTTTTATCTATTCAACGAAGATAGAATATAAATTTTGCTGTTTTTAATAAAAATATAGAAAAGAATCTTGTAACCAAATTGGAGTTTTGCTATAAAGTGTGAGCGCCTGTTGGGTGTTTCCTAAGGGCGGGGTAGCCAAGTGGTAAGGCAGAGCTCTGCAAAAGCTTTATTCACCGGTTCGAATCCGGTCCTCGCCTCCAGATATGTGAATAGTTTTTAAGGGGAATACTAGTAAGGCAGAGAAATTTATTTTAAATGATTACATGAGAGTTGTTCATGAGAAATCGTGACAAACTCAGTATTTTTTTAGTACCGTCTCTATTTAATTAGTTGACAAAGAGGGAAGCTCTTATTAAGATAAAGGCGGTTTTTTAGGCCCAAATAAAGGGCTTTATTATTAGAAAAGGATATGCCGAATAAAAAGTCAGCGGAGCGCAGAGTTCGTAATAGTGCTCGTAAGCAGTTGGTAAATAGACGGGTGAAATCAATTTTGAAAACCCGTGAGAAGAAGTTTTTAGCTTGTGTTAAGGCAGGAAATTCAGAGGAAGCCAAAACAGCATTGAGCGAAGTTATTTCTGCTCTGGATAAGGCTGCTAAGAAAGGGGTTATTCACTGGGCGAAAGCAGATCGCAAAAAGTCTCGTTTGAGTCTGCGTCTTTCCAGTACATCGACTCCAGCTGCCTAGTTTGTTTATTGCGATAGTCTTTATCTCATTATACTTTATTTTCAATTACAACTCGTGCTGTTAATCGGCACGAGTTGTTTCTGTTTAAAGAGAGAACTCTTTGGACGATTTATCATTGAAAGCATTATAAAAATATAGGGAATAACTGCTTTTTACTGGATAGGTTTGTATGAGTGCTTTTATTAAAATATCTGGAGCGCGTCAGCATAATTTACAGAATATTAGTTTACAAATTCCTCGTGATCAATTGGTAGTAATTACCGGTCCCAGCGGTTCCGGAAAGTCTTCTTTGGCTTTTGATACAATTTATGCGGAGGGACAGAGGCGTTATGTGGAATCGCTTTCGGTTTACGCAAGGCAGTTTCTAGATCAGATGGAGAAACCCGATGTGGATTTTATAGAGGGGCTCTCACCGGCTATTGCGATAGATCAGCGAGGGGCTTCTGGGAATCCTCGTTCCATTATAGCTACGACTACAGAGATATTTGATTATTTACGCTTGCTTTTTGCTCATGCTGGAACACCTCATTCAGTTCTTTCTGGCAGAGAAATTACTCATCAAACTTTAGATGAAATAGCTGATACAATTTTAAGTTGGCCAGAGGGAACTCGTCTGGTATTGCTGGCACCAATGGTGAGTGAGGAGAAGGGGGAATTTTTAGATGTTTTTGAGAGGTTATTGAGAGAGGGATTTATCCGAGTGCGTGTGGATGGAGTGATAAAAGAGTTAAATCCAAATCAAAAAATCCGTCTCAGTCCTAAGGAGAAACATTCAATAGATGTTGTTGTGGATCGTTTAGTCCTGAATTCCAAAATGTCGCGAATGAGATTAGCGGATTCTTTGGAAACGGCACTACGTTGGGGAGAGGGTAGTGTAGTCGTTCTTTATGAAGTGGCGTTTGCAGGAGAGTCTAAAAAGTGGCATGAATGCAAGTTTTCCACAAAACTTCTCAATCCAGATACAGGTGATATTTATGATTTACCTCAGCCACGCCATTTTTCTTTTAATTCTCCCCAAGGAGCATGTCCTGTTTGTTTTGGATTGGGGAAAAAATCGGTGTTTGCTGAAGAGTTGATTATCAATCCTGAAAAATCATTGGAGGATGGAGCGGTTTTGCCTTGGCGTCGTTTAGGTAAACGGATGATTACCTATTATAAAGCGTTGCTTAAAGGGGTTGCTGCTCATTATAAACAGCCAATGGACGTCCCGTGGAAAGAACTTCCGGAGGATTTTAGACGGGTTTTGCTTTATGGCAGTGGAGATGAAGAGATTTCTTATTCTGTTTATACTAAAGGTAAAAAAAGTGCTTTACAAAATAAGTTTGAAGGGATTTTGCCGAATTTGACAAGGATTTATGGGGAAACAGAGAGCGATACCACTCGTTCTCGCTTAAAGAGCTTTATGGTTCTTGTGGAATGCGATGCTTGCCATGGAGCTCGCCTCAGACCGGAGATTTTGGCTGTAACTCTCCCTGGGAAGGCATCTCGTCGACTGATGCCTCAGGTCCCGGGAGTTTCAATCATGGATATTTGCCAAATGACTATAGAAGAGGCTTGTCTGTTTTTTCAAAAGCTGCGTTTGTCGGATTTTAAATCACGGATAGTTAATGAATTGTTGCGTGAAGTGAGACAGCGGCTCTTTTTCCTTCAGAATGTGGGAGTTGGCTATTTAAATTTGAATCGAGAGAGCGGTACTTTAAGCGGAGGAGAGGCTCAGCGTATTCGGTTAGCTTCGCAGCTTGGTGCAGGTTTAATGGGTGTCCTCTATATTTTGGATGAGCCGAGCATCGGTTTGCATCAGAGGGATAACGATCGATTGCTTGAAACTCTGAAGCGCCTGCGTGATCAGGGAAATACGGTTATAGTAGTTGAACATGACGAAGAAACGATCCGAAGCGCAGATTATGTAGTAGATATTGGCCCGGGAGCCGGAGTTCAAGGGGGAAGAATTGTTGCGATGGGAACACCTATAGATGTTTCTCATAATCCAAATTCTTTGACAGGGAGATACTTGAACGGAGAATTGAAAATCAGTGTTCCAACCAAGAGAATGGAGCCGGATAATAATCGAGGTTGGTTGGAGATATTGGGTGCAGAGGAGAATAATTTAAAGAATGTAGATGCTCGCTTTCCGGTAGGATTGATGGTTTGCGTAACAGGGGTAAGCGGCTCCGGTAAGAGTACTCTTGTAGATGATATTTTACGAAAGCAGTTGGCTCGCGATTGGTATGGAGCAAAAGAGCAACCGGGCAAATGCAGGGGAATTAGAGGGACTGAGCATTTCAATAAAGTAGTAGTAGTGGATCAGGAGCCAATAGGCCGAACTCCCAGGAGCAATCCGGCTACTTATACAGGTATGTTTGATGATATACGCAATCTATTTGCCAAATTGCCTGCTTCGAAAGTTCGTGGTTATAAGGCCAATCGTTTCAGTTTTAATGTGCGTGGAGGACGATGTGAGAAGTGTAAAGGCGATGGCATGATTCGCATAGAGATGCAGTTTTTACCTCCGGTTTATGTTCCTTGTGAGTCTTGTGGGGGCAGGCGTTATAATCGAGAGACATTGGAGGTGACTTATCGAGGAAAAAATATTGCGGAAATTTTAAATTTAACAGTAGATGAGGCTGTGGATTTCTTCAGAGCAGTTCCTTCTATTTATCAAACTTGCCTGACTTTATCAAATGTAGGTCTAGGATATTTGACATTGGGGCAGAGCGCTACGACTTTGAGCGGAGGAGAGGCGCAGCGAATTAAATTAGCTTCCGAGCTCAAACGTAAGTCAACAGGCAAGACACTTTATATTTTGGATGAACCTACTACGGGGCTTCATTTCCATGATGTGGCGCGGCTTTTGGAAACACTTTTCAAGCTTCGGGATGCTGGGAACACTTTGATTATCATTGAACATAATTTGGATGTAATCAAGTGCGCTGATTGGGTGATCGATCTGGGGCCCGAAGGTGGAAGTCGAGGGGGGGAGATTGTGGCCGTGGGAACTCCAGAGCAGATAGCAGATTGTAGGAATAGTCTTACGGGGCGTTATCTTAAAAAAGTTCTTTGTTGATAGTTTGATTTTTTCGAAAGAAAAACTTATAAAAATATTTTAATAACATGGGATTAGATATGAATAATCTAAGGTGTTTTGACGTAAAATATCTGAAGATTATTCTTCCTGCGACAGAAAGAAGAGATTATGTTGAGAAATAGATTCAGTGTGTTGATAGGGACAACCATTGTTTTAATGGGGATAGGCTTTTTATCTGGGCAAGTTGTAGCCGCTGCGGATATAAATCCAATAGAGTCTTATTTGCTCCCGTTTGGGAATACAGTGTCTGTGGATAAAACAGCAAAAGATGGAGTTTTGGAGCAAAATAATCAAGAGATACAGTTAGACCACTTTATCCCAAATAATGAGGAGATAAAGCTCATTTTTTTATCAGGAATTTTGGATAAAGAGAGCGTTAAGCTAACCGTAGATCCTGAAATTCCGTTTCAGATTGAGGTTCTGGAGAATGTATTAATTGTGAAAGGAAGTTTTCAGCCAGGACAAGTTTATCAACTGAAAGTGGAACAGGGATTGAAAGATACTGTGGGGAGGAAATTGAAAAAAACTCTGATTGTTTCTCCGGAAATTCCTTATGTGAAATTGGGGACAAAACTTGGATTTGTGACAGAGGGTGAGTTTTTGCCCCTGAGAGGGGAGAAATTGGTTCTTCCATATCAGGCCAGAAATTGTGAACAAATACAGGTGATAATCGAGAAGGCATATGATAACAATCTGAATCCTTATTTTGAGAATATCTATGACGATAAGATGACAGAGCTTTATAACGAGGTGCTGACTTTGCATGATCCTGAGAATAAAATTGTTTTGCATGAGTTGGATTTAGAGAAATTATTGGGCAAACGGGAAGCGGGTTGTTATAAAGTTACTCTTAAGATAATTGGGGAAGATGATTATTGGTATAACTGGGATATCCGCAGATTTATAATAACGGATATCGCTCTTCAGACTACATTGGATGATTTTGGTGGGAAAGCGGTTGTTTTTGCGAGATCTATTTCTGAAAACAAGCCTTTAACAGGAGTTGAAATCAAGCTTTTAAGTTATAAGAATCAGCTGGTTTCTTCTGGAAAGACGGATGAATCAGGTTGTGTGGTTATGGATTATTTGCCTTCATGGAGGAAGGAAGGAGATTATCCGGTAGGGGTTCTCGCTCGCACTGTGGACGATTTATCCTATTTCCGCCTGAATGATTTTCATCCGATTCAGGCAGAGGCGATTGTCTTAAAACCGAATGAACCTCGCGCGTTTGTTTTTATGGAAAGGGGAATCTGCCGGCCGGGAGAGACATTTCACGTTTCAGTTTTTTTGCGGCAGCCGGATCCCAAAGGAAGCAAGCCGATGAAGGAGGCTCCCCTGAGTTTAGTTGTATGGGATCCTAAACGGCAAAAGTTTGCTGAGGCGGCTCTTAAAACTGATGAATATGGTTTGGCTCAGACAGAGTTCACGATTCCGGCAACGGCATTGACGGGAATGTATCAGGTAGAGTGTCAAGCTGCCGGGATGAAGAGCTCCTGTGGTTCAGAAAGAATTCGTGTTGCGACTTATATTCCTGATAGAATTAGGGTTACAGGATCTTCTATTGAAACTGCAAAGAGTGATACAGCGTTCAATTTTGAGTTTGATTCTCAGTATTATTTTGGGATGCCTCTCCAGGATGGAAGCTATTTTTATAGAGTAAAGGCCGCTCCTGCGCAGAAGCTTTCTCTTTGGGATTCAAGTTGGACTTATGGATGCGGAGATGAATTTAACTCCGGAATAGAATTGTTCAATCGAGGGAACAAGGATGCGGAACCTGTGGTGATTAATTATCCCGGTTTTAATAAGGTGGGGGGCAAGTCATTTCTACCTGTAGAAGTCTGTGCTGAATTTACGGTTTCCGAGCCGGGGGGGCGCGGAGTGACAGGTTCACGAGAGGTGCTTGTTTATCCTACGGATTGGTTTATTGGAGTTCGCGAACAAAAAAACAATCAGGAGGTGGAAATAGATCAAAGCAGAAAGAGTTTGGAGTTTACGCTTCTGCCGCTGGAGTTTGATGAGGAGAATGTTCTGATAGAGGATACCACGCTCATATTTGAGCTGATTAAGAAGGAATGGGAATATCTGTTTGTACGGGATGGTCAAACAGGTAATTATTCTTATCAATGGAATCAGCGGTTGATTCCTCTTCCGGAGAAAGAGAAGACTTTTGTTTTTAAATCGGGTACGGTGATCGGAGATAAAATTCAGACGATTTCATGGGATAATCTGCCAGATGGATGTTATGATGTCATTGTCAGCTCTGGCAGCCAATATAGGACTCGGATGAATTTCTACCACTACCAGGGAGAAGGCGGGGTAAGGAGTTCTAGTCCGAATAATCTTTACTTTAAGACGGATCGTCAAAAGTACCTTCCGGGGGAGACCGCGGAGGTTGTTTTTGAGTCGTTGGGAGAAGGTGATGCCTTTGTTGTTCAGGGGGAAAAACAATTTGATAAGCAGATGAGTTTTCCTGTTCAGAAAGGCGAGAATAAGCTTAAAATAGAAATTCCCGCTGATGTGCATTCTTCTTCCTATTTCGCAGCTTGTACCGTAGTTGAGAAAAAAGAGGGAACATATAGGCGCAGTTTTGGCTTACTCCGTCTGAATGTGGATCAAACAACAGAGCATGCGTTGAATATAGCTTTGGATTTACCTCAGAAGGCTTTACCGGGTGAGGAGATATCCGTTAAAGTGAAGCTGACAGATAACCAGGGAACTTCAGAAGATGGAGTAGTGCTCCTTTATGGAGTAGATTCAGGAGTTATTTCACTGACCGATTATCAGACACCGGATATTTACGGTTTCTTTTATGGGCCGATTGGTTGTGGAATGGAGTTCTCTGATATGTATGGAAGTATCTTCCCGAATTTAAAGATTACGCCGGAAGGCCGGATTGGAGGCGATATGCAATCCAAGCTTTTGAAGTTGAAGCAGAAGGATACAGCACGGGTTATTTGTCCGCCGGTTAAAGTGGATAGTTCAGGAGAGGTTACTCTTAAGGTGAAATTGCCAAAACATGTCGGAGCAATGGATATTTTCGCCGTAGCGGCTAACGAAGAGAGAGCCGGCAGCAAAGCACAGACCATTCTGACACGCGAACGCGGTTCGGTAATAATATCCGCACCCCGCTATATGGCTCCTGGAGATGTCGCAGAAGTGAGTTTCAATATTTTTAATAACGATTCTCCGGCAGAAGATTATACTTTAAATGTAGTTTTACCGGATTCTCTTGAAAAAGTAATTCCGAATTCAGGACTTTTTACAGGAAAAGATTTAGGAATGGGCAAACAGATAACTTTAACCTTGCCAGTGCGTGCTAAGGAGCAGTTTGAGCCAGCTTTGCTTCAGGCAGAGTTAAAATTGGGAGATGATGTTATCAGCAGTGATACTTATATCAACATACGTTCTGTGAATGCGCCCCGAACACAGCAGCGGATAAGAATTCTTTCTCCGGCAGAGGAGATGTCTATTGATGTTGATACGGACAATTATATTGGCAAACCGCAGATGAAAGCGAGACTTTCGGCGAGTCCGGCACTTGGGATACAGTCCGCCCTGGATTGGTTGAATAACTATCCTTATGGATGTTTAGAGCAGACTGTTTCCGGAGCATTCCCCTATATTTCGGTTCCGTCATTAGTCAAATTAGGGTTGCTGGATGAAGCGACGGCAAAACGTCAGCTTGATAAAATTCGAGGAGCTTATGCGATGATTTTGTCGATGCGTCTTTCCGATGATTTCTTTGCGATGTGGCCGGGGAATTCGAGAAATTGGCTCGAGGGAAGTCTTTTCGCTTGGCATTTTATTTTTGAGGCTGAGCAAAAAAATCTGATTTCACTCGATCAGAACAGTCGAAATAATTATTTGTTCAATTTACGCATGATTGCCAATGATCCTCAGGTGGGGATTAAATACAATGCCTATGCTGCCTATATTTTAGCTATAGCAAGAAATCCGGATTTTCATATCTACGCTCGGAATATTTTTGCCACTAAGACGGCTGATCCCTATTCTCTCTTTTTGGCAGGGGCGGCTATGGTACAGGGCGGCTATGCCAGTGAAGGTGCCGATTGGATGAGGTTGGCATTAAAGAAGAAATGCTGGAAGGCTGAACATCTGTTTTCTGATTTCATGAATGAAAACGCTTTAAAGGGGATGACTCTTTATATCTTGATGAAAAGCAATATAAAAGAGGATGAAATAGCCTCATGGCTTGCCCTGAATCTGATTTCGAATGGGGACAAAGAAGATGGATATGTATGGGGGACAACCTCGGCAAACGCATGGGCTTCTCTGGGATTAAGCGCTTATGCAGAGAGATATCCGGCGGATAAACTTTCTGCGTTAATGACAAGATCGGATCAATCTACTCAGTCTTTCGATTCCCAGAATGGAACCGTTCAGGTGGATATTACGGGTGGAGAAAAGATAAAGAATAATTCTCGTGGAGTTCTTATGGTGGAAACGTTTGTCACGGGAATCCCTCTGAAGCCGGAGAAAACAGGAGGAATCCTGAAAGTTCGCAAGACGTATTTGGATGAAGAAGGAAATCCGATCAACGAGGTTTTCCATGGAGAGAAGGTTTATGTAAAGCTGGAGATAGATTCCCCTGTTAGGGAGAATACTATTGTTATTGCGGATCTATTGCCCGGCGGATTGGAGATAGAGGATGAGTTTCTGGCAACTCGCTCAAAGAGGATACCTTCAGCTTTGCAGGGCTTCGATGAGGAGAACAAGATGCAAACTATTTGGATAGAAAAGCGGGATGATCGCTATATTTTAGTGGGACATACTGGTGTAGGTAAGTCTGTTTTTATCTACCAGGCCAGAGCTGTAAGCAGCGGGATCTATGCGGTTCCTCCTTTGTTAGCTGAGGCCATGTACAATCCCGAGATCGAAGGGCACTATACTTCTTCTGAGACGTTTGTGATCAAATAACAGAAACATTAAGTTTAAGTTCAAAGTGATTAATCGGCGGCCAAGGCATAGATATAAGCGTTATATGACTTTGGCCGGAATAACCCTCATTCTGGCGGGAATCGGATTATGGATTGCCTGGGTGAGGGCTCCCCATTTAGTAGAGGATCCGCTTTTGGAGCTGCAGAATCGGACTCCGACCAGAACTTGGCTTGATCGGGAGGGGAGGGTACTCTGGCTGGAGAGAACTTATGATTATGAGTGGCGCTTCCCAGTTACTCTCGAAGAGGTTTCCGAGCCTGTAATTCGGGTAATGTTGGCGGCAGAGGATTCGGGGTTTTATCAGCATTCGGGAGTCGATTACAAGGCGGCGCTGCGAGCTTGTTTTCAGAATCTCTTTGCGGGAAGGGTTATTTCGGGCGCTTCCACTCTTTCTATGCAGCTGGCAGGGATGACGCTTCCGATGGAAAAGAGGGATTGGAGCCGCAAGTGGCATCAGGCTGCCTTGGCCCGTAAAATGGAGATGCTCCATTCTAAAGAGGAGATTTTGACCGAATACCTGAATCGAATCCCTTTCGGCGGGAAAATATATGGGATTGAAGCCGCAGCTCGGTATTATTTTGGATTGAAGGCTTCGGAATTGAATTGGACCGAGGCTAGTTTCCTCTGCGGCATTCCCCAGAAGCCGAATCGCTTCCGTCCGGATCGTTATTATGATGCTGCTCGGGAGCGGCAGCGGATTATTCTGCAGATGCTGGTCAGGCGCGGATTTTTTTCAGAACAAGAGGCGAAGCGTATTTTGAGAGAGGAGCCTTTGCGTTTGAGAGATTTTTCTCTGCCTTCCGAATTTGAGCGGTATTCTGCCGCTGCTGAGTTGTCACATGTGATCAGATATTTAGATGAGCGGGATTCTTCTTACAGGATCCGCTTGACCATTGATCAAGAGATTCAGCGGAGCATTCAGCAGCTTTTACGAGCGAGATTATCTCAATTGCCGGGGGTTAGAGATGCTGCCGCTGTCCTGATCGCCAATTCAACAGCGGAGGTTTTGGCTTATATTGGGACGATAGATTTTAATAATCCGGAAGCCGGGCAGGTAGATGCAGCGCGGGCCGTCCGCAGTGCCGGTTCCGCTCTAAAACCTTTTATCTACGCAGAAGGAATTGATGCCGGAAGTCTTGTTGCCGCCACTCGATTGCAAGATGCGCCGCTTCGTTATGGAAATTATGCGCCGGGGAATTATGATGGGAGTTTTGCGGGGAGCGTGACAGCTGCTGAAGCTCTTTCTTATTCTCTCAATACTCCGGTTATCCGTCTGCTGGAGCACTTAGGGGTTCCCCGTGTACAACAGGCTTTTATCCGTGCGGGCTTAAATCCCAAGCCGAGTAAAGAGGGAAAAAAATCGGATGGAGCCGATAAAAAAAGGAATGAAGCGCGTTATAAGGATAAAACGGATTCTGAGAGAGAAGTGGGACTCTCTTTGGCATTGGGAACTCTGGGGCATACACTTTTTGATATCACCCGCTCTTACATGGCATTGGCCAGAAGCGGCGAATTGGTTCAGCCTGTTTTTCTATATGAGGAAAGAGGAGAGATTGATTCCAGAATTCTTTGTCCAAAGGTATTTTTACCGGATACCTGCCGGATGATTTCTCTCATTCTTAGGGAAAGGCCTTTACCTTATACGTCACAGGAGATTGCCTGGAAGACGGGGACTTCCAACAATAATCATGATGCCTGGTGCTTTGGGTATACGGAGGATTACACACTGGGGGTTTGGTTTGGAAATAAATCGGGAGAGTCTTCCAGAGAATTAATTGGCGCTGAGGCAGCTGCTCCGGCAGTAGGTGAGATTTTTGATTATCTTTACCGAGGCCATCCTGCGGCTGAGTGGACTGCCCCCGAATTAATCTTTGAGACAACTCAGCTCTGCGCGGTTTCAGGGTTGATGCCGGGGCCTTTTTGTGAAAGAAGAGAGCCTCAATTTACAATTCACGGTCTGCCTCTGAGAAGCTGTGATATTTGCAATCAGGAGAAGAAACATCCTATTAAAATTCTTTCTCCAGCACCAATACAATATATTGCCTTGGGACGTGATAAAATCAGAATCCCTCTTACAACCGATTATCAGGGGAAAATCTATTGGTTTTTAAACGGTCAATTGATCGGGGAAAATCTGACCGAATATGAATTTGAACCGGAGCACAGATATACTCTGAGAGCTGTCCCGGAGGTCCTTCCCGAGGAGAATTCCAGCCCGGCGGATGTAGGGGAAGTGATTTTTTCTGTTATTCAGGAGTAACACTCTGCAGGAGAGACAGCTGACTTTTGTCCTGAGACCGGGGCAGTAAAGCGGTAAGAGCTCTTCCGTTTCCACTCGGACGCAGAGGTTAGTTTTTCTTTTCATTTTTTGCTTTTTCTATAATGAGATTGTTATCTTTTATAATCTGCCTCGAGTGATTGTAACATTTACTGGGGAAATTTTTTCATAGATCTTTTCTTTTCCGATCAATCTTTTAGGATTCATCTCTGATAGATAACCTGAAAAAAGGTGTAAATTTTAATTATTTAAATGTGTATAGAATTTTTTTGTTTTTTACGACAAAATCAAAATTTATCATAATTTTAATTTTGATATTAAAAATATAATTAATCAATTCTAATAGAGTAACTTTTAAAATTTAAAAATAATTGACTTTTATTTTGTAAAGTTAAATTATGTATTTAATTTTATATTTTTATACAATAGATTTTTTTATTGTATTTAATTCTTACTTGTTTATCATTCTTTTCAATACCTTCCGGTTTTAGATATCGGAATCGAGGAAGGGAGAGGTTTGATATGTTAGAAATGACAGTGAGTTTAAAGGATTTAAAGAGATTGCGGCGCGAGGGTTTCCTTACGGAGGAAGTGTTTGCTCGTGCAAGAGCGAAGTATTTTAGGTTGTCCACCATGAGAGGATTGGATCTATTAGAGGCTTTCATGGTTCGTTTTACAACTTGGCTTGTAAGTTGGGGAGTGCCGGGATTTCTGTTAAATCCGGAGCGAAATTTTCCGATGTGGTGTCTTTTTATTGCTTGGATATTTTGGGGGAGCGTACTTTTAATGCGGGATATACTGAGAAAAATGTTTAAATATTCTTATTTTGCCTCCTCTTTAAGATCACAGTGTTTTGCAATTCTTCTCTCTATGGGTTTGACTGTTTTTATTTCTTCTATTTTTGTTAAATTTTATTGCTTTTATATCTTTAAGGAGGGTTTTTGTTGGGCGCTGGGTCTGGATATTGTTGAGTAAAAAAGAGTACATAAAGGATGCTTTTTAAAGAATTTTATTCATTAAAAGAACTAAAAATATAATTTTAGAGAGACAATTATTTTATTTTTGCTATCCTAGTTGCATAAATTGCAGCAAGACTATAGAAGCTCTGATGAAAGATAAAGTTCTAATAAGATTTTTAATTTGGATAAAAGATAGGAAACTAAATACTTATGAGATTTAAATTAATTTTAAACGTAGAGAAACAGGTCAGAGGAACTCTCCTCCCGCTCAACTATCAATATGAATTAGCCTCGGCTATCTATAAAATTCTGGCCAACGCTGATCAACAGTACTCGGATTGGCTGCATAAAAACGGATTCATGTTTGAGAATTGGAAGAAATTTAAATTATTTACTTTTTCCAGATTTAGAATACGCCAGTGGAAAATAGAGAAGGGGAGCGATCGTCTGCAGATTTTATCCGATTCTGTGGAGTGGGAGTTATCTTTTCTTCCTCAGCAAGCGACAAGAGATTTTATTCAAGGTGTTTTTTCAAACCGGGTGTTTGAGATCGGGGATAGCAAGTCTTCGGTTCTGTTTTCGGTGAGAGAAATCGTTCTTCTGGATCCGCCGGAATTTCGGGAAGAGATGACTTTTCGGACGATGTCTCCCCTCTGTCTGAAAGAGATAGACTCGGATAAGAGAACAACGGTTTATCTGTCGCCAAAGGATGAGAGAGCTCCGTTTATTCTGTTTAATGGATTGATGGATAAATATCGCTTGGCTGCCAGGAAGTGTTTTGCTGATTGTGAGGAAGCGGAATCGAATTCAACTGATGCTGTTGAAAAAGAACCGGCTTTTTCGTTGGATGACTGTAAGCTAACCCTATTAGAAGAACTTAAATCAGTTTTGGTTAAAATTAAAGCTGATACCCCCCAGCAGACCTTTGTGCGAGGGTATATGGGGGTGCTTCGTGTACGAGCACCCAAAGAGCTGATGAGGGTAATGTACGAAGGTGGAGCCGGCAGCCATTGTTCTCTGGGCTTCGGATGTCTGCGAGTTATTGGATGAAAGGAATTAGAATGTATTATATAGTTAAGTATACAGGAAAATTTGGCTTTGTGAAGCCATGGACAGCTGTACGCGATGGGGAGACCTATAGCCAGCAGTTTTTATCTCCTTCTACTTTAGAAGGAATAGAAAAGAAACTTTTCCCTGAAACTCTCTCATTGAATGGGCAAATTAGTAAGATTGTGCGTTATCGTTTGACCTGTGCAGCCATAAATATTCAGCAAGAACAAACTCAAACAAGAGGATTCAATGGAAAAAGAAAGATTAGAGATTTATCTATATTAAAAAGAGGAGTGATGATTGATCCTACATTATACTTGGCATTTAATAGCAAAAGTGACGCTGAAAAAGCAAGTTATCAGCACATTTGTTTATGCCGGAATGAGGATATTCTTCTTCCGGATCCATTGGTGGAAGAAATGGATGAAGCTTCATTTAATTCTTTGAAAGGTTTTGAATTGCGATTTGGAGAATCTGAAAGATCTTTTTTGGTGGGTTATAACAGATTTAATGGGCAGCCAATGTATGGGTGGTTAGAAATTGATGGTAAATCTATCCTGTAGACTCCATGGATAAGACGTATAGTCATATATTAGCTAAGCATGAAGATAGTGGTGGTTTGTTATTGCTGGAACATCTGCGTTTAACGGCATTGGCAGCAGAGAAAATAGCATCTCAAGTCGGATTGAATCCTGTTTTAGTAAAAAAAGGAGCAATTTTACATGATATAGGTAAAGCGAGCTCTGTTTTTCAAAAAACACTAAAACGTGATTTTGTTCGTCCTTCAGGTTTTATATTTAGACATGAGATTGCTTCTTTGTTTTTTCTTTCACTGTTAAAGGAAGAGGAAAAAGGTCCTATAATAGAGATGGTTGCTGCTCACCATAAGTCTGTTGGTAATGATGTGCGCGAGCTTGGAGTGTTGGATTTAGATGATCTGGAAAATAGTTTCTGCATTCATTCTAAAGATTTTACTTCATGGGTTTCAGATGCTTTAGGAATTCTCTCCTTATTAGGATTTAGGGTTCATGATATTTCATTATTGGAAGCTGAAGAGAATTATGATTTTGCGATTAAATATTGCAGGAACTTAGGTTTAGGGTATTCCCTTTGGAAAGGGGTAATGATGGGGGCCGATCATTTATCTTCTGCTTTGGGAGATAAAACAGAGGATGAATTAAGCCGCTTATTTATTCAGCCGGATTTATCATTTTATAACAGACCCAATAGCTTATATCCTCTTTCACTATGTCCGTCAGATGATAAGCGTAAACACACGCTTGTTAAAGCACCTACAGGAGCCGGCAAAACGGATTTCCTTTTGAGACGGTGTCGGAATAGAGTGTTCTACACGTTGCCGTTTCAAGCTTCAATCAATGCCATGTATGATCGTTTGAAGTCGGATTTGAAAAATACGGATGCTCAGATTTATCTCCTGCACGCAGCTTCCAAATTAAAATTGGAACAGGGGGAATGGGAAGAACAGATTATGCAGAGGCATCTTGGAGCTTCCATTAAGGTCTTGACACCCCATCAAATGGCATCGATTGTTTTTGGAATAAAGGGGTATGAATCGATGTTGATTGATTTAAAAGGATGTGATGTTATTCTAGATGAAATTCATACCTATTCCTGTGAGATACAAGCAATCGTATTGAAGATTATAGAGATATTAGTCAATGCAGACTGTCGAGTTCATGTGGGAACCGCCACTATGCCACAAGTCTTATATGATCGGATTTTAGAGATACTGGGAGGAAAGTCAAACGTATATGAGGTTGCACTTCCATCTGAAGAATTGAAAAAATTTAATCGGCATGAAATTCATAAGATAAAGACCTTTGAAGATGCTTATCCTATTATCACTCAAGCACTTGAGAATAGAAAAAAAATTCTTGTGGTGTGCAATCAGGTTAAGCGAGCTCAAAGTGTTTATCTCCTACTTAAGGAACGGTATCCAAAAATTTCGATTATGTTGATTCACAGTCGTTTTAAGAGGAGCGATCGTCAAAAGTTGGAGGAACAGTTAAAGAATATTTATAATTCTTCTAGTGACGCCTGTATTGCTGTATCAACTCAAGTTGTAGAGGTAAGTCTGGATATCAGCTTTGATCTGATGATCACAGAATGTGCTCCAATCGATGCGATGATTCAGCGTTTTGGTCGTGTAAATAGAAAAAGAACTTTTGAAAACATAGGAATTTATAAGCCAATTTATGTGATTGCTCCTTATACCGGAAAAGAAGCACATCCTTATAAAGAAAAGGTTCTTCGATGCAGTTATGAGGTTTTACCGGATGGAGGGGTTCTTGAAGAGGAGAAAGTCCAAACGATATTGGATAAAGTTTATCCGGATACCCAGTTTATGAATCTTAATTATTCGGGAGTTATTTTTGATGATAAGAATCAATGGACTCTTCAAAAACTGTGCCATCGAGCAAAATCTGCCTTATTGGAAGTGCTAGAGATTAATTCTGTATCTTGTATTTTAGAGTCCGATAAAGAAATCTATCAAAATGCAAAATATATTGAACGCAGCAAACTTGAAATACCGGCAAGTTATAAATCAGTTGGATTCAATAATCTTCAAATGTTAAAAATAGGTTCTTATCCTTTTATTATTCCGGATAAATCTTATTCCGAAGAATTAGGTTTGGATACGAGTTATGCTAAATCTGAATATTATAATAGTTTTGAAATGATATAGTTATGGTAACGTCAGTTATTGGTAAAATATTTTTGGAAGCATATAATACGAGGTATAAAACCTCCTATAATGCAGAGGGATTTTTCAAGGAAAAATTCTATCCATTATTTTTTGATAGTAATAAATATCTCTATTGGGTTCAAAATTCTCCATTTGTGCAAATGAGTGAAGGTCAGAAGGTCGAAACTTTGACAAAAGAAGAACGTAAAGAGAAACTAGATAAATTTATTGAGAAGATAGAACAAGGTGCATCCGATGCAAGCGTAGCTATAGGATATCCGGCTTCAGAAGAAAAAAAATATGCTTCAACATCTGGACAAGTATCTAATTTATCAATTCCCATATCTAAGGAAGATATTTATTATTCTTGGTTTGGAGCAGCATTAGGAGTGGGAATAAAAGGTGAAAAAGGTGAGAAAGGTGAGAAAGGTGAGAAAGGTGAGAAAGGTGAGAAAGGTGGATTATCCATTTTTTTCTATAATGAGGATATTCTCTTGGATGTATTTGAGGGATGGGAGAAATATCGGTGTTGTCTTGAAGCGAATGAGAAGTTAAAAGGAAATCAAATTACGACTTGGAATGGGCAATGGTTAGCTCATAGATATAGTTCATATTTTGATTCGGATAATTATATGGATAATTTTGATCCTTTTACTAATAAAGATAAAATTATTTCTATAAAAACAGTTTCTTGGTGCAAAATTCTAATTGGAATTGCTATGAATAAGAAATATCAGGATAGTCGACTTAGACTTACGAGCTACATTTATAATTATGGAAAGACGAATGAAACACTAGGATTTATTCCTTTTGAGTTATCTGAAATTAGACGACCGATTCAGTTGTATCAAGAGTTGTTTTTCGGAATGGATTCCGGCAGGGAAGCTGAAAAACTTTGGGGAACAGCATTTGGATTAAAAAAGGCATGTGAAAGCGGGGTTATAGGACTTCACGCAATGGAACCTAAAGGATTAAAAGATTATATTGAAGCAAAAAAAATGCCTAAATTAGCAGATAATGAAGAACAAAAAATAAATTTTAATGTATATCAAATTTGGATTATGGCAATGTTAAATAATCAAGAATTATGGGATAAAGCGCAAGCATTTGCTAAAGTGCTTTATGATTACAGTTCTGCTGGAGGTAGAGCTAAAACTGAAAATGCGAATAAAGTTGAAGGGGTTCTAAAAGCAACCAATAAAAAGAACTTTATTGACAATATGGTATCTATTGTCAAAGATACAGAAAATATAACAGGAATAGAAGAGATAGCATCTATTGTCAATAAGATGCCTTCCGATAATGTTCCTTATTTTCTTACGCTGATTAGATTTCACTATGCAATTTTGAACAATACAAAAAATAATAAATGATGAATCCATATATTTATTTAAGAGGCTTAAAACATGCTGAACATACTGTGTTTTGTGTGGAGAATGGTCAAAAAATCTATTTTGATCCTCAATTCAATAGGTCGTTAGCTTTTTCCAGCGGTCAGCAAGTTAAACGATCTATTTTGCAAGCACTGACAGAGAATTTAGGTGTTCCGGTAGCTCCAATTACGTTTAATTATGAGATTGACAAAAAGGATAAATTAACTAATAAGGAACCATGGTCACCTTGTGATCCTAATTATATAGATCAGCTCCTTGGTGGATGGATGAGAGCTAAAAAAGTTTCTGACAAAAAAGATCCGAAGCAAGGAAAAGAGAACAGTGTATTAAAACGCAGAAGTCCTCTCTCTATATCAGCTATGCATCCCCTGCATCCTTTATTAGCGGGTGTGGCTGAGGAGAATATCACTTTTGATAGAAGTGATCGGCCGGATCATCATCCGGTAATAGTTCGGCGCGAAGGTTCAGAACAGCCTTTAACGGAAGAGGAAATTGAGAAATTTTTGACTGATAATAATCGCACTTTGTCTCGTCGGACTTGGATCGCTGAAAATAAAAGGACTACAGGTCTCTTTGTCTACGATATCGCTATTGATTTGCGTACGCTGTTCTGTGTTTCCATGAATCAGCATGAACCGGAGATACCCAAGAGGCAGATTGAGGAATTGAAAGATAATGGTTGGAAAGAAAGTAAAAATGTGTTTGGAAAATGTTTGGTATTACCTAAAGAGAAGAGAGAAGAGGTGATTCCTGCATTAGCGGATGCTTTGATCAATTGGAGAATTACCTCCAATCAGGCTCGTACTTTCAGCCTAATGGAAACACTGGCCATAGCAATCAGTGATAATGCGAATACAATAGCGGCGGCGATTCGTGCGAAGTTGGTAGAAGATGGGGAAAGACCAAAAGCAAAACCAATTATTGATGAAGGTGCTGGTGCGGAGCTATTTGTTACATTACCTTGCGCCAACTACATTATAACAGAGATTGAATCTAAAGAAGCTTTGGATTCTGCGAAAAGTTCTCTGATAGAAAAAATGGAAGCATTTGATTATGAAAATCAGCTAAGCTCTTAGAAATTTTCAGATCAGTGCTTAATTAGATTAATTCTCAATGGCAGCTTTCACTGTTGAAGCGATTGCTGTCATTGGGATTACTTAACCAATGCAGATCACCGGTACTTGTTTTAATTATTATCATGTTTGTGAGAGGAAGCTTTGGTTTCATGCTAAGGGAATTAGGATGGAGCATACCTCTGATCTGGTTTATGAGGGGCGGTTGATTCATGAAGGAAGTTATTCGCAGAGATCGACTCAGTATCGGGAGGTGGAACTGCCGGGTGGTAAGGTGGATTTTTATGATCCTAAGGCAAAGGTGATTCATGAAGTGAAGAAGTCCGATAAGGTAGAGCCGGCGCATCTCTGGCAGCTGAAGTATTATATCTATCTCTTTGAAGAGAACGGAATTGAGGGGGTGAGCGGAGTATTGGAGTATCCGGTTTTGCGGAAAAAGGTGGAGGTCGAATTCCAGTCGGAGGATCGCCGGGAAATCGAGAAAGTTCTGGCAGAGATTGAGAAGATTATTTCTGATGAAAACTGTCCTCCCTTAGTCAAGAAGAGGTTGTGCGGCAGCTGCAGCTATTATGAATTCTGTTTTGCTCAGGAGATGGAGGAGGAGAAATGAAGAAGACTTTTTATCTTTTTAACCCGGGAATTTTGGAGCGGAAGGATAATACGCTGAAGTTTACTCCGGTTTCGGAGGAGAGTGGGGTGGCGCTTCCTGAATCGAAGCCGCGTTATCTGCCCGTGGAGGATATCGATGAATTCTATGTCTTTGGAAGTTTAAAGACCAACAGTGCTCTCTATAATTTCTTAGGTCAAAAGGGGATAATCGTTCACTTCTTTGATTATTATGAGAATTATACCGGCTCCTTTATGCCCCGGGATTCTCTGCTGGCGGGGAGGATGATTTTGGCTCAGGTGAGTTTTTATCAGGATCGGAAGAAGAGACTTGTCGTAGCGAAAAAATTTATCGAGGGAGCCATTAGTAATATGATGAAGAATCTGAAATATTACCAGCGCAGAGACAGGGACTTGGAGAGAGAAATTCAAGCAATGGAGACGCTCGGAGGGCTGATTGAATCGGCTCCGGGAATAGAGGAGTTGATGGGGTTGGAGGGCCAGATCCGGACATATTATTATGAGGCGTTCAATCGGATTATCAATGATTTTGAGATGCAGGGGCGCTCCAAGCAGCCTCCGAAGAATGAGATCAATGCCCTGATCTCATTCGGAAATATGATCTGTTATACCTTTTGCTTGAAGGCGATTCATCAGACCCAGCTTAATCCGACCATTAGTTATTTGCATGAACCTGGGGAGCGCCGCTATTCTCTGGCGCTGGATTTGGCGGAAATTTTCAAACCGCTTCTGGTTGACCGGGTGATCTTCAAGGTTTTGAATAAGAAAGAGATTCAGGAGAAACATTTTGACCGCAATTTAAATTGGTGTCTGCTGAATGAATCGGGAAAGAAGATCTTTATCAAAGCGCTGGAGGATAAAGCGGCCGAGACGATTAAGCACCGCTCGCTCAAACGCTCGGTGAGTTACCGTCATCTGATCAAGCTGGAGTGTTATAAATTATCCAAGCATCTGCTGAAGATAGAAGAATATCAGCCGTTTAAGATGTACTGGTAATTATTGGAAGTAATTTGTAGACTTGCAATCATGTATGTGATTTTAGTCTATGATGTAGGGCAGAAGAGGGTCGGTAAAATGCTGAAGTTATGCCGCAGGTATTTGAATTGGATACAGAACTCTGTTTTTGAGGGGGAGATTTCGGAGGTGAGACTGAAAGAGTTATTGATGGAATCCAGACGGTTTATGGTGATGGCAGAGGATAGCATGATTATTTTTAAGGGACGTTCACAGACGGTATTGGATAAACAGATTGTGGGGAAGGAACGGGGGGAAATAGATCAATTTATATAAGAGTGAGTAGGAGAGATTGTCGCTGAATGATTTAGGAAGAGGATTTTAAAGCTTGGAAAGGGCTTACTGTTCTTTGACAATTGAATTTGAGTCAGTTATGGAATCTGTCGATCCGGTGGGAATTTTATAGAATGAAAGATCGACATTTTTTTGATGGACTTTTTTGCTTTTATCTGGCATAATTTGATTATGTGCTAGGGATAATCTTTTATCTGCACACAGACTTTTAATCGAACCTAATGGAATTGAAATTTTTTATCAGTATAAATATCTAATGTGCAAAAGAATACTTTTAATCGGACCAGGTGGAATTGAAATTTACGACTCCTAATTCTCCGCCTGCTAATCCACCATCTTTTAATCGGACCAGGTGGAATTGAAATTCAGAAATATCTACATTAGGATATCCACCTGATCCATCTTTTAATCGAACCTAATGGAATTGAAATCATGTTACTGTTCATTTTTTTAATCCAACCTTAAATCCTTTTAATCGAACCTAATGGAATTGAAATTGCTCACATCCTAAAGAAATAAAATCGCTTTTTTTCTTTTAATCGAACCTAATGGAATTGAAATGGGAAAAATGTGCATGTAAAAGCGGGATTGAACAAGCTTTTAATCGAACCTAATGGAATTGAAATCTTACTTCTATGCTATAACTACCAGCTTCAGCTATACTTTTAATCGAACCTAATGGAATTGAAATCTTCGTGTCGCAAGAGATGTCTGGCCGGCTGAGATCTTTTAATCGAACCTAATGGAATTGAAATACTTTGGATAGTGGTTTGATTTGGCAGTCTTTTTTGACTTTTAATCGAACCTAATGGAATTGAAATTCGCAAAAAATCACGTATTAATATGAAAACAACAATACTTTTAATCGAACCTAATGGAATTGAAATCGCTCGCATATTTTTTCTTTGAGTTTATCTTTTACTCTTTTAATCGAACCTAATGGAATTGAAATACGGATTTTGTGAAGCTGCAAGTTAGAGCGGATTTGCTTTTAATCGAACCTAATGGAATTGAAATAATAAATAAAATCGCTTTTTTTTAAATTTTAAGCTTCTTTTAATCGAACCTAATGGAATTGAAATCTTCGTGTCGCAAGAGATGTCTGGCCGGCTGAGATAGACTTTTAATCGAACCTAATGGAATTGAAATATTGATGGTGTTAAAGGTGCTTCTGCTTCGATTAGTGCTTTTAATCGAACCTAATGGAATTGAAATTTTCTTGCTTTTGTGATTTTTAAACAAAGAGAGCTCCTTTTAATCGAACCTAATGGAATTGAAATGAGATAATGAGGAACGAGGAGATTGATTAAATTCCGGTGCTGTGTTTTAATTTAAAAAATATCTCAAGAGTGTCAAGGCAGTATAGTAAAAATCTATCTTAATTAAGAGATGATAAGGGGGAAATAAAATTTATAGATGGAGCGGGTGATGGGAATCGAACCCACATGGCCAGCTTGGAAGGCTGGAGCTTTACCACTAAGCTACACCCGCTTCCGCGGTACAAAAGAGATTGTATCAGAAATCGGAGTGTTGTCAATTCCGCAAATGGAATTTTGTTTTATTTCTTTTTTTTTCACAAAGAGGAGATGCTTTGAGTCATAGATTGAGGATTTATTTCTCAGAGTGAAAAGCCAGTCCATAATTTAATTCCATTAAGCTTGATTAAAAAAGGAGCGAGAGAGGTTTATTTTTCTTTAACACCCTAATTCCAATTATACTTGGTTCGATTAAAAATCTCAGTCAGCAGAGCTTTAAATAAAAGATAGATCAAATGGAGTAAGAGAGCTTTTTGCAAAAGGGGAGTATGAATATATTTTTGATTTTTTATGACGGCAGTTTTTAGTGGAAAACAAGAATACCGTTTCAAAAAGTGAGAATCTGGTGGAGGCGGCGGGAGTCGAACCCGCGTCTCCGAACAATGAACCGGAAGTGACTACATGCTTAGCCAGAAAAGAGTCTCGGCCAAAGAATTGCTTTCTGACACGCATCCTTTCGCCTAGCCGGCAGAAATATTTTTCGGAATCGGCAACGCCCGCTCCAGCCTTTTCCTACACCTGCAATCGACGTTTCATCCCCCTAGCAGGTGTCAGAGGTGAAACGTCACGGCAAACTTAGGCCGCGAGAGCTAATTCTTCGTTAGCATTTATTTTTTTAGTCCGATGATTAACGAGGCAAACGAACTATCCTCGGCATGCCACCGCCAGCGAATTACCCGGATCGAAACCAGTACGCCCCCAGCTTCAATGGCATATTCATTTTAGGAGTAATCCCTTGAACTGTCAACCTTTGAGAATCTGTTTAACGATAATATAAGAAAATCCGGGTGCCGTTGTTTTTTGTTTTCGTAAGAATATTTTTACGATATTATCTCTTGGACATTTTGAGGTAAAGACGAGGGAAGATATTTCTTCCTCAGCATCTGAAGACGAGGAAATGTTCACAATAAATTATTAATAAATGACGGAGAATGAATGTCATGAAAAATAGAATACAGATAGTGATAGCTGCAATGCTGTTGATTTTTTCTATGGGAAAGGTTTCTGCTCAGGAGGTGACAATGCAAAGTCTGTTGAGAGAAATGGTTGATCGGGAAAAATTGGCGGAATTCCCAGCGGAAATTCCATACAGAACCTTACAGGCAAGCAGCTATAACCGTGCTTCGATTTCTCCGGATCAGCCGGGATGGTTTGCAGACTCGGACGGGGTTTCCTGCATCCGTACGGAAAAAATAAAAAAGGAGAGACGGAATGGGTTTTGATGGAGGACAAGGGGCCTGGGGCCATTACCAAAATATGGGCAGTTTGTTTTTATTATGGCTTAGGAGATACGAAAGGGGGTAATTTGAAAATTTATTTGGACGGAGAAGATGAGCCTACGATTTTTTGTAATTTCTTTGAATTGCTCCAAGGGAAAGATTTTGTGCAGCCTCCGCTTGCGGCAGAGACCCGAAGAGCTGGAAACTGTTATCTGCCGATTCCATATGCCAAGGGGTGCAAGGTGACGATGGATAAGAAGGTATTTTACAATATCATCAATTATAGAAGTTATCCGGAAGGGACTAAAGTCAGAACCTTCAGTATGGAAGAGTACCGTCAATCTGCCGAGCTGGTGGATAATGTAAAACAAATATTGGCAAAAGGATGTGTACAGGATGAAGAAGAGACTCGGAACTCATTGAGAACCGTCCGACAGGAGAAAAGGTTGTCTCCAGGAGGAACTTTGGAATTGGCTATTGCCAATAACCAAAAGCCAGGAGCTGTTCGTTTACTAACGATTCGCCTGCAAGCAGATGATCAAGCACAGGCTTTAAGATCGACGGTTCTAAAAGCTTCTTTTGACGGAGAAAGGACAATTTGGACCCCAGTGGGCGATTTCTTTAATATTGGAGTCGGTATGAAATCCTATCGGATGTGGGAACGAGCTGTGGAAGAGGATGGAACAATGGTATGCCGATGGGTAATGCCTTATCGAGAGAACTCGAAATGGAGTTTGGAGAATTTGGGACAGCAGACTGTTACGGCTGAAATTTCCATTACATCCGGTCCTTATACATGGACTGATCAATCCATGTATTTCCATACTTCGTGGCGAATGGATGATCCGACTCCCGGTTTTCCGTTGTTTGATTACAATCTGGTGAAGATTGAAGGAACAGGGGTGTATGTGGGAGATCAATTTACCGTTTTAAATCCGGAACAAGGTTGGTGGGGGGAAGGAGATGAGAAAGTCTATGTGGATGGAGAGACTTTCCCCTCTCATTTTGGGACTGGAACAGAGGATTACTATGGATGGGCAGGAGGTGTGGTTCCCAATCCGCCAGATGAATTTGATGAACCTTTTTTGGCTAATGTCAGAGTGGCTTCGCCTAATTCGATGGGATATAATACCTGTACAAGAACACGGGTGCTGGATGCGATTCCTTTCGAAAAGAATATAGATTTCAATATAGAATCTTCGGGGTCAAATCGCTCCAGCTGGTTTCATCTGCAATATGCGGTTAATACTTTCTGGTACGCGAAACCCGGTGCCATATCCAATCGAAAACCTTTACCGAACATGGCCTCACGCAAGCTGATGACGCTGGAGGAATTGCAGCAATTTAATGAGAGCTGTAAGAGAAATAAATATATATTCCCGGGAGCAATTGAGGCCGAGAACATAGATACCTATTGGATAAGCGAAGGAGTATTGCCTCATGAAGGGGCAAAGGTATGGGGAGAATTGAGTAATGGAGCAGTCAAAGCATTTACTTTCGGAAGAAAAGGAGAAGAAATAAAGGTGCGTTTGACTGAATTATTTGAAAAAACTCACCTAAAGGTTTGTCTGATTACGAGTAATGAGAGCGGTGAGTTTGAAATCAAGGTGAATGGAGCCGCAGTTCGAACGGTTAATCTGGCTTCCGAACATTCAGCAGTAGAGACGATTGATTTGGGAGAATTTATCCCTGAAGATAATGCCCTAGTCATAAGTTTTGTTTGCAAGAGTCCTGGTAGCTTAGGAATTGACTATTTTTTAACTAAATAAATGAATAAAGTATGAAACGGATTCTATTGATACAGATTTTATTTTTGACGATTATCTGCTTAGCCGGAGAGAAGTTTCAGGTAGATAGTCAAACAAAACTGCCTTCGTGGGAATTGAATGGAGAAACGCTGCTTGCTGTACCGGAGGAGGGATTATGGTCTATTGCCACAGATTGGCAGCGGGACTGGATGGACGGCTGGAAGCATGCCCAGCCGGAAAAGATGGAGAAGAGCGGAGATTGGGTAATCCTCAGCGGAAAAATGGTATTGCCACAAGGGATTTTACTTCTCCGAGATGCGTATCGAGAAGAAAAAAAAGGGGTAATCCAATGCCGCAGGAGATATGAGTGGCAGGGAAGCGAGATACTGCCTCATGTAAATCTATCAGTAAGGCTTCGGCTGAAGGGGGAAAGAATGCAGGTATTCATGCCGGGAATATTTACTGATGTGCGATAAAGAAGTAATAGAAGTGTAAAAATTTTTGCCGTTCCTATCCGGCACTTGCGCATTGTGTCGGATAGGTCGGGCGTTAGGCTTCGGGCAAGTCAATCTTGCCGACAAAGCTGTAATAAATCTCAATGTCCTGCCTGCGGGTGCCGTTCTCGTCATAGCTGCACTCATGCACGACGATTTTCTCAATCATCTCCCGCAAGAGGGTGGGGGTCAATTCCTCAAAGGCAAGGTGCTTTCGGACGATACCCATAAACTTTTCCGC
>CALXMK010000008.1 GCA_944389455.1 uncultured Verrucomicrobiota bacterium
GAATCTGAGAAAACATCTGGAATATGAAAACAACCCGCCTAAATAGAAAAACACTTCTTAATCATTTGAAATCTAATCATGTCCAAGAAGCTTCTTCTATCTCTAATAATTGACTTTCTTTTATCTTCTCTATAAAATCTCTTTTCTTAGGTGAATTCCGGAAAGAGTCTATTTTTTAAATGCTATATTTAAAACAAATCCTCCGGAAATTCCAGTTTTCGACTCTCCTTCTGTTGATTTATATCTGATTGAATCACTTTACAGTTAGAAGAAATATTTTTCCCATAAGCTCTCTGATTCAAACTTCTAATCGCATTCCGCAAATTAGTTTCCATCATACTAAGTCTATGTAAATCTGTAACCTTATTTCCCATAGAATCTGTCAATAAGAAACGATCAATAGCCACTCCCTTTTCCGTAAGGTTATATGAAGCAACCAAATCCATTCCCATTTGAACCATCACTTTAGTTATCTCATATAATAAGCCAATATAATCTTCAGATTGAATTTGCAAAATAGTATATTTGGGAGAACTTTCTAAATCAAATACTATCTCAAGAGGAATTGAGAAATGAGGTCGACTTCTCTTCACATAGGAGGGTTTGTTTCCATACAATCTTTCAATTTCTTCCTCCAGATTTCCTCTGTCATAAAAAACCCTTCCCAGAATATCATAAAAGCGCTTACGACAATTTTCCGGGACTAGATTTGCTTCATCCGCATTCAAGACATTAAAAGAATTCAGCGCAATTCCATCCTTTCTGACAGCAATCTGAGCATTAAAAATTGTCAACTCACATGCAGTCAAAGCACCACAGATCTTATTAAAAATACCACGCTGATGATATGTGCACACCGTTACACGCGAACACCCCTGATACTTTAGCTTTTCCCAGTTTATTCTAAAAACAGGCATCTGGGAATTCTTTCCTACAGGAGTAAACAATGCGTGTATCATCAAAATATGTTGCGCAATCTGCTTAGGTGAAAAAAAACGCCTATAACGGGCAGACATTGCATCTAGATGCTTTTCTACAATCTCAATGGTCAATTCATTTTCACTACTCTTCAGAACTTCTTTTATCAATCGTCTCCGCTGACGAATTGTACCTTCCATGGTATCATCCTCCCTTGGAGACTGAAGCAACTTCATCGTATTTTTATAGATAGACCACAAGAGAAGCTCTTTATAACCATTCCACAAATCCTTGCTGGTTCCTAAGGTATCTGCAAAACAAATCAATAATAACTGATTCAGTCTCTCCGGAGTTCTAACTTTCTGTGCAACCTCTTGAATGACTTTTGGATTATAAATATCTCTTTGTGTTGCAACTTCAAAGAGATATAAATGGTTCTCCACTAGAAATAATAATGACTCTATATCCTCGGCTTTTAATCCCATTCTTTTTGCTACTTCATAAGCCATTTCAGCAGATTGGATAGCATGATTGCGTTTATGAGAGCTCTTGCCTATATCATGTAATAATAGAGAAAGATAAAGGATATGGGGTTCCTCTATTTTTTGAAAAATATCTTCAAATTGTGCATAAGGATACTCTACCGCCTGCCATACCCGATCTAACTGTTCTATACACATCAATGTATGCTCATCAGCCGTATAGCGATGAAAAAATTCATGTTGGACCAAACACGTTAATTTATCAAATTCAGGTATAAACTTCCCTAGAAAATGAGTCTCATGCATTAAACGTAAAATGGGAGCAACAGAACCACGCTGATGCAGTATCTCTAAAAAAAGATCAGTCATCAGCTGAGTAGGCTTAAAGAGCCTCGTGTCATATATATATCTTTCTCTAAGAGAATGAATTAAATCCGGATGAATCGATAAACCTCTTTGTTGGACTATCAGGAAAAGTCTCATAACCTTTCCTGGATCTCTTTTCAAAGCAGTCATTGAAGATGCCTTAACCCAGCCATCAACTACTCTAAAAACATCAATAGAATAGTTGCTTTTCTTCTTAAAAAATGAAGTGATTGAAGGCAAAATCCCTTTTTCGGGAGCCAAAGCAAATCTTCCCTCCAACGTCGAAGCAATCAAATGAATATTACGCATTTGCGTATAAAGCTCATGCATGAATTTCTCTATTCTCTCTGCTGGAGACTTATCCTTATATCCCAAGTGTGCAGCCACTGCAGGCTGATGAGCTTTGGAGAGAACATCGTTGCATCTCCCTGTCAAATAATGCAATTCGTTTCTTACTCTCAGAAGAAAATCATGTGCTGTATTTAAATGATTTAATTCATGAATCGTCAAATGTCCCTTTTTGCATAAGAGGCTCATATCCCAACTTCTCAGCTTAAACCATGACAACCAGATTAAATTATGTAAATCCCTCAATCCTCCACAACCATTCTTTAGATTTGGCTCCAGCATTGTTGGCGAATTCCCATACTTTGAATACCTCCTTTCCTGATCCATCTGTCGATCTCTTACATACTCATTGACATGATGTTTAGCGCATTCCTTTAAAATACACTTACGCAATCTCTCATACAACTCTTCATCGCCTATAATACAGCGTGTCTCTATTAGTGAAGTTTTAGTTTGTATATCCTGATTAATTATCTCTATACATTCATTTAAATTTCTAACTGAATATCCAACCTTAAATGGAATATCATAAAGAGTATAAAGCAGCTGTTCGTTTACCAGCTTTACATATTCCTGAAACTCCTCTCCTTGTTCCTCTGCTGTTTTCCCTCCATGCAAGAACATCAAATCAATATCCGAACAGGGATTTAACTCCCTGCGCCCATATCCTCCTAACGCAACCACCGCAAATTTGATCTTCTTCTTACCATAAACTGTTTTTTGATAAATCTCATTAATTCTTTGACAAACTTGGATAATCATCAAATCTACTGCCCAAGTTTGAGCCCTGCAAATAATCAGCCCAGATTCCCCTAAGCGATGCTGGCCCTCAAGTAATTTTTTTACAGCTTTATCATAGCGACGATAGGCTTTTATCTCCTCATGAGGATACACTCCTAGAGGAAGATTAAGCATCTTCTCTGCATATTCTTGGATAATCCTCTGAAGGTCCTCCAAAAAACCCAACCTCAATTTCATCTGATCTGCAGCCATTTGTTTCTGCTTTTCATGAAGCTTGCGAAAAAAGCTGATTTTTTCAAGCTTTAAATTAAACTCTTTTTAAAATTTAAACCAATATAATAGTTTTACTAGCCATCAACAGGGAAATTATTTAAAATCTCTGCATGAGCAACAGATTGAATATAGGAAATAAGCTCAAACTATCCGCCATACTATTTCTCCTAACCGGCATTTTTACACAAATCCTGGAAGCTTCTGATAATCAGTCGGCTTCTTCTGAACAGCAAACAACTAAAACAATTCCTTCTTTCCAAACCTCTGAGGCATTGCCTGCTTTACTTACTTCAAAAGAAGGAATCCTTATTGAATCAAAACAACAATGGGAACAGGTACGTCGTCCCGAATTGATGCAAATTTTTTCAGAACAGATGTACGGATGCACTCCAGAAAAAGAATCCATTCAGATTACTCATACACTTATAGAATCTTCTACCAATGCACTAGAAGGATTAGCTACTCGAAAGCAAATCACTCTCACATTCAAGAATCAAGATCGACAAACGGATGTAGATCTCTTACTCTATTTCCCTAATTCAGCCTATAAACAACCCGTACCCCTTATCATTGGCCTCAATTTTAAAGGAAATCAAGCTATTGCATTTGATCCAGAAATTAAAATTTGTGATAAAAAAATGCAGCTCACTCCTCAAGAAGAGAAAGGTCCCTTCCCTCGCGGCAGCGCTTCCTCACGTTGGCCTCTAAAACTTATTCTTGAAAAAGGTTATGCTGTTGCCACTATGGCCCGTGGAGACATAGCTCTCGACAGCAAAAATGACATGAACAACAATATTCTGAGTCTATTTCCAGAACTGCAGCAGCGTGATGATAATTTTTCGACAATTGGGGCTTGGGCTTGGACTTTAAGCCGAGCCGTTGATTATTTAGAAAAACAACCGGAACTAGATTCCTCTAAGATCAGTGTTATTGGACACTCTCGTCTGGGCAAAACCGCTCTTTGGGCCGGAGCACTCGATCCGCGTTTCTCTGTAATTATCAGTAATGAATCAGGGGCGGGCGGGGCCGCTCTTACTCGGCGAATGGTTGGCGAAACAATAGCAGATCTTTGCCGAAATTTCCCTTATTGGTTTTGTAAAAACTTTCAAAAATATGCCGGATATGACAAAGTGATTCCATTTGACCAACATCAACTTATAGCCCTTATCGCTCCACGACATGTCTATGTAGCCAGCGCACAAGAAGACAAATGGGCTGATCCTGAAGGTGAATTTACCAGTCTAAAACTCGCCAATCCGGTATTTAAACTCTATGGTATAAATAATGCCCTGCCAGCTGAAAAAATGCCTGAAATTGGTCATCCTCTCTTTGGACATAATGCCTACCATATACGCCCTGGAAAACATAATATTACAGAATATGACTGGAAAAACTTTTTGGAATTCCTCGATATTTGTTTTAAAAGAGAAAAGACTCCTGCTTCCTAAAATGCTTTTTTAAATTTAATTAATATTAAAATGAAAAAAAATATAAATCAGATTAAATTATTCAGGAAGGCCATTCTTTGTGCCAGTCTGATCAGTATCTCCTCAATTACTCCAGTATGTATCTTTGCCGAAGATACTTCTGAATTTCATTATAACTCCTACAAAGATGTGGGATATGTAAAACCCTTCAATTGGGAACACGCTCAAGGCTTATGTACGGATGGTATCTTCTTCTACTTCGCAGGTCACAATGACTCTACCGGTGAAAACGCCGATATTCATAAAATTAGAATATTCGACAATACGGAAGTGAATCTATTCTCCAAAGCGGGACCTCTGCACAGCGCAGAGCTTCTATGGTTTCAAACTCATGATTCTCTCTTAGGCTGCTCCGGAGGCAACAACCGAAAACCGTTCGTCTGGGAAATTAATAAAAATAATGGCAAAAAGATCAATAGCTGGAACTTCGAAGGACTAGGAGAAAATGGAGGTGCTCTCATCGCATGGGTGGACGGATATAATATCATTCTCTTTACCTCCAGCCAAGATGGAGCCAGAATCGCCTTTAATAAAATATCACTTGGCAGAAGAGGACTCTATATTAACGAAGGAACCTGGAGCTATTCCTCTAAAGATCTTGGGGTCCCACAAGGGCTCGATTATCGCGATGGATATCTCTATTACTTAGCTGACGCAGGGAAAACGGTATCTGATAATCCTCATATTATCTACAAAATCAAACTTGAAAATAATCCCGACTACACTGTCTCGATTCTGGAAGAATATCATATCGATATTTCAGATGAAACCGAAGGACTAACTATTGATCCCGAAGGCAACATCTATTTCGGAACCGCATCGGAAAAAATATACAAGCTCGATAAACCCTATAATCAACTAAATAAAAAACAATAGATAATTATTTTTCTATAAAAACCTATGCCCCTAATTCTAACAAATCTTAAATCTAGGGGCATTGCTTGTTCGCCAATTCTCAGAACCAAAATATGGGATTTATAACAACCCTATTGTTCAGCTTCAAGTGCGGCCAGCACTTCGGGATCCCGAACATCGACCCAACGTCCCTGGATCTGTAACCCAGCCAGACGTAATTGATTCTGCAAAAGAGCAATAATTGCATCTGTTAGCTCATACTCTCCACGCGGAGACTTCTGAATCTTAGCTGTATAATCAAAAAGAATCGGCTTAAAAATATAAATTCCGGCATTATACCAGACAGGTTCTCCTTCTTTCAGCAGCCCTTCATCTCGGAGCTGATTTAACTGAAATTCTGTAGGCTTCTCAACCAAATACTTTAAACAAAAATCATTATCAAAAAAGAGTAACCCACCCTTTTTCACATCCTCACCCGCTGTAACCGTCAATATTCCAGCATAGTCACCACACACATAACGACGAAGCATTTGAGCATAAGTTTCCGTCTTAACTAGAATATCACCATAGGTAAGAATAAAATCATCTTGATCTACAAAATCTTTAGCCAATTCCGCTGCTTTACCAGTTCCATTTTGCTCTGTTTGGTGAACATAAGTAATAGTTATTCCAAAATCGGCTCCATCGCCAAAATAATTCTTAATTACCTCCGCACACCATCCTGTAATGATACAAACTTCGGTAATTCCATTCACCCTCAAGCCCTCAATAATATGCTGGAGGATCGGTTTGCCGTGAACCCTGAGCATAGGTTTCGGACATTCTGCAGTCAAGTTCCTCATGCGAGTTCCTTTGCCTGCAGCCAGAATAACAGCCTTCATCTCCTTAGAAAAAACATGGGGATGCATCAACTGCAATCCCCAATATAAAATTTATATTATCTACTTAACAGAATATGACTCAAGCTTATGCTCCAAACTTAGCCAACATACCGGCATTGGCTTGGATATAACGGATTAAATACTTAGCAGGGAATACCCCCAAAGAGCCAAGATTAGCTCCAGTATCTGTAAAACGCTCCAACTTATCAGATCCGGAGAACTGAGAGTGAATCATAACCGGTTGAGGATGCCATGAGTGTCCTTTCATTGGAGCTGGTGTAGAATGATCTCCAGTAATCACTAGTACATCAGGTTTCTTTTCCAAAAGGATTGGCAATGCTGCATCAAAATCCTCAATTGCTTTTACTTTAGCAGCAAAATTCCCATCTTCTCCATATTTATCGGTGTATTTGAAATGGATGAAGAAGAAATCATAATTATCATACTCCTTCTTATAAGTTTCAAATTGTTCAGCAATAGTTTGAGCTCCTTCAATCTTAGTCATGCCAACCAATTGTGCTAACCCCTTGTACATTGGATAAACAGCAATACAAGCCGGTTTCATACAATAGAGCTCTTCAAACAGAGGAATATTAGGCTGATGAGCAATTCCTCTCATAAGGAAACCATTAGCAGGTTTTTCCTTAGCAATAATGGGCAATGCCTGTTTATAAAGCTCAGCAATAATCTTAGCCGTCTTTTTAGCCTTAGCGGATTTTGTCCCTTTAGGTTCTACCGGAGGAATCGGGAAACCTACTTTCTGAGGATCAGCATCAGTCAATGGACCTTCCATCCCCTTACCGCGTAGAACAACAACAAAACGATGTTCTTTACCTGGTTTGATGATAACTTCGACATCACCGATCTTCTTAATCTTCTTGCTCAACATATCACAGAGTTTCTCACAAATCTCTGTAGGAATGCGTCCAGCTCGACGATCGGTTACAATTCCATTTTCATCTAATGTGCAAAAATTAGCACGTGCAGCCACATCTCCCGGTTTAAGTTCAATACCTAAGCCCAAAGCTTCAATTACTCCTCTGCCTACCTCATACTCCAGAGGGTCATAGCCAAATAACCCCAAGTGCCCCGGACCACTTCCCGGTGTAATTCCAGGAGCCACCGGAATCATACGACCTTGAGCAGAATCTTTGGCCAAGAGATCCAAATTAGGAGTTTTTGCTGCTTCCAACGGAGTTAAATAATTATTCTCCTTAATTGCAATATCGCCTACTCCATCCATAACGACGAGCGCGATCTTACCTTGAGGTTTACTTGTGAGTTCTTGATATACGGAATTCAGATTCATATTTGACTATAGATACAGACTAAAAATCTGTCACTCAGAATACTGCTGAAGAGCTGTAGTTCTTGCTCTTACACAGCGAGAGAATTCTCTCAAAAAAAAACCTCTCCGTCAAGATATTTAGAACTACTCTTTCTCGACTCTAAATTAAGTGCTTATTCCATCTAAACTCTTAATCAGTAATTGGTAAAAAATACATCTTTCCGGGTTCCATCTCAGGTCGATTCTCGATTCCTAAAGCATCGATATTTACCTTTATTCCCTGAGATTCAGCTTTTGAAAAGAATTTTAAGAGATCCCTCCACCCCATCAAAGTATCATAACGAATTTGCTGAGCTTTATCAATTTTGGCCAAACGTTTAGCCGTAGCAAAAGCTTCTTCCATTCCTCCTAACTCATCAACTAAACCTATTTGAAAAGCATCCTTCCCTAATATAATCCGACCATCAGCATACTCTTCCCAATTCTCTGCCAAAAAACGCGCCTCTTCCAACTCTTGACGACAGTTCTGATTACGTCCTTCTCGAATAACCGTTTTAAAACGATTGTACATTGTATCTATTATCGACTGCATCAGTTGCCGCTCCTCGGGAAGAATTTCCTCTTCCGTTTTACTGGCTCGAAGCATATCCTTCAATTTTCCACTCTTATAAATGACCGGTTTCACTCCAATCTTGCTGAGCAATCCACTATAATTGAAAGAACTGCTAATTACGCCTATACTCCCTGTCAGAGATAATTCATGAGCTACAATCCATTGACAAGGAGCACTGATATAATATCCTCCTGAAGCCCCCATACTTTCAATGCAAGAAACAATCGGTTTTCCGGTAGTTTCATAAAACTCCTTCAGCTTAGAGGCTATTAAATCACATAAAAACGCATCCCCCCCCGGAGAATCTATCCTCAAAATCACAGCACGAACTCTGTCATCTTTTGAAGCTCGCTGTAACTGCGCATTTAACAAATCCAATGTTGAAAATTCTTTATCACTAAATAAGTTTGAATCCATAATAGTCCCTTGCAAATTAATGATAAGAATTTTATTTTCTACAGGACCATTTTGAACCAATACTTCATTCAATAAAATTGAACCCTCTGATGCAGAATCAGAATACGCCGTATTGTATTCTTCTTCAAATTTCACAAGATTTTCTGTCATTCCTACAATAAAACTCCCTACTCCTTTTAAAAGCAAAAATAGAAAGAGCACACAAACAACAAAGCAAACCATTATCGAAATCCAAAACCACTTCCAAGCCGAACTCTTTTGCGACACCGTTTGTGACGAATTAGAAATATTCTGACTCGGAAACGCATTGAATTCATTCATATCAACCGGCTCTTTTATATCTTTTTCTTCATTCATAATGACTATTTCTTATTCTCTTTTCTAAAATAATTTTAAATTCTTATCTCTACTTTTTAATAGCCGATCCAACAGCTTCATGCAACATTTTAAAACCATTCTCTTCCATAAGCCTCTTCAATCCCATATTAATCTCTTTGACCTTGAGTGGACCTCCATAAACTAGAGACGTAAAAATCTGCAAAAGAGATGCCCCATGAGTAATCTTCTCCCAAGCATCTTCCGCTGTAAAAATACCGCCTACCCCGATAATAGGCACCATTCCTCTTGTTTTACGATAAAAGAATTCTATCACCTCTGTACTGCGAACCTTCAATGGCTTACCACTTAATCCGCCCTGTTGAGCATAAACTTTTTTTACCTTTTGATTCTCTGTCTCAGGACGTGTAATTGTTGTATTCGTTGCCACAATCCCCGCTATCTCCAATTTGGGAATCATATCTACAATATCTTCCAGTGCCTCATCTGAAAGATCCGGCGCTATCTTTAGTAAAATCGGCTTAGGAGATCTTCCTCTTTTATTATTAAAAGCTTGCAAACGGGAAAAAATCGCCTTTAAAGACTCTTTATCTTGGAGTTTTCTCAAATTTGGAGTATTCGGAGAGCTGACATTTATTACAAAAAAATCTCCTAACTCTCTCAAAAGAGTAAATGAGCGCAAATAATCCAATGGTGCATCAATTAATTCCGTAATTTTCGATTTTCCTAAATTGATTCCAACCGGATGTGATGGCCAACAACCTTTATCTCTATAACGCTTAAGTCTATCAGCCATCGCCGCAGCACCATCATTATTGAATCCCATTCGATTTACAATAGCCTCTGCGGGAACTGCTCTGAAAACTCTCGGTGGTGGATTTCCAGGCTGTGCATACCAGGTTACAGCTCCCAATTCGCTAAAACCAAATCCCATCGCTTCCCAGGCCCTCATAGCTACTCCAGCTTTATCCATGCCGGCTGCCAGCCCAATTGGATTAGGGAATTTTAACCCCAAAAGCGAAACTGGCAGCTCTGGAGAACTACATACTCCATGCATGACCTTACTCAAGAGTCCTAGAGAACTCACCCCCTGTAATCCTTTGACTGTTATATTATGAACAAACTCCGGATCCTGTGAAAAAAGGACCGGGCGAACCAAACTGCGGTATAACCAAGATAACATTTTCTAAAATCGCGTTGCTCTTTTATTTAAAACTTTAACTGAAACACCTGCCTGTAATACCAACGAATGCGCCGGCACACTCTCTGTCAGGTAAACATTGCCACCAACCGTACTTCTCTCTCCAATGATCGTATCTCCTCCTAAAATAGTCGCTCCCGGATAAATTGTTACATAATCACAAATTGAAGGATGACGCAACTGACCTCGAAGTTTTTGACCAGCCCCAGTCGACTTTGCCCCCAATGTTACACCATGATAAATTTTCACATGATTACCAATACGGCACGTTTCACCCACTACGGTTCCAGTCCCATGATCAATAAAAAAATGGGTACCTATCGTTGCTCCCGGATGTATATCTATACCAGTACGAGCATGAGCCCACTCTGTCATCAAACGAGGAATAATTCCCACATTCATCTTATAAAGCACATGAGCCATTCGCTGAACAGCAATCGCTTCTATAAAAGGATAAGAAACAATCACTTCTTCCCGACTTTTTGCAGCAGGATCCCCCTCAAAAGCAGCCTCTGCATCTGTCTCCAGCAAATCCCGAATCATTGCAAAATGTGAAAGGAAAAGAGACACTACCTCCGCTGATGCTTTTTCAGAATCTGTACACTCCCCTTCTTGAGAAAGGAAATCCATACTTTTGGCAACCTCCTCTTCCAGGCGAGTACTTACTCTAGCTGCTAAAGTCTGTGTCTCATATCTCAGTCCTTTCATTGCTACCGGATGTCCTTCAAAAAATCCAGGTAGTAATAATTTAAGCAGATCGGCGGTAATCTCACCAACTACCGTTTTAGACGGCAAATTCACTCCATCTACGTTGTTGATAATTCCACTCTTAGTGTAAGACTCTAACAGGGCATCTACCAGAGGCTTTAAAGCATCACTCATGCTGATTTTATTATCTTATTTTCCAGTTTATGTTGCAAGAACGTATCACTATGCCATCCATAAACCCTATTTAAAAAACATGTTATATAAAACTACTGGCTTAGGATATTTCATCTTTTCCGAAAAACAGAATCTGATCCATCAAAGGGGAAGCATGCTGATAAAAATATCGATAAGACTTGCATAAATAACTTTCGTTAACTCCATCCTTTTTATGAGAAAGGCTGAAACGATGCTTTGGACAATCTCCCTGACACCAATTTAAAATAGAGCAGCTTTTGCATTGCTGAGGCAAAATCGACTTAAGACGACTAAAATCAGATAATTTTCTACTCTCAAGCAAATTCCTCAGAGGTTCTTCCAAAATATTCCCCAACCTCCATGGAGTTTCCACATAATGATCACAACAGAATAGATCTCCATTCATCTCTAAAATAGGAGTCTGTCCGCACAGAGGGGAAAAAACACAAACAGGCGCTCCATAACCCATTTTATAAGCTGCCAACGCTTCAAAAGTCTGAATCGAAACTTTTCCTAAATCGCCTCTTTCTAACCAATGACGAAACAATCTCCACAAAAAATTACCAAATTCCTTAGGAGTTACACTCCACGGTGCTATCTTCCAAGGCTCCTTTTCATTCATCTCCAATAATCTCTGTTTTCCACTTAGCGGCTGCCGTTCTACGATTGGAATAAACTGCATATAAGTCACTCCTTGTGCTCTTAGGAAATCATATATCTCCTCCGGAGACTCCTGATTAACTCGATTCACAGTGACCAATACATTAAATTCAACACCTTCTTTTTTTAGACACTCCAGTCCATGCATCGCCTGTTGATAAGTTGAAACCTCACCAAATCCATGCCTATAATAATTATGTATGAACTCAGGGCCATCCAGAGATAATCCTATCAGAAAATTATTTCTTTTGAAGAAACGAGCAAAGGTTGTCGTAATTAAAGAACCATTTGTCTGAAGAGCATTGAATATAGAATGGTTTCCCTTAAATTGCTGCTGAAGTTCAACTGCTTCCTCAAAAAAATCGATCCCGCAAAGTAACGGTTCACCTCCCTGCCATGTAAATCGTACTTCATCTCCATCCTGTATCAGAGAGATCATTTGCTCAATATAAGAGCGAAGTACGGTGGAACTCATTCTGAGATTTTTTGCTTTTTCTGAAAGCAAAAAATCCTTTTCTCGATAGAAACAATATTCACAACATTGATTGCATCGAGGACCAGCCGGTTTAGCCATTATGGAAAAAGCTCCGCCGGCAAGCTTTGACATACTTAAATTACCCTCGCCCACAAAACCTTAAGATAACGACTTTCCAAACAATTAGAATAAATTGGATGATCTTCTCCTGGTCCTGTACAGTTAAAAAACTGTAATCGTCTATTATTCCGATGAGCCGCTTTGATTAAAATATCCTCAAAACGATTCAAACTCAGGAGACCTGAACAAGAACAAGAAACTAATATCCCAGCGGGATTCAGTAAACTCATTCCCAGCTTATTTAAATCCTCATACTTCCCCATTCCCTCAAACTCATCTTCTCTGTTTTCTATCAGTTTAGGAGGATCCAACAAAACTACATCCCACTTTTCATTGTTTAACTTCATCTGTCTTGCATATGAAAAAGCGTCCGCATGCACCCAATTAATTCTCCGTTGACCATTAATATTAGCATGACGTTTAGCTTGCTGAATCGCAAACTCATCCAAATCAACTCCCGTTACCTCGGCCGCTTCACCCAGCAAAGAAGCCATTACTGAAAAACCTCCCGTATAACAGCAAAGATCTAAAACCCGTTTCCCTTTTACAAGTTTAGAAAATCTAAGTCTATTCTCTCTTTGATCACAGAAGAAACCTGTTTTGTGTCCTTTAGAAAAATCTACCTCAAATTTTACCCCATTTTCCTGAATCTTAACTGTATTATATTTTAACCGAGGTGGATGAACTTTCTGTATCCCTTCTATATGTCGGACTTTTTCATCTACTTGGATAAAATCATACTGTGTTCCTAATCGAGAATGAAGAAAACGAAGTATTTTATCCAACCGGTTATAAATCCCCAAACTATGCACCTCCAAACTCAGCACATCAGCATACCTATCGACAATTAAACCACCTAATCCATCCCCATCCGAATTAACCACGCGATACGCATTTGTAAATTCTGGCAAATGGAGTATATCATGCCTAAGAGTAATAGCTCTCTCTAATCCCTGAAAAATAATCTCATCATTGGGCTCTACATCTCCATGGGCAAAGACTCTTAAAGGGACTTTCGCCTTAGGATTATAAAGCGCAGCACCAAAAGGATTTCCATCTCTATCATACACCTTTACCCAATCACCGGCTTTAGCATCAGGAGATACTGCCCCTACCATCGCAGGAAACACACAAGGGTTAAATGAGTAAGTCCGCATCTGTGCCCAAGGGGATTGCCAATTAGCTGAATCTTCCGGCAGAGGATTATCCTCTCTAAGATAACGCGGGAGCAACGGTCTTACCCTATTGGCAAAAAAATCCTTCTTTTGCTTAAAATGCCTCTTCCCTTTTTCAAAGGCATATTTGGGAGTCTCTTCTCTTTTTACAGAAGAGCTTCTCTTCTTCTCATCCAAATCTCCATCACGAGAAACTCGGACTGTTTTAAATTTGGAATGAATGTTTGAACCTTCATCATTCACTGAACATTGGTATTTTGGACCTTGATATCTCATTTAAATACGGCAAATAATGCCAGCTCCTTCAGGATAGCAAAACAACCGTGCAACGGCCATTTTTTAATTAAAAAAGAGGAGTTAATCTACAAATGGACTTTACCTGAAGAAATGAAAAAAGTAGACTACTTTACGGATGAAGAGCGAAAATGAACTAATCACTCGTCGCGCAACAGTGGATGATATTCCAGAATTAGTCCGTTTGTGGGATAATTTTTCCTATCCGTCAGATATCTTTGAAAAACGACTGACTGAGTTTCACTTAGTTGAACATCCTCATTCCAAACAAATTCTAGCTGCAATCGGCGTAAGATTTCAGGATCAATCCGTTCTTATTCATAGTGAAGCCTTTGGAGACAATTCTAACGCAGATCTCTATCGCGATATGCTCTGGCCCAGATTTCTAGCTCTGGCAAAAAACCTTGGAGCTTCCTGTATTTGGACCCAAGAAAGCGCATCTTTTTGGCATAAAATCGGTTTTCATCCAGCACCACCAGATAAACTGGAAGCACTGCCTAATTTCCCTAAAACCGAATCATCACCTCACTGGTTTTACCTCCAACTTTTTGATGATGAACAACTCAAAAAAGCTAATTTAGTTCTAAATCAGCATAAAATTGACGAATCAGAAATATTTGATCGTCAATTAAAAATTCTAAAAAATATAATTCTCTTTTTCGCTTTTTCTATTATCGCAACACTGCTGATTATGTTTCTATACAGCTATGCTTCCAGCTATCCTATTCTCAAAAAGTAGCTGTTTTTTCTATGATCCCATGCATTTTATTTGAAGACGAACATCTAGTCGTTATTAAAAAACCAGCTGGAATCAATACTCATCGTCCCAGCCCTTACACTACAGATGGAATCTATGACTGGCTTAAAAATCAAAATCCTCGTTACTACAATTTATCTACTCTCCATCGGTTAGATAAAGAAACTTCTGGGATTCTGATTTTTGGGAAAACCCCCGAAGCCAATCGCTCTCTGACTAATCAATTCGCCAAGAGAAAAATCCAAAAGAGTTACTATTTCCTTACGGATAGACCCATTAACTTTAGTCAACGGATCATTCGCAGTGATATCCTTCGCCAAGGCAACCACTACATTACGACTCCTCTATCCTCTCAATTGAATGCGCTCTCTCAAAAACACTCCAACACCTATGCGGAAACTCATTTCAAAGTTTTAGAACAAAAAAATGAATACTCACTAATAGAAGCTATTCCCGTCACCGGACGCACGCACCAAATTCGAATTCATGCCTCATGGGGTAAATTTCCTATTCTCGGAGACCAACTCTATCAAGGAACTCCTATTGGAGGATACCTTTGCCTGCATGCAGTCAAACTGCTCCTATATCATCCTATTACTCATGAAAAACTCCTCTTTGAATCCCCCTCCCCTTTCAATCTTCAATCTATTCCTGGGCTGATCTCATCTGCGACAACTTTGAGGACTTCCCTTTTATCTGAAAATCAAACAAATGCTTACCGTCTCTTTCATAGTCAAAGCGATGGATTTGAAAACATCTATATCGACAAATTTAATAAACATCTCCTTATTTCTGGTCTTTCACAAAAATTATCTCCTGAAATCAAAAAACTAGCTCTCACTGCTGGAAAACAACTTAAATCCAATACTGTCTGGTATAGACCTCTTCTTAAAACCCCTGGCAAAGAATCCAACGAAACCGCCTCTCCTACACTAATATGGTCCAAAGAACCTAACCCGACACCTGAAGTAGAAATCAAAGAAAATGGCATCAAATACAAAATATCATTTCAAAGCGGTTATTCTGTAGGAATCTTTTTAGATCAAAGAGAAAACCGTCAACGGATTCTATCTAGGAGAATAGCTCCAAATTTTTCTCTTCCTTATATCTCCAATCGCACACCAGAAATGTTAAATGCTTTTGCTTACACCTGTGCTTTTTCTATTTGTGCAGCTAAAGCAGGATACCATACAACCAGTTTAGATCTTTCCAAAAAATATCTCAGTTGGGGAGCTGAAAACATGGCTTTAAACAATATTGCACCACAGGAACACGATTTCATCTATGGTGATGTATTTAACTGGCGTAAGCGCTTTCTAAATAAAGGGAAAAAATTTGATCTTATCATTTTAGACCCCCCTACATTCTCTCGCTCCCGAGAAAGCGGCACGTTTAAGGCTGAGCAGGATATTGGTAAATTAGCCGCCAGCTGGATTTCCTTATTGAATTCACAAGGAGTTATGCTTATCTCAACCAATTGCGCCAAATTACCCCCCAAAGATTTTGAAGAAATCCTCCTCTCCGAAATCAAACAATCTGGAAGAAAATTACTAAAATCGCATTACTACACTCAGCCTTTCGATTTTGCTGCATCTTCACAGTGCAAACCCTATCTTAAAACCTATTGGATTCAACTAAATTAAATTATCTTTTTCTTTCCTTTTCAGAACTACAACAAATTTCTTCTTCCCCTAACCAAAAAAGGAGGCAATAGCCTCCTCTCTCTCTTTCTCTTTAGCTTATGATCTTGTAAGAAAAGATTTTACATCTGGCTTACTCTTTTATTCCTCTCTGTAATCGCTGCTGCTACAAAAGCTTTGAAAAGAGGATGTGGATGAAGGGGCTTACTTTGGAACTCCGGATGGAATTGACAAGCTACAAAAAATGGATGATTCTTTAGCTCAATAACCTCCACTAAACTTCCGTTTGGAGTTGTTCCACTGACTACAAAGTTTCCATCCTTCTCCAAAAGCTCTCGGTATTCATTATTAAACTCATATCGGTGGCGATGACGTTCTTGAATGAAATCCTTTTGATAAATATCAGCCGCTTTAGTTCCCTTCTTCAATTTACATTCCTGCGCACCTAAACGCATAGTTCCGCCTAATTTGGTCACTTTCTGCTGTTCATCAAGCAGGGCTATCACCGGATGCGTCGTTTCGGGATTAAACTCCGTAGAATGAGCATCCTCTAATCCCAGAACATGGCGAGCATATTCGATAGTAGCAATCTGCATTCCTAGACATAAACCCAAATAAGGAATTAGCTGCTCCCTGGCATATTGAGCCGCCAATATTTTACCCTCAATTCCACGACTGCCAAATCCTCCTGGCACCAGGATAGCATCAAGCTTCTCTAAACATCCCACTCCATTTACTTCCAGCGTAGCAGAATCAATCTTAACCAATTCCAAACGTGCATCATTGGCAATACATCCGTGATATAAAGCCTCGAGAACGGACTTGTAGGCATCATTAAGGCCAACATATTTACCTACCAATCCAATCCTCACGCTGGAATGTGGAGCCACAATACTGCGAACTGCGTTCTGCCAAGGACTCATATCTGACTCTCTATCATCAATATGAAGCAATTTACAGATTAGCTTATCAACCCCTTCCCTCTGTAAAACCAACGGCAATTCATAAATGGAGTGCTCCACATCCTTCTCTTCAATAACTGCCTCATAAGGTACATTGCAGAAAAGAGATATCTTCTTGCGCAGCTCCTTGTTGAGTGAATACTCACAACGGCAAACAATAATATTCGGGATAATGCCAATCTCACGCAATTTTGCCACCGACTGCTGCGTAGGCTTTGTTTTCAGTTCACCCGAAGCTTTAATAAAAGGAACCAAGGTAACATGAATAAAAATAACATCACCCAATGGACGCTCAAGCGCAAATTCACGAATAGCCTCCATAAAAGGAAGCCCCTCAATATCACCAGTAGTTCCGCCTATTTCGGTAATAAGAACATCACAATCATGAGAATTAGCCTCAATACGGTGCTTAATTTCATCTGTAATATGAGGGATTACCTGAACGGTCTGACCAGCATAAACTCCTTGCCGCTCCTTCTCCAAAACAGTCGTATAGACTTGTCCACTGGTCAAACTGTTCATCTTTGTTAAATTAGTATTAGTAAAACGTTCATAATGTCCCAAGTCCAAATCCGTCTCTCCGCCATCTTTTAAAACATATACCTCCCCATGCTGCAAAGGATTCATCGTACCTGGATCCACGTTTAAATATGGATCAAACTTCTGTAAAGTCACAGTTAATCCTCTGCTCTCTAATAAAGCACCTATCGCTGCTGAAGTAAGACCTTTACCAACTGAACTGATTACACCTCCGGTTACAAAAATATATTTCATAATATTTACTCTCTAACTCTCTTTATTTCTCTCTATTTAATTTTAAAATTCTCTCTACGCGAGCTATATCCTCCGGTGTATCCACACCAATAGACTCATAAGCCACCTTGGCGACAGCAATATGAATACCATTTTCCAAAGCACGCAGTTGCTCTAATTTTTCCGCTCTTTCCAAAGAAGATACCGGCAATCGCACCAATCTTTTCAAGGTTTCCCTTCGATAGCCATAAATTCCAAGATGTTTTAAAAACGGAAAAGACTCTCTCTGTTTTTCTATAGATTGTCCGGCAAAATCACGGCAATAAGGTATTGTCCTACGTGAAAAATAAAGAGCTCTATCATGGACATCCAAAACTACTTTAACCACATTAGGATTCTCATACTCTTCATTATTTTTAATTAAAGTAGCTGCTGTCGCCATCTTTTCTCTTCCTTTTTGGATTAGATCAGCCACTGCGTCTATAACCTCCGGAGCTATCAAGGGTTCATCTCCCTGAATATTGATTGCGGCATCCGCATCCGAACGTTTTACCACCTCCTCAACACGATCCGTCCCGCTGGGATGATGAATTGAAGTCATTTCTACACGACAAAACTTCTTCACTGCATCTGCAATTCTATCATCATCTGTTGCTACAATCACATCACTGAGCGAACGAGTTTTTTTACATTGTTCCACCACCCAATAAATGAGTGGCTTCCCTTCAATTATTGCTAATGGTTTTCCTGGAAACCGAGTCGATCCAAAACGAGATGGGATTACACCAATAACCTTCATAGCGGAATTATAATTCTATCTGAGAACATACTTGTGAATTATCTCTGCCTACAGCGCAAAGCATCCATGAGTATAAGACTTTAATAAAAGATAGAAAATCAATCAAACTTAAAGTTCGAGTATATTATTCACTCCTGGCTTTTATCCACTTTTAAAAATTTAAATTTCCAATAAAAGAGTAGCAATACCAGAAAATCATAAACAGTATGACAGATAATCGGAACCAATAAATTACCCGTATATTGATAAAGGAATCCTAAAAACGCTCCCATGATACTCGCACAAATAAAATAATAATTATTCAGCCAATGCACCATTCCAAAAGCAATACTTGCAATAAACACCCCCAACCATCCGCCCAGAAGGTCAGTTAAACCACTTTGGATCAACCCCCGAAAAAACAACTCCTCTCCTATCCCTGCCGAAAGAGAAATAATACAAAACTCAATCGGACCCCACCCAAAAATCATCCTCTGTAGGAGCTTCTTTGTATCACGAATAAAATTCAAAGTCTTGCGATGCTCACAATAAATCAATCCAATCAACACCAACACCACCCCTACTGCCACTCCAATCCCTAGTACTGCATCGAACCAACTCCATTGAAATAATCCCAATGGATTAATCCCGCAAATCCAGCCTATAAGAAAAGCACACCCTCCTATTGCCAACTCAAATAATGAAGCCGAGACAATAGAAATTAAATTTTGATTCTCTCTTTGGAATAGATTTCTCAAACTAAATATTATTCATTCGATGGGGTTAAAACTCCTCCATGAGAAACTCGAAACTTCTTTCCTCTCCACACAACCTGAGAACCTGCAAACGCCATTCCCCAAAGAAAAAACTGAAAAAGATCCCTCAGCCAAATCATTCCGGCATATCTTAAGAAACTCCAGCCGCCAGTAAAGCGTCTTTGCAGATCAATTGAAATAAAAAGTCTAACAATCAATACCAGTGCAACACAATAAAACCTCTCTGTACTCTCTCCAAATAAAAGCCAAATCAAAGACCATAAAGTACTATTGGAAAGTATACTCAATGCATAAGAAACAGGACGTTCAAAACGGATTGTTCTTGCCCATCGGAGCTGGTGTGCCCAAACTTGTCTAAAAGAGGACTTTGGAATTCTTGATTCCACAACCAAGTGTGAAAGTATAACTTTTTTCCCAAAACGATGTATCCTGTGCCCTATATGATAATCATCTGCTAAAAGATTACCTAGAGGTTCAAAACCTCCTGTCTTTCTAAAGAAATCGGCATTTACCGCCATTGTCGCTCCTAAACAATAATCCAGTTCAGCTATTTGCCGGCTTTGTATGACCTGACTCCAAAAATCAACATTATTCCCAATTCTCTCCAGAGCATCAGCAAACCCTTGTGGTCCTGTAAGGCGATAGAGACAGTGAACGGCACCAACAGACGAATCTCTCAATGGTTGCACTAAATTACGAACTAAATAGGGTTCTGCATAAATATCAGCATCGCTAATAATCCAAACCATTCCTGTTGCATAGAATGACATCTGAATCAAATTAGAAACCTTTTGATTCAATCCTCTATTCTCCCTACAAACGATAACCTGAATATCCAAATGAGGGAATTGTTTTATTAAAGCTCTAAGATGAGGCAAAACTGGATCATCCTCCTCAGCCACACCGAAAAGATACCGAATTTTCCCTTTATAATCTTGTCTCAGCCAAGAAACCAAACATTCCAACGTTTGATCCTCTAAACCTTTAACTGGTTTGAATACAGTTAATTCTGGTTGAAAAGAAGTCTCAGAAAGACATTTATCCAAAGGGAATATCAGTATCCCTGCCCACTGCCAGATTAGAATCGCAAAACTTGTCGAGCAAAGACTCCCCAAAATTAATTCTAATAAATCAAACACCACTCCCTATACATCTATAATGGGCCCCTTCCCTCCTTTATCCGAAGAAGAGAGATTATCATCCTTATCATTATTTGAGTTTTCTGCAGAAAGATTAAATAATAACCTTTTCTTTCCAATTAAAAAACTTATACTCAATGAAACAAAGCTGATTACCATACTTCCCAACAAAGCTGAGATAAAACCTTCGACTTCAAACCCTGGAACAAATAAGGTAACCACTAAGAGTAAAAACGCATTAATAAAAAAGTAAAAGAGCCCCACAGTAAGCAGCATAAGAGGAAGAGCTAAAACAACTAATACTGGTTTTAAAAGGGTATTTAAAACTCCCAATACTAATGCAGCAAAGATAAGTGTAAAGAAATTATCCCCATAATTAATTCCGGGAATAATCCAAGCCGCCACCATAACTGAAAAAGTATTGATAGCCCAGGTTAGTATATATTTCAATATTTTGCCCTTTGTCATATATTTTCTAATACTCTGCCTGTGGTTGACACATCAAATAAGTTGACCTCACGATCGATTGCAACGCGACTCTCTCCAGTGAAGAAGGTATAAGACAAAAATCACCTTCTTTTAAGAGTAGCTCTTCGTCTCCTCCGCTTACAGTTAACTCTCCGTTCACCATCCCAATAATGACTGGAACTTCATTTCTGATATAAAAACGTTGATTTTTCTTTACTCGATATTCATCGCAAATAAATTCTGATTCATTGACTAGAAAACGAGAACTTAAAACTGGATTCCGCGAAAACATGGAATAAATTAACGACGGTTCCACATAATCATAATCTACTTGCTGAAGTGCCTTTTCCTCTAAAATCTTTGGCTGATAAACTATATCGTAATTTCTCTGAAAAACAAAAGCTTTTATACCTTCTCCAACTCCATATAATCCTCCCTTAGGAATCAAAAGTGCATCTCCCTGCTCTACTCTTAACTTCTGAAGTCCTTGTTCTATCTCTCCTTTTTGGGCTAAGAACATTAATTTCTCTCTTCCAATACCCTTTTTTAAACCAGCAAAGATTATTCCTTCAGTATTGGATTCCATGATAAAAAGCATTGTTCTCCCTGAAGCCAAATGGATATGGGATCTTACTTTCTCTGAAGAAACCAACATCTTCACCGAAATAGGAAACACTTCCTCCTCACTTTTTGCCTTTCCCATTATTTCCGGGGCAGCTTTCTCCATTAAATCACGTAAACTATTTCCCTTATAAAAGCCATTGGCTATCACACTGCTAATCTGTTGAGAATCTACTATTTCAAGAAATTCTCCATCAGTCTCCTCTCCCTGCAAAACTCCCTCTGCTATATTTTTCTCATCATTTTTCTTCCCTATTTCTTGCAGAGAAATTCTTTGAAAAGCAAGAGGATACATAGCACTAGTGAATATTACTGTTTTTTAATCTTCTCAGATTCCTCAATGCTCTCACTCCTCATTTCCTCCATAGAATCCTCATCTGGAAGCTCCTTGAAATTACCAAAAGAACGAAATTTCCGATAACGCTCGGCAATTAATTCATCTTCACTTAACTTCATAAGTTCCGCCAAATTAATCTGTATGGCGCTCTTTAAGCGCATAGCCGCTTCCTGATGGTCAGTATGAGCCCCACATAAAGGTTCTTTAACAACCTCATCGACTAAACCGTATTTCAATAAATCTCCGGCCGTTATTTTAAGAGCTTCCGCAGCCTTGGACGCAGCTGATCTATCTTTCCACAAAATCGCAGCACATCCCTCCGGACTAATTACCGAGTAATAGGCATTCTCCAAAATAAGCACTCGATTAGCAACTCCTATTCCAAGAGCTCCTCCACTTCCCCCTTCACCAATTACCGCACTGATAATAGGAACACGCAGAAGCAGCATTTCACGTAAATTAACCGCAATCGACTCCGCTATATGCCTCTCTTCTGCACCAACTCCAGGATAGGCACCAGCAGTATCAATGAGAGTTACGATTGGCACAGAAAATTTATCAGCTAACCTCATTAGTCTTAAAGCCTTGCGATACCCTTCTGGATGAGCACATCCAAAATTACGATAAATATTCTCCCGGGTATCGCGTCCCTTTTGGGTTCCGATAACCATTACTTTCTGCCCATCCAACATAGCAAAACCGCCTACCATTGCATGGTCATCACTAAATCTCCTATCTCCATGGAGTTCAACAAAATCTATAAAAATCCGCTTAATATAATCCATGGTGTAAGGTCGCTGATGATGTCGAGCAATCTGAACCCTTTGCCATGCTGTTAGACGATTATAAATATTTTCTCTGGCTTTCTGGAGTTTCTTTTCTATTTTCAATATATTCTCATTTACAGCAGCAGATATCCCTGCCTCAGCTGCCTGACTTTTTAATTCAGACAACTTCTTCTGCAACTCCAACACAGGCTTTTCAAAATCAAGTGAGTACTTCATATACCCTCTTTCTGCAAAAGATTTTAAAATAAAATCATATCCCAAAGCAACAAGTAAGAATCATTTCCACTAATGAATTGACTCTTTCTCTTGGCATCAGGCTTATTCTGAATTAAAATTAAAACGTTGCTTTTGCAAAATTGAGATAAGAGCTCCTATTAAATAAAATATGTACAAAAAACTTAAAAGCTTTCTTTTTCCCTTTTTTCTGATCTGTGGAACAATCTATTCTACTCATGCTTCCGAAGGCAAAACCATCTACTTCTTTGATGCGACCTCTTTAAACTCAGAATGGCATACTCCTCAAAAAGCGAATGAAATCTGGGATACCATGCATGCACTGACAGCTCTTCAAGGACTAGTCAATCGTCAACACCCTCAACTCTATATCAATTATTGCAGTGAATGGGGAATCCAGACGGACCAATTTTGGCTTAACTGGTACCGGACAGAAGATTTATGGCTTAAAGATGCTTCTATAGTTCAACTCCAAACCTTAGATGAAGTCTTTGATCAATTCCGTGATATTCCTCAAGGTTTAATCGTTTACGACCCTAAAATTAACTCTACAGCCAATGTGGCCTCTACCGCAGCAGGAGTTCTCAATTCTATTCCTGTCAGGTGGAGTGAAAATCCAAATTCACTTTTTCATCACCTCCAAAATCGATACCAATACCCAGTCAAAGAATGGTTAGTCCATCCCGATGGAACCAGCAAATTTACCGGTAAAGGTACTCTTCCGGATTATAATCTTCCTTCAACCGGGAGCTTAAAAACAGATCCTTATCGGTGGGCCATCGAACGGTACTTAAAAACAGCTCTCTGCAATCCCCTCTATATCGGCTACTATATTGATGCGTTCTGGACGGAACTTTCCTCGAAAGCTGGAGCAGATATGCACACGCTCTCCAATCACGATTATTTTATCAGCAAACGTGCTTTTTTCTTTGATTTATCTCCATGGGGAGACGAAACTCCCAATGATGATCCTTCTCAACCTCTAGGGACAGACTTAAAAATTTTCCGTGAAATTATGTGGCAACACTATCTGCAGAGCGGCGGGCGTATCATCAAAGTAGGTGGTTTTATCCCTTGGCCATTCAAATATACTGATAGTCCCCAAGTAGGAGGCAAACATGGAGCAGTTTCTACGGAATGGGAATTTGGAAAAGTCATCTCTCAATATAACGCCTATATGGAAGCCGATGCGGCCGGCTTATCTGCCATGGCAAACGCTTCCTTTCATACTCATTATCCTTTAAAAAAATTCTATCCCCAGCCAAACCCCAAACCATCTCTTCATCAATGGAAAGAGAATGGATTTCTTCAGAAAGATGGTTCTGTTAAACCTGGTCTTTATCTGGGGCATTATGTAGGTGATTATGATTCTCCGGCCTGGCTTTATAAAAGTATCCCTCACGTTTTTACTGATAAAACTCGTGGCCAGATTCCTCTGGGCTGGGCTTTTAATCCAAATTTAGTCGATAGAGCACCTATGGCATTGGTCTATGCCTACCAGAATGCCAGTTCTATGGACTTTTTTATCACAGGAGATTCTGGTGCCGGCTATCTTAATCCACGCTCTTTAACCCAGCGTGCCGAAGTTGATGCTCCTTCGGGATTGCCCTCATGGATCGAACACTGCCAAAACTATCTCTCCAGATGGGATATGAGTATTGTCGGTTTTGTTCTCGATGGAGCTGGATACAAATCTACAGAATATGAATTCCGCGGATATCGTCACTTTGCGCAAGATGGATGCGGTACTCATTTTGAGGACTCCGCCAAAATGATTTCCGGAGTCCCAACCTGTAATGAATGGGATTTAAATGAAAACCCTGAAATTGCTGCTCGGGATATAGCAAACATTGCGTCTAACTATCAAGATAAACCTGGTTTTGTTTGGTGTCGCAGCATTCTCAAATCCCCTTCTTGGTATGCTAAAGTTAGCGAAATTCTAAAGAATACTTATCCAGAATCCCCGGTGACAGTCGTAGATCCATATACATTTTTTGGTCTTATTCGTCAAACAAGCTATAATTCCGGTATGAAGAATGAAGATCAGTCGTCGAAAACTCCTTAGCTCACTGGCTATAGGATCTTTGCTTGGAATCGCAGGTAGTTATTTTTTTATCAATTATCAAAACAATCATCTTGGTCTGACGGAAATTGAATATTCTTCTTCACGAATTCCTCCTTCATTCGATCAATTTAGAATATTGCATATATCAGATTTGCATAATAAGGAATTCGGATTTAAACAAAAAGAACTGCTTGATTTAACCTACCGCCTCCGTCCCGATATTATAGTCATTACTGTTCAAGTTCCAAAACATACCGGATATCATTAGACTTTGATAAAATAGGATTCTCATCCAAAGGTGTCATATCATAAATCTCTAAAATCATCCTTTCCGAATCAATATCCACATAAAGGGTCAAGTTCCTCTGGGCCCACCAATTTCGATTTATATTGCGAATTGATACTGTATTGACATACCAACAAGAGAGAGCCAATAAATTACTTTGGCTCTCTTATTTTATCTTAGGCGATATATATAATAAAAATGCGCTATCATATTACCACAATAGCGCACACTTCCTTCTTGTTAATGATTATATATAATTATGGAAACAACTCATTGGCACGTTCAGGATATGCCCGATCAAAATACTCACAAATTAACGCAACTCTAGCATCGCCATTACAATATTCTCTACCATTATACGCAAACGTTCTATCCGAATAGATATCGTAATGTCCAATAAGTCTACCATCATGCCCAATTGCATTTATTCCGCTCAATTCGCCTAAGAGCATTCCATTTCGCATATATTTAGTCATAATCTTATACCTGGATATATATTATTATTTTGCATATCCGCATGGATATGCTATAGGCTTAATATAGCACCATAATTGCAACATTCAATTTTTATTTTTTAAAATATAATGCTTAATTCTGTCTTATAATCAGCATTGGTAGCAACCCAATAAACTTACAGTCTTCCCATATTTATAATATATATGACCTATAGAGAAATCGACTGAAATTTTCTATTGCCCGCACATATGGTCATTGCTACTAAATATTGTAACAGCGTATTTAGGAGTACTATTTGTAAAAACTTGTGAGAAAACTCATGTCAAAGTACCATGTATACCTTTTCCTAAAAGAATAAGGGTTACATTGCATGTGATAAATTTATATTACTTCAATTGAATTATTACTAATAATATAATAAAATATATAAGTATTTTATATGTCAACTAAAAATAATATCTATTTTTTAAATCGAATTAAGTACCTATTATTGTCTAATTGTAAACAGACAATTGTAATTGGTAAAATAAAGCCAAAAACAAACATTGGAAATCTTATTATAACTGATATGATTAAAGTTGATATTATTTCAAAATCAGAATTTTATAAGGTCATTGGTATTAAACAAAATTCATTTAAAAAATGATAATTTATTATCACTAGATTTACCAAACACTATTCGATATATTGCAGATTATGCTTTTTGCGGGTGTAGAAATTTAAAAATATTAATTTTAATAACAATATATTAGTATCCGATATAAAGAATGAAGATCAGTCGTCGAAAACTCCTTAGTTCACTGGCTATAGGATCTTTGCTTGGAATCGCAGGCAGTTATTTTTTTATCAATTATCAAAACAATCATCTTGGAGTTACGAAAATTGAGTATTCCTCCTCGATGATTCCTCCTTCATTCGATCAGTTCAAAATATTGCACATATCCGATTTGCATAATAAGGAATTCGGATTTAAACAAAAAGAACTGCTTGATTTAACCTACCGTCTCCGTCCCGATATTATAGTCATTACTGGAGACTTGATAGACGGACTTGGCAAAACCAAACTCCAACCTGCTCTCGACTACATTGAAGGAGCATTGCTCATGGCTCCAATCTACTATGTCAGCGGAAATCATGAATATTGGTCCAAACGCTATTCCGAGTTTAAAGAAAAACTTAAAACACTCGTTGTCGATAACCGGAAGAAACTGTTTCTCTTAGAAGACAAGCAAGAAACAATCACCCGTACTGGAGGGCAAATTCAACTCTGCGGTCTCTCTGATCCTCTCATGACAAAAGATCCAGATAAGATGCTCTATACCCTCAATTTCTTCAAAGAAGAAAAGGAAAGGCGGAAACTTCCATTTTCGCTTCTGCTCTCCCACCGTCCAGAATTATTAGGACTCTACTCCAAATTTCCAATAGACCTGATTCTCTCCGGCCATGCTCATGGGGGACAATTCAGAATTCCACTCCTTTGCCCCTCTGGACTCTTTGCTCCAAATCAAGGTTGGCTTCCTAAATATACAGCTGGAATCTATCATCAAAATTCCAGCTCAATGATTGTTAGCAGAGGGCTTGGAAACAGTCTAATTCCTCTCAGACTGTTCAATCCGCCGGAAGTAATTCTCATTAAACTATGCTCCCGGCAACAATAATGAATCTATTTATAATTGCTTAAAAACCTCCGCTGCTGCTGAAACTGTTTTTTCTATATCTCCTGCCGTATGCGCGGTAGAAAGAAATCCTGCTTCAAATTGAGAAGGAGCCAGAAATACTCCTCTATCCAGCATCCCCTGAAAATAACGTGCAAAGCGCTCCCTGTCACTCTTCATTGCATCATCCAAATTGCGAACAGGTTGATCCGTAAAATAGAGACAGAACATTGCTCCAACTCGATTCAATGTTATGGGAATATTAGCTCGGCGCGCCGCCATTTTTAATCCTTCTTCCAATTCCTCTCCTAGATTCTCTAAATAGGTATAACAATTATTTTCTAAGAGAAGTTTTAAAGAAGTTATTCCGGCTGCCATTGCCAAAGGATTGCCGCTTAATGTTCCTGCCTGATAAACTGGCCCTATGGGAGCTAAATAATCCATAATTTCTCCTCTTCCCCCCAAAGCTCCCACAGGTAAACCTCCTCCGATGATTTTTCCAAAACAACTCAGATCAGGAGTTATCGAAAAGCGTTCCTGAGCTCCGCCACGCGAAACTCGAAATCCGGTCATAACCTCATCAAAAATCAAAAGCGCATCATTCTCCCGTGTAATTTCTCTCAGTCCTTCCAGAAAACCTGGAATCGGAGCAAATACACCACTGTTACCCGGCACTGGTTCAACAATAATCCCGGCAATCCTACCCGGATTTGCCTCAAAAAGGGCTTTAACCGCCTCTAAATTATTAAACGGTGCTAATAATGTATGCTCAGTAAACGAAGCCGGCACACCTGCACTATCTGGAGTTCCAAAAGTCAAGGCTCCGCTTCCCGCTTTAACTAGGAGAGAATCTGCATGTCCATGATAACAGCCCTCGAACTTAATAATCTTCTCTTTTCCAGTAAAACCGCGTGCCAAGCGAATCGCCGACATGGTTGCTTCCGTCCCAGAATTGCACATACGTACCTTTTCGACGCTGGGCACCAATCTTCGAATCAGTTCTGCCATATCCACTTCTAATGGATTGGGAATTCCAAAACTGGTTCCCAGATCCGCCGCTTGCTTTATGGCTTGAATAATCCGAGGATGAGCATGTCCATGAATCGCCGGGCCCCAGGTCCCAACATAATCCACATACTCATTTCCATCTACATCATAAACGTGGGCTCCCGCCGCTCGATTAACGAAAAAAGGCTCTCCCCCTACTGCACGGAACGCTCTCACCGGGGAATTGACTCCACCGGGAATATATTTCAACGCTTTTTCAAAAAGCTGCTTAGAAAGTGTATGTACCATTTTTAAACAAGATATTTTCTTACTTTTAATCCAGGCGGTATTTGAAGTCTTTTATAGGCACTCCGCTTAACTAACTGGAGAACTCTCTGCACGGTTGAGCGATCGTGACCTGCAGCCACAATCTCTTCTTCCGTCTTTCCTTCTTCATTATGCAATGCCAAGATCTGATCCAGTTCCGAATAAGGAGGCAGAGAATCTTGATCTGTTTGCCCAGGTCTTAATTCCGCAGACGGAGCTTTGGTCAATGTATTAACCGGTATCAACGGAAATCCTTTATATTCATTAATCCAATAAGAAAGCTTATAAACCTCTGTCTTATACAGATCAGAGATCACCTCCAACCCTCCGCAAGTATCTCCATAGAGAGTACAATACCCCACACTGGTCTCAGATTTATTCCCTGTAGCCAATAACATTCCACCAAACTTATTGGAAATAGACATCAAGATGATTCCTCTAATTCTCGCCTGCATATTTTCCTCAGTCAAATCCTCCGACACCCCTTCAAAAACTGGTTTTAAAGTCCTTTTAAGAGACTCAAAACAATCACTGATTGGGATAATATCATAACGGATTCCCAAATTTACTGCCAATTGTTTAGCATCCTCCACGCTATGTTCCGATGAATAGCAACTCGGCATCAAAACACCGTGCATATTCTCCTTTCCCAAAGCATCCGTAGCTAAAACCGCAACCAAGGCTGAATCAATTCCACCACTTAATCCAACAAGCGCTTTACTAAACCCGCTGTTTTGGAGATACTCTCGTATCCCATTTACTAATGCCTCATAAACTCTTTTCATGATCAGAAAAATTCACTTAATATCTTGGGAACACCTCTAAAAGAGATCCCCTCTCCGTACAGATTAAAGTACCTGGAGTAATCCCATTCTTCTCAAACCATCCCTGTTTAACCTCCAAAACATACCGGATATCATTAGATTTTGATAAAATAGGATTCTCATCCAAAGGTGTCATATCATAAATCTCTAAAATCACCCCTTCCGGATCAATATACGCACAAGAGAGAGGAACATATGTATTCTTCATATAAAACGCTGCCTGAGTCGGCAGCGCATAAACAAAGAGCATTGCCGCATCATCAGGGATTTCTTTGCGGTGCATCATCCCTGTAGCGAATTCTTTTACACCCAAAGCTAATTCTGCATTTAAAACTTTATCTCCTAAATAGAGTTTTAATCTGGGCAAATTTGTCAGCGGTTCATCCTGATGAAGCTTTACTCCTTCTGAATCTTTCAGCGGAGGATTGCTCTGTTCTTCTATCTTCTTCTGTTCCTTATACTCTGCTACGACAGCTGGATCCACAGGCTGATGACAGCCTGTAAATAAACTGCATAACAAAAGACCTCCACAAATGACTGAAATCAGTCTCATACCGGATTTATTTTCAGATAAAACAATCATCCTTTCAAGTTTGAATTATCTTGACAGTCCTGAAAAAATAATCGGCTAGATAAAAATAAGAAATAAAAAGAAAAAACACTGAAATAGTATTCTGAAAATCTCAATAAAACTCTTCAAGCACATATTCCTCAATTTACGATTTATGATAATAATTGTACCCTCTATTACAAATCCAAATTGGAAGTCTGCTCTTGGTAAAACTTTAAAATCTAATCCTAAATACTTTTGCGTCTGTTCTGCTTCACTCCTGAAAACAATTCTACAAAACAAACTCTATTTGTAAAACTTATCTCATTTGCATTTCACTAAAAAACGAGATAATATATCAATCATGAAGAACTCCAGGGTGCTTCGTTCTTGTCTAGGTTGGTTTCTATCTATAGTTACCATATCATCTCTGCTTTTTATTTCTCCTTTTGCTAAAGCAGATATTTTGCTTAGAAACACAACCATTAAAACAAATTCAGACACCACACAAGTCCGTCTTGCCTCTTCTGCAGAAGATGGATCTCTTCAAATTCTCTCTTTTGACTCTGCCTTAACGAAAGAGGAAATTGATCAGCTTAAAGTCAACGGATTTCATCCTATCCGATACATACCTGACAACAGTTGGATCTGTCGAGTTAATTATTCTGAATCTCAAACCAAAGTAATTCCTTCTTCATCCGAACCCTCCATTTTTAACAAGCTGCAGTGGAGCGGAGAATATAAGCCAGAATATAGAATTGCAAAAGCAATTACTAACCAACCTCATTGGGAGCTATCCCCTGAACCTCTTAAAATCAGAGTTATTCTCGCAGGCGATAGTTCTCCTGAAAACATTCAAAAAATTTGCGAACTGATTCACACTGATAAACTCCCCTCACTATTAAAAAATAGTTATTACTTGCAAGGGAAAGCCACCGGCTTTGAACTAAAAAAACTTCTAGAAACCCCTGATATACTTTGGGTAGAACCCGCTGGCAAACTGAAAATCATGGGAGAAGTGGCAGCTAAGATCGTGGAAGGAGAAAATACAGATCATTTTACATGGACGCAATCACTGGGATATGACGGCAGTGGGGTTATCGCCTGTGTTGCTGATACAGGATTAGATACGGGAGATTTGAATACTCTTCATCCTGATTTAAGAGACCAGGTAAAAGCAATTTACTATTATGGGGATGTGGATTCCGGCATGGATGAACACGCACATGGAACTCATCTGAGCGGTTCCATTGTTGCCAATGGACTTCGAGGCTATGGAACAACTGATGAAAATGGATATCTTTATGGATTAGGAACAGCTCCTGGAGCCCAATTAGTCGCTCAAAGGATTATAGATAAAACAGGAACGCTCTTTCTTACGGAAGATTTTCAGTTGTTGGCTCGTGATGCTTATCGTGAAAACGTCAGTGTTGTAAACAACAGTTGGGGCGCTGAAAATACCGGCACTTATGATAGCTATGCAGCTGAATATGATGCACTGGTCCGCGACTCGGATAATCTAACTCCCGGCAATCAAGAGATGACTTTCATTTTTGCCGCTGGCAACAGCGGCCCCGGTTCTCAAACCTTAATCACTCCCGGTGTTGGGAAAAATGTAATCACTGTTGGTGCTTGCCAAAGTGGACGCCAAGTTCTTGGACTCTATGCTGAAGGCCCGGAAGCCATGTCCGATTTTTCCAGTCGTGGACCAACTGAAGATGGTCGATATAAACCCGATATCGTTGCTCCTGGCTCCTGGATTACTTCTACCCGTTCCAAGTATGCCAGTACGGGCAATGAATGGCTAATGATTGACGAGAATTATAACTATATGGGGGGCACTAGCATGTCCTCCCCCATAGTCACTGGAGCGACTGCCGTTATTATCCAATATTTTCGGGAAATGTGTGGAGGACAAGATCCCTCACCTGCTCTGCTCAAATCATTACTTATTACCATTGCTCAGGATATGAATAATGATTACGGCACTGATTACGCTCCTAATTATGATGAAGGATGGGGAAGAATCTGGCTTCCGGCTCTTATCGAGAGTACTATTACCAATATCTGTGAAAATCAATCTGTGCTGCTCCAACAAGATGAGATATGGGAACGCCAGTTTTTCGTAAATGACAGCTCTGAGAATCTTAAAATTACACTTTCCTGGACAGATGTCCCTGGACTCCCTTCTGCTGTTCCCTCATTGGTCAATGATTTGGATCTGGAAGTTATAGATCCCAATGGAAAACTTTATTATGGGAATCAATTCCTTTATGGAGTTTCCGTTACCGGTTCATCTCCCGACCGCAAAAACAATGTAGAAGGATTCTTGATAAAAGAACCTCTCTCCGGGATGTATACAGTCAGAGTACGCGCACACCGAATCGCTGAAGATGCTCGTACTGATACAAATGAAATTGATCAAGACTTCGCTCTTGTCATCAGTGGAAATATTGCTGTTAATTCAGATAAAAATCTTATCTGCCTTCGAGGAGACGAACCTATTCCTCTTCCCAATCATGGTCTTCTTGTGGTAGACAGGACCTATTATACTGCTCCGGATACCATTAAAATCTCTCTCTATGATTCAGATTTAACCGCCACTTCGACAGTTCAAGTAAACATTGCTTCTGACTCCTTTCCAGAAGGCAGAAATATCACTCTTACAGCTGAAGGAAATTCAGAAAAATTCAGCGGTACAATCCAAACAGTAGATCAAGCGCTTGGATTCTCTGAAAATGAACTTCCATTATCCGATGGAGATCAAATTATAATCTCTTATGTTGACTCAAATCCCGCTGTAACTATTACAAAAACAGTTTTTGCGGATCTCTTACCTCCGATTATTGAAGATCCTACTTCTTCATTCCTTTTTGGAAAAGTAAGTATCTTTGCTGAAGTCAACGAACCGACAATGGCTATTCTTCATTTCGGGCTCAATTCTCCGAATGAATACACTTATACTAATACCGTTTACGGTACTTACCATGAATTTAATCTAACATCTCTTACACCAGGTGAATACAGCTATTTTATTGAAGTCATTGATTTAGCTGGAAACCAATCCATCAATGATAACTCTGGCAGCTTTTTCAAATTCAATGCGGGAGAGGTCTGCAATATTCTCTTGGTTGACAGCTTCCAAAACAATTCTTCCGGTTGGTTTGAGATCACACCTCTTCCTCTAAGCGGCTATACAGATTGCCTTGATGAGCTCGGATACCAATATGACGTATGGAGTTACTCTGAAATTGGAACTCTTCCTCTTTTGGAAGATCTAACCTCCTATAATATTGTAATTTGGAGAGCAAATGACCTAAATTACTTAGATTTGACGAGTTCCACTATTATTCCAGAAGAACAACTCGCCGCAATCACCGAATATGTGGCCAATGGAGGAAACTTCTTCCTATCTTCCATGGAAATTTTAAGTTATAGCAGTGCTTCTTTCTATCAGCAAGTATTACATGTACAAACCTTTTCAGAAGACACCCAAGTTCCCTCCATCACCGGAACTCCTGGAACCAGCATTGGCAACAATATAAGTATCTCACTGGATTACTCCAACTTCCCAAATCTATGGATTCTGGAATCTGACTTATCTGATACTTTTGTCACTACAGATGACGCTGCTCCTATTTTTTCCGGACCTCAAGGCACTGTAGGCGTTCAATATCCGGCTAATCAAAATACTGATACCGACTCCGGTCGGGTAGTTTTCCTATCTTTTCCCATCGATGCCATCCCCATGACAGGAGATTCTCCTAACAACCGAACTGAAATTTTCAGAAGAATCATTCAATTTCTTCTTCCGGGAATTGATGGTCATGCCAATATAGCTTTCTCTGAAGCAGCTTATTCAATCCCCTCCTCGGGCATTCTTGAGATTGCCGATTCTGATTTGATCCATAATAGCTCTATTGAAGCATTCATCCATACAGACACAGATAATACTCCGCGCTCTATTATACTCAATCAAACAGTCAGGCCGGGGGTTTTTCAAGGAACTTTCTACCTTTCCCATGCCACAGAATCAATCTCTCAAGAATATTTAAGAGCCCAGAATGGGGATCTTATCCATGCTGAATATTATGATTCAACCTCTGGAGAACAGACAGTAATCTCCGCATCTATCGATACTATCCCACCTGTTTTATCTGATATCTCTATCGAATTGGATTACATGGATGGAATCATCTCTTGGACCACAGATGAACCTGCTGACTCTTTAATCGAATTTGGTGAAAGTCAAAATTTGAGCAGAACCTCATATAACGGAGACTATAATACCTATCATGAATTACAAATCCCTGGTCTCGTTCCAAACAAGACCTATTATTTCCGAATCTCTTCTCGCGACTTAGCTAAAAATACAGGGTATGCCAATGAAGGAGAACTCTATACATTTAGTACACCCGTTCCATTAAATACTCCTTGGTTTGAGGATTTTGAAACAGAAAATGACCTTTGGCTCGTGCTGAACGATAACTCTGTTATAGATTGGGGAAGCTACAGCCAATGGGAACGAGGAACTCCTTCTGCTAATATATCAAGTATTGTTCCCGGTCCCTATCAAGGAAGCTACTGCTATGGGATTAATTTGGAGGGTAGTGCTTCTGAATCTGCAATTACAGCCCTTTTTTCCCCTGCCATCTACTTAGAACCAGGTACCACTTCTACTCTAAGTTTTATGACAGCCTATGATATGCTCTCTGTCGATGACATGGTAATTCTGAACGCAGGTGAACTTTCTATCACTACTAATAATGGAATCGATTGGACTACGCTCCTTTCCTTTGCCGAAGATTCCACCTTCGGACAATGGGAAGAAGTAACTGTAGACCTATCCAAATGGACAGGAAATACTATCCGACTGCAATGGTATTATAATTTCCTCTCAATTTTCTCTTCCTCATATCCAGGCTGGTTTATTGATAATGTTTCCATAACTTCTCTTCTGCCTGAAACCGGCACCATCATTGTCACTAATAATCTCTCCGCCGCACAATGGAATTTATCTTCTAGTTCTAGCCAAACCAATTGGTTTGGCAAAGGTTCTCAATGGACTATAGAACTTCCAGCAGATACTGACTACACCATCGCCTGGGATGAACTCCCATGGTACATCACCCCTGCTACTCAAACTCGCACTCTCTCTAAAGGAGATACTATTTCCTTTGAAGGAATTTATCTTTTCAATGACTCCAACGCAAATAACATCTCTGATGAATGGGAACTCTACTTTTTTGATCAACTTCTGTCTCCAATAGAAGCAACATCAGACTTCGATAATGATGGTCTAACCAACATAGATGAATTCATTGCCGGAACTGATCCGACTAATCCGGATTCCAATCTTGAGCTTTCAATTCAAGTTCAGAATAACAAAACAGCTCTCCTTTCTTGGTACGGAATAAAAGGGAAACAATACCTAATTCAATTTTCAAATGATCTGCAAACGTGGGATCTAGCCGACACATTACGCTCTGATGAAAGTGGAATGACTCAATTTAGTATTCCCATTTCCTCTCAGCAATCTCCAATCTGGTATCGTCTTCAGGTAATTCCTTAGAGTTCTTTGCACAGAAGAAGGATTTCTCTCAGATCGTGTGTCTCTGGTACTTTCTCTTGCAAAGAGGGAAAATATCCTTACACAGTAGAAAACAAATAAATTTGACTTTCCATTAACACAAAAAACACAGTTCTATCAAACTGTGTTAAATGATCTCAACCTATTCTCATGTCCAGAAGTCCCCTTCTAGGAACTTCTGAACAGAAAAATGTAAAATAATATAAACTAAATTTCCACAGCTTGTTCTGCTTAGTAAACAGCGACAAACATCATCTGAAAATTTATTTTAAAGAAACCTCAACTTTTTGTTTTGGTCCAAAACTGACACTCCAGCGATTTTGTTCTATCTGTTTTAATTCTCCTCCAGTAACCTGCGGAGCCTTTTCAGATACAAAAAGTAATGTTCCCTTGCCGTAATCAGAGGATACACGAATAGATTTGGCATCACGATAAATCTTGATGTCTCCATGCGGAGTCGGAACACTTCCCTCCATCCACTCCAATCCTCCTAATATCGGCTCAACCGTGAATTCTTCATAACCTGCCTTTGTCGGTTTAACCCCTAAATAATATCTTCCAAGGAGATAAATAGGACTAGCCCCCCAAGAATGACAAAGGCTCTTGCCATAAGGACGTCCATACATTTCCAGATGTTCTGTTCCGGACTGTTCCGGATTATATTTTTCCCAGAAACTGGTAGCTCCTTCTTTAATCATTCCCCCCCAATAAGACTTCATCTCCTTTAAAACAGTTTCCTGCTCACCCATTGCGCAGAACGCTTCTAATTCATAAAAACGCATATAGGGTGTAGATATCTTCATAATTTTATCATTCAGCAGTACATTATCTTTAATACGCATCTGTTTTTCAGGACTGACATAACCAAAGAAAATGGAAAACATATTCGCGTAGCGTGTGACCTGCTCACTTTGCTTCCCATTAACTACATTATTGACAAAAGCCCCCTTTTCTTCATTCCAAAAGACAGGTTCAAGTTTTGCTCTTAAATTCTCAGCCAATTTCCCATATTTATCTAAATCTTCCTGATTTCCCATTAACTGAGCACATAAGGTCATCGTTTCTAAACTACGGCAGAAGAGAATCTGCTCGAAGCTAATCTCTCCGTTCTTATCCATAGGGCCATCTGTCCAATCGATAAAAACCCAATCTCCCGGCTGCCCCTCTACCATTCCATTGGCATTGGTTCGAGAAAGTACAAACTCCATCAAACTCTGCATTCGAGGATAAATTTGTCTTAAAAACGCTTCATCCCCCGTATAAAGATAATAATCATAAATTCCTACAAACCAGTAGAATGTATAATCTAAAATTGTATTTAAATGACAATAGACAGGGTCTTTCCCTCTCAAGAGCCATGTTGTCCGTTTCACCGTATCAGAATCAAAAAACAGATAATAATTCATCAGATAACTCTGCAAAGCATCTCCGCTCCAGGCCCAACGATCACGCTTAATTCCATCAATAAAAGACTCCCGAGTAGTTAGATGCAATGTATAAGCACCCACATTCCAGATCTGATTCAGCTCCTCGTCATTGCATTTAAAACTTCCACGATATTCTACAGGCAAATATTCGTATAGCATACTTAAATCATCATATTCAACTTCCGGGGAAGCTGTTATTCCCACATAACGAAATGCTTTGGTATGAGGATGAGTATAAACTTCTTCCAACTCTGTTACCTGATGAGTTATCTCGTCAGTTAACTTCCCATTCTCCACCGTAAAAAGGTCAACTGTTTCGGCTCGATCCCAATCCAGAGCTTCAGCCTCACTTTCTCCATAAGAAATTTTAAGAGTACCTTTGCCTTTTAATCCGTGGAATTGCAAGAAGCCAAAAGTTTCTTTTCCAAAATCAAATAGGATTCCATTCTCTGTCTGTTTTTTTGAAACAGCTTTAAGAGGCATCGTCTGTAATTTAAATTCAGAAGGTCTTTGCAAAGGAGAGTCAAAATTCCATGAACCGACTTTCACATATTCAAAATCAATACGGCCATTCAAATTTACCCGCTTTTTATCCGAAGCACAGACCTCCCAATCTGCCCCGGTTCCAAATTTGTCTCCTTTAATTAAAAGTGTAGGTGGAGTCGCTTGATTATATACCTGAATTACCAATCCATGATTCCCCGCCTTCAGATCAAGTTCCTTCGGCGCACCAAAAAGCCGCACTCCATCTAAAACTACATTATAACTTCCTTCCGCGTAGATTCTTAATTTTGTATCCTCTTCTAAATGGAAACCTTTTCGAAATTCCACAATCGGGAAATGACTATCTATCCGCCAAAGATACGGAGGATAAAAAGATCCCCGTTCCGTACGGCGGTTATTCATTTGATTCCCCAGCCATATTTCGTAGTCCCCAGGATACCATATCCAGGAACCATATTCTGCACAAACGCATAGGACTGACGCACACAAGAACGTTAATGATAAAATGAGTCTTTTCATATCTACAAAGTATATTACTTTTAACATCTTTGAAGAACCAAAGTAAAGTTAAACCTCTTGTTTCTCTTCAAATCAGTATTAAAACTAAAGTTTCATCCTAACTTAGAGAAAATACAGAAAATATTGTAATTTAATTTTGCCCCAATGTGCAAACTATGCTTTAATGCGTTGCGCATGAGCAACGAAGGTATTCTAGTAGTAAATACAGGGTCGCCTCTTTCCCCCTCGCCTACACATGTACGCGAGTATCTAAGGCAATTCCTTATGGATCCTCACATTATTGACCTAAGCTACTGGAAACGCTGGCTACTCGTCCATGGCATTATTCTTCGATTCCGTCCCAGAAAATCCGCAAAAGCTTATCAAAGCATTTGGACTTCTGATGGCAGCCCTCTGGTTTGCATCTCAAGGAACCAATGCCAGAAAATTAAACAACAGACCTCCAAACCCGTAGAACTCTGTTTTCGCTATGGTTCCCCTTCAATTGAAGAGGGACTAAAAAAACTCCTCAATCAAGGGATACAATCTATCACTCTATTAGCTCTCTACCCTCAATCCTGTTCCGCAACCACTGGTTCAATCTATGAAAAAACATTACAAATTGCCAAACAATTAAAATATCCTCTCCCTATTTATCATCTTCCCTTTTTTTGTCTGGAACAAAACTATCTTCAAGCTTTAACTCACTCCATTCAAAAAGCAATGCCTTCTCGAAGTGAGCATCTTCTTATCAGCTTTCACAGTCTACCAGAACGCCATATTCGCAAAGCAGACCCTACGGGTAATTATTGTCTAAATAAACCAGATTGTTGCTTAAATTGTACAAACGAACATCTCGCTCATTGCTATAAAGCTCAAACAGTCAGAACTGTCTTACACTTAGCAAAAGCTCTTTCTCTATCTCCAACTCAATACTCGCTTTGCTATCAATCCAAATTAGGGAAAATCCCATGGCTCACACCAGAAACGGGTTCTACTGTAATAAAATTAGCTCATTCCGGAATACGCCATTTGACTATTGTATCACCATCTTTTGTCACAGATTGTTTAGAAACACTTTATGAAATAAACCAAGAACTTCGAAAAGTATTTCTTCTCCATGGGGGAAGCTCCTTTACTTATATTCCTTGTTTAAATGACTCCATAGAATGGATTAGGCCTGTTCTTGATTTAGCTAAGATTCCACTATACACCCCTGGCGAACTCAAAAAGCACACCACAAAGAGATAAGAAACATTTCCCCTCCATCTCCAAACCTTTTCTTGACAATACGAGTTTTTATCTATAAATTCTGTCCGTAAATGACATTTGTGCAATTTACACTCTAAAGAGACTCGACTTTCCGAGCTGAAAAAAGGGATATATGGCAAACATAATACTGGTCGGCGCCCAATGGGGCGATGAAGGAAAAGGCAAAATTATTGATGTACTTACTGAGAAATCCGATGTTATTGTTAGGACTCAGGGCGGCAGCAACGCCGGACATACAGTCTTTATCGGAACACAAAAATATGTTCTGCATCTTATCCCTTCCGGTATTTTACACCCTAACAAAATTTGTGTTATCGGCAATGGTGTAGTAATCGATCCTCTTTCCCTAGTCAAAGAAATTGATGGGCTCTTGGCAATGAACATCATTGTAGATAATAATTTCTATATCAGTCAGACAGCACACGTTGTTATGCCGTGGCACAAGCAGCTCGACGTCCTAAAAGAGATGAAAAAAGGGGACAATAAAATCGGTACAACAAAAAATGGTATTGGCCCCACCTATTCTGAAAAAGCGGATAGAACAGGAATCCGTTTTATCGACTTTATTAAGCCTGAAAGATTTAAAAAACTGCTCAAAGAGCGTTTAGATGAACACAATAAGGTTTTTGTGGAAAACGGGATGGAAGCACTGGATTTCAACACTATCCTTGAACAATATTCCGTAGCCGCTCAAAAACTGAAACCTTTTGTTACCGACACTGTTCTTCTGTTACATAAAGCCCGTAAAGCTAAGAAAAATATTCTCTTTGAAGGGGCTCAAGGAACCTTCTTGGATATTGATCACGGGACTTATCCATTTGTTACCTCCTCCAACACGACTGCCGGAGGTGCCTGTACTGGTTCAGGTTTTCCTCCTACGGCTATTGATAAAGTTATGGCTGTAGCTAAAGCTTATTCCACACGTGTTGGAAGTGGTCCTATGCCTTCAGAAAATGCTGAAATCGCCGACTTCTTGCACGGATTAGGAAGAGAATTTGGGGCTACAACAGGACGTCCTCGCCGCTGCGGATGGCATGATGCGGTGGCGACCCGTACTGCCGTTATGATCAATGGAATCACGGAAATGGCTTTGACTAATCTGGATGGACTGGACGAAATGGAAAACATTAAAATCTGCGTGGCATATGAATGCGATGGAACCCGATACGATTACCTCCCAGCAGATTTAGAAATTTTAGAGCGCTGCAAACCAGTCTACGAAACCTTCCCTGGATGGAAAACACCTACGTCAAAGGTTCGTTCTTGGAATGAACTTCCGGAAAATACCAAACAATACCTGAAAGCACTTGAAAAATACTGTGAAGTTAAAATCACTATTCTCTCAGTAGGTCCTGCTAGAGACGAAACCTTCAACGTCTGATGTCAATAGCCACAGCAACTTCATTATCCGAAGAAGCAAAAGCAAATTTGCCCAAACATGTAGCGGTCATTATGGATGGTAATGGCCGCTGGGCTAAACAGCGCGGATTGCCTCGAATTGAAGGACATCGGAATGGCATAGAATCAGTTCGCGCTATAGTCGAAGAAACAGGAAAACTAGGAATTCCTTACTTAACTCTATACGCTTTTTCTCTGGAAAATTGGATTCGGCCAAAGGATGAAGTTGCAATGCTAATGCAGTACTTGGGGATATTTTTGAAAAAAGAAACTCCTGGTCTGCTGAAAAACAATGTGCGTCTTTACGCTATTGGCAATCTTAAACTCCTTCCAAAAGATGTTCAGACACAATTAACACAATCTATAAAAGAGCTTAGCCAAAATACTGGTTTGACTCTTATTCTCGCACTAAGTTACGGTAGCCGCCAAGAAATTCTTCATGCTGTACAAGAAATTGCTCAACAAGTTCAGAAAGGGGAGCTCTATCCTGAAAATATTGATGAAAAATGCTTTCAATCCCATCTTTACACCCATCAATTCCCTGACCCGGATATTTTAATCCGTACAAGCGGAGAGATGCGTATCAGCAACTTTTTACTTTGGCAAATTTCTTATTCAGAACTCTATATTACCCCCACTTTATGGCCAGATTTCCGCACAGAGCACCTTCATCTCGCTCTGGAAGAATATGCTCGGCGCAATAGACGTTTTGGTGGAGTAAAATAATTTCAAATATATTTTATGCTATTATCTTCATTTCCTCATCAACAGAGGATTACAAACACACTTCAAAAGAGCCTTGAAGCAGGAAAAATATCTCATGCTAATCTTTTTATCGGGGCTGACGAAAATGAAATGGAGACGATGGCTGCCGCTTTTGCACAAATCCTCTATTGTCAAAATCCTCCTTCCCGCTCTCCCCAAAGTGGTCTTCCTACCGATTTCTGTGGAGAATGTCACAATTGCCAACTCATTGCACAAAAAAAACATCCCTCGGTGCAATGGATTTATCCGGAATCCAAAATCCGCGTAATTACAACTGACCAAATCAGAAAACTCATTCAATCCTCCCAACTCAAATCACTAAGCTCCAATTACGACATCAACATTCTCTGCTCCGCTGATCGCCTTAACATTCAAGCGGCTAATGCCTTTCTAAAAACACTTGAAGAACCAGTCCCTGGAAAAATCTTTATTTTGCTGACTCGCGATCCTGAAAAAATCATTCCTACTATTCTTTCCCGTTGCCGCCGTTTTATCTTCGAAGGCATCAATCGTCCTGTTATCGATTCCTCCACTGCCAATTGGCTAAGCTCATTCGCTCAAATTGCAGTCGCTTCTCAGGGAAGGCTCCTCAGTCGATACACTTTGTTAGATTCTCTGTTAGGTCAACTGGCTATACAACAAAACATCATCGAAACTGAATTAAAAGCTCAATCTCCCCTTTCAAAATATACTGAAGCAGAGGAGAGTTCTCGTGAGCGCTGGGAAAAAGAACTACAAGCTTCTGTTTCATCTGAATATAGACGCTGCAGAGCCAATCTCCTCTCAGCCTTGGAACTCTGGCTCCGTGATATATGGCTCACCAAGATCAACAACTCTTTTTCAGAACTCTCTTATTTCCCTGACTTACAAAATCATACTGAAGCTATCGCAGCCCATCTCTCAGAAGAACAAGCACTTCAAAATCTTAAGATTGTCAATAAAACCTTTAAAATACTCGATACAAACGTCCAAGAATCACTTGCTTTAGAAGTCTTCTTACTCAAATTATCTTTCTAATGGAGCAAACTCATTTAAAATTATATTCTAAAATCTGGGGAACGGCTTTAGGCATTTTTCTATTTCTGATCATCCATTTTTTAGGAATACCCATTATTCTTGAAAATCCTCAGTTACTCTCTCCTGAAGCTAATATTCTTTCCCAAGTTTCTCAAAAATATAATTTCTCAGAACTATTTGGGAACATTCCAAATTCAGCTCCTTGGGCAGTCGCCCTGCTCCTACTAATTCTCTTAGCTCTGCCATTGGTTCAAAAACAGAATCTTTCCGCCCCTCTCACAAAATGGATACTCGGATGCGGAGTTTTTTGGATTTTCTGGGTAATACTCTCCTCTTCTCAAACTATTGCCCCCTCTCTCTCATTCCCTACGACTATCCACCTTGCAAGCTGTATAGCGTGTTTCTTTATCGGCTTTTTTATTCTAAACAGCGATAATTCTATACTTAAAATTATCCTCTTTTTTTCAACTTTTGCTCTTTTAGAAGTTTTACTATTTGCTTTTCAACAGCATTACGGTGGATTAGAAGAAACTCGCAAAATGATTCTTTCTGTATATTCTCCGGATCAACTCCCCGAAGACCTACTTCGCAGAATCAATAGTAATCGAGTCTACGGCTCCATGGTTTATCCCAACTCACTGGCTGGAATCATTATTCTTCTGCTTCCGCCTTGCCTCTGCGCATTATGGGAACTCCCAGACAAAGTTCCCTCATCCATCCGGCTTCTTCTCGTCGGGACCCTAGGCTATATGGGAATTGCCTCCCTCTATTGGTCCGGATCTAAAACAGCTTGGCTGATTGTCATTCTCCTTCTCTGTTTTAGTTTATTCCTAAAAATTAAGCTTAGTCTTAAATACAAAAGCCTCATCATTATCGGCATACTGGTTATCTCACTAACAGGATTTGGTCTGGTATTTTCCGATTACTTCAAGCGAGGTGCTACCAGTCTAGGAGCCCGTTTTGACTACTGGACTGCCGCAGTTCTCAATATCCGGGAAAATCCCCTTATGGGAAGCGGCCCGGGTACCTTTGCTATTCCTTATCAGAATACTAAGTCACCCGAGTCGGAAATGGCTCGGCTCTGCCACAATGACTACCTGGAACAAGCTACCGATTCAGGACTTCCGGCCGGAATCTCTTATCTTTTATTTATAAGCGGAAATATTATTTTAATTTGGAGCCGACAAAAGCACTTTACCTCAATACAGCTTTCATTAGCGCTGGGGGTAACAGCATTTGCTCTGCAAGGGGTCAGCGAGTTTTCACTCTATATCCCAGCCATCGCATGGCCATTCTTCATACTATTAGGATTCATGTCCCACTCCTGTGCTGCAAACTATCGGCTTAAAGAAAAGAAAATTTAAAAAATTATTCCTCAAAAATTCGTCTCTGTTCAAAATTTAAAATATCGATATGGATTTTCCGATACTGCACCGGCGGCTTAGGCAGAAAGTGTTCCCAGCGCTCAATCCATTCTACAACCGTTATTCCCTTTGGAGATAAGAGGTAATTTTCCAAACCTGCTCCAATAACTTCATCTTCTCCCTCCAAACGATAAAGATCGATATGGCATAGTGGAATACTTCCTCCTTCATATAGATTAAGAAGCGCAAACGTGGGAGAGTGCACGCGCGATTTCACCCCTAAAGCTCTGGCAAATCCTCTCACCCAACAAGTTTTGCCGGCTCCTAATTCACCAAACAAGCCTACCACTGTTCCTGGTTTAATACTTTGAGCACAAAGAGCTCCTGCTCTTTCCGTCTCTTCCGGACTATTTGAAATGATCGTATCCATTATCTCCTAAAATACCTTCATTCGCATTTTCAGAAAGAAACATATTTTTCCGACTGAGAATTCTCACCCCCGGTTCCTTGACTGCCTTTCCGATACAACTCAAGCGCAAACCCGGGAAAGTCTCTTTCCAAGCATCCAGAACAGACACAGATTTATTAGGAGCGATTGCAAAAAGCAACTCGAAATCCTCCCCATCATTTAAGGCATGATTTAAAGGATGAGTCCCCCTCTCCTTAGCTAATAACTTTGCTTCTTTACTTACAGGAATTGACTCCTTCAAAAGATGCACCCCTATTCCGGAAGCTTCTATCAATCGCCGCAAATCCCCAGATAAACCATCACTCAAATCTATCATGGCATGGATATCAAAATGCTCAGCCAGCCATTGAGCCTCTTTAACTCGAGGAACAAAATCCAAATGTTTTCCGAGAATGCTTCCACCTAATTCCCCTGTTACAAAAAGAGCATCTCCCGGTTGAACATGAGATCTCAAACATAACCTGTTCTTTCTTATCCACCCTACCATAGAAACAGATAAGAAGACACTCTTTTCCACCTTTACCGTTTCTCCACCGGAAATAGAAACTCCAAAAGTCTTGGCTCGCCGAATTAACCCTTCATAAATTTTCAGAACATCCTCTTCTAAAAAATCCTGCGGTATTCCTAAAGTAATCAATGCTGAAATCGGATTCCCAGCCATTGCAGCCATATCGCTCAAACAACGGGAAATAGCCTTAGATCCAATTCTTTCCCAAGAAGCCTCTCGGGTAAAATGCACATTTTCCACAACAGCATCTGTTTTGAAAATCAGTTGCCGATCAGGAATTCCAAGCTCCAATACCGAACAATCATCTCCTGCACCTATCCGAGTGGCCTCATTTATCGGTAAAAGAGGTATTAATTTCTTAATTAGATCAAATTCTCCGATCATTACACCTCTCCTCCCAAAAAAAGGCAAAGCAGCACATTTGCTAAATTGAAAACGGAATGAGTTACTATGCAAACGCTTAAATTTCCATATTTCTCATAAAGCCACACAAGAAATATGGAAAAACAAAACAACGGAAGAAAAACAGCAATATTACAATGAATCATTGCAAAAATGAATGAGCAAATAAATACAGCCGTCTTGTGAAAACCAATGTCTCTCAGATAAACATACAAAACTCCTCTAAAAAGAAGCTCCTCAGCCACAGGAGCAATAAAAACAGAAAGAAATGATATCGCTACAATAGACTTAAGATAAGAAGGATCGGTCTGCTGGAGAATCTCAATCGCTTTTTGCGACTCCATCTCATATCCAAATAAACCACTTATCCATTGAATAATACTACTTAAAATCAAAGATACAGCAAAGAAGACTATCCCGAAAATAACTCCATGTAACCCTAAAGTCCAATTAGATCCTAAATTAAATCCAAACGCTTTTTTTACACTCCATCCTTGGCTCTTTAAAAAGAGAAAAATTAAAAGCAGTACGACACCATGAAATGAAAGAATAGAAAAAACAGTAGAAAAAAAAGTTCCTCCATCCTCAAAGTAACTCTCAAGTTGCTTACTAAATGCAGTAAGAAGAGAACTTGAAAACAATGCGCAGAAGCAAATCCCTACTACTAAACACCCTACATAGGTATCACTCCAGCCCTTATAAGGAACAATTCCTGTTTTTAATGACATGAAAAAGGATATCTTAAAATAAAATCAATACCCAAAATCTTTTTATGCCTTAAGCACTTCTATAAATGCTTCTTGTGGGATATTTACGGAGCCAAATGCTTTCATCCGCTTTTTACCCTCTTTTTGTTTCTCCAACAATTTCCTTTTTCGAGAGATATCGCCGCCATAACACTTGGCTGTCACATCTTTCCGATAAGCCCTCACTGTCTCACGAGCGACTATTTTCCCTCCTACAGCCGCTTGGATAGGAATTGCAAATTGCTGGCTTGGGATTACTTCTTTAAGCTTGGCAGCCAAAGCTCTGCCACGGCTATCGGCTTTATCTCGATGCACTATACAGGAAAAAGCGTCAACCGGCTCTCCATTAACCATTACGTCAAGCTTCACCATTGGAGCTCTTTGATATCCGGAATGCTCATAATCCATCGAACCATATCCTCGGGTCGTACTCTTAATTCTGTCGTGAAAATCTATCAGGATTTCATTCAGCGGCATCAGGCAGCTAAGCATCACTCGTCGTGAATCCAGCGTTTCGGTATTAATAATATTACCCCTCTTCTCCTGAACAAGAGCCATCATGTCGCCAATATACTCATTAGGACAAAGAATGAATGCTTTCACAACCGGTTCCTCTATCCATTGAATAAAATTCGGCTCCGGGAGTAAAATAGGATTATCTACATCAATCAGCTCTCCACTAGTTAGTTTAACATGATAAACTACACTGGGATAGGTAGCAATAATCGCCATTTCGTACTCTCGCCTCAAGCGTTCCTGTACGATTTCCATATGCAGCAATCCCAAAAAACCGCATCTAAAGCCAAACCCCAAAGCAGCTGAAGACTCTACCTGGTAAACAAAAGCCGGATCATTAAGCTGCAATTTCGCTAAATTAATCTTTAGATGCTCAAAATCACCTGAATTTATAGGATAAATCCCGCTATAAACCATCGGATTCACTTCCTGAAATCCGGGAATCTCATCACTGGGGTTCCGCGGATCAGTCAGCGTATCCCCCATTTTCACATCCAAAGGACTCTTAATATTCGCCGTAAAATATCCCGTTTCCCCGGTTTTCAATTCCCTTCTCTGATAGGGCTTAGGATTAAAACTTCCAACCTCCTTGATCTCAACCGTTTTCCCGGAATGCAACAATCTCGCGTTCATCCCTGGTTTTAAGATACCATTATACACTCGAACATGTGTGACTACGCCTTTATAGGTATCAAAATAGGAATCATATCCTAAAGCCTGCAATGAGGGGGCCCCTGTAGGCTTAGGCGGAGGAATCCGATGAATAACGGCCTCCAAAATTTCTTCTATTCCAATCCCCTCCTTAGCACTGGCTAAAATCGCGTCATCGGAAGACAAAACTAAAATATCTTCTATCTGCCTCTTGGCCATATTGATATCAGCATGGGGCAAATCGATTTTATTAATCACAGGGATGATTACAAGATTCTTCTTAACAGCTAAATAGTAATTAGCCACAGTCTGAGCCTCGACCCCCTGCGCAGCATCTACAATCAAGATAGCACCTTCACAGGCACTCAAACTACGTGAAACCTCATAGGTAAAATCCACATGCCCGGGAGTATCAATCAAATTTAATTCATACACCTCACCATTCTTTGCTTTGTAATGCATCGTCACAGGATGAGACTTGATTGTAATTCCGCGCTCTCTCTCCAAGTCCATTGAATCCAAGAGCTGCGCTTCCATCTCACGCTCTGATACCGTCCCTGTCATAGCAAGAAGCCTATCTGATAAAGTAGTCTTCCCGTGGTCAATGTGTGCAATGATACAAAAATTACGTATATGATCCAATTCCATGTGTAAATAGCAGAGATTCTCCCTAAGCTCTCCCCTTTTATTCTAATATTTCCAGAAGAATTCCACAAGCTCAAAACATCTTGGAAAAAGGTTGGAATTCATGTAAATAACTTCCTGATCTAAGAAGCCAAACTCAAATGCTTCATCAGTCTAAACGAAAATGGTATAAACCATTTCCTGTTTCCAATCACTTTTTAACGAATAACTCTCTAAATATTTTTATTTTTATTATAAAACTTTTTATAAAAAATATTTCAAGTATGATGATCATCTAAAAAAATCCCATATATCCAACAAAAAGCTATAAAATCTTGACGATTTTTTGTCCCCATTGATCTTTTCTGTTTTATCAAGATATTCTCTCATTTTTTTCTCATAGACTTCTTCTGTAATGAGATTTTCCTCACGCAACTTTTTTAAGCCATTTAAATACTCAACATCTTTAGACATAGCTGGATATTATCTAAACTGTTTCAGCTAAGCAACATATTTCTAACTTTTCTTAATTTTTATACGAAAATCTTTTTCATAAATCAATAGCCAATCTTCTATTCTCTTCAGTGTTATTAGAATTTATATCTTCTAATAACTTTATAGACTTAGATGTATCAACCTCTCTGATTAACTATCTCTCATGTAAATCCTATTTTTCGATTTTCATAAATGGATTTAAAGGCTCTCTTGATTTTTTTAATAAATATCCATAAACTCCCTTTTATAATTCTCTTTGGAATAAAAACAACCTGGAGGAGAAAAATTTCCTTTCCTCCCCCAGGTTAAAAAATGAATCAATAGAATAATATCAATTATAATTCCCAGCCTTTTCGATAAGGTCTGTGAATATATTGATTAGCTTCATCTGAGTTTGTAAACTTAAATTGAGATTGATCCCAATGCAGTCTTATCCGAGTCAACTCTTCGCGAAGACCTACTCTCAAAGCCACATTACCCATAAGAACCACTTGCGCTAATGGACCCGCCTGGTCGAAATTCATCCTTGCAGGTTTCTTTGGATCCTTACAGGCATCAATAAATTCCTGATAATGGCCAGGAGACCGCTCTAATGTTTTCGGGATTTCACCTACTTCATTTCTGCGTTTTTCATCGAATATGGTTGAATTGAGGATTAACCCCTCCTCACCCACAATCAGACGGCCATTATCATGCATAGCAGCGCCCTCCGGCACAATGTCAGGTCTGAAAGGTCTCAAACCGCCATCATACCAATAAACTTTAATGGGCGGATTCGAACCAAAGCTGTCAAATTGCCATTCCACAATTGATCCCAGAGGAAAAGTCTCTTCATTGACACGAGTTGAGACAGCATGCACTGTTTTTGGATAATGGCCGGTTAAATTAACAGCTCTAAAAATAGGAGCAAAAGAGTGACAACCTATATCACCTAAAGCCCCAGTACCAAAATCCCACCAGCCTCTCCAGACAAACGGATGATATGCTGGGTGATAAGGACGCATCGGAGCAGGTCCAATCCACAAATCCCAATCCAATCCCTCCGGGACGGCAGGAGTATCTTTCGGCCGATTGACTCCCTGTGGCCAGTATTCATTAAACAATCCATTAGAAGGACGATCCGTCCATACATGAATTTCTTTAATCTTTCCAATGCTTCCCGCCTGAATCATTTCACAAAGGCGATAAGTATCCTCAGACGCTTGTCCTTGGTTTCCCATCTGAGTAGCAACACCATATTTACGGGCTTCATCTGCTACCCACTTGGCTTCATAAACAGAATGAGTAAGAGGTTTCTCGCAATAAACGTGTTTTTTCCTGCGGATGGCCGCAATACTGGCTGGAGCGTGAGTATGATCTGGAGTTCCAATAACTACCGCATCAATATCCTTATCCATTTCGTCAAGCATTTTGCGATAATCTTTATAACGCTTAGCCTTCGGATATTCATTGAAAATACCTGAGGCCTTATTCCAATCCACGTCACAAAGCGCAACTATCTCCTGACTGGCAAGCTGCCGAATATCATGCCCTCCTTGCCCACCAATGCCAATACCTGCAATACGCACTTTTTCACTGGGCGGAGTTGCTCCGTTCAATCCCAATACATGACCTGGAATAATGCTGACCGCAGCTGCCGTAAACGCTGTCGTCTGCAAAAATTCACGTCTAGAGACCGCACGTTTATATTCTATTTTTTTCATAAACAGATTTATTATCTCAAAATTTTAGGAAATGTAAATATTTTTCAGACTACCTCTTTACTTTTATCCCCTATTTGCAATTGTTCTTTCAATCCGGCGTAGTCGATCTTCCCTGACCCTAAACGAGGCAGCTTATCTAAAACAATCAGCTTTTTAGGAATATAAAGATTACTCAGCCCTTTCCTTTGAATAATTTCTCTCATCTCTTTGAGCTCAACTCGAGGTTCGTTTACTGCAGCAACAAGCATTTCTCCCTTAACCTCATTATCAATAGAAGAGACTGCTATCTCAAATTCATCTCCATACTTCTGCAATTCCTCTTTCAAGATATCTTCAACCATTGTCAAACTAACCATTTCTGCTCCGATTTTGGCAAAACGTTTCACCCTGCCCAGAAGTACAATAAATCCATTAGAATCTAGCTCAGCGATATCACCTGTATCATACCACCCTCCTTGAGCAATAAACTCTTCATTCTCTGCTTTATTCAAATAGCCTTTCATTATATTAGGTCCCTTTACCAACAATCTTCCACCCCTCTTAATTCCAGGAACCTTCTCTATTCTCGCTTCAATACCTGTCAAAGCTCTTCCGACAGAACCCAATTTATAATAAGCACTCGTATTTACAGATAAAATAGGAGCACACTCGGTTACACCATATCCCTCATAAATTAACATCGAAAATTTTTCTGCATAAAGTTTATAAACAGAATTTTGAAGTTTCTCTCCTCCTGCAATGAGCAATTTTATAGATTCAAAGTCCCCCTTTTGCGCATATTTTGCATATCCACTTAAGAAAGTATTTGTTGTAGCAAAAATCGTACACTGCTGATTATAAATCAAGTTCGGAATAAGACGATAATGCAGAGGCGATGGATAATTAAAGCATCTGACTCCACGAATCATCGGAATGATAATCCCCAGACTCAGCCCAAAACCATGAAAAATAGGAAGTGCATTAAAAATACTCTCCGAATCAGATACTCCTACATACGGTAATACCTGTTCGCAATTCGCAATTAAATTCCGATGTGTCAACTCTACCCCTTTAGCCTTTCCTTCTGAGCCACTTGTAAACAATATAACGGCCGTAGAATCCGAACTAATCTGTGGGGGCCTAAAATATGGCGAGAAAATAAACTTTAAGACCATTTCTTTCCGAGAGATCTGAGAAATCAAATCCTCCAAAAAAATGAGTGTTACTCCTATTTGGATGATTTTTTCCTGATCAAATTGGATCTGCTTTAAAAATTTACGAGAAGTCAAAATCTGTTTAATCTGAGAGAGCTTGATATGCTCCTGCATATTCCAAACTCCAGCAGTAAAATTCAAAATAGTAGGAATTTTCCCCAATGTCCACAGAGCAAATAATGTAATTGGCGCAGCGTTGACTCCAGGCAATAATACTCCCACTCGATTGCTCTCTGCAGCACACAATTTTTGTTTCTCCAAAACACCCGCTAATAACAACGCTCCCACCAAAAACTTACGATAACTCAGCTTTCCGAAAGTATAATCTTCCCAAATAAATTTATTTTTAAAAAGCGAATAATGCACTTTTACAGCCTCAGGGATTGTCTGAGGACCGTACTGCAGATGGATAAAAAGTTGGAAACGGTGAATTTCACCTAACAACCAGTCTGATGTTATAGAAATTTCTCTTTCAACTTTTTTATCCTTCTCGTGAACCGATTCAGTAAAAGATCTTTTTGATGACAAAGACTTACACTCTTCTAAAAATAATGACACTGGATAAAAAAAACGAGTAGCCCCTTTGTGCCTCACAAACCTTAAATACCTACCTCCGTAGAGATATCCAAACAAAACACGGCTTCGCTCCACTTTTTGGATCAACATCTCTATCCCCTGCGCCACTCTAGTTGTTTCACCGCTCGGAGATGGCATATTCTCTGTAAAAACAAACAAATTATCTTTTCTACCCAACAAGCTATCTAAGATACTGGTATCCGGCTGAAAATAGAGATCAGCAGAATCCGTTCTCACTAATAAAGAAATTAGTTTTCTTAGAAAATTTTTCTTCTCATAAGAAGGAGGCAAAATAACAAGCCACTTATCATTCAAAAAAGGCAAAAAGAATAATGCATCAATCCACGAAATATGACTTACAATTAGAACTGTCCGCTCTGGAATCTTTAACAACTCTACTCCATGCCACTTAAAACTATATAATACTTTTAATAATAAAAGCAGTACTTGCTTAAAAATTGACACCATAACAAACCACCGAATCGAGGGGCTTCTGAATTTTAACAAGAAAAGTAAATCTCCGCAATGAATATACTTCAATTGCTTCCTATTGTAAGTGAGGAAAAGAAACGCTAATTTTTCTTGATACTCATTACCCAATCTGCCATTCTAATGGCGAGCTTTCAAAAGTGCCAAAGCTATATAAACAAAAAATGAACCGTCCTCTTGAGATTCTTAAACAGAATGAAACACTCCCCCTTAATTCTGTTTCTATGTCTATAGATGATTCTTTAAAACAAACTTCTCATAGTCTAAATACGACAACAGAGCCTCAATTGGATTCTCAAAAACATTCATCAAGAGAACATAACTCCTCCATGAAAATTTACATGAAGGAGCTTGGAGCTATTCCCTTACTCACTCCAGAACAGGAAATTGAGTTAGGCAATAAAATTAAAGAGGGAGATGAACAGGCCAGAGAAAAAATGATAAAAGCCAATTTGCGCTTAGTCGTTAAAATTGCCAAAGAATACGAGGGAATGGGCCTCTCACTTCTCGATTTAATCAATGAAGGAAATATCGGCTTAATGCACGCTGTATCAAAATTTGATCCATCCAAAGGATTCAAATTTTCCACCTACGGTGCCTGGTGGATTCGCCAGAATATACGCCGAGCTATCTCAAATTATTCCAAAACAGTCCGGCTGCCTATTCATCTGGAAGATAAATTATCTAAAATGAGAAAAATCTCCAGCATGATTTTAGCTAAAACAGGAGTTGAACCTACTGTTGAAGAACTCTCCCAAGTGTTAAATCTTCCTGTTAGAAAAGTTGAAGCACTTCGCGAGCTAAATGCGCCCACCGTTTCATTAGACGCACCTGTCGGGGAAGAAAACGACAACACTCTTTCGGAAATTATTAAGGACAATTCTACCCAGACTCCCCTAGAACATTTGGAAAATAAATCGATGAAGCAGATGTTATTGGAAGTAATGCAAACACTCTCCGAACGAGAGAGAGACATCTTGATTTATCGTTTTGGATTAACTGAAGGCGGTGAAAAGACTCTAGATGAAGTCGGCAAACATTTTTCTCTTACACGCGAACGGGTACGCCAAATCCAAAATCTGGCTCTAGCTAAACTTCGTATTATGATTCAAGATTTTGAAAAAGAAAAACTAAAATGAATAATCAAATATTATCATCCTCAAAAGATGATTCTCTAGAAAGAATCAAAAACACTATCAGAAATATCCCAGACTTTCCCTCTAAAGGAATTCTTTTTCGTGATATTACCCCTCTTCTCGCCAATGGCCCCCTTTTTAATAAAGCAGTTGACCTTCTTGTAGAGGGTTATTCTGAAGAGAATATAGATGCTATTGCCGGAATAGAAACTCGCGGTTGTATTTTCGCCTCTGCGGCTGCTTATAAACTTAAACTTCCCTTTATTCCCATTCGCAAGAAGAATAAGCTTCCCTGGAAAACTTTTGAAGAGAACTATAATTTAGAATATGGTTCCAACACCCTATCAATCCATCAAGATGCTTTTGCCAAAGGACAAAGGGTTCTTCTGATGGACGACTTACTGGCAACCGGAGGAAGCGCCGTAGCCGCGGTTAACTTAATTAAACGATGTGGGGCAGAACTGGTCGGCTGCTCATTCTTAATTGAATTACTCTTTTGCAAAGGAAGAGAAAAACTAGCCGGATTAAATACTCGCATTCTGATTCAATACTAAAATGCCCAATTGGCTACAACAGATAGATATCGGCCTTTTCCGATGGATTAATCAATCATGGTCAAATCCATTTTTTGACAAACTGTTTGAATTTCTTTCCGGAAACGCTGTTTTTTATCCTTTGCTGGCATGTACTGCCATTTTTCTTTGGATAAAAGGTGGACGCAGAGGACGTATATTTGTTTGTATAACCTTTCTGAGCTTCTTGCTCTCAGAACTCATAGTAGGTGCTCTTAAAGATTGGATTGCGCGGCCTAGACCTTTTATGGTCTTGGAAGATGCTATCTGCCGCATTGGCAAAGGGGGCAGCGGCAGTATGCCCTCTTCTCACACCTCAACCTGGTTTGTAGGTGTTGCTGTTACATGGATTTACTGGAAGAGCTGCCGTTGGTGGATGCCTATTCTTGCATCGGGTGTAGCACTCTCGCGGATCTATAATGGGGTTCATTATCCCTCTGATATCATTGTTGGCGCTATGATTGGAATAATCTGCGGTCTGACAATCGCTTATGGTGGAGAATTTGTTTGGAGCAATCTCCTATCAAAATACTTTCCATCCCTGACTTCAAAAATTCCTTCTCTCCTCCGACCTGAAGAAGAACCCGTTTCCTCTGCCTCTCTCCCGAAGCAAAAGGCTGATATAGACCGACAATTTCTTATAGGCGGCTACTTGCTGATAGTCTTTATGCTGATTTTCCGCTGGTGGTATCTCTGGCAAGGTAAAATAGAACTCTCTGAAGATGAAGCCTATCAATGGGTATGGTCAAAATACTTGGCTCTTTCTTACTTTAGCAAACCTCTCATGATAGCATTGTCTCATTGGACAGGCACTCATTTATGGGGAGACAACATGTTTGGAGTCAGATTCTTAACACCTGTTTTTTCTTCTATTACCTCACTTCTGCTACTTCGTTTTCTCTCTAGAGAAGCTAATCCTAAAATTGCTTTCTTTACAGTTTTAGCCGGAATGCTTGCTCCTTTGTTAGCAGTGGGCTCTCTTCTTATGACAGTTGATCCATTAGCTGTTATGTTTTGGACAGCAGCACTGGTCTGCGGATGGAAAGCTGTAAAAGAAGACTCCTTTTCCTCCTGGATCTGGATGGGAATCTGGATGGGATTTGGATTCCTGAGTAAATACTCCACTCCTTTACTTCTGTTTTCGTGGATATTCTTTTTTATTCTCTGCAAACCAGCGCGAATCCAACTGCGAAAACCAGGGATCTACCTCTCTTTTGGTATATCTCTGATATTTTCCATACCTGTTTTAATTTGGAATTATCAAAATGAATGGATCTCATTTATCCATGTTGTAGACCATGGACAATTAGATAAAACATGGCATTTTACACTTCGCTATTTTGGCGACTTTACCGGTTCTGAATTCGGTCTTCTAAATCCAATTTTCTTCATTATGATCCTATGGGCATCCTTCGCTTTTTGGAAAAAGAGAAATATGCTCACACTCTATCTATTTTCATTCGGCGGACCTATTTTTGCCGCATATTGGCTCTATACTCTACACTCCAGAGTCTATCCTAATTGGATTGCTCCTGCGGTAATCAGCCTTTTTGCCCTCGCCGGAATTTTTTGGGGAGAAAAACAGAAAACTAAACCTGTTCTTGTTAGGAGACTTTACATCAGCGGAGTCATCATCGGTTTACTTATGATTATCCCACTGCATGATACCAATCTAATTACAAAAGTAAGCGGCTGGTCGCTTCCTGCTAAAATAGATCCACTCAGAAGAGTTCGCGCTTGGTCTGAACTTGGAGAAACCGTTGAAAAAGTACGCAAGGAAATGGAAGCCAAAACCAAAGAACCTTTCTTCATTATTGGTGATCATTATGGCATAACCGGACAACTCTCCTTTGAAATACCAGAAGCACGTCAAAGCCTCAATCCTCCCATTAAACCATTGGTATACTATATGCATTCTACTTATCCCGAAAACCAATTCTATTTCTGGCCCAGCTACCGAGAAGCCCGTATAGGGGAAAATGCTATTTTTGTAAAAGAAACGGATCAACCCCAGAATAATCCCCCAGAAAGGATCTTGAATGATTTTGAAAGAGTAGAAAATCTTGGTTTTTATGAAATAACATACCGAGGCAGAGTCTTTAGAACCGTTCAATTATTTGCCTGTTACAAAGCAAAACCTGTTTCCTAACCTTAAGCAAATAAGGGAAAGTGACTTTCCATAAATAACTATTGTTTTTAAATTTTTTAATTGTAAAATAAATGCATTGCGAGAGCTCGCGTGACTAACGTGAGCTTATATCATTCCATCACATATTACCTCGATGAGCATAAATAAAACAAACAATTCTGAAGGGACCTCTAATCATATCAAAGGTTGCGATCTTCTAATTTTAAGTCTGGAGAAAGAAGGCGTTGACACCATTTTTGCCTATCCCGGTGGCACCAGTCTAGAAATTCATGATGCCATTGCCCGCAGAGGTACCCTACGAGTTGTTCTTCCTCGCCATGAACAAGGTGGAATATTCGAAGCTGACGGATACGCTCGAGCCTCAGGCAAAGTCGGAGTCTGTATGGCTACCAGCGGTCCAGGAGCAACTAATTTTGTCACAGGAATAGCTAACGCCTATGCCGATTCAATTCCACTGGTCGTTCTTACAGGACAAGTCCAACAAGAAGCTATTGGGAAAAACGCATTCCAAGAAACAGATTTCTTTGGTATAACCCTTCCTATTTCTAAATACAGCTATCTTATTACTAATGTAAATGATATTCCTAGAATTGTCAAAGAAGCTTTTTATCTGGCTTCCACTGGCAGACCAGGTCCTGTTGTAATTGATATTCCCAAAAATATTCAGCAAAAATTAACAACAATCCCCACAGAATGGCCTTCACTTCCCAGTCTACGAGGATACAATCCAAACCACAAAGCTACTGACCAGCAATTGGCTGAAATTGTGGAATTAATTAAAAATGCTAATGCTCCTTTGATTTATGCAGGAGGTGGAATTACCAGTAGTAACTCTTCAGAAGAATTACGTAAATTTGTAAAAAAGACCCAAATTCCAATTACCACCACACTCTTAGGCATAGGCTCTTATCCGGAAGATGATTTTCTATCCCTTAAGTACCTTGGAATGCACGGCGCCGCATATGCAAATTGGGCGGCAAAAGAAGCAGATCTCATTTTAGCAATGGGATGCCGTTTTGATGATCGTGTTACCGGCAATACAAAAGCTTTTGTTTCTAAAGCAAAAATTGTTCATATTGATATTGATCCTGCCGAAATCAATAAAAATAAAAAGGTTGATTGTCCTATAGAAGGAGATATTCATGACGCCCTCAAAAGACTGAACTTAATGCTTGATAAAGCACCTCTCCAGAAAGATTTCTCTCAATGGCATCAACGGATTAATGAGTGGAAAAACAAGGTTCCTTTCAACTTCTGCATAAATCAAAAAATGTGCTCCACTCATCTTAGGAACCTCCATAATACAGCGCTTGAAGAGATTATCATGCCGCAATATGTCATCCAGCTTTTAAGCGAAATGACCAAAGGCGAAGCTATTATTGCTACAGGAGTAGGACAACACCAGATGTGGGCTTGCCAATTCTATCAATTCAAACATCCTAGAAGTCTTTTAACCTCTGGGGGACTTGGAAGTATGGGATATGGATATCCCGCTGCAATTGGAGCCAAAGTAGCTTTCCCTGATAAAGAAGTAATTAACATTGATGGAGATGGCTCATTCCAAATGAATATTCAGGAGATGGCAACAGCAAGGACTGAAAATATTGCTGTAAAAGTCATTATCCTCAATAATCAACACTTGGGAATGCCTGTTCAATGGCAAGACTCTTTCTATGGAGGCTTGCGTGCTAATACTTTTATAGGTGATCCTAGTGGAAAATTTGCGGTCTATCCTGATTTTGTGAAGATTGCTGCAGGATACGCAATTCAAGGGGAACAAGTTATCTTCAAAAAAGATTTGCGTCAGGCAATTCAACGAATGCTTGATAGTAAAGATTCCTATATCTTAGATGTTATTATCCCTGTTGAGGCAAAAGTAATGCCTTTCATTAAACCAGCTGGCACTGTAGACGATATGGTGTACGAAATCCCCAATAAAAACTAATTAAAATGAAAATATTACTTATCGGCTCTGGAGGCAGAGAACATGCTTTGGCTTGGAAAATAGCTCAATCTCACTACACGGCTAAACTATGGTGTGCACCCGGCAACGCCGGTATTGCTCAAGAAACCCTCGCTAGAAACGGGGAGGCTGTTGAATGTGTTCCTATTTCAGCGGAAGATCTTAATAAATTGCTGGAATTTGCGAAATTAAATCGACCTGATTTAACTGTTGTTGGTCCCGACAACCCATTGGGGATGGGAATCGTAGATCTTTTTCAAAAAGAAGGTTTAACTATCTGGGGGCCTAATCAAAAAGCAGCTCAATTTGAAGCATCCAAGGTTTTCTCTCAAGATTTTATGGAGAAATACTCCATTCCGACAGCAGTCTCTGGATCATTTGATAATATTGAAGAAGCTCTGCATTTCGCTGAAAAACTTGAAGGTCGCTGCGCCGTAAAAGTCGACGGTCTGGCTCTAGGCAAAGGGGTTTTTATCTGCCATAATATGGAAGAATCTAAAGCCTCTATTGAAGATATTCTAAAAAATAAATCTTTTGGACTCGCCGGTTCTAAAATTGTCATTCAAGAACTGTTGGAAGGAATGGAAGTTTCTCTGCATGCTATATGTGATGGAACTCACTGGAAACTTTTTCCAACCTCTCAAGATCATAAACGAGCTTTTGACTATGATGAAGGTCCTAACACAGGTGGAATGGGAACTTACTCCCCTACTCCATTTCTCTCTGAAGAAGAATTTTATCAAACAGCTCAATCCATCATTTCTCCTTGGATGAAAGGTTGTCAAGCCGAAGCTATCGATTATCGTGGGATACTCTATCCCGGAATCATGCTTACCCAATCCGGCCCAAAGGTACTAGAATTTAACTCCCGTTTTGGAGATCCAGAGACTCAAGTCTATATGGCTCGTCTTGAAAGTGATCTTGTTGAAATGCTCTTGGCTAGCTGTAATGGTTCCTTAGACACTGTCAATATAAAATGGAGTACGCAGTCTGCGATCTGTTTAGTTCTGGCTTCCGGTGGATATCCTGGTAAATATGAAAAAGGTAAAATTATCACCGGATTAAAAGAAGCAAATAAATTACCTAATACAAAGATCTTCCATGCTGGCACCAAGTTTGCTTCAGATAATATCGTTACCAGTGGAGGGCGTGTACTTGGAATAACAACTTGGGCAGATACTCTTAATGAGGCTCGCCAAAGGGCATACCATGCAGCAAATTTAATTCACTTCGATGGAATGTATTGTCGCAATGATATTGCACAAAAAGCTCTTTCTTTTTTAAAAAAATAAAATGAAAGCACACAAATTCATATTTTCAATAATTACCACCTTAATTCTCCTGATTACAGATTCTCCTTGCTCAGCTCAAGAGAATCTTCCCAGATTATCTGAAACCCTGAAGATTATCCAAAATAATCTTATTGGTGTTAAAAATGAGACCCTTGATGAAAAAGCCCTTCACGGTTTGATCTCCGAACTATCGCCTTTAGTAAAATTTAAAGAGGAAAATTCATCAACCAATCCAAACACCTCTGAACAAACCTCTGAAGTCCCCTCTTATCGTCTTCTCAACAATCACTACATTGCATTTCGCTTTGGAGAAATCAACAATAATACGGCTCTCTTTATTGCCGAAAAATATAAAGCAGAATCAACCAATGAAATACGAGGCCTCATATTGGATCTGCGAAATACATCCGGTGAAGATTATACAAGTACAGCAAATATCGCTTCTCTTTTTCTGGAAAAAGATCTGCATCTCTTCACCATTGGAGATCATAAATACCTTACTCAAACATCAGAAGATGTTGATCTGCGCAAATTACCAATAGCTATTTTAGTAAATAAAAATACAGCTGGCGCGCCTGAAGCATTAGCTATCACTCTGAACAGACATCTTAATGCTATTATTCTTGGCAGCAAAACAGCCGGAGACCTATTCTCTTTTAAAGAATTCGCAATTCAAGGGAATTCTAGCTTACTTATTGCTGTAGATACTGTCTATTTCGATAATAATACCCTCCCTCCTTCTGATGGGATTATTCCTGACATTGAAGTATCTCTTTCACAAGAAGATGAAATCGCATATATAAAAGATCCCTTCACTAATTTACATCCTGTTCCGCTCTTCCGCGATGGAGAAACTAATAATGTTTCTATTAAAATTAATGAGGCTACTCTGGTGAAAATGCAGCGTGGAGGCCGTGGAAACAACAGCAGTGAAGAGCAAACAAAAAAAATACTCTCTTCTGACAACAAAGAACCTATTATCTATGATCCAACTCTTTCCAGAGCTCTGGATATACTAAAATCTTTATATTTCTTTAAAAAATAAAGAAAACTATTTGATATTTCTTAATTTTTTTTTATAATTGTCCTGTTCACGGGTGGAGACCGAGAGATTTTATCTCGTGAAAATATTTATTAGATAGCTAAATACCTGCATTTTGCTCCTTTTGTATTTATTTTACACCCTCCTGCAATAGATTTTAGATGAAAACAATACTTTTTGTTTGCACTGGGAATACCTGCAGAAGTCCAATGGCCGAAGAGATCTTTAGAATGGAAACTATAGATACTGAAAATACTTTTTCAGAAAAATTTTTTTCTGCATCTGCCGGCCTTGCCACAAGTAATGGTTTATCTCCCAGTAAAAACGCTATACTTGCTATGAGGGAGTTGGGTCGTGATATTTCTTCTCATGAAAGCTCTCAACTAGATGAAAAAATGATAGAAAAAGCAAATGCTGTTTTTGCGATGACTTCTGATCATCTGGGTATTATGCAAAGCATCTATCCACAGTTTAAAGATAAACTTTATATGCTAAATGCGGATAAAAACATTTCTGATCCGTTTGGAGGAGATATCTCTATCTATAGACGCTGTCGGGATGAAATCCGCAAGGCAATCCAAAAAATCATTCCCGATTTAAAACAAATTTTAAAATAGAATGGAATTAGAGATGCATAATCCGACTAAAACAATTGCTATTGGTTGTGATCACCGGGGTTATAATGTAAAGTCAGCAATTATCCAAGAATTGGAGAAAAAGGGATATACCCTGATTGATTGTGGAACAGACTCCACAAATTCTTGCGATTATCCTGACTATGCAGGTTCTGTTTGCCAAAATGTTTTAAAACAGAACGCTGACTTCGGCATACTAATTTGCTGTACCGGAATCGGGATGAGCATGGCTGCGAATAAATTTCAATATATTAGAGCAGCTCTCGTTCACTCTTCGGAAGAAGCCACTCTAACGCGTAAACACAATAATGCTAATGTTCTTTGTCTGGCTGAGAAAACACCGCTAGATGAAATTTTCAAAATCATTGATATTTTTTTAAAAACACCCTTTGAAGGTGGACGTCATGAATTAAGAATCAACAAAATGCAACAATTAACCAATATGAATCTACTTCAACAAATAGACCCGGAAATTGCTAAATTTATAGACTTAGAAAAGCAACGCCAACAAGACCATCTTGAGCTTATCGCAAGCGAAAACTTTGTAAGTCCAGCAATCATGATGGCTCAAGGCTCCATTCTTACCAATAAATATGCAGAAGGCTATCCCGGCAAACGTTGGTATGGTGGATGTGAATATGTTGACGAAATCGAAAAACTGGCCATTGAAAGAGCAAAACAGCTTTTCGGAGCTGAACATGCAAATGTACAACCCCACTGTGGGAGTTCCACTAACATGGCCGTTTATTTTGCTTTCTTAAAGCCCGGAGATCGTATTTTAACAATGGACCTTAGTCATGGAGGACATTTAACCCATGGCAATAAAGCCAACTTTTCAGGCCGTTTTTTTGAAGTCAAGCATTATGGAGTCACACATGACACAGAAACAATTGACTACAATGAATTGGCGCTCATCGCTAAAGAATATCGCCCGCGTATGATCACTGTCGGGGCAAGTGCTTACCCTAGAATCATTGACTTCAAAAAGATGAGTGAGATAGCACACTCTGTCGAAGCATTCCTTTTAGCTGACATCGCTCATATTGCTGGATTGGTCGCCGCTGGACTCCATCCTACTCCTGTTGGCTATGCAGATTTTGTAACAACAACCACTCATAAAACTTTAAGAGGTCCGCGCGGAGGATTGATTCTATGCTCCGCCAAATACGCCAAAGAAATTGACTCTCAAATCTTCCCTGGCATTCAAGGTGGCCCCCTTGAACATGTCATCGCAGCTAAAGCTGTCTGCTTTAAAGAAGCAATGCAACCTTCATTTAAAGAATACCAAAAACAGATTCTTCTTAATGCGCAGGCAATGGCATCCGAGATTCTCTCCAGGGGATATCGCCTAGTCAGCGGTGGAACGGATAATCACCTTATGTTGGTTGATGTCGGCCAACGCGGTTTAACCGGCAAAGAATGCCAAATCGCGCTGGATGCTGCAGGCATTACGGTGAACAAAAATACTATTCCCTTTGAAACTCGCAGTCCTTTTCAAGCTAGCGGTATTCGCATTGGCACTCCTGCCTTAACATCTCGTGGAATGAAAGAAACAGAAATGAAAGCAATCGCAAATATGATCTGTGATGTTTTAGATAATATTTCTTCCACACAGAAAATTGAATCTATTCGCAAGGAAGTTCAAGACCTAACAAGACGTTTCCCCCTTCCCTACTAATAATAATTAACATGGCTAAAGCATCATCTACTCCAAAAACCACTGCTAAAAAGAGTCGTACGACTAAAGCTCGTCAACAGGAAGATTTACCCTTAGGTTTAACATCTAAAGAAGCTGTTCCTGCAGTCCCTGCACCACGAAAAAACCGTAAAACGGCGCAGACTCCCCCTGAAGAAACACCAGAAGAATCTTTGCAAGAAGTTCTGCCTATTGAAGGACCAGCTACTGCACAAGAAGCAATTCTGCAAGAACTGAAAATCAAGCCTGAAGAACTCCCAAAAGATGTTGAGCAGGAAGATATCGCTCCCATCTCCGAAGAGGAAAAAGAACATGCTCTGAATATCAAGTTACTTCAAGATAAAGGCATGCACGAGCTGAATGAAATGGCTCGTGGTCTTGGAATAGAAAACTTTGGCACGCTTAAAAAGCATGAGCTTATATTTCAAATCTTACAGAGAAATGCCCGCAAGAGCGATATTGCTCTTGCGGAAGGAGTCTTAGAAGTACTGCCTGATGGATTTGGTTTTCTTCGCTCGCAGACATTCAATTATCTTCCCTGCCCGGAGGATATTTATGTATCTCCCTCTCAAATTCGCCGTTTTAACCTACAAACAGGTAACTTGGTAACAGGACAAATTAGACCCCCCAAGGATAAAGAACGCTTTTTTGCATTGCTACAAATTGAAAAGGTAGATAATGAAGATCCTGATATTGCAAAGGATAAAACTCACTTTGAAAACCTGACTCCTCTCTTTCCAAATAAAAGATTTATATTAGAGAGCAAATTAAATGATCCTTCGGCTCGGATCATGGATATTGTGTGTCCGATTGGACGAGGAACGCGTGGCCTCATTGTTGCGCCTCCTCGTACCGGTAAAACTGTTTTGATGCGCAATATAGCCAACTCTATCTTAACTAATAATCCCGAAGTATATTTGTTCATCCTTCTTATCGACGAGCGTCCTGAGGAAGTAACAGATATGCAGCGAGCTTGCGAACCTGCCGAAGTGGTCAGCTCTACTTTTGATGAATCGCCAGAGCGTCATGTTCAAGTCGCGGAAATGGTTATCGAAAAAGCCAAACGCATGGTTGAGCATAAAAAAGATGTTGTTATCCTGCTGGATTCAATTACTCGATTGGCTCGTGCCTACAACACAGTACAACCTCACTCTGGAAAGATTCTTTCCGGAGGTGTTGACGCTAATGCACTCCATAAACCAAAACGCTTCTTTGGCGCAGCTCGAAATGTAGAAGAAGGAGGGTCTTTGACTATTATCGCCACAGCCCTCATCGATACCGGTTCTCGAATGGATGAAGTTATCTTTGAAGAATTCAAGGGTACTGGCAACATGGAAGTCGTACTCGATCGTCACTTGGCTGAAAGACGCATCTTCCCCAGTATCAATATTGCTTTATCTGGAACACGTAAAGAAGAGCTTCTATACCACCCCGATGAATATGAGCGCATTGTTTTATTGCGGCGTGCATTAACCGGGGTTCCTCCTACAGAAGGAATGGAAGTGCTTTTAGAAAAACTCAAGAACACCCGTTCTAACATTGAGTTTCTCTTAACCGTAAAGATATAAAATTCATGTATAGCTCTCTTCCTTATCCAAAAATTGACCCAGATGAGTGTAAAAGCTGCGAACGTTGTATCCATGCATGTCCCAAAAAAGTCCTAAAATTATCTCCTCACTTTAATAAGAAAGGAGTTCATCCTGTAGAATATAGCGGGAAAGGTTGTATAGGCTGTGGAATCTGCTTCTATACCTGTCCGGAACCCTACGCAATTGAAGTTCATAAAAAATAACAAAATGAATTTATTTGTCAAAGGTAATGACGCAATAATAATTGGAGCTTTATATGCGGGGTGTGAAGCATATTTCGGCTATCCCATTACACCTGCAAGTGAAATTGCACATTCTGCTGCAAAATGGTTTCCTGAAACAGGGAGAGTTTTTCTGCAAGCCGAATGTGAAACAAACTCCATCAATATGGTTTACGGTGCCGCAGCTTCGGGTAAACTCTCCATGACGGCTTCCAGCGGACCAGGAATCAGCTTAATGCAAGAGGGAATCTCTTACCTGGTCGGAGCTCAACTTCCTGCGGTAATTGTTAATATCATGAGAACCGGACCTGGTTTGGGAAATGTAGGGCCTGAACAAGGTGATTACAATCAATCCGTTAAAGGAGCAGGGCACGGTAATTCTCATAACATTGTATTAGCCCCGGGCAGTATTCAGGAAATGTGCGATTTTACTATTCATGCATTCTCCTTAGCTGTTAAATATAGGAATCCGGCAATTATTCTAGCTGATGGAGTACTAGGGCAAATGATGGAACCGCTTCATTTACCAGAATCTGAAACTCCTCAGCCAGATACCAAAAGCTGGGCTCTTCATGGAGATGCTCAAACGCGCAACAATCTTATTACTTCCATTATTCTGGAACCGGAAGATCAAGAAGAATTTAACATCTTTCTTCAGAAAAAATACGCCAATATGCAATGTGAAGCCATGGCGGAAAGTTGGCTGACAGAAGACGCCGACATAATTTTGACTGGTTATGGAATTTCTGGACGTATTGCCAAAACTGCTGTAGAGGAATTACGTTCAGAAAACATTAAGGCAGGTTTTTTCCGACCTCAAACACTCTATCCTTTCCCAACCGAACAATTGCACAAGGCTGTCTCACCAAAAACAAAAATTTTGGTAGTAGAATTAAGCAACGGGCAATACCGGGATGACCTTCAATTTCACCTGAATAACTCTTCTATTCCTATTTACCTGACTAATCGAATGGGAGGAATGTTAGTCGATGTAAAATCTATTCTGGAAAAAGCCAAAAAAATCATAGACGCTAACTAGTTTCACTTATGGATTCTGTACTGAAAACCAAAGGCTTATACGAACATTTTCTCCGCAAAGGAAAACTGAATACCAGAACAACCCATTACTGCGCAGGATGCGGTCATGGCATTGTCCATAAATTAATAGGCGAAGCTATGGTTGAACTTGGCATTCAGGATCAAACCATTTTTATCAGTCCGGTCGGCTGCGTGGTATTTGGTTATTATTACATGGACTGTGGCAATATCCAAGTCGCACATGGCCGAGCTCCGGCAGTGGGCACAGGCATCAGTAGAACGCTGAAAGATAAAGTTGTTATCAGCTATCAAGGAGATGGGGATCTGGCGGCCATCGGTTTCAACTCCACATTCCAAGCAGCCAATCGAGGTGAGAATATCGCCGTTTTCTTTATCAATAACGCTATTTATGGAATGACTGGCGGACAGATGGCTCCCACTACTCTAATAGGACAAAAAACAACCACATCCCCTTGGGGGAGAGATCCGTTAACCGCTGGATATCCTGTTCATGTATGTGAAATTTTAAATCAGCTTAAGGCCCCTATCTATATAGAAAGAGTTTCCGTCGCTGACTCCTCTCGTATTGTGAAAGCACGTCATGCTATTCGAAAGGCACTTCAAATCCAACGGGATCGAAAAGGCTATAGCTTTGTCGAAATCATTGCTCCCTGCCCTACCAATACAAAGGGAAGTTCTTTGGATGCAATGCGCTTCTGCATAGAGCAGATGGAAAAAGAATATCCTCTAGGTTGTTTAAGAGATCGCTCTGCAGAGTCACTTTCTTATCCTCCCCATCCGCAGAGAATAAACGCTCATGATTTCTTCCCATTAATGTCAGACAACATAGAGAATTCTCTAATCTCTACACCCGAAGCCTGCCCTATAAGACGATTCAAGTTTTCCGGCTTCGGAGGACAAGGTATTCTAAGTTTAGGGCTTATCGTTGCCAAAGCTGCACAAAGTCAAGGCAAGTTTGTCTCTTGGCTTCCATCCTATGGACCAGAACAAAGAGGTGGTGCAGCAGCTTGTTCTGTGATTATAAGTGATAAAAATATTGGTTCTCCCCTCGTAAATACCCCGGATATTTTAGTCACTATGAATCAGCCCTCTTATGAAAGATTTGCTCCTTCTATTGCAGAAAATGGAACTATCATCTATGACTCTCATATCCCAAACAAAATCTCCATTCCATCTAAGAGTGGAATTCGCCAAATCAGCTTCCCTGCAATGGAATTAGCCAATCAACATCAATCACCAAAATCAGCCAATACAGCCCTGTTAGGAGCTATTACCGAACTACGACTAATTCCTGTTCACAAAGAAGTCGTTATTGCTTTTCTTAAACAAAGCTTTAAATCAAAAAAGAATCTAGTAGAAAAAAACCTGGAAATCTTCCATGCCGCATCACAATGGGTGAAGGAGCATAATCTTTAGAACATATTTTATCAATGGATTACAAGAAATCACTAAACTTACCCAAAACAGCCTTTCCAATGAAGGCTGATTTACTCAAACGCGAACCTAAACACTTGCAACAATGGCAAGAGGAAAATCTGTATTCCAAGATACAAGAATCCCGCAAAGATTCCCCACGCTATATTTTGCATGACGGCCCTCCCTTCGCCAATGGCGATGTTCATATTGGGACTGCTCTGAATAAAATATTAAAAGACATTATTATACGCTATAAAACTTTGACTGGCTACAACGCACCTTATGTTCCAGGATGGGACTGTCACGGTCTTCCTATCGAATATAAAGTAATGCAGGAATTCCGCAAAAAAGTCAAAGATGAATCAGAGATAACTCCTGCTGCTATTCGGACGGAATGTGAAGCTTATGCCAGGAAATACATTGATATTCAGCGGAATCAATTTAAAAGGCTGGGCATATTAGGAGATTGGGAACATCCCTATTTGACTCTTCTGCCTGAATCCGAAGCAACCGAGCTACGACTCTTTGCAAAAATTGTAGAAAAAAATTTCGTTTATCGCGGGAAAAAACCGGTCTATTGGAGTATTCCCTGCCGGACGGCACTTGCAGAAGCTGAAGTCGAATACAAAGATCATATCAGCCAAAGTATCTTTGTAAAATTCCCTATTGAAGGCAGGAATAAGACATATGTTGTTATTTGGACTACAACACCCTGGACATTACCTGCTAATTTAGCTATTGCCTATAATCCCAAGATGGATTACACCGAGGTTCTTGTCAATGGTGAAACATATCTTGTCGCAGTCGCTCTCCTGAGCATGGTTGCAGAAAAATGTTCCTGGAATAATTACCAGATTATCCGCACTGTACATGGTGAACAACTTAGCCAAATTATCTGCCGTCATCCTTTCTGTAATCGCCAAGCTAATTTATATCCTGCTGATTTTGTCGAAGCAACGACCGGTTCAGGCTTTGTACATATTGCTCCTGGCCATGGTATGGACGACTATCTACTTGGACTTCAAAACGGATTACCTATTTATTCTCCTGTTGATGATGCCGGCTGCTTAACTTTAACCTCTGATCTGCCTTCCGAACAACAAATGCCGAAAGCCTTAATCGGTCTCCCGATTTTGGAAAAAGCAGGAAAATCCATGGCCAATGAAGGGGTGTTAACCATCCTTCGTGAAAAAGATCTATTACTTGGCTTGGAAGAATATTCTCACTCTTATCCTCATTGCTGGAGGAGTAAAACTCCTGTTATATTTCGTGCCATGGATCAATGGTTTATTAAAATCGACCATGAACAATTCCGCGAAAAAGCACTCCAAGCAATCGATACCGTTAAATGGATTCCAGAATGGGGCAAAAACCGAATTGATGGAGCTGTAAAGACTCGCCCCGATTGGTGTATTTCCAGACAACGGACTTGGGGCGTTCCTATTCCTGCTTTCTACGATGAAAAATCGAATCCCATTTTGGAACCTGACATCATTCGGGCGGTAGCAGATCTTGTTGAAAAACACGGCTCTAATATCTGGTTTGAAAAAACCGCGGAAGAACTCTGGAAGTTAGTCCGTCCGGCTAATTGGAACAAACCAGAAGCTATTAAAAAGGCAACAGATACCCTTGATGTTTGGATTGATTCTGGTTCTACCTCTCATACCGTTTTGATGCGTCGTCCTGAACTATCGCACCTGCCAACCCAGCCATCTCCCCACTGGATAGCAGATATCTATCTGGAAGGAAGTGACCAACACCGTGGATGGTTCCAATCTTCATTGCTCCTGACATTGGCAGCAACAGGCTATCCCCCCTATAAAACAGTCCTTACACACGGTTTTATGGTGGATGCTGATAGAGAGAAGATTTCTAAAAGCAAACAAGGAGGGTATCAGAAACCTCAGACTTCCGAAGCTTATATCAATCAGTACGGCGCTGATGTTGTCCGTCTCTGGGTTGCATCGCAGGACTTCAGAAATGATATTGTGGTCAGCGAAGAACGAATCAGCAAGGTAGGAGAAACTTACCGGGCTATTCGTAACGCACTGCGTTATCAATTGTCTAATTTGGATGATTTTAATCCATCTCTCCACAGTGTTCCCTTTGAAAATTTGACTCCTCTGGACCGCTGGATATTAGATGCCTTTGCAAAAATGGAGAAAGAAGTCCTTTCTGCCTATGAACGTGCTGAGTTTCATCTCGTCTATCAAAAGATCAGTCAATTCATCGCTCTGGAATTATCTGCTATTTATCATGATACCATTAAAGATAGAATGTATACAGATAAAGCCGATTCTATTCGCAGACGTTCTACTCAGACCACTCTGCATCACTTGGTTTCACAATTATGTATCCTTCTTTCACCGATACTAGCCTTTACGGCTGATGAAGCCTGGAGATATATTCCTGGCAACCAAGATAAAGGAGCTGTTCAACTGGCTTTACTCAAACCAACCCCCTATACTCTCTCCGAAGAAGAAAGTCAACTCTGGACTAAGCTCTTTGCACTGAGAGAAGTAGCACTTGGACATCTTGAAAAAGCACGTCAAGCCAAGATTATCGGTAAGTCTCTGGAAGGCAAAATGAATATCATCGGGCATCCAAATCAAATTCCAAATTCTCCTGAAAGTCTGGAACTCCTTAGAGAATTGCTGAATTTAAGCCAACTAAATATTTCTGCCAACAAAGATCTTGCGGATGAACTCTCTACCGTCGAATTCCAAGTTGCACCTGCTGAAGGACAAAAATGTGCCCGCTGCTGGCACTATGAACTCTCTGTCGGCAATTCCGCCCAGCATCCAGACCTGTGTGAACGATGTGTTCATGCGGTAGAATAACATATATAATCTAAACATATTAGAGCGGAAGGAAAGTTTGATATTTTCCTCCGCTTTATTTCATTTTATGTCTGATCCTTGCTCATATTCGAAAGAAGACTATAATCAATCAATAGAATATCTTTATAACCTTCAGGTATTTGGTTCTAAATTAGGATTAACTAATATAAAAAAACTTTGCTCCATGTATAATTCACCTGAAAAAAAGCTCTCTTTTATACATGTTGCGGGCACAAATGGAAAAGGATCCGTCTGCGCAATGCTTGAGAGCATCTATCGCCAAGCTGGATATAAAACAGGATTATTTACTTCTCCTCACCTCATTTACTTTGGAGAACGCATCCAAATTAATGGAATCCCTATAAAACAAGAAACGATTATTTCTCTTATCAAAAGAATCAAACCTGTTTTAGCTCAATTTCCCAAAGAATCCCATCCAACTTTTTTTGAAGTTATTACCCTAATGGGATTTCTCTATTTTGCTGAACAGCAATGTGATATCGTAATTTTAGAAACCGGATTAGGTGGACGTTTAGATTCTACTAACATTATTACTCCACAAGTTTCCCTTATTACAAATATTGATTTGGAACACCAACAATATTTAGGGAATACACTCTCACTTATTGCAAAAGAAAAAGCTGGCATCATTAAACACAAAGTACCGATAATTACTGCCGAAACTAAACCAGAACCTCTTGCTGTCATTCGGCAAATCGCATCAGAAAAAGAAGCCCCTTTCTATGAATCAAACTACCAAGATAATTCCTTCATTCCTGCAATAGATACTCTGAGCTCTCTTACTAAAGTTCCCTATCAAAGGCAAAATATCGGCTTGGTTCTGAAAACAGTCACTGTCCTTCAAAAAAAATTCCCAGTTGATAAGACTTCCATTTCTAAAGGACTTTCTCTTGTCAAATGGCCTGGCAGATTTCAAATTTTTACCCTAGGACATCAGACTTTTATTATTGATGGCGCACATAACCTTTCTGGATTTAAAGCGCTCACTAATTCCCTAAAAACGCGATTTTCTCAAAAACCATTTACCATTATTGGCGTTCTCGCAGATAAAAACTGGTCTGACATTTGTAGTCAGCTCATTCCCTATTCTTCCGGCTTCATTACAATTCCAGTTCAAAGCCCACGAACACTTCCGGCTGAAACACTTGCAAATGAATTAAAAAAGCAGGCACCTGCAAAAATGAATATCTCAGCTGAAAAAACACTTCCAAAGGCCTTATCCAAAACCAAACAAGAGCCACTTATTCTCATCTGCGGATCTCTATATCTTATAGGTGAATCATTAAAATATCTTCAAGAAAACCTCTTATCTCCCCATCCGCTGGAGCAGAAGCTAAATGATTGGAAAATGATTTCATCCTAAAAACAAATCTCCTGATCATTTGAAATAATAAAACTATTCTCCTGACTCAAAGTAATTTTTATTGTTCCATCCTCTCCTGTTACAAAAACCTTGAACCCTTTATCTTCGACCTCAGGATTTAAGTTTTCAGGTTTCCATACAGACTCTATAAGAATAACCTTTGGCGAACAAGCATCTAAAAAACCTGTTCGGAAAGCATACTCATAGTTGGATTTTCCACAAACGAGGACATCACATTTCAAATTCTCCTCTCTCTCCAAAAGACGTTCCTGTCCTTCAGGATCCAAATCTGAGATGAATAAAACACTTTTACCATATTTTCTTAACATTAATACAATAGCCTGCTGATCTGCTCTTGTAAAATCTGTATCTTGAACGGAAGGATGTAATACCTTCATCTCCTCATCAATCTCATCTCCTCTCTCTAAAGCAGAACCTTCTTTGACTGATTGCCATCTTCTCATATAAGGTGAACGGCTTTTAAGAGGATTAAAATAAATCTTCTTAGGGGATAAGTGCTCAAAAATTATCTGCATTCCTTTCAAGTGAGCAGCATCTCCATGGGTCAAAATCACGGCATTCAATTCCTCTGGTGGAGTAATCACTCTCCTCAGATATGGAGTTAATCTATTTTGAACAAACCATTCACTACCGGTATCAATGAGATAATTTCTCCTTTTCCCCTTATCTTTCACATAAATACAACTTCCATCTTGTGCATTAAAGACCGTAATTGTTAAATTTTTTTCTCCACCCAAGAATAAGAATGGTAATAAAATCAGCAGAAAAGAGATTCCTGCACATAAATAACAATAAGTTTTTTTAAGAAAAAAGATCCCAAAAAGACTTATCAACCCTACATAATAGGAAAACCAACACCAAGTCTGCCAATTATAAAAATGGATATAGGAATAAGGCAGCTTCTCTGCTTCCCTACAAATCCACTCCATAAAAAATAAAAGTATCCACGCCACATTATTTATTAATTCGCAAAGCCATGGAAACAATATCCCAACTGCAATTGAAAACAAAGAGAGTGCCTGGATCGGAAACATCAAAGGTACTACAATGATATTAACAGGAATTCCTATTATTGAAATCATCTGAAAATAATAAACACATAACGGCAAAGAAGCTAACCAACCTATCACTGACACATAAACATCAGATAAAATGCCAATTAAACAAACACGCTGAAACTTCATTCTCGATGTAATAAATTCCTTTGGCAAAAAAGGATCATAATCCAAGGATTGTGATGTAAACCGAATTACCGTATCAGCAGCTAAAATAATGAAGAGAGTCACAATAAACGATAATTGGAAACTTGTTTGAAAAAGCTGTATAGGCTCCCAACTTAAAAGAAGGAAAAGAGCGACTCCTAATGAATTCAGCAACTGTGGTGGGCGATGAAACAACTGACTTACCAAAATTATTCCCAGCATAATTGCCGCCCGAGTTGAAGGGGGATCAGCCCCCACCAAAATCGTATAAAAACAGATAAATAATAAAACAAATGTAATATTGAGTTTACGTGGCAATCGGCAAATACTAAAAAAACCGATTAGCAAAGATGCAATAATCGCTACATTGGCTCCGCTAAACGCAAAAAGATGCATTGTCCCAGCATTGATAAAAACCTCCCTAAACTCGGATCTTAAAGCATCTCTTTTCCCTAAAGTCATTGCTTGAAACATCCCTATATAAGGATCATCTTCCGAATAACCATGAGCTAATTGCCTAGCTGAATAAAGACGCAATCGTGCTGCAAAATTTTTAATTAAACTCAAAAAATTATGATTTAACCCAATGTAATTCCAATCCTGTTTTCCTTCAGTCGCCAGCACATAATAGACATTTTGAGAATGAAGATATTTCCGATAATTGAACTCATCGGGAACATTAGATTGACTAGGCAGTTTAATTACTCCTTCAACTTTAACCAAAGCACCTGCAGTAAAATTTTCCGGCAAAATTTCAGGACAACTGACTTGCAATTCCCCTTCTGCACTAATAAATTCCTCTCCATTAGAAAAAGATATCTCTTTTATAGAAAGCTTGTTTCTCCAATCTTTTCGATAATTTAAATTGATACTGTCATATTGGTATATCGTAGGACTTTCTAATAGTTCCCCTTTTACAATAGCAACAAGCTCTGTTTTTTCTCCCATCTGAGCGCGAATATCAGATGGAGATATCTTAATTACAGTAAAATAAACCAACACTCCTCCCCATAAAAAAGCCGCACAACACCATAACAACGCATTTAAACGACTTGGAGCTCTTCTGACCGAACGATTACTCTCGACAATCAAAGTTGCCGACAGTATCAAAAAAACAGCCGGCACACAGATCAACTCAATGTACCAGCTGTTTAAATTTTCAGCATAAACATATGAGGCTATAACACCCATTATTTGCGCCAAAGAGACACATAAAAATGGATATTTCAGCCATAATATCATTTATATCACGTCTTCTTTTTATGGTTTTCCGATTCTAGAAAATAGGCAATGACCCACATCAAACCTATTGCCAGCAAAACCCCAAATGAATCAATCATCACATCACTAAGACAGCCATTACGATGCTTTGTCAACGACTGATGATACTCATCTGTCGCTGCATACCCACAACAAATCAAAAAAGTCAATATCGCCATTCTGTACGACCATAGTCGATGCAGCCCTACGATTCCAGAATGGACCAACCCATGAAATACAAATGAGCCTAATATCATATACTCAACAACGTGGCAAGTCTTTCTGAGATAAAATACTATCTCTGACAATTGCTCACTTGATAAAGGCGGAAAACAATCTTTTAAAAAGTTTATCACTTTTATATTCATATTGTTTCCACCCACTTCATCTGTACTCCCTAAGAAAATAAACAAGCACCATAAACCTGCAGGAAACCAGGCAATAAACTGTACTTTGAAAAAAGAGAGGAACTTTCCCATAAAACTAATTTTCTGCAGAATGCAATCCTCCTGCACCCGCTTTAAATTTTAAATTAGTCAAATTTGAATTCATTTTATCTGGCTTAGCGCAATTCCAAAAACAGGCTCCGCAGTGAACACACTTTTCTCGGTCAAAAGCAGGCAATCCATCCTCTCCTGGGTAAATAGCCTGGCCTGAACAAATTTCAATACATATCTTAGAATCACAGCTTTTACATAGTTCCTTATCGCTAAATACAACATGATTTGCGAATCCTGGCATAGCCTGTACTTTTCCGCCCATCAATAACGCATCCTGATGAGATATCAAAAGCTGACCATCATATTCAATAGGAGGCCAACCGCATTTTTCCATCAAAACATCATTAGAATAAACACCTTTTTGAGCACAATTTTGGCGAATCTCCTCTACCTCTTTTGCTGAGAGTCTCCCTCTAAAGTATTCTTCTACACTAGGCAAACGCTCCCACGGTTTTTTATGTGTTCCAGGAATATGAAACAATCCTTTTGTCATTCCACAAATTCCCATCCCCAAAAGCCCTGAAATGAACCCACGATGAAAACCATCTCTCGACTTCTCTGCTATCTGAGATTCTTTATCCAAAAGGCTATTGCGCCGACGAGCTAGATATGTTTTTTCCAAATTTTCCTTGGTAAAATCCTTGCCATCTTTAAACAATTCAAACACAGATTCTGCCAACATGACTCCTGTTTCCCAAGCTTCATCCACGCCTGAGCCAGTAAGCACATTGGTCGAACCGCTCCCCTCACCAATTCGGGCATAACCATTTCCAACCAGATAAGGCTCTCCTCTCCGTCCAGACTCCTGCAAAGTCTTTGCCCCCCAAGAACGCAACTTCGCCCCTTTTAGATATTTCCAAAGAGCAGGATGTTTCATCCAATACTGCAAATAACGATACGCCGTTCGCACCGGTGTATCCATCCAAGTCGGAATAAATATACCAAAAGAGGCAATATTATCCGGATGAACATACATAAAACCAAAAATCTCTGGCTCCGGATAACCAAAAGTGTGCAAAACCATTCCAGACTTGAGAGGAGTATCTGATGGCAAATCAACCACCATCTTCATTCCTACAGCCCAATCATTTTGCTCATGACCTGGAGGCATCCCAAACAATTCATCCAATTGGCGTCCAACAGCCCCTACTGGTCCATCCCCCACAACTGTCAATGCTGCATGAACCTCCATTCCTGGCATATAACTTTCGGTTGGATTTCCATTCAAATCCACTCCTTGATCAGACAACTGAACTCCGACTACAGCTCCATCTTTCAGAATAGCTTTTTCCACCGGTGTACTAGGCCAAATTTGAACCATTCCACTTTCCATAACCTTACTGGCAACCCATTGATTAAATTGTCCGATGGAAAAAACATATCCATCTTTCTTCAAAAATGGAGGAATCCAAGGCAATTCAAAAGAATAATCTTTATACCAAGGTAATATTTTCCCAAAATTTTTTAGAAAGAAATCTCCGATTTTCAAACATACGCAGCGTCGACTCGCACCATGAGGATCCAGCAGATACAACACCTGCTCTTTCTTAACCTCCGCAGCCATCGGAATCTGTAATAACTCTTCCTTTGAGAGGGTGTTTTGAATAAATTTTCCCTGTGTAACAACACCTGATACTCCGACTGAAGTATCATCTGCTCTTTCATAGCAAATAATTTGCAACGGCATCCCTGGCATTACACGACTTTCAAGGGTAGGAGAACCATCTTCCTTGAGCAACTTACTATTTAGTGTTGTTAAAAATCCACCCATAGCCGGGCCAAAACCCGCACAGGCAATATCGACATCTAATCTTTGACGCTCTGTTGTCATGATAATTTCTACTATTTCCGGCTTGAAAGCCGAACTAATATTTCATCAGCAAGTAAACTATAAGCTGATGCTCCCGCACTATGCGGATCATAATATTGTATGGGCTTTCCAAAACTGGGAGCCTCTGCCAAGCGAATGGCTCTCGGAATCATTGTTTCAAAAACTTTTTCTCCTAAATACTCCTGAACCTCACTGACTACCTGTTGTGCCAAACGAGTTCTCCCATCAAACATAGTCATAAGCACTCCCAACAATTCAAGATCTGGATTAAGCCCTGAATCTTTAATTTGAGCATGGACACGCATAATCATCGATATTCCCTCCAAAGCAAAGTATTCACATTGCAAAGGAATAACAAGCCAACGTGCAGATACAAAAGCATTTAAAGTTAAAATAGAAAGAGAAGGTGGACAATCAATGATAATAAAATCATATTCTGCTTTTTCAGCCAATGGCATTAACGCATTCTTTAAATGGATCAAATGATCTCCACCCAACTTGGGAATCTCAATATCTGCTCCACACATATCCAATTCACCCGGAATAAGGGAGAGATTTTCCCATTGTGTTTCTATAACAAAATCTTCTAATTTACCTTCTCCCAGCAAAACCGGGTAAACACTCTTTCCCTCTCTTTTTTCGATACCCACTCCACTTGTCGCATTAGCTTGAGGGTCCAGATCCACAAGTAAAGTCTTATGCCCCGCTTTAGCCAAAGTGGCTGATAAATTAACAGAGGTTGTTGTCTTTCCAACCCCGCCTTTTTGATTGGCTACAGCGATTATTGTAGACGACATAAATACATAATCTCCCTTTAAATCTATACATCAAAATCTTTTGGTAAAATCCAAGTTGGTCCTTCCTGAAAAGCAACTTTTACTTCGATATCTTTACCCTGAAGTTTATCTAAAACCGCATTCAAAGCCAAATCTGGGTGATTACATTCCTCACTTAAATGAGCTAATGAAACAACTTTCAAACCATCAGAGGAAATCTCATTTAAAGCCTCTGCGGATTGTTCATTTGATAAATGTCCCGTATTAGCACAAATACGTTGTATCAGTCTCCAGGGGCGAGATGAATTTCTTAAAAGCCCAAGGTCATGATTACTTTCAAATAATAATGCGTATGCTCCACGGATTCGTTCTTGAACCAAAGTAGTCATTCTACCTAAATCAGTAACAACTCCGATCTTAATAGCACCTGTTTGGAAAACATATCCAATAGGATCTCCAATATCATGACTGACCTCAAAAGTTTCAATTCTAACATCTCCTATCTGAAAGCAATCTCTCGTATTAAAATTTCTAAATTCAGGCATTTTTTGATTAGCTTTTTTGACCCCCAATGCGATAAAACTTTGAGTTATCGAATTACAATAAACCGGAATATTATAATCAGCACAAAATTTCCCTACTCCGGAAATATGATCAGAATGCCCATGTGTAATACAAATTCCTTGGACTCTGGCAGGATCCTTCCCAGCAGAGATCAATCTTGATGTAATCTGCCTGCATGAAAGCCCTGCGTCAACCAGGATGCAAGTATTCCCACACTCTATTAAAGTGCAATTGCCTCTAGAACCACTGCCTAAATTTAGAAAATCGAGATGCATTATATTCTATTATCCCCCTACATGCTCCAATTCTTCGTTGGTCAAAGAATTATATATTTTAAACTCTTCTGCATGAAAAGAAGTATCAGCTCGGAAAGAAAGCTTTCCATAATACTTCTTCTCCATATCAATCAAAAGCTGTTCATCCTCCGTACGGAAACGATCCAGTACCATTGGATGCACAACTACTTTTAACTGAAAATCGGATTCGTCTCTGCCTCTTCGTTTGAAAATCTCTGCCAATTTCCTCTGTATCTCCGCAGACATTGTCAATGCAGATTTAACCATTCCACGCCCTTTACAATACTTGCAGTCATCATAAATAGCCTCCTGCATAGATTCGGTATGTCTCTGGCGAGTCATTTCCATCAGACCCAATAAGGAAATAGGTAAAATATGGGTTCTGGCCTTATCCCTCCTGAGGCATTCTTTCATCTTATTAAAGACCGCCTGCCGGTCACGAGGATTCTTCATATCAATAAAATCAAGAATCACTAATCCTCCGATATTCCGCAAACGCAATTGACGGCACGCTTCTTCCGCCGCCTCAAGATTGACTCTCAAAATAGTCGATTCATGTTGATCTCCTCCCTGCTTATGTCCTCCAGAATTAACATCTATCGCAACAAGAGCCTCTGTCTCATCTATAACAATATACCCTCCTGACTTTAGATAAACTCTTCTCGCAAATGCACTTCCAATTTGCCTTGTAATATTAAAGCGATCAAAAATCGGCTGTGAATCCATGTAAAGCTTTACCTTCATTGCAGAACGGCGCGATATCTTAGAAATAATATCCCGAGCTCTCTCATATTCACGAGGATTGTCGATAACAATTCTCTCTATTTCACTTGTTAAAAAATCTCTTGCCATCCTCCCAATAAGATCCGGTTCCTGGAACACACAACTTGGAGTAGGATTACTGCGGATATTCTCTTGAACCTGACGCCAAGCACCTAAAAGAATTGCAAGATCTCGAATAAAATATCGTTTTTGTTGTCCCTCACCCGCTGTCCGAATAATAACTCCCATTCCTTCTGGTAAATCCAACTCTCTCACAATTTTCTTAAGACGCTCTCTTTCCGTACGGCTTTCTATTTTACGAGAAATACCACTTTGATCCGAATTAGGTAGCAAAACCAAAAAACGCCCAGGCAACGAAATATTAGTAGTAACTCGAGGCCCTTTTGTACCAATAGCCCCTTTAGTTACCTGAACAACAATCTCTGCACCAATAGGATAAAGTTTAGGAATATCATTCTGTGTAATTTTAGGCTTTTCCTTGCGGCGGGGAGCTCTTTCCACCAATTCAACAGAAGAATCAAATCCATTAGGCACAATATCCCAATAATGTAAAAAAGCGTTTTTATCAAAGCCAATATCAACAAAAGCCGCCTTTAACCCATCTTCCAGATTTTGTACTCGGCCTTTATAGATAGAACCAACCAATCTTTCATCATCAGCCCGCTCCATCGCAAAATCTTCTAATCGCCCCTCTTCCAAAATAGCAACTCGAGTCTCCAGCGATTCAGAATTAACAATAATTTCTTTATGCTTATTCTCTTTCTGCGGATTTATTATTTTATGAACCCTTTCCAAAAGTTTATTGGCAGCTCCTTTAATCGACTCAACAATATTCTGAGGCTTAGGTTCTGAAATCACCACAGGTTTAAAAGGAACTTTTGGGGTCTTTTTGCGCGGAGGCTGTGGCAAAGGTTCTGCAATTCCAGCAGCCTTATTTTCAGCCTTCATTATCTCCTCTTCATGCTTTGTTTCAAACACAGTATCTGTCAACGACTCTCTATCTGGCTCATCCATGCGTGTGAAAGCCAACTCTGCAATATTCTTTGATACCCCTTTAGAGGAAGGTTTAAACCGCACTGAAGTCTTACGTTTATGAGAAAAAGTTTTTCCAGTCATTTTTTAAATCAATTATACTTTCTTCTATATATAGAGATGCTTTGTAAAATCCCGATAGCCAATAATGAACAAATTACCGACGAACCGCCATAACTCAACAAAGGTAATGGTATTCCGGTTACTGGCATTAAACGGATATTCATCCCAATATTAATCATTACATGCGAAAACAGCAGAGTTACAGTCCCTACTGCTAAAAGTCTCCCCATACGTTCGCGAGCCTGAGTAGCTGTTCTAAGGCCTGCGAAAAAAATAATTCCATACAGTCCGATTACAATCGAACTGCCTAAAAAACCCGTCTCCTCAGCTATAACTGAGAAAATAAAATCATTGTGTGCTACTGCACGAGGTAAAAAGCCCAATGAAGTTTGGGTTCCTTCTTTCCAGCCCTTCCCTATAAAACCACCACTGCCAACAGATATCAAGGCTTGTTCTATATTATATGAATCTGCTTCCTCCAATTGAGCCAATCGCTGTCGATCCTCTGGAGGAGTTTTTTCATTTACATAACTCTGATTAAAATATACCAATAAACGCCTCTTCTGGTAATCCTCTAATGGGAGCCTCCACCCTTCCGGAGCAAAAACAACATCAATTACCAATAAACTAATCAATAAAAATCCTATCCCTGCAACCTTTGCTAAATAACGAATAGGCACATCCGCCACATACATTACAATGAGCCCAGAAGGAATAAATACTAAAGCTGATCCTAAATCCGGTTCTGCTAAAATCAGCAAAAACGGCAATCCCATCATGCTCATTGCTCTTAAAAAGACTCTGTAAGAACGCAACTCCTCTTTTGGTTTTTCTAAATAATTTGCTAAGGCAAACAAGTATGCCAACTTCGCAAATTCTGAAGGCTGAAACTGCAATATCCCCAAATCAATCCATCTTCTAGCCCCAAAACGATATGTCCCCACATGAGGAATGAGCACCAAAATTAATATAAAAATAGCTCCCCAATAAGCAATAAATGAAAACCTGCAAAGCGTCTTATAATCAAAAACACATATTCCCACAGCCAATCCCGTTCCAATCAAATACCATATACATTGACGAAAAGCATTTGTTTGATACCAGCTTAAGTGAGATTCGCTAACCATCCTTGCGCTATAAATAAACATCACCCCAATTACCATTAGCGCTACGGTAGCGACCAATAAAATCCAATCAGGTCTTCGAATGGAATCCGATGAAGAGAGACTTACTGTCTTTTCCGCAAAACTATCATTTTCCAGATTGGCGGATCTCAAGCCAAAAAGTCGTTTTAAATTCATATCACTTAGAGCTCCGCCCTCCATTGTTCCACTTCTATGGAAAGAAGCTTCTCATAAATCTTTTTTGCGACAGGTGCACATGAAATTCCACCAGAACGACCATTCTCCACCAATACAACCACGGCATAACGTGGAGAATTATATGGAGCATATGAAACAAACCAAGTATCCTTACGAACTAAACGATTGCCCTGTTTGACTTCTGCTGTACCCGTTTTACCACAAACCCTCATTCCCCTGACCTCGGCACGACTCCCTGTTCCATAAGCATCTTCCACATCCGCTAACATAGAATCCTGAATAATTCTTAAACTATGCTGCGAAACACCTATTTCCCCACGGACAACCCCTTCCTGAAATTCTTCACCTAAAATATCATTCATCGGATTTCGAGTTTCTATCCTCTTTACCAACCGAGGCCAAAAAACAGTCCCTCCATTGGCTATAGCAGCTGTCATCATTGCCATCTGAAGAGGTGTAACTGTTATATCACCCTGTCCAATACAGAGATTTGCGGTATGTCCTTCCAACCATGGCACTCCTCTTTGCCTCTGCCTTTGAATAAAATTAGGATCAGGGAAAAAACCCCTTACCTCCTGCATAATTGGTACACCAGTTTTTTCTCCCAAGAAAAAACGATTTCCCATGCTCATTAATTGCTCCAACCCTACCTTTAATCCCAAATCGATAAAATATGCGTTGCTAGACCTGAGGAATGCTCTCTTAAAATTATAATTACCGGCAGGAGCCGTATCATCTATGACCCGATTCCCTATTTTATAATGCCCTTCACAATAAATCTCCTGCTCCGGATCTATTCCATTTTCCAAAATTGCCAAACCTACAATAATCTTAAAAATTGAACCAGGAGCATAAGCGCCATAAGTAGCACGGCATAAGGTGGGAGTAGTCTCTTCATTATTATAGATCTGCCAATTTTCTCTGCTAATCCGTGGAATAAAAAGATTAGGATCATAAGATGGCTCTGAAACTAAAGCTAAAATATCCCCATTCCTTACATCAACTACGACTACGGCTCCTCTCGTATCAGGTTGAACACTCCTAAGAGCACTTGTCGCTGTCTCCTGAATCCTAGAATCAATCGTCAAAATAATATCCTGTCCCATAACTGGAACTATTAATGTATTCTCCTCTTGGCGATAACCAATATTATCTACTAGAACACTCTTCATCCCAGGCAATCCTCTAAGCTTTTTATCAAATTTCCCCTCTATCCCAACCTGGCCAACAAAATCAGGAGCCTGATAACTATATTGAATATTGGGATCATTAACTTGTCTTTTCAAGAGATATCCTAATATATGTGAGCCTACTTCATGAAAAGGATATTCACGAAAAGGCTCAAACTCTATTCCTACACCCAATGGACGCATCGGGCTTTCCATAAATCGAGCAACAGCTTCGGGAGAAGCATCCTGTAAAACTGTAAGGGGTAAAGCCCTTGTCTGCTGATAATGCTGATTAAAACTTTGCTCATTCAGATACAGCCCCTCTCCAATAATCCCACTTAACTCAAATAAGGTATTACTAACTACATTAAAACGAGCAACTCGAGATCTCTCCCATACATTCAATTCTGAATATTCCGGCAGCGCCTTAATCCGTCTATATTCCTTATTGAAAAGTCCGGACTTAGATAATTCTCCCAAATATAAATTGATACTATATGCCGGGCGACTTGCGGCCATCACAACTCCATTGCAATCAAAAACCTCCCCCCTTACCGCAGGCTCTCGAACCGTTCTATAGACCTGTTTTTCAAGTCGTTGAACATATTTTCCTGAACTAAATATTTGTAAATGCCATAAAATCCCCACGAGTAAAAGAAGCCCTAAAAACACAACGAAAGAAACATTGCGTATTTTCTCATCACCCCGGCTCAATTGATCTAAAATCAGCATCTAATTATTTTCTGCCTAGTTTCCCCCTAAAAGATGGAACTAAACGATACATCTTCTGTACAAACAAATGTTTTAAAATAAACTCAATTGTATTAAATAGAATAGGAGCCATTCCGGCACTCGTTACTCCCAACACAATAAAAACCCATAATAAAGAAGCATCAATTACCGGCGGCACCGCCAAACCAGTCAGTTGAATCATGACTAAAAACGGCACTGTAACCCCCATTCCGAAACCAAGTAATAATTGAGCTATTATATTGCGATAAAGTAATACATGACGTTTACAATAAATAAAATATCCTGGAATTAAATAGGATAAAGAGCTAACCCCCATTGGATTCAAAGTCAAAGAATCAAAAAAGAACCCACCAATTAAAGAAACTGCAAATAACTCTTTCCAGGAACGATAGAGCGCACAATATAAAACCAAAACAGGAATAAAATCGAGAGCAACAGAAAAAACCCTATAGTGACTAAAAAAAATCCCCTGGCACACTACAAAACCACCGCAAAGGAGCAGAAGAAATATCGTCTCTTTATGCTTTATTGCGTAATTACCCATACTTCCTCCAATAAATTCGGATCCGCAGCAAGCCTTACACTTGCTTCTTTATAAAGACCATATTCCAGATTTACGCTATCCTCAATATTTCCTACATAAATTCCCCCTGGGAACATTCCTCCCATTCCACTCGTATAAACTCTCTGTCCCGGAACGAGATTCTGATTGCCTGACAAATAAGATAACTTAACAATCGTGTTATCCCATCCTGTTGCTACAAGCGGCTGCAAAATACCTGAATTTCTTGTCTCACCAATAACAACACTGACTAAACAATTAGGATCCCCCACCAACACGACTCTAGACTCCCATTTCCCTACCTGAAAAACTCTCCCAACTAGCGCTGCTTCTCCAAATGTAGCTAATACAGGCTGATTCTGCTTGATGCCAGACTCACTTCCTACATTAATTATAATTGCTTTCCACCAATTAGAAGGATCTCTCCCTATAACCTTGGCAAACTTTATCTTCCAAGGACTTCTCTGCCGAAAATCTAAAGCCTGTCTAAGTCGAATATTCTCTGCCTCCAATTCACGAAGTCGAATCAATGCCAATTGATCTTTCTTCAATTGAATCTCCATTTGTTCCTGCTCTTGAAGGAGTATTTTTTTAGCCGTTAACCAATCTCCTATAACTCCCGTACTATCTCCTAACCATGAAACAGTACTGCTAAAAGGTAATAATAGTATACCGGCAATGTTCTTTGTTCCGTTAGTCCATTTTTGGATACACAGCACCAACAACACTGCAAATATTAAAATACCAAATACGGCTGTTCTACTTTTTTTAAACATTCACCATTAAGGGTGAACGCTCCTAATAGCTAAAACAAAAATAATCCGAAATAAACACAATTATCAGAAAAGATGGAAATTCTCCAAAGCTAACCCTGTACCCATTGCAACCGCACTGAGAGGATCTTCTGCTATATGAACAGGCAAACCTGTCTCATCAGAAATAAGTTTATTAATGTTTCTCAACATAGCTCCGCCTCCGGCCATCATAATACCACGATCTACCAGATCTGCGGCCAGCTGTGGCGGACATTGTTCCAAAGTAATTCTCACCGCTTCCAATATACTGGAAAGCGGTTCCTGTAAAGACTCCCGTATCTCTTCTGAACGAATGGTTGTTGTTTTTGGCAGTCCTTTCCCCAAATCTAATCCTTTAACTTCCATAGTTAATTCTTCATCTAGCGGATAGGCCGAACCAATACGGATCTTAATCTCTTCAGCCATGCGTTCCCCAATTAAAAGATTATAAGCCCTCTTCATATGAGCCACAATTGCGTCATTAAATTCATCTCCACCGACTCTTAAGCTACGGTTTGATACCATACCCTTTAAAGAAATAATCGCAATCTCACATGTACCTCCACCAATATCGACAATCATATTAGCGGCAGGCTCTTCTACCGGCATCCCCACTCCAATCGCTGATGCCAGGGGCTGATCTATAGTTTGAACTTCTCGGGCTCCAGCATGAAGTGCAGAATCTTTCACAGCTCGCCTTTCAACCTCGGTGATACCGGATGGAACCGCTACCAAAACTCGCGCTGAAATTAATTTTTTATGATGTACTTTCTGTATAAAACAGCGCAACATCGCTTCGGTTACTTCAAAATCAGCTATCACTCCATCCTTCATAGGACGAATAGCCCGGATATTCTCTGGCGTTTTTCCCAACATGGCTTTTGCCGCAGAACCAATCGCTTGAACTGCACCGGTTTCCTTATCGACAGCCACAACTGAGGGTTCACGCAATACAATTCCCCTATCACGAACATAGACTAGGGAATTAGCTGTTCCCAAATCGATTCCGATATCATTTGTGAAAAGGCTTTTAAGTTGTGATAACATGCATCAGAGCCTATAAAAAGCAGGTCTATTTTCTCTTCATGAGACTAAGAAGTCAAGCACCTTTAGAATCTTTGTTAAATTTATAAAACAAATCTGTCTTGATTCTAAGACAACTTCGACATTACACTTGCTGACGCAAGTTATTAACCAATAACTTTTATACAAATTTCATTCTCCTGAATGATTTCTATGACAATATTAAAGCTAATTTAACTAAGTAAACTGCTTACAATATTATATAACTTCCGCATAAAATAATCTGCGAAATAATTTAATAAAACATGATTTGGATCGAGGAAAACTTACGTAATGAGACTGCCCTAAAGGTTGCTTCACAAATGGCAGCTGCCGCGAGAACCGCTCCCAAAGGGAAAGGTCGAGACACATTATCAATCATTGTGCTCAACGAAGAGGACCTGCTCAGATTAGCAGATAAAACTGAAGAAATCGGAAAAAGAACCGGAATGGATTTCTTCTGTCGTGATGCTCACTGCCTGCGTAAATCACACGCACTTCTCCTGATCGGGACTACTATTCAACCTGAAGGACTCAAACTTTGCGGATTATGCGGCTTTACCGATTGCCAGGATAAAGTTAATAAACATTTTGACGTTCCTTGTGTCTTTAACAATATCGATTTAGGAATTGCGGTCGGTTCCGCGGTTAGTATTGCCGCCGACAACAGAGTAGATTCACGTGTACTCTATACCGTTGGTATGGCAGCTCTCGAAATGAGAATTTTTGATAAATCTGTAAAAATTATTCTTGGTATTCCTATAAGTATTTCAAGCAAAAGTCCATTCTTTGACAGATAAATTGCACACTCACTTTAAAATATTCTCTATTTTATGGCGTAAAATATTACTTCCTTTACTACCCTATGGCATCATAGGATATCTGGGAATTTTCCTTATTTACCCTGTTTGGGTCATGCTGAAAGGGGCCTTTAGCAGTGCCAATGGATTCTCTTTTGAGTATTTTACAATTCTAATCTCAAGTCCTCTGGTTCGTGAAGCCTGTTTAAACAGTCTGATTATTGCACTGGCTACAACAATTCTTACACTCATTATTTCCTTGCCTATAGCTCACATTATGACTCGATACACTTTCCCTGGCAAAGAAATACTCAACACTCTCCTGCTAATTCCCATGATTATGCCTCCTTTTGTTGGCGCCATAGGAATACAACAATTTTTTTCAAAATACGGTTCACTTAATTGCCTTTTGATGGAACTGGAACTATTGCCTCACAATATGCCCATTGACTGGCTCGGCAGCGGAGGCCTCTGGGGCATTATTTTACTTCAAGCACTTCATTTATATCCTATTCTCTACCTTAATTTAACAGCAACCATGGCTAATTTGGATCCTTCGTTCCGCGAAGCGGCTCAAAATATGGGAGCTTCCGGATGGAAAATTTTTTACGGAATCACTCTTCCTCTAATCATTCCCGGTCTCTTTGGTGGAGCTTTTATTGTATTTATCGGTTCATTAGCCGATCTTGGAACTCCTCTCATTTTTAATTATACTCGATGTATCCCAGTACAAATCTTTGATGGCATCAGTGATATGAATACAAACCCCATCGGTTTTACTCTGGTTATTTTCATTCTATTTCTGACGTCTACTCTCTTTATAACTTCCAGAATCCTTCTACCTCATAATTTGTACGAAACCTCTTCTCGAGGCAGCCATACTGGAAACTTTGAAATTCCTGCTAAAAAAAGTCAGTATATTAAATTTCATATTATCTTCATTCTCATTATTCTTACTGCTTCTATTCCCAATATACTCGTCTTTATTCAATCCTTCTCCAAAGAATGGTTTATGAGTACCCTCCCTGCACACTGGACTACTGAAAACTACATCTTTTTGGGAAAATATAAATTGACTCTCAGCTGTATCCGCAATAGCGTCTTCTACAGTTCTCTAAGTGGAATCCTAGATATAATTCTCGGAATTTCCATTGCTTGGTATATCTCACGCTCTAAATCAAAATGGGGAATCTTACTGGATGCTTTGGCTATGATGCCGCTTATTTTACCCGGACTGGTTTTAGCTTTCGGATATATGTCTGCTTTTGATCTAAATATTTCATGGCTCAATCCCAGAAATAACCCCACTCTACTCCTTATCATCAGCTATAGCGTACGCAGACTCCCTTATATGGTGCGCGCCGCGTATGCGGGTTTCCAGCAGGCGAGTATTTCCCTGCAAGAAGCCAGCACCAATTTGGGAGCCACTCCTCTCCGAACTTTCCGAAAAATAACTCTTCCTCTTATTTCCGGACATCTTATCGGAGGATTCATATTAACATTTTGTTTTGCAATCCTAGAGGTGAGTGCCAGCCTAATTCTGGCCACCAGAGAATACTACTATCCTATCACAAAGCTAATGTGGGATCTGATATCTAGAATCGATCCTCAAGCTCCTGCCTATACCTGTGCAATGGGCGTAATCGGAATGATACTTCTTGTTTGTAGTCTATGGATCGCATCTAAACTGCTAGGAAAGAAACTGGGGCAAGTTTTCCGGATATGAGAAATTATCTGTATAATCTCCGGTCTAAACGATATGCTTTTGCAGCCATTTTATCAGGAATTATGCTTGGATTGGCCTTTCCCGCTCCTAGTTTTTTCCTGTTAGGATGGATTCTTCCTGGAGCTCTTTTTATTTTTTGTTCACAAAAAACATCCCTTAATTCCTCTTATCAATTTCAGACTTCTACACCATTCCAATTTGGATGGCTCTGTGGACTCAGTTTTTGGCTTTTCACTCTAAGATGGCTTCTCTGTATCCCCTTTCCTAGCGGAGCATTCATGAGCTGGATAACACTCAGCTCTTATTTAGCGCTATACTTTGCGGTTTGGTGCTGGATGATAAAAAAATACACAACTAATCTTCCATTGCTGATTAGCAGCATCTTTGCTGCATCCCTCTGGATTACCTTAGAATGGATTCGTGGCTTTCTTTTTACAGGTTTTGCCTGGAATATGCTCTACGTCTCACAACACGAAATTTCCTCTCTTATCTGGATGAGCTCTATTACTGGAGGATATGGTATTTCATTTCTAATGGTTGCACTTTCCGTCTCCTGCTGGGGAGGATTTATCAAATTTATCCGTTCCTCCTCAACTGTCAGCTACACTGTAGGCAACAACAAACCCTTTTCTCTATTTGTTACAATAATAACCTCCTGCAAAGAAGCCATTCTCTTATCTATTATTCTAATTCTCTGCATTTGTATCGGAATAAATCAAAACCAGAAAACACTCTCAAAAAATAGATCTGACAACACTTATAAAATTGCTCAAATCCAACCCAGCATCCCTCAAACATTGATTTGGGATTCAGAGGCCAATAAAGAGCAATTTTCTCATATGATAAAAGAAACCCGCTCAATACTAAGCACTAATACAATTGATTTGCTGATATTCCCTGAAGCCGCTATTCCAGGTTATATCCGTTACGACCATAACATTGCTCAAAAACTTCGCCAACTTGCTATAGATTTTAATACTCCTATTCTATTTTGCTCAGATGACGCAGAACCCAACAAAAAAAATCCTTCTCAAACAGACTTTTTTAACTGTGCTTTCTTAATGGATGAAAACGGAATACTAACAGCCAGATACATTAAACGACACCTAGTTATGTTTGGTGAATACATTCCTCTCATCACATACATTCCCTTTTTACGTCATTTTTCTCCTATCAGCGGAAACTACACCGCCGGAAATGAAAACACCTCCTTCCCCTGGCCAACAAAAAAGCAGAGGAGCGCCCCCCTAATTTGTTTTGATGATTCTTTCCCAGAAGAAGTTCGGCATCATGTTCAAAACAATGTCTCAGTCTTTATTTGTCTAATTAACGCAGGCTGGTTTATGGAATCCATTGCTCACTGGCAGCATTTAGCCAATACTCGCTTTCGTAGTATTGAAAATGGCATTCCCTCTATCCGTAGCTGCAATAACGGAATCACTTGCTGGATTGATAACACCGGCAATATTCATGATATCTTCCGAGATCAAAACGGAAGTGTCTATGGAAAAGGATACCAGATTATTCAATTTACAATACCTAATTCTGCCGAAAGTGGAAAAAACACCTTTTACAACAGGCATGGGCCATGGTTTGTATATCTCTCCATTTGTCTGATCATCTCCGTTACTGGTAACTTTTACCTTCTCAAATACCAGCAGCTGCGCCAATACCCAAGAGCAAACTAACCTTGCAGACAATCTATTACTTTCTGTGCGGCTCTGCGGCAAGCTCCTTCCTCTCCTAAAGTTAAAAGCATCTTCTGCAGAGCATCCTGAGTTTTCTGATAAATTCCAGGTTGAGTCAGAAAAAGAATCGCCGCCGAACTAAGATTATCCGGATTTGCATCTTTCTGAATAAATTCAGGATAAATCTTCTTATTTCCCGCCAGGAGGTTGGGCATACCAATACACTTCACCTTGATGAAAAGTCTCCCCAAAAAAGCCGTCAGAAACGATGTTTTATATAAAATTACGGTAGGGACTCTAAAATAAGCGCACTCCATCGTCACCGTTCCAGAAGATGCTATAGCCACATCCGCCCACAAAAGAGCTTCAGCCAATTTACCAATTTGAACATCAAAAGAAATGAACTTGGGTAACTTCTTCATCTCCTTTTTAACCAACTCTATCAAATTCTCATTTGGCAAAACCATCTTAAACTTAACTCTTCCCTGTTTGGCAATCAACTGAACCGCCTCAAAAATTACCGGTAAATGTCGTCCCAACTCCTTCTCTCTACTTCCAGGCAGCAATAGTACCTTATAAGGTTCTTCTGGAATTTTATTCTGTATTAAACTATTATAGTCTTTGTAGCGATCCTTCAAAGGATGTCCAACATATTCCACTCTCAATTCAGGCACTCTTTTGGAATACCACTCTTTTTCAAAGGGAAAAATACTCAAAATCACATCTATATCTCTGGCAATCTGATAAACTCGACTCTCATGCCAAGCCCAAATTTGAGGAGAAATAAACTGTATAATCTTAGGTTTCCAATCTGTTACTGGATTCTCTCTAATCTTTTTTCGAAGCGCCTTTGCAAAACGCAGATTAAACCCCGGATAATCTACAAGGATGATGACCTGAGGTCGTTTCTCAAACGATAATTCCAGCAATTGCATAAAATGCTGTTTTAAAACCTTGAAGTGTTTTACCACTTCCCAAACCCCGACCACAGCATGTTGAGTCAGGTCCACTGACAATTGCGCTCCCGCTCGCCTGAGCGATTCACCACCCGCCCCAAAAGCAGAAACCGTCTTAAAAAGACTTTTCCCATCCGCTGCAATATCCTTCAATCCCTGTAATAATTCTGCTGCCAAAGCATCCCCACTAGCTTCTCCAGCAATAAACATAACAGACAAATTACTCATGAAATCTTGATTCCCTTCATCTTCTCCATGATTTGATGAGTGATCTCAAATGCCAAATCCAAAGCCTTGCAAGCAGACTCCCCGCTAACTACTGGCGCATGATGAATCTTTACACACTCAATAAAACTCTGCAATTCCATCTTCAAAGGTTCTTCCTTTTCAATCGGAGCCGGCTCTCTGACTATTCTCTTACCGGCAAACTCGCTAACAATAGAAGAACTGCTTGCTGCCAACAGTTTTTTAAAAATACTTGACTCTTTTTCATCCTGCCGGGCCATTCGATATAGAAAACCTTTTTGCTCTCGATAATCCAATGAAATATAACAAGGAGAATTCCCTCCGCTAAAAACGCGAATTTTTCTCATTCTATCAGGACTGACTCTACTGGCTGTCATATTGGCAACACATCCATTGGCAAAATTCACTCGAGCGTTAACTATATCCTCTGAATCACTTAAAACAGGAATCCCTACCGCATCCACATGAACAACCGGGGATTTAACAAATGCCAATACTACATCTATATCATGAATAAGCAAATCCAACGCTACTCCAATATCTGTACTCCTAGCTGGATATGGACTCAACCGATGAGTCTCAATAAAACGCGGATCCGAAGCCGCTTTCTGTAAAAAACCAAAAACAGGATTAAAACGCTCTACATGTCCCACCTGTAATAAACACTTATTATTTTTTGCCAATCTGACTAAATCATAAGCCTGAGCTGCATGATCACACATCGGCTTCTCGACTAAAACATGCTTCCCCTCCTCCAGCAGTCTTCGGGAAAGCTCATAATGCGTCGTAGTTGGCGTTACTACACTGACCGCATCACAATGATCTATCAAATCCTCTATACTCGAAAAAATATGAACACCTCCCAACTGATTACTAACCGTTTTAGCTGAACTTTCCAACACATCATAAATACCGGCAAATTCAATCATCCCTGCTTGGGCTAATTCCGAGTAAATCCTTGCGTGATTTTTCCCAAGAGAACCTGTTCCAAGAACTCCAAGCTTCAAAGTTTTCATGCTATTTTTAGTTTATTTCTATTCTTTATCAAATTGAGATTTAATTTTTTTTAATTTATTAAAAACTTCTCCGGCCTTTTTGCCGGCCATTGCACCAAGTTGTGTTGTATCTGGACCGCCGGCTTCCTTATAAATTTTACTTGCTTTTTGAGCAATATTTTCAGCCTTCTCCTTGATTATCTCTGCTTTATCATAAGCCTGCTTCCCCTGATTAAACAAACTGTGCGCTTTAAGACCTATTTGTATTATTTTAAAAAGCGACATCTTCTACCTCCATTATGGAAAAACTTCAACCCTTACTCTACATTCTGAACTTGTTCACGAAATTTCTCTAACTCCGTCTTAAACTCGACTGCAAGAGCCGCCATCTCCCCATCATTAGCCTTAGAAGCAATTGTATTAATTTCCCTTCCGATCTCCTGCGCCAGGAAATCAAGCATCCTTCCAATAGGCTTATCTGTTTTAACCGCTCGATCAAACTGGCTAAAATGACTCCTAAGACGGGTAATTTCCTCAGTAATATCACTGCGATCTACATAAAAGACAACTTCTTGGAAAAGTCGCGGATCATCTTTGGATATCATATCCAATCCAGCCTGTTTAACTCTTTTAAGTAAAACTTCCTGCCACTTCTCCGGGAACTCTTTGCGGACATTCTCTATCTTATTTAGGATTTCTCTTAGATTATCTATCCTCAAACAAAGATCTTTCTTAAGATTTTCACCCTCACAATCCCTCATAGACAGCAATTCATCCAACGCTTTTCGAAGAGCATGAGAAATCAATGGCCACGCATCCTCAGTCTGAATACTTCCTGCCCGGCCTTCAATAACACCGGGTAACCCCAAGATATCCTTCAGCTGAACCTCTTCTGAGACTCCTAATTTTTTTGCCAATGCGCGTAAAGCCGCAAGATACTCGACAGCCATTTTTTCATTAAAATTCACCTCCGGCTGTCCTTCCTCTACTCGAATACAAATTTTCACTACAACCCTTCCTCGAGAAATATCCTTATTGAGTATCTCTCGTATTGATGGTTCCAATGAATCCATTTCTCGCGGCAATGCAATTGAGATCTCACACTGCTTTCGATTTAAAGTATTAATATCTACTGTCACCTTTAAACCCGCCGTGGACACCTCGCCGGCTCCATATCCAGTCATCGACCTCATCACTCATTACTATGAACCCTTTTAAAAAAAAATCCAAGCCTATCCGCCTATAAGTTGTTAAAAACAAAAATCACTAAAAAAAAATTGATGGAAAGGATATTTTAACATAGAATAAAAGCAATGAAAGTTCTTTTTAAAAATATAATAATACTGGGATGTTTAATCCCTCTTTTGACGTTATCAGCCAAATCTGCTATTCCTGCGGAGGTACGCATTTCAGATGGACAATTACAAGCCTATCTCAATGGAAAACTCTTTTTTGCATGCTGCAAAGATCCTAAACCCTATCTATATCCTGTGTATGGTCCGTCCGGGAAATTAATGGTGAGAAACTTTCCCATGAAAAAGGTGGAAGGGGAAGAAACCGACCATCCTCATCACAGAGGACTCTGGTTTACCCATGGAAAAGTTAATGAAGTTGACTATTGGCTGGAAGGAGCAAAACAAGGAAAAATTATTCAACAGGAAATCGTCTCCGCGGTCTCTGGCGAAAAAGGATCTATTAAAACCATCAATCATTGGATTAAACCGGATAAAAAAACAGTCCAATTGAAAGAAGAACGAGAATTACAGTTTTTTGAAAAAGATGGCAAATGGTATTTGGATATAAATATAACCCTCATCCCGGTAGAAGGAGATATTACTCTGGGAGATACCAAAGAAGGCACTTTGGGATTCCGAGTTGCTGAAAGCATGAGAGTTAAAGGAGGTCTCAACAAAGGGCATATTCTTAACTCCAATGGAATCAAAGATGGTGCCACATGGAGCAAAAGAGCGGAGTGGGTAGATTACTACGGCCCCGTAGACGATCAAATTGTTGGTGTTGCCATTCTTGATCATCCCTCTAACCTGCGTCATCCCACATGGTGGCACGTGCGGGATTACGGGCTCTTTGCAGCTAACCCCTTTGGAATACATGATTTTGAACCTAAAAAAGATGGGGAAAAAACTTCACCTAATGAAGGAAATTATCTTCTGAAAAAAGATGATCAACTTACCTTTAAATATCGATTCATCTTTCATGACGGTCCCTCGGACACAATCGATTTAAAAGTTGAATTTGAAGAATACTCTAAATAATTAACAATATAACCTCTTACCAATAAATATTAATAAACTATGAAAAAAATATATTCTATAAGCCGTAGAAATTTTATCAAATCCACTTTAATGAGCGCAGGTGCTTTTTGCATAGGCTCTAATACAATAACAACCTCTTTCGCACGAACTTCAACGGATAAAATAATAGGAGCCAATGAAGATATCCGCGTAGCTGTAATCGGAATCCGGAGCCAAGGGAATGGACATATCCAGACTCTCCGTAAAATTCCGGGAGTTAGAATTGTTGCTCTATGCGATGTCGACTCCAATGTCCTAAATCAAAGGGCTGAAGAACTAGCAAAACACAATATCAAGGTTAAAAAATATACAGATATGCGTGCTCTCTTTGATGACCCTGAAATTGACGCTGTCTCTATGGCCACCCCCAATCACTGGCACTCTTTAGGTACCATCTGGGCCTGTCAGGCAGGAAAAGATGTTTATGTGGAAAAACCGGTCTCTCACAACGTAGCCGAAGGCAGGCGAATGGTAGAAGCCGCGCGTAAATACAAACGTATCGTTCAAGCCGGAACTCAATGCCGTTCCAGCAAAGGACTGCAGGAAGCTGTTGAATGGATTAAAGAAGGCAATTTAGGAGCAATAAAACTCGCTCGCGGTCTTTGTTATAAACGCCGTAACTCCATAGGTAAAGTCTATATTTCACAATCTATTCCAAAAAACATTGATTACAATCTCTGGTGCGGACCTGCTGCAATGAGCCCTCTAACAAGAAAAAATCTTCACTATGATTGGCATTGGGTATGGAATACTGGAGCAGGAGATCTCGGCAATCAAGGTATTCACCAAATGGATATAGCTCGCTGGTTCCTTGGAGAAACAACTCTCCCGCAGAAAGTTTGGAGCATGGGAGGAAGATACGGATATATAGATGATGCAGAAACTCCCAACACCCAAATTATTTACTTAGATTATAAACGTCCGCTTATCTTTGAAGTTCGAGGACTTCCGAGAGCTGCTGGAGATAATAAAATGGATTCCCTCTATGGGGCAAGTATTGGCGTAATTATCGAATGTGAAGGAGGCAGACTAGTCAATCCAAGTTATACCTCTGCAACTGCTTATAGCAATGATGGAAAAGAAATCAAAAAATTCAATGCCGGCGGCAACCATCATGAAAACTGGATTAAAGCCATCAGATCCCGCAAGTCTAGTGATCTTAATGGAGACATTTTAGAAGGTCACATCTCCAGTGCCTTATGCCATATCGGCAACATCTCCTACAGGCTGGGGTCGCTCATCACTCCAGAAAAATTTAAAGACACACTTCAATTCAATTCTGCTCTCCAAGAAGTCTCTGAAAGACTATCTAAGCACTTAGAAGCCAACAAAATCGATTTAAACAAAGAGAAAACCTATTCTGGAGATTTATTAGAACTACATGAAGGAGAAGAACTTTTTGTAGGCAATAGCAAAGCCAATCAACTTCTGACTCGAGAATATCGTTATCCATTTGTGGTACCTCCAACTATTATCTAAGCAACTGAAGTTCAAAAGTATAAGCACTTTTTGTGTCACACTATATATATTGGAAAAATCGAAAATTTTATTCGACTTCCTGCGAAAATGAGCTATAATGTCTCCTGGTTATGGATCTTATAAATCTCCATAACCAGGAGAATCATATGTATCGTTACATTCTAACAACATTGGGATTTTTCCTGTTTTCCGCAACAGCCCTTTTAGCTGAAGAGGAAGGCCACCATCTATCCCCTGCCGCTGTAGAAGTAACTAAGATTTTTGGTTTTCCTATTACCAACTCCATGATTATCAGTTGGACGGTAACTCTTCTCTTAGTACTTTTTGTTCGAATAGCAACCCGCAATATCTCTCTTGTTCCAGGGAAAATGCAGAATTTTGTTGAAGCCGTTATCGAAGGTCTATACAACTTCTTTACTTCTATTGTCGGAAACAAAGTTATTCGAAGCACGTTCTGGTTCTTTTCTGCTATTCTTATTTTTATACTTTCAACAAACTGGTTCAGTCTCATTCCCGGGGTAGGCAGCATTGGATGGGGTTATGAATCTAAAGGAGAATTTGTTCTATTGATACCCCTTCTGCGTGGAGGCAATGCTGACTTAAACCTGCCCTGCGCCATGGCAATGATCTTCTTCCTGTGCTGGATAATCTGGGCCTTTAAGTTCAATGGAACAAAAGGAATTGTCAAAGAACTCTTTGGCTTCAAAGGAGGGAGTGATATCCGCGGATTCCTCTTCTACATTTTATCCATTATATTTATCTGCGTCGGATTTATTGAAGTTATTTCGATCTGCTTCCGGCCTATCTCCCTTATGTTCCGTCTATTCGGAAATATCTATGCGGGTGAAGTAATGATCGAAACACTTATGGGAGACTTAGGTCCACTGAAAGCGGCTCTAGCTACTCTACCCATCTACTTTTTGGAAACATTGGTTGGACTTGTTCAAGCCTTTGTTTTCTCTCTATTAACAGCGGTATTTACCGCAACTATGTGTTCTCATGAAGAAGGATCAGAGAATACTGCACATTGAACAATTTAATGGAGTTTTAAACTCCTTATAAATAAAATAGAACTATGATTACATCATTATTAGCCGAGTTAGCAGGTAGTTTTCATGTAGGATTCGCGGCCTTAGGTTCTGCGATTGGTATTGGTCTCATTGGTAAAGGTGCTGCTGAATCCGTAGGACGCAATCCTGGTGCCTTTGTTCGAGTATTGACTATGGCAATTCTTGCCATTGCTTTTGCTGAGAGTATTGTCTTCTTTGCATTGTTCCTAGCTAAATAGCTCTGTTTACTTAATTTGCGTTTAATTCTGACGCAAATGACAATAAGAACAACTGGGGTTTCTACCCTTAGAGAATTATACGTATGCAAGAGCTATTAATTTTAGGAAATCTAATCACCGATCTAAAGCAGACCGCATTAGATACGGGATTACAATTTGGCGTTAATTGGCCGCACTTCATTGCCGCTGCTATCAATTTTTGCATTGTCGCAGGTGTTCTCTGGTTTTTTGTCAGCAAACCTGTTCTCAATATTCTCGAAGAACGGCGGAAAAAAATTGAGCAAAGTATTGCTGATGCAGAAAAAATCAAACATGAAATAGCTCAAGCTGAAGCCAAACGCCAGGAAATCCTGACAAAAACAAATGAGGATGCAAAAGCTTTATTGGAAGAAGCGCGAGCAATGGCTGCACAGTTACGAGAACAAGAAACTCAAAAAGCAATCGTAGCTGCCGAAGAAATCATTTCCAAAGCCAAAGAGTCAACTCAAGCGGATTACGACAAAATGCTTAATCAGTTAAAAGGAGAAGTCTCTCGGTTAGTGGTAGATACGGCCGTTAAAGTAATCGGAGAAAAGCTCTCCCCTGATCTGCAAAAGCAACTCTCAGCAGACGCTTTGATTCAATTAAAACAGACCCTCCCAAAATTTAAAAACAGATGATGCGCTATGAAAATCCCTAAACAAGCCCAACGTCAAGCAAACATACTATTTAAAGCCTGTACTGCAAATGGGGTTGTTGACTTCAAGAAAGTTCTATTGCTTATAGATCTCCTTCTTGAAAAAAAACCTAGAGGGTGGAAATTCATAGCTGAACATATTAAAATGAGAGTTCGTTTAGAAAAACATAAACGAACCGTTCAAATACAAAGCGCTATTAAACTTGATGAAGCTCAAAAGAAAGACATAATCAGATCTATTCAGCAGAATAATAACCAACCGTTGGACTTTGTATTTTCAGTTCACCCGGAAATATTGGGAGGTCTCAGAATACAAATAGGATGGCAAGTTCTGGATGCCTCTATTCGAGCTAAATTAGAAAGCATTCTCTAAATTAGTAAAACTGACAAAATGATATAATTTTACACAAACCATGAGCAGCGTATTACAGGAAATTGAAGAGCGGATTAATAATATTCAAACGGCTCCTCGCCGCGAAAACACTGGAATTGTAACTGAAATCGGTGACGGTGTTGCCAAAATTGAAGGTCTGGACGACCTGATGATGAATGAAATGATCGATTTGGGTAAAGGCGTTACCGGAATTGCACTAAACCTTGAAGAAACCAGTGTCGGTGCTGTTCTCATGGGAGATTATACCCAAATTGCAGAAGGCCAAGAAGCTCGTGGAACAGGGCGTTTGCTCCAAGTTCCAGTAGGGAAAGCCTTGCTTGGCCGCGTAGTCAATGCCCTTGGCCAGCCGATCGACGGTAAAGGAGAAATCAAAGCCGAAAATCATTATCCGGTTGAAAAGATTGCTCCTGGTATTATTACTCGCCAATCAGTTAACCAACCAGTACAAACCGGAATTATCCCTATTGATGCTATGATTCCTATTGGTCGTGGACAACGTGAATTGATTATTGGGGACCGCTCAACAGGCAAGACGACTATTTGCATTGATACTATTCTGAATCAAGCTCGTTTAAACAAAGCCGCTCAGGATGCAGGAGATACGGAATATAGACCTCTTTATTGTATCTACGTCGCGATTGGGCAAAAACAATCTAATGTAGCACGTGTCATCAACACCCTCGAAGAAGCCGGAGCCATGCCTTGGACTATAGTCTTAGTCGCCGGAGCAGCTGACTCTGCCACCGAACAATACCTTGCTCCCTTCTGCGGTGCGGCTATAGGAGAATGGTTCATGGATAACAAAATGGATGCTTTAATCATCTATGATGACCTGACCAAGCACGCAAACGCATACCGCCAAGTCTCTCTTATTTTAAAGAGGCCTTCAGGACGTGAAGCTTTCCCCGGAGATGTTTTTTATTTGCATAGCCGCCTGTTAGAACGCGCAGCACGCTTAAATTCTGAGCATGGAGGTGGTTCATTAACGGCTCTCCCTATTATTGAAACGCAAATGGGTGATGTTTCAGCTTACATTCCCACTAACGTTATCTCTATTACTGATGGCCAAATTTTCCTTGAAACAGACCTATTTTATCAAGGTATTCGTCCAGCTATTTCCGTTGGAATCTCGGTCTCTCGTGTAGGATCCAGTGCTCAATTAAAAGCTATGAAACAAGTAGCCAGTAAAATTAAAACTGAGTTGGCCCAATTCAGGGAATTGGCAGCTTTTTCACAATTTGGTTCCGATTTAGATGCTCAAACTTTGGCGCGATTGGAGCGAGGCAAACGCATTACCGAACTCTTCAAACAAGCTCAGCACTCCCCCATCCCAGTAGAAGTTCAAGTCGTCCTTCTATGGGCTATTCAAAACGATGTTATGGATGATATTCCTGTTGAGCAAATTTCCAAATTCGCTAAGGATTTTTCTGAACATCTATCCGTTCAAAAGAAAAATCTTCTCGAGAAAATCTTAAAAGAAAAAAAATTAGACGACAACCTGATTGAAGAAATTAAATCTGTTTCAAAACTTTTTAGAGAAACCTGGAAAGCATAAAAAGAAGCTATCGTTATGCCAAGCATGAGAGACATACGGCGGAGAATCAAATCCGTCACTAACACTGCCCAAATCACTAAGGCAATGCAAATGGTCGCGGCAGCGAAAATGAAACGCTCTCAACAAGCTGCTATAAATGGTAGACCTTATGCGATTATCTTACATAATATGCTGACAGCTATACATAATCAGATAGGAAATGAAGCACAAGAAAACCCTTTGTGTGTAGAGCGTCCTATCAAAAATGAAGCTGTTATTTTAGTAACAACGGATAAAGGTCTCTGTGGAGGACTCAATACTAATCTTTTGCGAGAAGCTGCTAAATTTGACTCTCAAAAGACATTGTTTCTTGCAGCCGGACGTAAAGGATCTCAATTTATTCATAGAACAGGCCGCAATTTAGTGGCTTCATTTACATTTCACGATACTCCACAATATTCTGAGGCAAGAGCAATCGTTAAAATGGCAATATCCCTTTTTTTGGAAGCCAAAGCAGATCGTATTAGTATTATTTATCCCGGTTTTAAAAATACAATGACTCAGATTCCTCTCAACATCCCCATTCTTCCTATATCTGAGTTAAAACCTATTCAATCATCTTCTTTTAATTCAAGCGTTGCCGATGAAAAATCAGACAACAGTGTTATGCTCTTTGAGCCTTCCGCCAAAGCTCTTTTTGACAGTTTACTTCCTCACTATATGAATACCATTGTCTATCACATCCTTTTAGAAACCAAAGCTTGTGAATTCAGCGCCAGAATGGTCTCCATGAAAAATGCAACAGATAACGCCAACTCTCTTATTAAAGAACTCACAGTACATTACAATAAACTTCGTCAAACAGGTATTACTAATCAATTACTAGAAATTACATCAGCAACTTCAGCTTTCAATTAATTTTCAACCATGAATAAAGGCAAAATAGTTCAGATTATCGGTCCAGTAGTAGACGTAGAATTTCCAGATAAACTTCCGCATATTTATAATGCGCTAAAAGTCGAATTCTCTGTCGAAGGAAAAAAGAATACCCTCACGCTAGAAGTACAACAACACCTTGGCGGCAAGTGGGTAAGAACAGTTGCCATGTCTGGAGTTGAAGGTCTTAAACGTGGTTATGAAGTTATTGATACGGGTGAATCGATTTCCATGCCTGTTGGAGACTGCGTACTAGGCCGCATTTTTAATGTTACAGGGGATCTGGTTGATGAAGGTAAAGAAATTAAACCGGAAAAGAGATATCCCATCCATAAACATGCTCCTAAATTAACAGACCAGACCACTTCTCCACAAGTACTTGCAACTGGGATTAAAGTTATTGATCTAATTTGTCCATTCCTTAAAGGTGGCAAGGTAGGAGCATTTGGAGGTGCAGGTGTCGGCAAAACAGTCTTGATCATGGAATTGATCAATAACATTGCCAAACTTCATGGTGGTTATTCTGTTTTTGCTGGTGTAGGAGAACGCACACGTGAAGGAAACGATTTATATAGAGAAATGGCTGAATCCGGCGTAATTAACTTGAAAGAGATGGATAAATCCCGTATTGCGCTAGTTTATGGGCAGATGAATGAACCTCCCGGAGCTCGTTTGCGCGTGGCACTATCCGGACTCTCTATAGCTGAATATTACAGAGATGAACGCCATCAGGATGTTTTGCTTTTTATTGACAACATCTTCCGATTTTCTCAAGCAGGCTCTGAAGTTTCTGCCCTATTAGGCAGAACTCCCAGTGCTGTAGGCTACCAACCTACTCTTGCTACGGAAATGGGTGAATTACAGGAACGAATTACATCTACAAAAAAAGGATCTATAACCTCTTTCCAAGCTGTTTATGTTCCTGCTGACGATTTAACGGATCCTGCTCCGGCAACTACTTTTGCTCACTTAGATGCTACTGTTGTACTAGAGCGCTCAATTGCTGAAATGGGAATATATCCAGCAGTAGATCCTCTAAGCTCAGGCTCCAATGCTCTAACCCCTGAAATTGTAGGACAAGAACATTACGATGTAGCGCGCAATGTTCAAAAAGTTCTACAACGCTATAAAGATCTCCAGGATATTATCGCTATTCTGGGAATGGATGAACTCTCAGAAGAAGATAAACTTCTTGTATCTCGTGCACGTAAAATTCAACGTTTTCTCAGTCAATCCTTCACTGTAGCAGAGGTCTTCACTGGCACCCCGGGACAACAGGTTCCAGTAGAAGAAACCGTCCGTGGCTTCAAAGAAATTTTGGAAGGGAAACATGACAGCGTACCTGAAGGCAATTTTATGCTTAAAGGCGTTATTGACGAAATTTACGAAAATAAAAAATAAAATCCCTCATGGCTGAAAACCTAATCCTAAAAATTGTTACTCCTGAAGGAATTACTTGGGAAGGTAAAGTTTCTTCAGTAACTATTCCCGGTGTAAATGGTGAAATTGGAGTAATGCCCGGGCATATTCCACTTTCTACACGCATTTGCGCTGGCGAGCTTGCTGTCCAACAAGAAGGAAAAAATTTATTTTTAGCGATAGGAGACGGTTTTGTTCAAATCAACAGAAACTATATTACCGTTTTGACCGATATGGCCATCGAAGCAGATAATATCGATGATGCTCAAATTGAACTTGCTCGTCAAAGGGCTGAAGCACGACTAAAACAAAAGCTTTCTGCAGAAGAGTTGGCTGCTGCCCAAGTAGCTTTAGCTCAATCAGTTGCTCTTCTTAAAGTGAAGAAGACTCGTTCTCGTTCGCATTAAGTCTGCTCTAAGCCTGTCATGCAGAAACTATTTATTTTTTTATTTCTTTTTTATTCCTTATCTATTATTAATGGAATGGATAATGAAGACTGGTTTACAGAAAAAAATTTTCAATATACTCTCTCTGAAAATAAGATTACTATTCGGAAATATATAGGTTCTTCCTCAATAGTAAGAGTTCCAGCTGAAATAAATTCTTATCCTGTTATTTGTCTTGGAAAAGAATCTTTTTCTAATCACTTATCTCTGAAAAAGATATCTATTCCCTCATCTATAACTCAAATTGAAAATGGTGCCCTCTGGGGTTGTCCTAAACTGGCATCTATTGATGTAAATCCTGAAAATTCTTCTTTTTGCAGCATTGATGGAATTTTATTTGATAAAAACACAAACACACTCATTCTGCACCCACCTCAAAAACATATAAAAAAAACTGGATATATAGTTCCTGATACTGTCGATACCATTTCCAGCCAAGCATTTGCTTTCTGTTCTGATTTAGAACATATTACACTTCCTAAAAACATAAAGCATATCGGAGATTATGTTTTTCAAGAAACTCCTCTCAATAAAATCGAACTACCTGCCAGACTGCAGACATTAGGTATTTATCCATTCATTAACTGTACTAACCTAATTACAATTCGTATTTCCAGTCAATGTAAAGCAGTTATCAACTCAGATGCGATTTTTGAAGGGGAAAAAGCTGATTTGACCTATTGGGAATATGATAAAAATGGATACCTCATAGCTCTTGAAGGTTATCCTATTACTAGCCAATTCCCTCTCTCAGAGAAATTCTTTGTCAAAAAAGAGGAAAAACTTTTTGTCGATAAACAAGGACTTTCCTATTCTATCAAAAGCAATTCATTTGTCTCAATCACAGGATACAAATATAAATATCCCGCGGGAAAAGGCAAACACATGAAAACATCTCATAAAAAATTTAACTCTAAAGTAATATTGATTCCTTCTATTCTGGATGGGCTTCCTGTTACTCAAATAGATAAATCAGCTTTCTTCTGTAGAGAGACGTTAGAAGGAATTGTGTTACCAGAAAGTATTCTTTCTATAAATGAAACTGCTTTTATGTATTGTACTTCCCTGACTAACATCATCATCCCTAAAAACACAACCAACATCTCTATGGGAGCATTCCGTCACTGCAGCTCTTTAACTAATGTCTTTTTCGAAGGTAATTCTTTACGTTGCATCTCTCCCTACACTTTTGACGGTTGTACAAATCTCACTTTTGTCTCTCTGCCTGCTTCTATAACAAATATCTGTGAAGGTGCTTTCAAAAATTGCTCTCATATCCAATCTATCTTAACCGGAGCAGATCTAGCACATATTGGTAAAAATGCTTTTGAAGGTTGTTTAAATCTGACAAATATGGTCATTTGCAGTAAGCTTATTTCTATAGATGAGAGTTTTGAAACTTGCTCTTCATTAGAAAATTTTATTGTAAGCACAGACAATCCTTTTTTCACAGAAGAAAATGGAGTTCTTTTAAGTAAAGACCGTGAAACACTTATCCGCTATCCGAGATCGAAACGCAATCACAATTATTATGCTGACATTTCTGAATCAGATCTAGATAAAAAGAAAGATAAAGAGATCCCTCTTTTGAGTTGTTATTCCATACCTGAAACTGTAACCCATATTGCAGCAAATGCTTTCAGCCGCAGTTATGGATTAACAAATATTATTCTTAATAAAAATTTGAAGCAAATAGGACCCTTCTCTTTCTATATGTGTACGAATTTGCAGGAAATACATCTCCCCGATTCCATTTCAGTAATATCTCCAAGCTCTTTTTCACGCTGCACTCATCTACATACCGTAGAAATAGGAAGCGGAGTTAAATACATTCATTCTAACGCGTTTGCCGGATGCAGAGAAATATCCAGAATGTTCTTTCATGGAGATGCTTTAGAAAACAGTAAAAGTTATGTAGATGATTGGCATCGGATCACTATTTACCATACCGTTGATTCCAAAGGTTGGAATAGTCTTGAGTGGAGAGATAAGTCCAAGAGACTTTGGATAATAGAGAATGGCATTCCTCCTCTGCCTATTCCTGAAAAAAAGAAGGAATACAATAGATAAATTTAAAACTTAAAAGAAGCGCTCATCTGATAAAGCGCCGTATCTTCCCCCGCGAGCGCTGATTCTAATAGAAGAAAATGAAAAAACTTGCATTATAGCCAAATAAATAGCCACACCGGGCAACATTATATCCGCTCGGCAAGATGGCAATCCGGGAAAATTTTTTCTTTCTTCTAGTGAAACTCCCCATAATTTATCTCCCCACTTCTGAAGTTCTTCCGCGGTAACAACAGAGTTCTCCAGTTTATTGCGATCAAAATCAACCAATCCTAAATTTAAACTACTCAATATGGTAGCTGCTCCTCCTGTTCCAATCCATTGAAGATTTCTTAGATCAAAATTGGGCAATAGATTTTTGATTGAAATATCAGATTCTATCTCTTGGCGAAGATGAGTAATACTCTCACTAATCTGAAGAATCAAATCATTCTTCTCTTCTAAAGTAGGAGGATCTGAAAATGGATATTTTTCCAAAAGCCTCACTGCACCCAAAGGATAACTACGACTCCAAACATACTTCCCATCCTTACCAATCGTAAATTGTGCGCTTCCCCCGCCAACATCAGTCAGGAACAATATTTTATTTGTAAAAGCTGCATCCGTACAAACTCCCTTAAAAGCCCAGAGAGCCTCTTGATCGGAAGTAATAATCTGAATCTTCAACCCATATTCATCAAAAATAGGGAGAGAAAGCAAACTAAATTCTTCAGCTGAAACACCTCTTGCTGCACTTGTAGCAAAGATCAATGGCTTCTCTACACCCTTCCTAATGCAAAGGTCAATATATTCTCTAAGGCTCCGTAAAGACTCTCTTAGGGCATTTTGACTAAACTTTCCGGAAGCATCTGTTCCTTCAGCCAATCTAGTTTGACAACTCTTTTCTATTAAAGGAACTACAACTCCTACTTGGTCTATATCAGCAATCAATAACTTGATAGAGTTACTTCCAATATCAATAACAGCACGCCTCGTTTCCCCTTCTAATAAACTAACTTCAATATTTTGCAAAATATTAATACCAGACTTCAATCTTTCAGCTTACATTCCCGGCGGCATAGGCGGCATAGGCGGATTTCCACCAGTATTTGCCTGGGCGGGGCGAGCATAAGAAGACCTCCTATTTTGGAAATTCCTTGCTTCTGTTGTCATTGGGAATGAACGTCTATTGCTGCTACCCACATTAGCATTTCCTTGTGAAAAACCAAGATTCTGAGGCTGGACCGCTGGCATATTAAAGCCTCCGGCAGTAGTAGGTCTTTGAATTTGTATCTGACGAGGCTGATTCTGGTTCCTGTTCGGAGCAACTACAGTTCTTCCTCTTGTTTGTGTCTGTCTGGCTCCTGTGGCCATAGAGGTAGCAGTTATACCATGTGTTTCAAAGGAAACTTGAATCTCTTTGCCATCTGCTTTAACTTTAGCCGTTGGATTACGAGGATCCGCATTTATGCTAACACATTCTAATCCATCCGAAGCCTGCCCCTCCATAAGAGAAATGTACTGCTGTGGAGGCTGTTGACCAGGCTTACTAATCATAAAATGTGATTTAATAACACCTGCTACAGTTGTAATCCCCATAAATTTTAAATTATTGGTACTTAAGACAATAGGCACTTCATTAGTAATTATATCTCCTAATGCAACACCCGCTTTCAGGTCAAATAAATTACGTGTAATAATGACTCGATACGGATTGCCATAAAGCCGACTATCTTTATCTTCCTCCTCCTTGACCTCTTCCAGAGACTTATCTTTCCCCAAATCTAATTTTATTTTCGAATTATCCAACGTTTTTTCCTCCTCCGGTTCTGATTTCTGCTCGTCCAGTTTCTCTTCCGAAAGCTCAATATCTTCCCCTTCCGGATCAACTTCTGGAGCAGGCTGAATCATCGGTCTATCTTCTTCTGGATCCCAATCTGGGCCTTTCTCAGGGATCTCTTGCGGCGGAGGCATCGGCGTTACCCTTCTCTCCATAGGACGTCCAGGATTACTCGGTGGAGGTTCTCTATCAATATCTTCGTCCTCAGGCGATTGTGCAAATAAAAATCCCAATCCAAAAAATGAGATAAAAAGTAAAATTAGTATTCTTTTATATAAAATCATACCCAGACCTTACAGTGCCTTTTATCGGCACAGCAATATACTACCTTAGAAACACCGGCCCAGCAAGTTTGTTGCCTTATTTTTAAAATTATATTTTTACTGACTTCTTCCTTCTTCTAAAATCCAATCAATTTCATTCTTCTCGTTAACTCTGGAATGAACCGCAAAAAAGCCATTTCTATACTTAAAAAACAACGGCCAAATGTACTTTCTATCAGTTTCCGGAACAGAAATCGTCTCCAAATCTTTTTTCTCAAAAAAACAAAATATTCCCTCCGAATGAGGACTGGGCAAAGCGCTGAATTTCTTCTTAACCTCAAACAAAAACATCAGCCAATGAGTACTCCCTTCATAGGACTCTTCACTAACAATTCCTGCCAAATGCAAATCTTTGAAATCAACACTCATTCCTGTTTCCTCTCTCAGCTCGCGAACTGCGCAGCCATATGGACTCTCCCCAATTTCAGTCTTTAACTTTCCTCCACAAGGGCTCCACAATCCTTTATTGGGCTCCCGATTTCTATGAAGAAGCAAAATACGATCTTCCTCATCAAAACAATAAAGTAGAACAGATATTTTATATGGCACTTTCATTATTTTCTGCATTATATTATCAAATCGAGTAAGATGTAAAAATATACACCACAGAGGCTTATCTTCTGCTTCAATCTCTATCATTTTCCCACGTCGCTGTGAGCACTGTTTGACGACGGATCTGCTCAACCTTTCCATCAGCTTTGAAGCTGTATTATCTGCTGAGAATCATCTCCTTTGTCATCCTAATTAAAATCCACATCTCTTTCTACTGGCTTTCGCAAATTTTACTCTCCCAGCTGCGATTTCTCCTTTTGATTATTCAAATACTGCATTAGATTCATAGAACAATCTTCCCAAAACAGAACTCACTGCCAGAATTCCCCCAGAGCAAAGCATCCAATAAAAATATTTATATCCGGAGCTAGGAAACAGAATCGGATTCATAAATACATAGGATTGCCCCACGATTCCTCTATAGCCAATCATAAACAATAGGAAATAAAAGAAATAAAGAATCATCCTGCGAGAAGTCTTTGCCTCCCATAATTTCCAAATGGCAGTGGAAAAACTTTTGGAGAGTCTCTCTGAACTCTTCTCTTCTCGGGTTCTCTTTATAATGAATTTAATCAGATACCATGCAAACACAAACGGAATTAGCAAAAAAAACAATATCAGAGGTTGGAGCTGGAGAAGAAAAAAGAAAATGTTCTCCAAATAATTAATTAATAACTCCACTAAATTCATAACTCTCTTCTCTTATTATATTATTAAAATACTGAAAATAGTTATCTAGCAAATCCTCCCAAATAATCTCTCTTCAAAATTATTGCCTTTCTATACATAAAAAATGCAAAATTATCTCTTCTCCCCAGACCAAAACCCTCTATGGAAGCTTTATTCTCGAGAAAATCTGACTTGTCCGTGTAACCGCATCGGTTAAGGAATCTATTTCCCCTTCTTACATCTGGCTGCTTTAGAAACCCGTTCCGAATAGCTATTGGACTTTGGCTTCTCTTGCAGCTTCCCTGCAGAAAACTTTTTCCATATCAAAGCTCAGGGCTTTCTACCTCAGACCACGATTTCGCTATTGATCCTTCTCTCCCAGAGTCTTTAACCCGAAACTTGCAAACCACTACGAGATTCAGGCAGCTACGCTCTGCTCAAGCTTCCAGCACAGATGTTTGAGAACTCTATATCAAAAAAACGGGCAGATATATAAGAATGATATCTGCCCCTTCTAAAATACTGTCAAATGATGATTTTATTCATCTTTAATCTGACTATCGGTCGGTCCATATGGAATAACCTTGTTCTCTAAACCGAACTTGGCTCCCAGATAATAGACAACTGCACCTACCAGCATAGCCCAGAAAGGTGCGGCAGGAAGAGGACATCCAAAATTAGGAAGAATGCCAACAATGAATCCTAATCCCCAAGCCATCCAACCCGGAGGATTAAAACCTGCACGAGGACCGCTCCAGCGTTTTCCAGAAGTGAAGTAATCTACAGCCATCGCACCGCAGATAGGACCAAATGAAGCACCGATCACACCGAAGACTCCACCTAAATTAGCAGCATAACCGAAGAGAGCCAACAGAATAGCAATTGCAGCTCCCACTCCTACAGAAATGAAAGGAGGAATCTTGGGTAAAACAGTTTTAATACTGTTAGCAGCAATCAAAGAACTAAAGCAAGCTGAAGGGAACGCAGCAATCGCCAAAAGGAGAAGAACCCATCTTCCCAGATTTTCACCCAGAAGAATCTTCACCAAATCCATGGCATTATCAATAAAGCCGGTAGGATTAAACGCTGTAGACCTCAATACCTCGATCGTTTCAGGAGTACTGTACTTACCATAAGCACCAGCCACAATTAAAATAGCTAAACCGCCAGCAAAAACCATAGAACCAAAGATTCCGACAATACCACCCATACAAACATCTCTCTTGTCACGGGCATTTGCACCAAAATCTACACCGGCAGCACCAGCTGTAGCGAAAAATCCGATGACATAAGCAGCTATAGCAAAAACAATCGCACTTCCAGCCAAAGGAGCACCTACTGCCGGATTAATGACTTTATTTAATTCCACCATTGCCTGAGGATCAAACTTGCCAATATGAGGAACCGACAAACAAGCCATGACAAGCAAAGTAATAATAGGAATCCAGTGAAACTTTCCAACAACTTTACCCACCTTTGCAATTCCGCCTAATCCTAAGATAGCAGCTACAACACCCCATCCAATCATTACTCCCTTTTCTAAAACAGGAGAAGGTTCTGGGAAAAAGCCCATAATCGCTTTCGTAGAGAAATAAATATTTACTGCCACCCAACCGAATTGGAGCAATCCCATCAAAAGTCCAGGCAATAAAAAACCACCTTTTGCGCCAAAGGTGGATGTTCCAACAATATAAAGCGGCAAACCTGTTTTTCTACCCACTTCCCCTAATACCACATAATAAAAGACAAAACAGGTCAATGCTGCCAGTGCCAAAGCCAAGATAGGCAACATATAGCCATGCGAAAAGACAGATCCAGCCCCGGCTGAGCAGCATTGTGTCAGGCCCAACCAAAAGGTGAACCATAGCATGACTCCCGCATAAGACGGAGCAATGTTTTTATCCCATGATGCACGACCTGACTTCGGATTCGGCTTCGCACACGCCAAAAAATCAGGCAATTTATTATTCATATCACTCATAATATCAGCAGTATTGTTATTTAAAAATACAATAACGTCGGCTAGTATTCTACAAACATAAATATCCTCCCGCAAGAAATATTTTATTCAAATACTTTCCGTTCCTTTACCTAAGAAGATCCTAGAATAGTCTTCTAGCGCTTTTCGGCTTCCTCGATCGTATCTAAAATCTCCTGAACTGTTTGGGCTTTTAACAAAATTTGACGCACCCTTGGATCTCGAACCATTCTGCTCAAACGAGCTAAAACTTGCAAATGCAGACTGACGGTCGGAGCTAATACCAGAAAAAAAAGCTTTGCCGGCATACAATCGACAGCCCCAAAAGGAACCCCTGCCTCATGTCTGCCAAATACAACTAACGGCTTATTTACTAAACCAACCAACGCATTACGACAATGAGGAAAAGCAACTCCATCACCGTAAGCAGTACTGCAGAGACTCTCCCTCTCCCTCAAGGCATTAAGTAAAGTTTCTGACAAGCGCGAGTTGTTTTTTATTTCAGGGATTAAACTCACCAATTCACATAAAACAGCATCTGCGTTTTCTGCTTGTAAATGTAATTCAATCCGTTCAGAAGACATACTATTTCGAACTAACAGGCCTTGTTGAAGCTCCATGTCCATATTATATCAAATAAAGTTAAAAAATCCACTACTTGCAAAATCTTTACTTTAAGGCACAATATGTATGGATATGAGCAAGAGTATCTATCTAACAACAGCAATTGACTATGTAAATGGCCATCCTCATCTCGGCCATGCCTATGAAAAGATCCTGACAGATGCAATCGCACGCTTTGCCCACAGCTGCGGCAATCCTGTTTTTTTCTTAACAGGAGTTGATGAACATGGACAAAAAGTACAACAAACGGCGGAAAAAAGAGCACTTTCTCCTTTAGCATACTGCGATGAACTTGCTGTAGTGTGGTCTCAATTTATCGAAAAATTAGGTATCTGCAATAATGATTATGTACGAACAACTCAACCACGCCACCAAAAAGTTGTCTCTGCTATTCTTAATAAACTTTATAAAGAAGGCCATTTCTACAAAGAATCCTACCGTGGATTTTATTCGGCAAAAGAAGAAACTTTCCTTACCGAAAAAGACCGTTTGCCCGATGGCAGTTTTGATCCCATGTATGGTGAAGTAACCGAATTAATTGAAGACAATTATTATTTCAAATTAGGTGAACACCAGCAGTGGCTTATTGAATACATTGAATCTCATCCGGATTTCATCTATCCGGAATCCAGAAAAAATGAGGTACTTGGGTTCTTAAAAAAAGAGAAGTTGGAAGATCTCTGTATTACTCGTCCTGTTTCACGTCTTTCTTGGGGAATTCCCCTTCCATTTGATTCAGAGTTTGTCACCTATGTCTGGTTTGATGCTTTGATTAATTATATGAGCATAGCTGCCGCTCATGGAGACCTGCAAATACTAAAACTTTTGGATCTGACTCCGGAAGATTTTCCAGAAAACGGTCAAGAACAAATGGAGATATGGCCTCCCGATTTTCAGGTCATCGGCAAAGACATTGTTAAATTCCATGCGGTATATTGGCCTATCATGCTCAAAGCTATCGGGGCGCCATTCCCTAAACGACTAATCGTTCATGGATGGTGGCAGAAAAATAACCAAAAAATGAGCAAGAGTACCGGCAACACAGTTGACCCAATTGCAGTCATTAATGAATGGGGATTAGATGCTTTCCGCTATTATGTATTGAGAGAGCTGGAAGTCGGACCTGATGGCAACTGGACAGACTCCGGATTTGAAACTCGTTATCAGGTTGAATTAGCCAACGGTCTGGGGAATTTGGTCAATCGCTCACTTTCTATGCTAAACCGTTACAGAGACGGTATTGTTCCCGCTAAAAATGATGAGCTTAAAAATGAAACTGAAATTATCGTTCAGAACACATTTAAATCCTATCAAGATATAAAAATCCAAGGAGCTCTCATAAAAATTTGGGAACTTATCTATCGAGCCAATCAATATGTTGATCAAACCGCTCCTTTTAAACTAGCCAAACAGCCTGAACAAGCACAACGGCTCGATGAAGTTCTATACAATCTTGTCGAAATCTGCCGTATCCTTGCTGTTATTCTCTGGCCTATCATTCCTGAAACCGCAGAAAAAATCTATTCACAGTTAGGGCTCAACACTCAGCCGGATCTTTGGAGTGAATCCTTTTGGGGAAAACTAACTCCAGGGCATAAGGTTAATAAGCCAATGCCGCTCTTCCCTCGTCGTGATTTAAATAAAAAATAAATCATCATTTCAGCAAGATATGCATTTAAATAAATTATACTATTGGCTTTTTGGATTCATGTTGCTCCCCGGAATAGTTCTGGGCGGCAATCTAGAAGAATTAAGTAGTTCTCTTCCTCAAAAGACAATTGCTTTGCTCTCTATTCCCGATCAAAAATCCGCTCTAGTGGCTTTGAATAGAGCCCCCATGGGCAAAATGATCAATCATCCTCAATTTGCAGCTGTCCGCGAATCGATTTTGAAAAAATTCACTTTTTCAAAAGATACCAATAGAATAGATATCCTCGCATCTAACCCTATATCTGCTCTTTCTTTAGAGAAGATATCTTCCGCATATCTTGCCGTTATTGACTCCTCTGATTCTAAGGATCCTCTGACACAATCTATCGGAGGAGTAACTGTTCTTGGACTGGAGCTGGGCGAAAATATTATCGCTCTATCAAATATTTTTGATTCTTTTGTTAAAATCCCACAGCTATCCCCTTTTATAAAGAAAGAATTATTCGCTCCCAATCAAGAAATCATTGGATTTACTCTCTCAAAGGAAAGGAGTGAAAAAATTCTGAGTTTTTTCTCTTGCCACAAACCTAATAAAGATATTGAATCCACTAACCTAACATTCTGGGCAACAATTTCCAGAACCCAATTCCTGATAGAGCTTAATTCTCCTGAAGGAATTAAAGAAATTTTAAAAGTCAGATCTCAAAACGCTCCCAGCTTATTACAATCCGCTCAATTGGAAAAACATAAATTCCAATTCGCAGATTCGGTTCTTTGGGGATGGATTTATCTTACTCCTATCACCCAAAAATGGATTGAAAAAGAGACAGCTCAAATGAAAAATTTAGCTCAAACAGATGAATCTACTCCAACTGATCCTCTTTCTGAAAATCAGGATAGTCTTATGATTCCTCTTATTACAAGTAAGCTCGGACTTCAATCTTTTATATCAGGCAGTTTCGCCGTCTACGACAGGCCCACTGGAATATACACTGATTACTATATCTATTCTCCAGCCGGCTCACGCCAAGGAATTGGAAAACTGCTTTCGATAGATGCTGGAGACTGCACTCCTCCTCCTTTTATTAAAAAAGATATCAGCCACTTTTCCAGAATGAGATTAAATATCCCTGCTGCGGCTAACAATATCCAATCGTTAATTAACGATATTATGCCTGACGTGTGCGATCTATTGGTCTCCGCTATTCTTCCCGGCTTATTGGAAAAAGAACCCAATTTTAACTTTCAAAAACAGCTTATCGCTCCACTCGGAAACGATATCATTTCCTGCGAAAAAATAAATGCAAAAGGAGAAAAAGATGTAATTCGCTTTGTCCAAGTTAATGAAGGAGAAAAATACGTTGAATCCGTCAAAAATGTCATCTCTATTCTCGCTCCTATTCCAACAATAGAAACTCAAACGGGAAAGTATAAAATTGTTTCATTACCCGTTCCAAACTTGGAACTTACCTCTTTAACTAACTATTACCATATCGCCGCTAAGGATTCCTATCTTTTGATGAGCAACAATCGCAAAATGATAGAACAATTTTTGAATGAAACAAACCAAGAACAGAGTCTCTCTTCTCTAAGCGGATTGACAAATGCCGCTCATATTGGAGGATTTCATACCGGCTTTTTTGAATATAACAATAACAGATCCATTGCCAGAAGCTATTACAACAAGTTCCTTGCTTACTGTAAACAATCTCGTACTCAACCTTTTTTATTTCCAATTTTTAGCATATTAGCTCAGGATATTAATATTGATATCAGTTTTATCAAAAATATCACATCCACTCTTCCTATGCCCGATTTTGAATCTTTCCAAGAGTGTTTTAATTATTCTATTACCATATTTCAATCTAATCCGGATGCCTTTATTATCCGCAACATACTTCCAGTGACCAAGGATTCTATACAATCGATTTCTCTGCCCACACCGATTCTAGAGATAAATTCCAATTCCACTCTTCCGCAAAAAACTACGGAGCAGCCTCAACAAACTAATGACACCTCTGAAGAAATTATCATCCCCGAGGCCGATATTATGGAACCTCTTCTTCCTCAGGAAGAAGATAAAAATCTAATTGATAAATCAGAAGAAGATCTTCCTCCTAAAAAATAATGAAGCTCTTTTATAATATTCTATTCTTAATTTTCTTTATTGTCTCCTCTCCTTGGTATTTATGGAGACTTATCAGGAGAGGAAACTGGAAAAAAGGTTTTGCACAGAGATTTGGATTTTATTCGTCATCCCTAACAAATAAAATCCGTCCTCAAACAATCTGGTTTCATGCCGTCAGCGTAGGAGAAGTAAATATCTGCGCGGAATTAATCAAACAATTTTCAGCTCAATTTCCTCAATTTCAAATTATCGCCAGCACGACTACAACAACAGGAATGGCTGAAATACAGAAAAAACTGCCTCAAGAAGTTATTGCTATCTACTATCCTATTGACTTCCCATTTTGTGTACAAAGAGTTCTGAATCTTTTTAAACCCCAAGCTATTATCCTGATTGAAGCGGAGATCTGGCCCAACTTCCTTTGGTGCGCTGCCAAAAAAAACATTCCTCTATATCTCTTTAACGCAAGACTTTCTCAAAAATCTTTCCGCCGCTACTCAAAAGCCAAATTTATCTTCAGAGGAATTTTCTCCTCTTTCCACGGCATTGGTGTCCAAAATGAAATAGACCGTGAACACCTTATCTCACTGGGTGCAAAACCTGAAAATATTTCTATCACTGGCAATCTCAAATTTGATGGAGTCCGACTAAAACTTGATAAACATTTAAATGTATCTCAATTGCTCTCCCAGATAGGAGTCTCTGCAGATTCTCCAATTCTGGTAGCCGGAAGCACTCACTCCGGAGAAGAAATTCTGCTGGCTCAAATAGCTCTGCGAATCAAAAGAATTTTCCCAAATTTTTTCCTCATCATTGTCCCAAGACATTTTGAACGAACAAAAATAATCGTCCAAGAACTCCAGAAAACCGATATTCGATTTACCCTGAGAACAGAAATAACCGATCAAACTCATACTTCTCCTGGTACTTATGACTGTTTAATAGTCAATACTACCGGAGAGCTTCGCTTCTTCTATGAAGCAGCTACCATTACTTTTATCGGCAAAAGTCTTACCGCAAAAGGAGGCCAAAATCCCATAGAACCCGCGGTTTTAGAAAAACCTATCTTATTCGGCCCTAACATGCAGAATTTCCGCTCCATCGTTCATTCTTTTTTATCGGCCGACGCTGCTATTCAAATAACTGACTCGGAAGACCTCGAAAAGAATATTATCTACCTTCTAAAAACCCCCGAAAGATGCAAATCCCTCGGAACTAACGCACGTCAGGTTGTTCTTAAAAACCAAGGAGCTACAGAACGATCTATAGCTATTCTGAAAAAAAATACTCTATTTCAACAAACTTAGATACCTCTTGTACTTTTATAAAATGGAGATAAAACTCCACTTACAAATATAAAATTGGGAGAACATCTATAAACCCCATCTTGTGATACAATGCCGAAGTCAATTCTGTTGCGAGGTGTACGCCATAATAACCTCAAAAACCTCAATTTGGATATTCCTATTGGAAAACTTACAGTCCTGACAGGCGTCAGCGGCTCAGGGAAAAGCACCCTCGCTTTTGACGTTCTCTATGCTGAAGGTCAAAGGCGATACATAGAAACTTTCTCGCCATATGCACGCCAATTTTTTGACAGAATGGATAAGCCTCAGGCTGATAAAATTGAAAATATTCTTCCCGCAATCGCCATTGAACAGCGCAATACAGTTCGAACCAGCAGATCAACCGTTGGAACCATGACAGAGATCTGCGACTATATGAAAGTTATCTGGCCATACATCTCTCATCCCTATTGTCCAAAATGTAATAAAAGCATCAATTCTATTCATTCTCCGGCAGAAGTCTTGGAACAACTTCGTACCGAACATCCCGATTCCACCTCCTGTATTATCGCCTTTTCCGTTCCAATTCCCTCCAACTTCTCTGCTGCTGAAGCCCTCTCTGCCATTCAAAATATTGGATACCACAGAGCTATTCTCAATCAAAAGATTGTTAAACTCAAAGACCTTCCTCCTGACTATCCTCTTGATGCCATTCTGATAATTCAGGATAGGATCCTCTTATCCGGAAAAAATAAAAAAAGATTTATTGATAGCTGCGAACAAGCTTTCCATTATGGACAAGGACAGCTCACTCTTCTAACGGCTGATACATTGAAAAAAATTCAAACCTATTCTACCCGCTATGAATGTCCGGAATGCAAAATTACTCTCCCCAAACCTACTCCGGGACTTTTTAGTTACAATCACCCTATCGGAGCCTGCCCAATATGTCATGGCTTTGGCAGAACAATTGGAATCAACCTGGATCTGGTCATTCCTAATCCCTCTTTGACACTTCGCCAAGGAGCGGTCGCTCCTTGGCGTACAGGCGTCTCCAGCGAATCTCTGGCTGACATGATTAAGTTAGCCAAGAAAAGGAAAATCCCTCTGGATACCCCTTTTGAATCCCTATCTGATAAAGAAAAAAAATGGGTTATCGAAGGAGACCCTGACTATGGAATCGATGAAAACCATCAATGGCCTCAGTATTGGTACGGCATCAATGGTTTCTTTTCCTGGCTAGAAAAGCATTCATATAAAATGCACGTCAGAGTTTTTCTCTCTCGATATCGCTCTTATCAAATCTGTGAAGCTTGCCATGGCTCCCGCTTTATAAAAGAATCTCTCGCCTATAAATTACCTCCGGAACTGACAAAAGAAGATCATCCCCTCTCTTTAGCGGATTTTTATAATCTAGAATTGAGCAAAGCTCTTGATATACTCAAAATCATACAAAAGGAAAAATCTCTTACTAAACCCATCTCCTGCGCTCTTAATGAAGTAATAAGCCGCTTGACCTATCTGACCCAAATCGGACTCCCTTACCTAACCTTAAACAGACAAACCCGCCAACTCTCCGGAGGTGAAACAGAACGAGTCAATCTAACCACCTGTTTGGGGAATAAACTTGTTAATACCCTCTATATTTTAGATGAACCCAGTGTAGGTCTTCACCCCAGAGACAGCAGCCGCCTGGCTGAAATTATCAAAAATTTAAAAAAAATCGGCAATACAGTCGTTGTCGTCGAACACGAATCCCTTATCATTAAATCCGCAGACTACATTATAGATCTGGGCCCAAAAGCTGGAAACCAAGGGGGAGAAATTATCTTTCAGGGCCCCTATCAAAAATTTATTCAATCTACTCAATCTTCAACCGCTAAATATCTGAATAACACACTTAGAGTCCATCTCAATCATCCCAATAAAACCGCTAATAAAGGATTTCTCCAAATACGCAGCGCAACCTCCAATAATCTGCACAACCTAAATATTGATATTCCTCTCGGAAAATTAATCTGTATTTCTGGAGTCAGCGGATCCGGTAAGAGTACTTTAATTAAAAATATTATTTTTCCAGCCATCAAACAACTGCTGGAAAAAGGAACTACTCATGGCAGCTATTCAATTCAAGGAGAAGATCCTAGCTCTGTGGGAAACATCTCATTCCCTCCCGACTCCATTCATGACATATTCTTGGTAGATCAATCCTCTATTGTCAAAACTCCACGCTCCTGCCCGGCAATGTATATAGACGCTTTTGATCACATACGAAAATTCTTTATCTGGCTCCTCAAAAATCAGAATCAGCAATCATTCAAAACAGGGCAATTCAGCTTTAACTCCAAATCTGGACAATGCCCCCGCTGTAAGGGACTTGGATTTGAAGAAATCGAGATGCAATTTCTGAGCAATGTCTTTATCAAATGTCCCGAATGCTCCGGAACACGTTTCAACCAAGAAACACTGCAAGCCACAGCCCTTGTCCGAAAAAGCTCTGAAAACACTGTTCAGATGAATATTGCTGATATACTTAATCTGACAATTGATGAAATGTGTTCCATTCTGGTCAATTATATTCAAGAATGGCGTCCGGCTGCAAACACTCTTGCTCTCCTCAATATTATTCAAAAAACAGGATTAGGTTATCTAAAACTCTCGCAACCTCTTAACACCCTCTCAGGTGGAGAAAGCCAGCGTCTGAAATTAGCCAGCCATATTGCAGACTCAATCTCTCTAAAGAAGAATTCTGCTCAATCATCACTCTCCCGGAACTGTTACCTATTTGACGAACCCAGCACTGGGCTTCACTTTGAAGACATTCAAGTTCTGCTCAATCTTTTTGCGGAACTCGTCAAAAACGGAAACACCATCATCATTATCGAACATAATTTAGATATCATCAAATGTGCCGATTGGGTAATCGATATGGGTCCGGAAGGTGGAAAAAATGGAGGCCAAATAATTGCCGAAGGTACCCCCGAGCAAATCACTCTCTCCGCCAATAGTTATACGGGAAAATATCTGAAACCGCTTCTCTGCACGGAAATGAACTCGGATTCGAAATTATCTTGTCAGTAACCGTATTCACCATTAAACTGATTGTTGTGTGTCAAGGAATGTACGCATGAGATATATTAAAGTATTATTGGTTGCTCTATTTGGTTTTCCCCTTGCGTTTCAATCATTTGCTCAAGCAAATGAAACTGTTATGCAATACTACGAAGAGAGACTTAAAACCCTCTCCGCAAGAGTAGAAGAACTTACACAAGCTCACTCCGACTTAGTCAGCGCAATCAATAAACTTCAGCGTCAGTGCAATATCTTGGCTCAGCAAGTAGATTCTCTGAGAGAAATTGTATCAACTCCTGCTCCGCCACCGGATCTCAGCAATACGGCCAGTCTAAGCAGTGTTGAGCAGCTCAAAGAAGTCTTAATTACTCTGGAAAACCGCTTCAACGCAAGTGAAGAAGAACGCCGCAAAGATAGTCAACGCCTGATGGCTCAACTGGATAAAATAGCCCAAATCGCTACAGCCTCTCCGACTAACCCTAAACCCTCTGCAACCTCTTCTTCCCCGGATGTAGTCACGACCGGCAAAGCTTGGGAATGGACTATTGAAGCCGGAGATACTCTCTCAAGTATCGTTCAAGAAATCAAAGCCAGAGGAGGCAACACCTCCGTCTCTGCTATTCTCAAAGCCAACAGAAAACTCAATCCTAACGCTCTGCAAATAGGTCAAAAAATTATCATCCCTGATACCAACAACTAAATCATATAAAATGCCGCTTTACGAATACGAAGTAATTCCTCCTGATGGCTCTTCCGAGCCGGGTGAATGCAAAATGTGCGGAGGACATTTTGCACTCAATCGACCTATTAACGCACCTGAACTCAAAGAATGTCCCCTCTGCAAAAAACCTGTTAGAAAGATTATCTCACTCTTTAATACCCCTCATTATACTAAACCTCTTTCTATTAGTGATGCCAAAAAAGCCGGTTTTACGGTACTCAAGAGAGTGAATAAAGGAGAATACGAACGCCAATAACTTAATTGACCTCTCATATGATAGCACTCATTGACTATGGCTCCGGCAACCTGCGAAGTGTAGAAAAAGCTTTTCGAAAACTTGGTGCAGATATTCAGCTTGTCTCTCAACCCGACTCCATTTCTCAGGCTGAAGCTATCGTTCTGCCGGGGGTAGGAGCTTTTGACGACTGCTTGGGAGCTATCCGTCACCAAAAACTCGAACAACCCATCCTCCAATCCATATCCCAAGGCAAACCTTTCCTGGGAATCTGTGTAGGATATCAAGCCCTCTTTGAAAAAAGCCAGGAATTCAACAGTGCTGAACCTGGACTAGGAATCTTCAAAGGAATTGTTAAACGCTTCCCCGAACTTCCCGGCATCAAAATACCGCAAATTGGCTGGAACCAGATTTCTATTCAGAACCCTCACTGTCCTCTCTTTAAAGGAATTAAATCAGGCAGCTACGTTTACTTCGTTCATAGCTACTATCCGGAACCCTCTGATTCATCCATCGCTGGAACCTATACCGACTATGGGATCAACTATACCTCCAGCGTCTGGAAAGACAATATATTTGCGGTACAATTCCATCCGGAAAAAAGCCAACAAGTAGGATTACAAATCCTAAAAAACTTTTTAGATATAATCTAAAATTTTTCCTCTATTGAATTTTAAGCTATAAAGCTTTAAAATAAAAACAGCTTCTGCAAAAGAAGCATTTTTGCGCGAGTGGTGAAATGGCAGACACGCCAGACTTAGGATCTGGTCCGCAAGGGTGGGGGTTCAAGTCCCCCCTCGCGCACCATCATTCCACATTCCTAACTCCTTATTAGAAAAAAATCCTACACCTCCCTATATTATTAAAATCTCCCCTTGACAAAACACAAACTAGCGTTATAATATAAAGTAATGCTATATATTGCTATTTATACTTTAATTTACCCCCTCTCAAACAATGGTTACATGAATCATCCTCATAAAAACCTGCATTCTCTCCCCTATTCACTCTGAAAACAATACAAAGCTGAACTCATTTAGAAATAGCAAGTTATGAAAGACCACCCTACCCCTGCTGAAAACTCTATTCCTCAGATACCGGCCATGTCCAAGCTGATCGATAATATTCACTCTCGTGTCCGTGACGATTTAGAGGAAACCATTACAAAGAAAAGCAAGCTGAGAATAGCCACACCGACAAACGACACTGAAACACCAAGCAGTTTGAGAAGCCTATAAACGCATGTTTAAACTAATCTTTGATACGCTGTAACAAAGCCTGGAATACAATAAATAACCGACAAAAGATAGTTCGTTTTATGAGACATCAAAGATTTTATAATAGAAAAAAGATGGAGTATCTATACTCTGGAATACGAAAGAAAATAGCATGACTGATAAAAAGATAATTGATGCAATGTGGGATGATTCCCCCATTGACGTATCTGCGGAGGTAAACTTCATCTGGTCCATCGCAAACAAGCTGCGCGGTACATACCAGAGCGATAAATATAAGGATGTCATCATTCCGATGGTCATCATCCGACGCTTTGAGTGCGCCCTGTCCCGCACCAAGGCTAAGGTCGTGGAGATATTCAAGGCAAATCCAAGTTATCCGGCAAAGGCAATGTACCGTCTGTCCGGCTTCCAGTTCTACAATACCAGTGAGTACGACCTGGCGGAGCTGGTCAACGACTCCGATCATCTGGCAGCTAATTTCAAGGCATACATCCAGGGCTTTTCTGCAAACATTCAGGATATTATTAAAAGTCTGGACTTTGAAAAGCAGATCGATAAAATGGACAAGAACAACCGCCTGTTCTCTGTGGTCAAGGCCTTCTCTGAGCTGGATCTGAATCCTCTCACCATTGATAATGTGAAGATGGGCTACATCTTTGAGGACCTGATCCGCCGATTTTCAGAAAACGCGGAGGCCGGCGATCACTATACCGGCAGAGATATCATCAAACTGATGGTTAATATTCTGCTGTCTGAGGGCTGTGATGATATCTTCGATGACGGCAAGGTCATCACCATATTGGATCAGGCCTGCGGAACGGGCGGTATGCTGTCCACCAGCTACAATTTTATCAAGCGATATAATCCCACTGCCGACGTGCGCTTGTTCGGACAAGAGATTAACCCAGAGTCTTATGCCATCTGCCTCGCGGAGATGATGATCAAGGGCCAGAATGCAGAGAATATCTGCTACCAGGACACCATGAAGGCGGACCGCTTCAAGGGCACCAAGATGCGGTTTGTGATCGAAAATCCGCCCTTTGGTACACCTTGGGGCGGCAAGGATGCGGCAGAAGGCGTGGAGCAGGCTGTCCAGGAGGAATACAAGAAGGGCTTTGACGGTCGCTGGGGCGCAGGCCTGCCCGGCTCCGGCGATATGCAGATGCTGTTTCTCCAGTCTGCCATCGACAAGATGGACGACCATCTGGGCCGTGCTGCAATCATCGAAAATGGCAGCCCGCTGTTTTCCGGCGGCACATCTTCCGGTGAAAGCCAGATCCGCCGCTGGATGCTGGAAAACGACTTGATCGAAGCGATCATTGCGCTGCCAGTAGACCTTTTCTATAACACCGGCATCGCCACCTATATCTGGGTGCTCTCCAAAAATAAGCGCCCGGAGCGCAAGGGAAAAATCCAACTGATCGATGCGTCTGTTTTTTTCAAGAAGCTGCGTAAAGCCCTGGGTGATAAGAAAAATGAAATCTCACCCGAAAACTGCACAGCTATCACAAAACTGTATGCCGATTTTGTGGAAAACGAATACTGCAAGATCTACCCCAATGAGGAGTTCATCTAC
>CALXMK010000009.1 GCA_944389455.1 uncultured Verrucomicrobiota bacterium
AAATGAGGAGAATCCGAGAGGAGAGAATCATGTGGCCTATTTAATGAGCTGCGGTACCGGTGAAAGCAAGGTCGTTAATCAGTTTGATGGAAAGGGAGGCTGGGTTTATAACCCGGAGAGCGGAGAGTTTGCGCTGAATCTGGAAGGGATGGAAGATTGTTCTACGAATCTAAACACACTTTTGAATAAAGCAGAGAGTCTCTGAAGAGATGAACAGAAAGAGTGGATTTTGCTTTGTGATATCAGAGAGGTCTATTTGAGGAGGGAATTTATTTAAAGTGTTTTGAGTAGTTTTCCGCATGCACGAGAAGCGTGGAGTCTCTCTATTGGGAGAGAGGTATTGTTTTAATTAAAACATCCTAATTCAGAGGAGGATGAAAGAGAGCAGATACTCTCGAGAGTAAATTCCCATACAGTATCAACAATTAGGGGGAAAAAATAATTTTTGCATATTTTTATAAAAAGGCGAAAAGAGCTTGCACATATTTTTTTTTTTTTTGTATTTTTCCTCTAAAGATGGAGAAGGTTTTAGAAAAGCTATGGACAAGATTCTTAAAACGATATTGTTAGGCAAGAATTGGCTGATATCCGGAATAATCGTGGTAAGCGTGTTGATAATTTCATTTTTAATTATGCTGCCGAATTTTACGTTTTCATTTGCTTCAGAAGATCTCAGCAGAGAAGAGAGTACAATAACAGAATATATTCTTGCGAATGAAGAGATAAAAAAGGCAGTGGGAGATTCTTTGAATCCTGTTTTGGTTTATTCAGAGAGCAATTTGTTTTCTGACCGTATCAATGGAACAAGTTGCTATCGTGTTTCCGGCAGCAAAGGAATCAAATATTTTCAGATTGCATGGATGCAGAAACATCTGCCGGGAGAAAAACCGATAGTGATTGAATGTAAGGCTGATCCGAATAGAAATAAATAGAACAACGGAGAAGAGGTTAATAGAATGAAAAATCTAGAATCAGAACGGCAGGAGCAACTCTCTCTTCCTACCGAAAGAGAGAAAAGATCATTCTTAGGGTTTACTCCGGAATTCAATTGGAAATATAAGTTGTGTTTAGGAGGATGGGCAGTTTTGGTTATTGTTTATTCTTTAATGTATCCTGCTATTCGGAAAGCGCTTTTCTCTTTGCCCCTAGATTATTATTCTTCTTACCCTATATTGATGAAGGCAGAGGAGTTTTTGAAGTCATCAGAAACCGAGGCGGTGTTGGGAAATAAAAGGCAGTATCTCTTTTTAAGCAGTGAAAGCAGCGAGTACCAAGATGAGTATTCAGAGGGTGTATTGCTTTATTCGATTCGGGGAGAGGAGAAGAAGGTGCGAATTTATTGGAAAGCAATCCCTCTTCCGATAGAAAAAACAGTCCTCTCTGGAGAAAATTTTTCCTGGTCCATCCACAGTATCAATGCTCCTGGAATCAATCGTGAGTCTTTTCTGAGAGAAAGCATGAGGAGCTGTACTATTTTGAAGGCGGAGGTAATAGAAGGGGATAAAACGAATGTGTTTTATCAATTAGAGGAGATGTCGAAGTAAAAAGATAACGGTTTGATTTTCCGGGAAGCGGATATTTGAGTGATATTCTTTTGCCTTTCGACAATGGATAGAAGTGTGAGACTCTTTTGAAGAAAATAAAACAGCGTTGTAAAGAGAATAATATCAGAGTGTGAAGAGGGGAGAGAGAATAAGTTCGGGCTGTTTCTTTAAGAGGGAAATGGAGAATAGGCTGAGGAAAGCAGTGGAAATATGAAGTAGTTCATAGATATGCAGTTACTTGGGAGAATAATAGAAAAATTGCTGTCTATGTGGATAGAATAGAGCAGGTTTATCGGCTGGTGAGAAAGAAAAAGGTCTGCTTTCTCTGCCGTGTGTGTCGTTTTGAGAAGAGTCTGCTGCTATCAATCCTGAAGAATTGTTATTCAATGGTATCAATTTTAAGCAGTAGGATTACTGGAAAGATGGATTAAGACTTAGAGAAGATAGTGCGGTCAAAATGGAAGGGTAGCCATAGGATAATGATTTCAAAACATATTCTACGGGAGGTGGATATGTGTGATATGAAAAGAAGAGCAGTGGTGTTGATAGAGGAGAGTATAACAGGCCGCTAGTGGAGGTGTTAGATACGGATTCTGAGTTAGAGAACAGGAGAGTATAGGTTTCTGATAAAAGAGAAGTGTCTTTTCATCTCTTAATTTTTAAGTCAAGATTTTATGAGAAATCATATATGATGAGTTTCCTAATGATTTTTCGGCGATTAAATTTGCATTTGAAAGGAGTTGACTTTTATCTCGTAAAATGATGAGCTAGCCCTCATGAAGAGCTATGAAGTTATCATTGAATCTGTTTTGGGCGAGGGAGGATGATTTTGATATGGTTTTAATATTCAGTCGGATTTTGTTTATGAATGGTTTGAGTATTTGCGATTTATTCAGAGCGATCCGTAAAGCAGGAATGGGGTTATATGAGTAATCGAGAGAGTTGGTCCGGAAGTTACGGTTTCACGATTGCAGCTATTGGGGCGGCTGTTGGCTTGGGAAATCTTTGGCGTTTTCCTTATCTGGCGGGAACCTGCGGAGGGGGAGCTTTTGTGGCTTTATATTTATTTATGTCTCTTACCTTTGGTGTTAGTTTATTGATAGCGGAATTGGCATTTGGACGTAAAATGAGACTAGATCCTTATGGGGCTTACTATTCGATGGCACCTAGGCTTGCTTTCGCTGGAGCCATTGCGGTGCTGACAAATATCCTGATTCTCTCTTTTTATGGCATGATTGGGGGCTGGGTGATTTATTATTTGGGCACATCAATTTTTGCGCCCGGACTCCAGACAAAGGAGGGGTTTGAGCTGTTTTCAAGCTCGGTTTTTTTACCTGTGTTTTGTCAGCTTTTATTCATGGTGGCTACGGGATATTTTGTGTGGAAGGGAGTTTCCAAGGGGATAGAGAGGGCGAATCGTTTCATGATGCCTGCATTGTTTATTATGCTTTTGATTTTGGATATCCGTGCGTTGACTTTGCCGGGAGCGTTTGAGGGGGTAAAGTTTCTGTTTGTATTTGATTCTTCCAAGTTGACGTTTCCGATAATTATCGATGCGTTGGGGCAGGTTTTCTTCTCGATGAGTGTCGGCTGCGGAATGATGCTGACTTATGCCAGTTATTTGGGGAAGGAGGTGCCATTGAGCCGTGTAAGCTGGATTATTGTTTTGAGTAATTGCGGAGTTGCTGTTTTAGCCGGGCTGGCGATTTTGCCTACCGTATTTGCGTTCGGAATGGCTCCTGAGCAGGGACCGGGATTGATTTTTGTAGCGTTGCCGGCGGTGTTTGATCATTTATATGGGGGATATATTTTCAGAATACTATTTTTTGTACTGGTTTTATTAGCGGCATTGAGTTCATCGATATCGCTTTTAGAGGTGCCTGTGGCTTATATGGCGGATCAGCATCGTTGGCCACGGCCTAAATCCACAGTTATTTTAGCTGTAGTGATTAGTTTGCTGGGGATTCTTTGTACCCTTTCAATGGGGGAGGTATTAGGGGGATTTAAGATTTTCGGTTTAGGTATTTTTGGGCTGTTGGATTTTCTTAGTAATAATTTGCTGCTGCCGATAGGCGGGGTTTTTATCTGTATTGTAGTGGGGTATATTTGGGGAATCCAGGAGGCCGCTGCGGAGATTAGTCAAGGAGGGGGGCATACCTTTTTTGGAAGAGAGGTTTGGGGATGGATGATTCGTTATGTAGCCCCGGTTGGAATATTGGTGATTTTGCTGATGGGAACAGGAATATTAAAGGTTCTCAAAAAGTTTTTGATTTAGGATAAGTATCGGACTGTTTATTCTTTCCAAAGATTTTACGGAGGGTAGGAGTGAGTTTTTTGAGATTTGCTTGTGAAAGATATTGACTTTCACGGAATAAAGTGGTGTTCTAATTCCATGAAAGGTTATGAGGTCATAACCATTGCCAGATTTTGGCGCTTGCCGATGATTTTTTAGAGAGATGATTATTCATCTTCGATAAAAAGTCATGGGAAAGCATTTCTGTTCTTCCTTTTTTCCTTTTTATTTAAGATATAGATTTTGTTATGAGTTTATTATTCAATATGATTTCTGAAGGTTGCGTGACGGCACCGACCGGTTTTCGTGCCGGAGGCGTTTTTTGCGATATTAAGCGTTTGGGAACGGGAAAAGGTTCTGATAAGGGGAGAAAGAATGATTTAGCGGTTTTGTATTCAGTGAGCGATGCGGCGGTCGCGGGAGTTTTTACAACCAATCAGGTAAGCGCGGCCCCGGTGAAGGTTTGTCTGAAGCGTGTTCCGGCAGGGGTAGCTCGCGGGATTGTAGCTAATTCGGGGAATGCCAATGCTTGTACGGGAGATCAGGGAATGCAGGATGCTTTGCGGATGGCAGAGCTTACCGGACAATTACTGGGAACAGAACCGGAGAAGGTGTTGGTTTGTTCTACAGGACGGATTGGGGTCAAGATGCCTATGGAGAACGTGGAAAACGGTATTCGGGAGGCGGTTCAAATAGCAGATGAATCTCCGGAATCGGCACACAAAGCAGCGGAAGCGATCATGACCAGTGATACGGTTCGAAAAGAGGCAGCGGCTGAACTGGTTTTAGGAGGAAAGAAAGTTAAAATAGGAGGCATGTGCAAAGGAGCCGGGATGATTCAGCCCGGAATGAGTGCTACGGGGAAACGGCCAGCCTGCGCGCCGCGGCAATTGCATGCGACCATGCTGGGATTCCTTACAACGGATGCGGCAATTGAACCTGCGATTCTTCAAATTGCTTTGGAAGAAGCCGTAGCTAATAGTTTTAACCGTATCTCAGTTGATGGAGATATGAGTACGAATGATTCCGTTATTGCGCTGGCTAACGGAATGGCGGGCAATGAGAAGATTTGTTCCGTTGAATCGGAAGATTTTAAGGTTTTCTGCAAAGCGCTCTCTGAAGTCTGTCTGACTTTGGCTAAGAAAATGGTTCGAGATGGAGAAGGAGTTTCCCGTTTTATTACCTTGAAGCTGGAGGGAGCGGAGAGTTTTGAGGATGCTGACGCGGCTGTGCGCGCCGTTGCCAATAGTGCTCTGGTTAAGACAAGCTGGTGCGGAGGAGATCCCAATTGGGGAAGAATCTTAGATGCGCTTGGTTATTCCTCTGCTAAGATTGATGAAAATAAGGTTGATCTTGCTTACAGTTTGCCGGGAGATAGCCGTATCTTGTATGTTCTTAAGAACGGACAGCCTGTGGATATTCCTCTGAGCGAAGTCCAGCAGATTACGACTCAAAAAGAGTTTGATTTGCATATTTTCCTCCATGTTGGGGATGTCGGGACAGTGTTTTATACGGCGGATTTGACTGAGGAATATGTGGATTTTAATAAAGGAGAGTAAGTTACAGAGATAGTTTTTGTGAGATGACGACAACACAGCTTATTATTAGAGCGGATTTTCTGTTGGAGGCGCTGCCTTATATTCAGCGCTACCGCGGAGAAACATTTGTGGTGAAATATGGCGGGAGCTTCATGGATGCCAAGGATCCTGAGCAGAGGGACAGTGTAGCCCGCGATATTACTTTTCTGGAAGCCGTGGGAATTAATCCTGTGGTAGTCCATGGCGGAGGCAAGGCAATCACCAGAGCTTTGAAGGAATCGGGAATAGAAACCCGTTTTGTTCAGGGAATGCGGATAACGGATAAGCAGACAATGAATATTGCCGAAAGGGTACTTTCTTATGATATCAATCCTCGAATTGTGGAGACAATTCAGCGTTTCGGCGGTAAAGCGAAGGGGTTTTCAGGCAGCAAATTATTCAAGGCATCCAAGAAATTACTCAAAGGAGCTAATGGGGAAGAGGTAGATGTCGGTTTTGTGGGAGAAGTTTGCGGGGTAGATACTCGGCAAATTCTCGATTGTATCTCTAATAATATTACCCCAGTAATAAGTCCTACGGCAATGGATGAGGAAGGGAATATTTATAATTGCAACGCAGATGTAGCAGCGGCTCAGGTTGCGGTCGCTCTTAAGGCGCGGAGACTGGTTTTCATGAGCGATGTACCCGGGTTGATGAGAGACATCAATGATCCGACATCGTTGATCCCGAGGGTTCAGATTGAGGAGGTCGAGGAGTTGAAGAAAAAAGGAATAATTGAGTCGGGAATGATTCCTAAAATGGATAGTGCCGTTAAGGCAATCCGAGCCGGAGTGGAGAAAGTCTCCCTGGTAGATGGACGGATGCCGCACAGCGTCATGTTAGAGATTTTTACACACGCAGGTGTTGGAACAGAATTGGTTATATAGAATAGACTTTAAAAGAAATGAGCAGCGCAAAAGAGATTAAGCAACTGTTTGCTGATTATGTTGTACCTAGCTATGGTCGGTTTGATTTAGTCTTTGATCATGGACAAGGAAGTTATCTTTGGGATACGAATGGCAAGCGTTATCTGGATTTGGGGGCAGGGATTGCCGTCTGTTGTCTGGGACACGCTCACCCTGAGATAATCTCGGCACTTACAGAGCAAGCCGGGAAGATGATTCACATCTCTAATCTCTATTATCATAAAGGACAAGGGAGGTTGGCAGAGGAGATCGTCAAGCGTATTGGGCGTGGAAAATGCTTTTTTGCCAATAGCGGCGGTGAGTCCAATGAGGGGCTCTATAAGCTGGCTCGTAAATTTGGACATGAGAGTGGCCGCTATGAGGTTATTACCGCTCTAAATTCTTTCCATGGCCGTACTTTGGCAGGAATTGCCGCTACCGGGCAAGATAAAGTTAAAAAGGGATTCGAGCCGATTATGGATGGTTTTCGGTATGTTCCTTACAATGATTTGGCTGCGGTTGAATCGGCTATTGGTCCTCGTACGGCAGCAGTGCTGATTGAGGGAATTCAAGGAGAGGGTGGAATTACTCCTGCTAAAGTGGATTATTTGTTAGGATTGCGCAAGCTTTGCAATGAGAAGAATCTTCTTTTGCTGATGGATGAGGTTCAATGCGGGTATTATCGGACGGGGAGCTTTTGCAGTTTTCAGCAGATTTTAAAAGGAGTTCCAGAAGGAAAAGATTTTCTGCCTGATGCCATTAGTATGGCAAAGGCTATTGCGTCGGGGTTCCCAATGGGGGCTATCTGGATTCGTGAGCCATATCAAGATTTGTTGGGGCCTGGAACTCATGCGACTACTTTTGGAGGGACACCGCTGGCATGTGCTGTTGCCCTCAAGGTGCTGGAGGTAATTCAGCGAGATGCTTTACCGGAGAATGTACTGGCCCAGAGTGTGTTCATTACGGAAAAATTAAATACGCTCGTTCAGCGTTATCCCCGAGTGATGAATGGGATAAGAGGAATGGGCTTTATGCTGGGGATTAATCTCAATACGGAGTCGGGTGTTTTTTCTCCGGCAAAGGGGAATCCTTCTGGGCAATTTGTTAACCGTCTGAGTGAGAACGGAGTGTTGGCTATCCCTGCAGGAGCATCTATTGTGCGCCTGTTGCCGCCGCTGAATCTCAGTCGTGCAGAGGCAGAAGAGGGAATAGAGGTAATAGAAAAGACTGCTGCTTCTCTGCAATAAGTTTAATAATTAAAAAATACGAATATGAACCACTTGTTAAGTATTGAAAAGATTCCTGCCAGGGATATCAGGCAGATCATTGAGAATACGGAATTATTTAAGCGAGAGCGGGGCTCGAGAACACTGCTGCCCCTTAAAGGAAAAACTTGGGGAATGATTTTTGCAAAATCGTCTACTCGTACCCGTGTTTCCTTTGAAGTCGGAATTCATGAATTGGGCGGCAATGCCATTTATTTGAATATCAATGATATACAGCTAGGAAGAGGAGAGCTGATTAAGGATACGGCTCGTGTATTGGGCAGAATGGTCCACGGCTGCGTAATCCGCACCTATTTACAGAAAGATGTAGAGGATTTTGCATATTATTCCGGAATTCCTACCGTTAATGCTTTGACGGATGATGAACATCCATGTCAGATTCTGACGGATATCTTTACGATAGAGGAGAAGTTTGGAAGTATTAAGAATAGGGTTATTACTTTCGTAGGAGATGGAGCCTGCAATATTCCTGTCTCATGGGCTTTTGCGGCAGCTAAGATGGACTTTGAATTCCGAGTGGCTGCTCCCAAAGGATTTCAGCTGCCCGAAGAGATAATAAGTCGTGCCGGAGGCAGAATTTATCAGACAGAAAATTTAGCGGAGGCGGCCGACGGAGCGGATGTGCTCTATACCGATACCTGGATTTCGATGGGAAAAGAGGATGAAGCCAAGCAAAGAATTGAGCTCTTGAGTAAATATCAAATCAATGATGAGCTGGTAGCCAAGGCTAAGCCTAATGCCATCGTGATGCATTGTCTGCCGGCTTATCGAGGCAAGGAGATTACCGATTCGGTTTTTGAGCGCTTCCAACAAGTTATTTTCGATCAGGCGGAAAATCGTCTTCATACTCAGAAAGCGATTATGGATTGGATGATTGATTAAGACTGATCCTGGATTTTAGATTCTTTATGAAGAAGACGTTCCTCGGAACGTCTTCTTTGCATATAGCAATAGTAATATTCTGAAAAAGTGTGAATTATCCTGACTTGTTTGAGGGGTAAATGACTCCCCCGGCGTGGAGGAGGAGTGCCGAGGGAGCGAGTCTAAAGCGTATAGAATGTAATCTAGTTTATCGCAAGATAAGGATAACCTCTTGTGGTGCAATCTATTCTTTTTGATTATAAGGGTCTTTCCCGGTCCAGCAGTAAGTGCAGATTTTTTGGGGATCCACGTCGATAGCTTTGAGAAGTCCTTGCAAGGTTTGGAATTCCAAACTGCTGGCTCCGATGATTTGGCGAATCCGTTCAACCATCTTCTGGTATTTCTCAGAAGATGGGTCTTGGTAACTATCAATATCTGGATTTGGATTATCAGGCTCCAGCTCCCGGATAACTCGACGGGTAATCAGATCAAAATCGGATTTAGCGCGGGAGAAATTCAGATAAGGACATCCGTAAAGAAGCGGAGGACATGCGCTGAGCAGATGAACTTCAGTGGCTCCAATGGTACGAAGACGATGGATAATATTTTTAAGTTGAGTTCCACGGACGATAGAGTCGTCACAGAAGAGGAGTTTCTTGTTCTTGATGAGTTCTTCTACCGGGATGAGCTTCATCTTTGCAACGAGATCGCGGTGACATTGCTCCGATGGCATAAAGCTTCTGGCCCAAGTAGGAGTGTATTTAATCAAGGCTCTCCCATAAGGTGCTCCTGCTACATTAGAGTAGCCGATGGCGTGTCCAACACCGGAATCAGGAACCCCGCAAACATAATCGACGGGAGGTTTGGGCCCGTTTTCGTGCATAATGATGCCATTGCGATTGCGAACGACTTCTGAGTTCTGTCCCTCGTAGTTGGAGGAGGGGTATCCGTAGTAAACCCATAGAAAGGCACAGATTTGCATCTCCTTTTGGGCTGGAGCCAATTCTGTCATGCTATCGGCGGTCAGCTTGATAATTTGACCGGATCCGAGTTCCTTGATGCAGCGAAAACCCATATTCAGAAAGGCTGCGTCTTCCATGGTTACAGCGTATCCATCATCTGACTTGCCGATAAAAACGGGAGTTCTGCCATAACGGTCACGGGCGGCATAAAGAGAATTCTGAGACATGACGAGCAGAGAGCAAGAGCCCTTTATTTTGCTCATGGCGTATTGAATTCCTTCCAAAAAGGAGGATTTCTGGTTAATCAATGTTGCGATAACTTCCGTGGGATTGATAATCCCGCCGCTCATTTCCAGAAAGTGACCGGAATGGTGATCATTGAATGATTCAGCCACCAGTTCTTTGAGGTTATTGATTTTACCGACAGAGATAATGGAATAGGTTCCCAGTCGGGAATGAATAGTCAGCGGTTGGTCATCATAATCGCTGATAACGCCGATACCGCAATTGCCTTTAAGTTTGTTTAGGTCTGTTTCAAACTTGGCGCGGAATTGAACGTTGCTAATATCATGAATAGTTGAATTAATCGAACCGTCTTCGGAGGTAACAGCCATACCGCCGCGGCGAGTACCGAGATGTGAGTGATAGTCTGTTCCGTAAAAAACGAAGTTTGTACACTCTTTTTTAGAAACAACACCAAAGAAACCGCCCATAATATCTTATTCTTATTATAATTTTTGTTAATATTTTCTGGAATTTTCCTCTCAATGGAGAAAAGCTTTTTACTTATCTATTTCTTTGAATTTATCAAATTGCTGAGGCAAGAAACGCAGAAGATTAATCAATCCTTTTTGAGTGTCACTGATAGGCAGGGATTGAACTGTTGCTAATGAGGGTTCGATTCTTTCTTCCACAGCGGATTTGCATTTTTCTAAAATGGAATATTGCTTAAAGTATCTTTTTAGCTCGGCGACATCTTCAGAAGAAACGCTGTTTTTTCCGGAGGCTTTGTTACAAATTGATTTAATACGAGCTTGTTCTTCAGGCTGAGTTTGTTCCAGGAGCAGGAAAAGAGGAAGTGTTAATTTGCCGGAAGCCAGATCCGTTCCCAGAGATTTGCCGGCATTTTGTTCGTTGGAGAACATATCGGCGCAGTCATCATAGATTTGATAGGCTGTTCCCAAATCCATTCCGTATTTTCTCATCTTGGAGCAAATTTCAGGAGAGCCACCCGCCAGAATAGCTCCTAATTCTGAGGCCAAAGCAAAAAGCTCGCCTGTTTTTAAAGCGAGCAATTCAAAATATTCATTTTTAGAGATCCGTTTTTCTGAGTAGAAGGATTGAAGAGTCTCTCCTACACAGATATAGCGAGCTCCGGTTGCAATTTTAGTAGTTATTTTTTGACCTCCGGCTTCAGAAGCCAGTAATACAGCCTGAGAGAGAATGCAATCTCCCATTAAAACAGCTGTTCTATTCCCCCAGCGTTTAGAGAAGGAAGGGCGGTTGCGGCGTATTTCCGCTCCGTCAATGACATCATCATGAATCAAGCTTGCCAAATGGAGCATTTCAAGTACCGTTGCAAGTGTAACTGCTTGTTCTGTATCTGGATTTCCAATGGAGTATGCGCTCAAAGCCAAAACGGCAGGACGCAGTAATTTGCCTTCTCCTTCTAAGGCATAAGAGCAGCATTCGGATAATTCTGGGGCAAAAACAGAGGCTTGCTGCCGAAGTTTTTCTCGGACGGATTGAAGAAAGGGTTCCACACACGAGGCAATCTCTTTCCATTGAATTGCAACGTGAGTCCTTTTCAGGAATGGATCTTTCTCTAAGACGGCCTGTGTCAATGAAGACAGCATCTGGACTTATTCTATCTTTTTAAATGCAGAAGTCAAATTGAATCGATTTTTCAAGGAGAGATGATAATTCTGATTTTTGCATGAAAAAGTAAAAATGGATGTTCATATTCCTTGTTTTCCTATCGCTCAGGAATCACAAGGGATGAGAAATATAAACAAGGCAAACAAATACAGTTGCCTTGTTTGCAGAAATGTGGAGAAATAAGTTGAGTAATAATGAGAACATTCGATGAGTGAAAGGGATTTCTAATACTATATTCAATCGCTTGCAGGTTATTGTTTATGAAGATATTAAACCAAGAAAGGGTTTAAAAAGGCGGAATACGTTGATATTGTTTTAAAAACAGTTTATTCTCGATGAAGGAAGATTGGGCTGCGAAGTTAAGGAGCGGCAGATAAATTTTTAAGAGATTAGTGTAAAGAAGATGAGAGAGAAAACGTTAGCCATTTCACTGGGGGATATTCGTGGAATTGGTCCAGAGATTACGCTAAAGGCCTTAGTGCATGAGTTATCTTTAAAGGATGGGTGGAGGTATATTGTTTATGGAGATTTAGACTTTCTACGGAATCTTAATGAGAAATTGTGTCTTGGATGTTCGCTGGAGAGTTCTCAGATTACGGTTAGGGATACGGCTGGCGCGGCAGAGTTTCAGGAGCCGGCTCTTCGGGCGGTCTCATGGTTAAAAGGAGCTGCGGCTGCTTGTATGGCTAATGAGGCGGATGCGATGGTGACCGCTCCTGTTAATAAAGAGGAGATTATTCTTGCGGGATATCATCATTTTACGGGACAAACGGAGTATCTTTCGGAGTTAGCCAGAACGCAGGATACGGCTATGATGCTGATGGGGCAGGCTGATGGGGGGGGGCCTTGGCTGCGGATAGTATTGGCAACAACTCATGTGCGGGTTTCGGCTTTGGCTAAGATGCTTTCGGTAGAGAGAGTTGAGAGAGCTATTCGCCGAGCGGCCGATGCTTGCCGCTTACTGAGGATTCCTCGCAGTAGAATCGGAGTTTCTGCTTTTAATCCTCATGCCGGAGAGGGGGGAAAAATGGGAGATGAAGAGCAGCGATTGATCTTGCCGGCAATTGAGATTTGCCGGAAAAGCGGAATAGAGGCTGAAGGGCCTATTCCTGCAGACGCGATTTTGCGACAAGCATGGAAAGGAGAGTTTGATGTTATCGTCTCAATGTATCATGATCAGGCATTGCCGGCATTGAAGATGGTTGCTTTTGATACCGGAATTAATTGGACATTGGGCTTACCTTTTATTCGGGTATCTCCGGATCATGGAACCGCTTTTAATATTGCGGGACGGGGAATTGCTTCACCTCGTTCTATGATCTGTGCGATAGAACAGGCTAAGTTGTTGTGTAAAAAAGATTAGAGGAAGACAGTGGGGGAGAACTTTCATGCGGAAGGGCGGAGCTATAATAATATTGCTCTAATCGGTTTTATGGGGGTGGGTAAGAGTACCTGCGGCAAATTACTGGCTCGAAAATTGGATTTTCAGTTTTTTGACACGGATACAATGATTTCGGAAGAGACGGGCTGTTCTATTCCTGAGATATTTAGGTATCATGGGGAAGAGGGATTTCGTCAGATGGAGCGACGAGTAGTTCAGGAAAAAATTCCCCTCATGAATAGATGTGTTATTGCTACCGGCGGCGGCTTAGGGGCTAACCTGGAGTATCTGGAGAGTTTGAAAAGAAACTGTTTTGTGGTTCATCTCTGGTTATCCCCGGAAGGAATTTATGATCGGGTCAAGAGGCATAAAGGCAGACCTTTGCTGGAGACAGCAGATCCCATGGCAAGAATTCGTGAGTTGTTTGAAAAGCGGATATCGGTTTATCGTCATGCGGATGCCGAAGTATCCACTTTAAATCGCCCGGTTAAAAGAATCGTCTTTCAGATCATGCTTTCCTATCAGTCTCTGAAAAGAAAAACAAATGAGTTTGGAATCATTGAAACTCCGAGAGAGAATCAAGGAACGAGCTGCTGAGCTAGGATTTGAGGCTTGCCGGGTGACCGGAACAGAGCCGTTAGATGAGGGAAGGGCTTTGTTGGAGTGGCTGCGGCAGGGAAATTATGCTGGGATGGAATGGATGCGCCGTGAACCTGGATTGAATAGCCGTTTAAATCCTGCTTGTCTGCTGCCCGGGGCAAAGAGTGTTATTTGCTTAGCGAGAAGTTATTGCAGTGATTCGGAGGAGGAAAGTCCATATTTATCCGGAATTGCGCGGTATGCTTGGGTGAAAGATTATCATTATCTTTTAAAAAAACCTCTGGAAGAATTGGCTCGGTTTGTGGATGAATATACTCCCCGGGGGGTGCCTGCAGCGGTTTGTTGTACGGATAGTCATCCGGTATTGGAGCGTGCCTTGGCTCAGCGAGCGGGGATAGGAGTTGTCGGTTGGCATAACAATCTGATTTCACCAAAGTTAGGGAATTATTTTTTTCTTGCCGAGGTTATCACTTGTCTTGAGTTGCCCGAGGATGAGCCGTTATCGGAGGAGTTCTGTTCCTGCGTCCATTGTGGTCTATGTTTAAGGGCTTGTCCTACGGGGGCTTTGGAAGCTCCTTATAGGCTTAATGCCCGGCGCTGTCTTTCCTATTTGACCATCGAACACCGCGGTGAGATTTCTCCCGAATTTTATTCTGCTATGGGAGAGAGGTTTATGGGGTGTGATCGATGTTTGGAGGCTTGTCCTTGGAGTCGGATAAATAGGCGGTCTACGCTTCCCCGATGGAGACTGCCTGAAGAATTTCCGGAGAATGGAAAGGATTTTAGTTTGGAAGATTTTATTCACTTTTTAGAAGGGCTAAGCAACCGTCAGTTTCAGAGGCTTTTCAAGGATTCTTCTCTGAGCAGACCGGGAAAAGCGGGCTTGCTTCGTAATCTTCGGATTGCGCTGAGTAATTCTAAGACCTGAGTTGATTTATAGTGTTGAGTTAAAAATAAGAGAGTTCCGGATCTGGAGTGATTTTTCGAGCCGTGAGAAGTTTTTTTCATTTTTGAAGCTAAAATAAGAGATAAAATAAGAAAAAAGTTTGCTCTCGTTTTTTTTTTTTTTTTGTAAAATCATTTGTACAAATGAGAGAAAGGATAAAATGAGAGCTCAAAATGAATTAACAAAGGAAAGAATATGAATAAGATGTTTTTGATTTATCATATTTATACAGTGACTATTTTTTTGCCATCTCTTATTTTTGATTTTGAGAAGTTTGTTGGAATTTATTTTGTTTGGCTTGGATTTTCGGTCATCATGACTCTGACATGGTTGATAGAGCGTTTTTATGCCAGACGAAAACAGACGCCGGCGAAAGCGGAGATGCCGATTTGGTTTTATCTGAGTGCTCCAATAGGCGCAGTGGGCCCCCTTTTGATGGTAATTATTTTAAGTATTATGAATTAGTTGTGAGAAAGGAGGAGAGTTATGTATTTTGCGGTATTGAGCTTTGAGTTTGTGATAGTGGCTATAGCTTTGTCAGCGGTCAGTCTGATCTGGTATGGAGTGCCCGCATGGAGAGAAGGTCTGAATCGATGGATAATTAAATTATTCAGTTGGAGAGCCTGGAGGCCGGGTTGGGGATTGCTGGTTTTATTGATCCCTTGGATAATGATAGCGACGATTGCTCTGGTTAGTACAGTGGAGAATTATCCTAAAATGACGGACGCAAGAGATGTCATGCGCTTTTTTATGAGTACACTCAGAGATGCCACTTATTATGCAGAAGGTTATACGGAGGAGAAATTTAATTCTATCCGTTCCGAAATGAGTCCGGAAGAAGTGTGTGCAATAGTCGGGGAACCGTTAGAGAGGTCAGTCTTCAGAAAATACCAATGTGTCTTAGATGTTCCAGAAGGAAATGAACGTCAGGAGATCTGGCTGTATAGTCTGAGAGATGAAAGAGTCGAAGAGGGCTGGTGGTGGCAGCGAGCCGTTGTGTGGGGTGAAGACGGTAAAGTCCAGAAAGTGATTCGCCGCGGCTGGTAGTGACAGATTGTTTAATTAAAGTCAAACCCTGGAACAGGAGAGACGAATCTTGTCAGTCGGTTTGATGGGCAGGGAGGCTGGGTTTATCACCCGGAGAGCGGAGAGTTTTCACTGAATCTGGAAGGAATGGAGGATTGTTCTATGAATCTAAACACACTCTTGAATAAAGCAGAGAGTCTCTGAAGAGATGAACAGAGAGTGTTGTTTTTGCTTATTTATAGGACGGAACTCTATCACCCCAGGGCCTGGGGGTATGATCCAGAGAGAGGTTAAAAATATTTACCTAAAAAGAAATGGGTGTTTTTATTTGTAACAAAAACAGATAGAGTATGTTTTGTTATTTTTAAAGACTTCTTCTCGAGAGTTTTTTTGATTTAGGCTTGAAAAAAAGAATAGGAAAAGGCATAATTTTACCTGTGCCGCATCAGTGGCATAGCGTTTGAGTGCCTCGGTAGCTCAGTTGGTAGAGCAGTTGACTCTTAATCAATTGGTCCTAGGTTCGAGTCCTAGCCGGGGTACCAAGATCGAATATTTCTTCTGATTTATCCCTTTTATAAAGAATGGCTGAGGAGTTCTTTCAAATTGACTTTAAGCACTTTGAGAAATTATAGCATACCCAGATATTTACCCCAAATAGTACTTAGGTCTTGCAGAGAACAGGAGGCATTGGCGGGACTGGTTGAAGGAAGAATAGCAAAAGGGATCGTTTGCAGGCGAGAGGAATAAGATGAAGTTTTGTCTTCTGAGAGGAGTCGTTTCAAATAGCGTCTATAATGAATTCCAGCCGTTTGACCGTTAAGAAGAATTTGCCGGATAGAAGAGGTGCGAATCAGAGGGGAGAGGTCGTTGTAGGAAACTTGACAGATACTGCTGTCGGCAGAGCCGTGGATGCGGCAGCTGGCTAAGATATCCCAGAGAGCAATATGATGGGAGAGGAGGAGTTCTTTTTTGGATTCAATGGATTTAGGAGCGGATTCTTTATAAAGGGAAGCGAGAAGCTGCCAGAAACGATTCCGCGGATGACCATAGAAGAAACGATTTAGACGGGATTGAACAGAGGGAAAACTGCCGAGAATAAGAATCTCAGAATTTGTATCGTAGACCGGTTCAATGGGATGGATGAGAGCGTCCCCTTTCACGGTTCAATACTAATAAAAAAGAAGGGTGATGAGTATCTTTTTTAAGATAGGAAAGATGAATTGCTCCGGATAAAAACAAGTTTTTTTAATTTTGGACTTGCTTTTCTGAGGTAGAGTGAGTATCAATAATTCCGCCAGTGTGCGTCCATGGTGGAATTGGCAGACACGCTACTTTGAGGTGGTAGTGGGGCAACCCGTGAAGGTTCAAATCCTTTTGGACGCACCACAGCTGGTGATTTTTATTTATTTCCCCTTTTGTTTTTTATTTGTTTGGAATTGTTTTATCTATTTTAAGAGGAATAGGGTTTTTATTGAGGTTTTCAGGAAACAGGGAAAAGCGTAGCAGCTGATATTTGAAGAGAATATAGAGGATGAGTATAAATGAGAGGAAGGAATTTTTGAGCAGAATAAAGAAAAAATGTCTAAATCATGGGAAAAGAGCAAAATACTGTTGACGATAAAAAAGAAGAGAGTTAAAGTGAAACCGGATTTTGTATGGCAGAAAATTTGAACACCAATCCGACGGCACCGAAACCGGTTATACCGGGTGTCCCCGCATCTAAACCGGTAATACCGGGTGTCCCCAGCTCTCCTGCGCCGGCTCCGGCTGCTCCTGCCGCGCCGGCAGCGGCACCTGTGATACCTCCTAAAGCGCCTCAGGCTAAAAAGGAGACGATTCGTATCAGTCTGCCGCCTAAGCCGACTAAACCGTCTGCTCCCCGTACCCCGGCTCCGAAAGCCCCTGCAGCGGGTGCTGCTTCTGGAGAGGAAAAACCGGCTGCGGCTCCGGCAGCGGGTGGTTTAAAAATGAGCGCGCCTCCGGGACCTTCGCCGGCAGCAGCAGCTGCTGCGCAGGCTAAAAAGAAGACTGCTGCGGCTTCTGCTCAAAAGGGTAAATTGCAGCTGGTAGATCAGATTTTAATTATTGCAGTTACGGTTGTAACCTTGGTGAGTCTTTGGGCAACCTATATGCTCAATACGTTGGGCAGAGATGCCGGATTTTAATTTTGATATTCGATAGATTATAAACGGAATATCTGTTATATTGATTCTAATTCAAAAAGCTGACACCTGTTTTTTCTTAGAAAAATGCAAGGGGTCAGCTTTTTTGTTTAAGGAAGCTTTTCTGAATTTGGAAATTTAAATGAGACCTTGGAAATTAAGTTTGTTGTTATCTCTCTCTCTGGTAATAGGGGGATACGCAGAGAGAAATGCAGTTGAAGAGAAGAATCCCTATAGTACAGAGTGGAGCCAGCTCTATGAGGGAATCGATTTTCGGAGGGCATCTTCTGAAGAGAAACGACTCCAGAAGGTATGTGTCCTGAGAATTGATACACAGCAAGAAGAACTCTGTTTTTATACGACAGGACGGCACAAAAATTTTAAAGATACGGATAGTGAGACGGAGCGTGAGACTGCGTCCGACTTTCTGACGGAACATCAGCTTCTGGCTGCTGTGAATGCTAACTTCTACAGTCCGTTCAATAGTCATACGAGAACCACCCGCGGTCCTTCTAACGTGATTGGATTGGCCGTTTCCGAAGGGGAATTGGTTTCAAAAGCTCAAGAGGAGTATCCCTCTTTTACAGTCTCTTCTAATAAGGTTTGCAAAATAGGTATTATTAAACCCGGAGATTCTTTAGAGGGAATTCGTACAGCAGTGGCTGGAAATGCGATTGTTCTTAAAAATGGAGAGATAACTCATCAAGAAAGTGATGATGTTCATCCCAGAACCGCAATCGGAATTTCTCAAGATGGGCGATATGTATATTTGATGACAATAGACGGCCGCCAGCCGGGATTCAGCATGGGAGCCAGCTTGGAGGAGGTTGGAAAATGGCTGAAGAGTTTTGGTGCATGGGAGGGGCTTAATCTGGATGGTGGCGGCTCCACAACAATGGTTGTTCGGGGAGAAAACGGTAAGGCCAAGGTGATGAATGTTCCTATTGGCAACGCCAATATTCCAGGTTATCTGCGCCATAATGCCAATCATATCGGAGTAAGAAAATTATCCGAAGAAAAATAAAATTCTATTTGAAGTCATTAGGTGTTTGACAAGAACGGTTTGTTTTATCAAACTGAAGAGGCTTTAGAGAAAATTTCAAAAAAGCTATAAATGAATAAAGAATATTCCCGTGCCGTCAAAATAAGGGGGAAGAGGAAAAGAAAGATTTTTATGTTTAAATCAGTATTCTTAACAACTGCTGTGCTGGCCGCGTTGGCCGCGCTTAATACGGCTGCAACTGCTGCTGATGCTCCAAAAATGGAGAATTATACCGAAGTAGTTCCCGGAACGAGTATTAAAATCGATATGATTGCTATTCCCGGTGGAAAAGCTAAGATCGGTGCTACCGCAGAGGAAGAAGGCCGAGGCGAGTATGATCTGGATCAGGAAGATGTAGAAATTAAGCCATTCTATATGAGCAAGACCGAAATTACTTGGAGTCAATTTACTCCTTGGGTCTTCAATAATGAGCTGCAAGTTCAATTGACCAAAGAGGTTAAGAAGAAAGAGAATGTTAATGGTATCTGCCGCCCGAGTTCTCCCTATGGAACAATTGCCCGTGGTCTGGGAGACAGCCGCAATCATCCAGCCTTTGGTATGACGCTCTTCTGCGCGCAGAAGTATTGTGAATGGCTGAGCCAGAAGACCGGTAAGAAATATCGTCTGCCGACGGAGGCAGAATGGGAATATGCCGCCCGTGCGGGTGCGACCACTCCTTACTATTGGGGCGAGAGTGCGGATGATGCCGGCGATTATGCTTGGTTCATCGATAACTCTGATTTCACAACTCAGTTGGTAGGCAAGAAGAAACCCAATAAATTTGGTCTTTATGATATGCTCGGCAATGTTGCCGAATGGGTGCAGCCTAAGACTCCGGATCAGGAATGGGCAATTCTCAGAGGCGGACATTGGGAATCAGAATCCACTTCTATTCGCTGTGCCTCACGTGATGAGGAAGCCGAAGAGTGGAACGATATGGATCCTAATATTCCGAAGAGCATCTGGTGGTTAGCCTCTGCTAATTGGTGTGGTATTCGTTTGGTTTGCGAGCCGGGGGATGCTAAAGCTGAGGAGAAAAAAGCTGAATAAGGTTTCTTAAGAAAAGTAATTTTGCATTGGGCAGAGAATTCTCTGCCCAATTTTTTTGAAAAAAAGGCTAAAAATACGAAAAAACGATTATTATTATATTTTCTTCTTTATTTAATTAGTTTTAAAAAAGAAAAACTTATAGTTAAAAGCTTGCAATTTTTAAAAAATATAGTAACTTTATCTCTGTAAGTTGGCAGATGCTAACTTCATAAAAAGAGAGAACATCTTTGCTCCGGTACGAAGTTGTGCCGGAGATTTTTCATACGGCAGGTATATGTATCAATATGAGCAATGGGACGGATTTGAAGGCCGTCTTTGGAAGGAAGAAATCAACGTAAGGGATTTTGTCAAAAGAAATTATAAGACATATTCCGGCGACGAATCATTTTTGGAAGGCCCCACAGATGCTACAAATAAACTGTGGGGTGTTTTGCAAAAACTTCAGAAAGAAGAGCGAGCCAAGGGCGGTGTTTTGGATATGGATACCGACGTGGTTTCCACAATTACTTCTCATGCTCCGGGTTATATCAGTGAAGAGTATAAAGACCTGGAACAAGTTGTAGGTTTACAGACCGACAAACCTCTTAAGAGGGCATTTATGCCGTTTGGCGGAATTAAAATGGCCGAAGAAGCTTGTACTACTTATGGCTATACGCCCAGCCCTGAGCTGCATAAGATTTTTACGGAGTACTCTCGTACTCACAATGAAGGGGTGTTCGGAGCTTATACTCCAGTCATGCGCAAGGTTCGTCATAACAAGCTATTGACGGGATTGCCTGATACCTACGGCCGCGGCCGTATTGTGGGAGATTATCGCCGTATAGCACTATACGGTGTGGATTTCCTGATGAAGGAAAAGGCCAAGGATTTTGAGAATTGCGGGGATGGAATCATGTCGGATGATATCATCCGTCTGCGTGAGGAGATTTCCATGCAGTACAAGGCCCTGGGGCAGTTGAAGAAGATGGCCGAATCCTATGGATATGATATTTCCGAGCCGGCACGTACTGCCAAGGAAGCCGTACAGTGGCTCTATTTCGGTTATTTGGCCGCAATTAAAACGCAGAATGGCGCCGCCATGAGCGTGGGTCGAATCTCTACTTTCCTGGATATTTATATTGAGCGTGATTTGCGCAAGGGAATTTTGACTGAGAAGGAAGCTCAGGAACTGATTGATCATTTGGTGATGAAGTTCCGTATGGTCAAGTTTGCCCGTATTCCTTCCTATAATCAGCTCTTTTCGGGAGACCCCGTCTGGGCGACACTGGAAGTAGCCGGTACGGGAGTCGATGGGAGGGCGATGGTAACCAAGACAGATTTCCGTTTCCTGCATACGCTGGAAAATATGGGGCCTTCGCCGGAGCCGAATTTGACGGTTCTCTATACCTCTTCGCTGCCTGAGAACTTCAAGAGGTATGCTGCTAAGGTTTCTATCGAAACCAGCTCGGTACAGTATGAGAATGATGACGTGATGAAACCGGTCTGGGGCGATGATTACTCGATCTGCTGCTGTGTTTCAGCAACTCAGACGGGCAAAGAGATGCAGTTCTTCGGGGCACGTGCTAATTTGGCCAAGTGCCTGCTCTATGCTCTGAATGGCGCTCGCGATATGAGGACTAAGGAGCAGGTAGGCCCTGAGCTCAGACCGATTACGACTGAATTCCTGGATTATGAAGATGTGATTCAGAAGTTTGAGGTGATGATGGATTGGCTGGCGGGAATCTATGTCAACGCGTTGAACCTGATTCATTATATGCACGACAAGTATTACTATGAGGCACTGCAGATGGCACTTATTGATACGGATGTGCGACGTACTTTTGCCACAGGAATTGCCGGATTCTCCCACGTAGTTGATTCGCTCAGCGCCATCAAGTATGCTTTGGTGAAGCCGATCCGTACTCCGGACGGCATGATTATGGATTTTGAGACGACGGGTGATTTCCCTCGCTATGGTAACGATGATGACCGTGCGGATGAGATTGCCGTATGGCTGCTGAAGACCTTCCGCGAGAAGCTGCGCCGCCATCGTCCTTATCGTAATTCGGAAATTACAACCTCTATTTTGACTATTACCTCGAATGTTGTTTATGGCAAGGCCACCGGTAATATGCCGGATGGACGCCGCGCAGGTGAACCTCTTTCACCGGGTGCGAATCCCAGCTATGGCGCGGAGAAAAACGGTCTGTTGGCCTCATTGAATTCTGTCGCCAAGTTGCCTTATGAGTGGGCACTGGACGGTATTTCCAATACTCAGACTATCAATCCAGATGCGCTCGGACACAATATGGAAGAGCGAATTACCAATTTGGTCCAGGTAATGGATGGCTACTTCGATCAGGGGGCTCATCATCTGAATGTGAACGTATTTGGTAAAGAGAAGCTTATCGATGCGATGGAGCATCCCGAGAAGGAAGAATATGCCAATTTCACGATTCGTGTTTCAGGTTATGCTGTCAAATTTATCGATTTGACCCGTGATCAGCAGCTGGATGTGATTGCCCGTACCTGTCATAAAGAATTATAATTAGCTGAGAGCAAGCCTCTTAAAGGTTTGTTCTCTGCATATACCGCGTAACATCTATGGAGGGATATGTCCATTCGGTGGAAACTTTTGGTCTGGTAGACGGACCGGGGGTGCGCTATGTCATATTCCTCCAGGGATGTCATTTACGTTGCCGCTATTGCCATAACCCGGAGACGTGGAGTTGCGGCAAGGGGGAAATTTACCGTCCCGAAGATCTTTTAGCCAAAGCTTGGAGGTATCGTACCTACTGGATGAAAAAAAATGCGGAGGGTATGAATGGAGGAATTACTCTCAGCGGGGGAGAGCCTCTCCTTCAAATGGAGTTCGCAACGGAGTTTTTCCGTTTAGCTAAAGGAAAAGAGGTTCATACGGCGTTGGATACGGCCGGTGAACCGTATAGTGAAGAGAAGGCTTTCCAAAACCAATTTGAGCGGTTAATGGAGGTCACGGATCTTTTTCTGCTGGATCTTAAGGAGATTGATCCGGAAAAACATCGAGCTTTAACCGGCAAAGATAATGTAAATATCCTCCAAATGGCGCGCCGTCTCTCTGAAAGAGGGAAGGAACTCTGGATTCGCCATGTCTTGGTTCCCGGATTGACCGATGATCCGGAGGGACTCAAACGTTTGCGTGACTTTATCGGTGAGCTCAAAACGGTTACCCGGGTGGAGGTGCTGCCTTATCATACGCTGGGACTGTTTAAATGGGAGAAATTGGGTATTCCCTATACTCTCAAAGATTTTAAAACTCCTTCGTCCGAAGAGATAGCCGCAGCCGAGGAACTTCTCGGAATCAAGCGTTAATCTCACGTCTTCTACTTGCCCTTTTTCTTATTCAATCCGGGTTTAGAGCGGTTATTTTCGATTTCAAGAGACCCTCTAGGATTGTTTGCGGTTAGGACATTCCAAAATTTTTTCAAAAATTTAAAAAAACTTTTTTTCTTTTTTTTAATATGCTAATATGAAGAAAATTGGGTTTGAAGTGGATATTATGTTGAATAAGTTTAATTTGAAAAAAATATTTTTTGGAATTCTCTTAGCAGGGTTATCTGTTAACATCAGTAAGTAATTCTGAGGTTTTAAGCACAAGTCGATATATAGGATATCAGGAGTATATAGATTTCAGGTTAGCATCAAGGAGGAGATTAAGATGAAAGAGAGTCAAAAGAGATTGTGTTTGCGAGCGGGAAAGAGCGGATGGATCTTTCTGATGCTGCTGCTTGTTATTCTTTTTTCGCAGGCGAATACTCATGCCGTAGTCCGAGAATTCCGAGTCCAAGGTTTTGATATTATTTGGCCTCCTGCTTATCGCTCGGAGTATGGATGGGGCGAATTGAGTATGCCAATCGATTTTAATCTGGATGGTGCGATAGATGTAATGATCGGCTATAGCAGGTGGGTGGATAATGTTCCGGTGTATCCTAAGCCTGAGCTAGGAGTTGGTTTTAATAAGGGATTTGCGGAGATAATTTCTTATGATCCACCGATTGAATATCCTTTTTTGGAACAATATTTTACAGGGGATTGGTGTGCTCCTATTCCATTTGAGACAAGTATCGGAAATAAAATTGAGGTTCCCAATAATACGGATGATTTTAAATATAGATGGGTAATGAATTTGAATGCTTATATAGATGCAGATTGGCATTATCTGTGCCGGAACAAAGATAAGGATTCCGATAGGTTAGACTATGGAGAAATTGCTATACCGCTCTTGCCTATAGATGGAAGCTATGTGGGGCAAGAAGGGGAGGTCCTTCACATGACGATAGGCTCTCTTCCACAGACAGAAGGGGTGATTGGAGTAAGATTTTTTGCCCCATATGAATATCGAGTATCCGAGTGGTGTAATTACGGTTATATACATTACAGCATGTTCAATCGCAGCGATAAAGAGGTAGTTTTTACAGTTCTGGGATGGGCCTATGAGACGGAATATAATAAGCCAATTATAGCAAAGCCGTTAGGGATGAAGACTATTACCCCGGATAATGATCCACTGGAATTCCAACTGGAGCAGGATACGGACGGGGGATTGACGCTTTCCTGGAAAGGGGTTCCCGGAGCGGTTTATCAGCTGGAGCGGGCGGAGAATCCATGGGGCTCTTTTGAGGAGTGGGGAGAGGAGATTACGCCGGAGGCCGTTGACGGAGCCCAGCTGGTTTCCATGACGCAGAGATTGTCAAGCGAAGATACTGCAGAGCAATGCTTTTGGAGGATTAAGCGAGTGAAGTAATAAAAGTAATAAAAAGATGAAGCTATTTAAAGAGGAGAAAATGAAGATGAAAGAGAGTCAAAAGAGATTGTGTTTGCGAGCGGGAAAGAGCGGATGGATTTTTCTGATGCTGCTGCTTGTTATTCTTTTTTCGCGAGCGAATGCTCATGCCGTAGTTCGAGAATTCCGAGTCCAGGGCTTTGATATTATTTGGCCGCCTGTTTATAGTTCGGAGTATGCATGGGGCGAATTGAGTATGCCAATCGATTTTAATCTGGATGGTGAGATAGATGTGATGATCGGCTATAGCAGGTGGGCGTTTAGCCGTATGCTAGGAGTTGTTAGCAATAAGCGGTTTACTGAGATTATTAGCTGCGATTTAACTGGTGATGATTCCCTGTTTCAAGATTTTTTAAGAACACATATTTGGTGTGCTCCTATTCCATTTGGGACAAGTATCGGAAATAAAATTGAGGTTCCCAATAATACGGATGATTTTAAATATAGATGGGAAATAGTGGGTACCTGTATAGATGCGGATTGGCATTATCTGTGCCGGAACAAGGATAAGGATGGTGAAGTGATAGTCAATAGAGAGATTGCTTATTCATGGAATGGAAGCAGCTTAGGAGAAGAAGATGGGACTTATGTAACAAAAGGTTCTCTTCCACAGACAGAAGGGGTGATTGGAGTAAGATTTTTTGCCCCATACGAATATCGAGTATCAGAGTGGTGTAATTATGGTTATATACATTACAGCATGTTCAATCGCAGCGATAAAGAGGTAGTTTTTACGGTTCTGGGATGGGCCTATGAGACGGAATACAATAAGCCAATTATAGCGAAGCCGTTAGGGATGAAGACTATTACCCCGGATAATGATCCACTGGAATTCCAACTGGAGCAGGATACGGACGGGGGATTGACGCTTTCCTGGAAAGGGGTTCCCGGAGCGGTTTATCAGCTGGAGCGGGCGGAGAATCCATGGGGCTCTTTTGAGGAGTGGGGAGAGGAGATTACGCCGGAGGCCGTTGACGGAGCCCAGCTGGTTTCCATGACGCAGAGATTGTCAAGCGAAGATACTGCAGAGCAATGCTTTTGGAGGATTAAGCGAGTGAAGTAATAAAAGTAATAAAAAGATGAAGCTATTTAAAGAGGAGAAAATGAAGATGAAAGAGAGTCAAAAGAGATTGTGTTTGCGAGCGGGAAAGAGCGGATGGATCTTTCTGATGCTGTTGTTTGTTATTCTTTTTTCGCGAGCGAATACTCATGCCGTAGTTCGAGAATTCCGAGTCCAGGGCTTTGATATTATCCATGGGAAAGAAGGAGATAAATATGATCCATATTATCGTGGCTGCGGAGATCAGATTCCAATCGATTTTGACATGAATGAAGAGATTGATGTCATGGTTGGATTTGGTGATGCAGATAAATTCAATTACAGTAGTATTCTATTTTTGGGCGTTTATGTGGATTTGGATCATGCGGATATTTTAATACAGGAGGAGGAGCCGGAGAGTCCTTTTCTGGAAGGAAAGTTTTATGGGAAATGGGTGCCGGCGGTACCCTTTGGCTCAACCATTGGAGAAGAGATTCTAATCGCAGGGCAGACGGATAACAGTCGGTATCAGTGGAAAGGAAAGTGGAAAGAACCGTGGATACCTGGAGACTATTTGCTGCCTAAAGGAGCTTATACTCCTTATTCTTCCGATAGCCACTATTTATCTCGCAACTATGAGGCGAATACAGGACGCGCCAATCTTGCGGCGCTTGTATTTGAGCCCCCCTGGTATGAAAGTTGTCAGGCAGTCGGATTTATTCCTGAAACAGAAGGAGTTATAGGAGTAAGGTTTTTCCAAGAGACAAGATATGAGGATCCGGTTGCTGAATTCGCCAGGTATGGATATATCCATTATCGGATGAAGAGCGATTCAGAGGGGAATATCCGGTTTAGTATTCTAGGCTGGGCTTATGAGACGGATTATTGTACGCCTATTGTAGCAGAGCCCTTGGCCGAGGCGGAAGTGTCTATGGCTTCCGGTGAGGTTTTGGAGTTTCAGCTGACGAAGAATGCCGAAGGAGAATTGATTTTTTCCTGGGAAGGAGAGCCCGGAGAGGTCTATCAGCTGGAACGGGCGGAGAATCCGGAGGGGCTCTTTGAGGAGTGGGGAGAAGAAATTATTGTTCCGGAGACAGATAACGGAAATCAGCCGGTTTCCATGACGCAGAGACTGTCAAGCGAAGATACTTCGGAGCAATGCTTTTGGAGAATCAAGCGAGTGAAGTAATTCAGCGTTCTCGGAATCTCTATTTCGAGATTTAATCAAGCAGGAGATACACGATGTGTTAAGCGGAGGTATTTCCTGCTTGGCGTTTTGAGAACAGACTTTATAGGAAGTTTGTTAAGATTTTCCGGCTATTTTATAGATAGATATGCTCTCCGATAACGGTATCTTGCGTAAGATGCAGTATCCCTATGGAGGGATGATGGCCTCCTCGAGGAAGAGTAGGGGAACCAGGATTGAAGAAGAGAATCTGGGCGGTTTGCCGGTTATCCGGCTTATGAGTATGACCAAAAATGACAATTTGCGGCCGGAAGATACTCCATCTGCTGTAGAGGGCCGGAGGAAGATGATGAGGGTTGCAGCCCGGGAATTCATGAATCATAAAGATTCGGCGGTTTCCGAATTTGAGTTCTACGGAAGCGGGGAGGTCATATCCCCACTCGGAGACATCGCAATTGCCGCAGACGGCCGTTACAGGAGCAACGGTGCGGAGTTCATCCAGAATCATGGGTTGGACAATATCCCCAGCATGGAGAATCACATCTACTCCACGGAATTCACGCAATATTTTAGGGTGAAGAACATTGTGAGTATCAGAGATAACACCTATTTTCATTTGTTATGGGACCTTTCTCGAACGCTTTTTTAATTATGCCGTAATTAAAAATAACATAATGGAATGTAGAGATCAAGTTTCAGAATAAGAAAGTGCGAAGGTGTTCAAAAATAAAGAAATCTAGAATAAATTTTCCTTCACATAAAGCTAATTTTAAAGAATAATAAACTTGAGAGCGGTTTTAACGCTGTATTTGGGTAGAGCTTATGTTTTCATTACAGAGGTTTCTTTGTCGGAATGAGTTGTTTTTTGATTTAATCGAGGAATTGGCCGCATCAAGCGCGTCCAGCGTAAAAACTCTGTCGGAGGCTTTGGCAAACCCGGATCAGTTCAAGTCGGTGGATGAGATTTTACAAAAGAGACGTCGGAGCCGAGAACTTAATGATGAGATAGCGCATAGACTCTGCATGACGTTTCTTACGCCGCTTGAGCGGGAAGATATCGAAATGTTGGCTATTGCTCTGACTCGAATCAGTAAGACTTCAGAAAAGTTTATGTCTCAGTATTTTGTCTTTAAAACAAGGCTGAAGAGTGAGTATTTTGAAGGACAGGCTGAGCTGATGGCGCAAGCGGCAGAGGTATTGGTGGAGTTAGTCAAACAGATTCGAATTAAGTCTAATATCACTCATGCGGAAGAACTGAATTCACAGCTGCGTTTTTGCGAGAGTAAGTCGGATATGCTCATGTCTCACTTGGTGGAAAATATGTATATGAGCAAGAATGAGTCACTTTCGACAATCTTTGCCGCCAAGAGTTTACAGGAGGTTTTGGAGAAATTGACGGATCGGCTCAGAGATGCCGGCAATATTATCTTCAGTATTGTTCTCAAATACGCTTAAGCAGGAATTTGTTTACTGTTCCGAGGTTTGAGAACTGCAAGGCGTTTGTTTCTGCGCTATTCCAATCAATTTGATCTATTTGACTGGCAGGGATATTCAGCACGGTGTTATCCGGTTTTAGATTTTCCTGGGAGCATTAGATCCGGAATTTGACCTGATCAGGGAGGAATTCTTTAAATTTTTTTAACCTTTTATCTGGAGTATGAGTTCCGGATTTAACTTCTATGGAGGGAGAGAGCTTTTCCCGGAATTTGATGGAAATTGACTGAACCCAAAGCAGATTAGGAGGAGACTTTTTTATGCAAGTTTAAGTGCTTGACAGACGCCGAATATAGATTGTATTTTGGAAAAGAGAGTATTAGTGACGATTCATGGTAAATATTTAGTCAGGGCTTGACGGAATTTAATGGAGTTTCCTAAAACAAATCTGCCTGACGATCGTTTTATAAAAGATAAAATGTACTCTAAATAAGATGAATATGAAGTTGAGTGTCACAGCAGGTTTGTTGGCGGCTTTGTCAATGATGGGCAGTCCTTTGCGTGGAGCGTCAGGGGAAGTTCCAGAATCGATTTCCGGTATTTATCCTCAATTGGCGTATTACAATAATGAAGGGGAGTGTGGGACCGGAGCGGTTGTGCCTTGGGCGGATCGTTTATGGGTGATTACGTATGGGCCTCATTTGCCGAATGGTTCTTCCGATAAACTTTATGAGGTGACACCGGATTACCGGCAGATTATACGGCAGGAAAGTATCGGAGGAACCCCTGCGAACCGGATGATTCATAAAGAGAGTAATCAGCTTTTTATAGGACCTTATGTAATAGATAAAACGGGGAGAGTGCGAGTCATTCCCTATAACGCAATGTCAGGACGCCATACGGGGAACGCGCGTCATTTAACGGATCCTGCCGGCAAAATCTATTATGGAACTATGGAGGAGGGTTTTTACGAAGTTGATGTAAGTACGTTGAAAGTAAAAGAGTTGTATCAGGATGGAAATAAAAATCAGCGAAAGCAGGAGAGTATGGAGCCCTCCCCGAGAAGGGCTTCTCTGCCGGGAGTGCATGGGAAGGGACTTTATTCAGGCCAAGGCCGTTTATATTATACAAATAACGGCGAGGGGACACAGGAGGCGTTGAAAAAATTTGATGTAGAGGCCGGAGTTTTGGCAGAATGGGATGGAGAAGAGTGGAAAACGATTCGCCGGAATCAGTTTACGGAGGTAACCGGTCCCGGCGGTATTTACGGGAATGAGAATCCGGAGACGGATCCGATTTGGACGATAGGCTGGGATTACAAGTCACTTATTTTAGGAGTACGCGATCCGGGAAAAGGATGGACTTTTTATCGTTTGCCCAAAGCCAGTCATAGCTATGATGGTGCACATGGTTGGAATACGGAATGGCCTCGTATTCGCGATATAGGCACGGAGGCTGAGCCTGACTATCTAATGACGATGCACGGGATGTTTTGGGATTTTCCGAGCGGGTTTACCGCCGATAATTCTGCCGGGATTCGTCCGCGTTCCGCTTATTTAAAGGTGATTGGTGATTTTGCCCGCTGGAATGATCAGCTGGTTTTTGGTTGTGATGATTCGGCTCAAAAAGAGTTTTTGAATAAGCGCAAAGCAAAGGGGAATATCGAGGGGCCGGCTCAATCCAATTCCAATTTGTGGTTTACCTCTTTGACAAAGCCGGATGAATTGGGGCCTGCCGCAGCGGAAGGAGCTGTCTGGGCTGGAGAAAATATAAAAGCTGATGAAGTATCTGAACCGTTCCTTTTCAGCGGTTGGGCCCAGCGCTGCAGTTGGGTGGGAAATGAGGGGAAGCAGACGGTGAGTTTTACGTTTGAGGTAGATGAAGCCGGCAATAATGAGTGGAAAACTTTGAAAACCGTGACAGTGGATGCCGGAAAAGCGGTTTTTGTTCCTTTTGTCTCAGCAGAGAAAGGAGAGTGGATTCGGGTGAGAGCGGATAAGGATACGGCGGCGACAATAAGCTTTAATTATATGTCTCTCGATTCTCGGCAGACGGCTCCTGATCCTATTTATAGAGGGTTGACTCCGATTGATAAGAGAGTCACAACCGGAGGTTTATTGTATGGATTGGGGAAAAACCGCCGTGCTTTGGGGGTGTTGGCTAATATGGTCACCGACGGAGAGGTGACGGAAACCGGTTATTATGAAATGGGGGATAAGTTAGAATTGGTTCGTAAGGAAGATGTGCAGACGGCGGATTTTATCCGTGGTAAGTTCGCAATTCCTGAAAAGGTGATAACGATAGAAGAGGGCTCGGTTCTGGTAGTGGATGATTTTGGCCGCCGTTGGCGGCTGCCTTTGGGTAACAAAGATTATAAGGCTTTGACAGAGAAGGGGAGGCTTCGAGTTTGCCGAGAGGTTGCGACGGAGCGAGATCTTTTTTCCTGTATGGGAACATTCTATGAGCTTCCGGCCGAGAATGCGGATGGATATGCCAAAATTCGTCCGATATCGACCCATAATTACCATATCAATGATTATGCCTCCTATCGAGGGATGCTGGTTTTAACGGGAGTGACCCTGGAAGAAGGAAGAGATAATCCTCATATTGTCATTTCTGATGATGGAAAAGCAGCCGTTTGGGTTGGAGTCATAGATGATTTATGGTCTTTAGGGAAACCTGTTGGTCAAGGAGGACCTTGGAAGAATGAGAAGGTAAAGGCGGGAGTTGCCTCCGATCCTTATCTGATTGCTTTTTATGATAAAAAGATCCTTTCATTATCTCATCAATCCGGTAAAAATGTGGTTATAACAGTTGAGATTGATCCGACCGGGAATGGTGATTGGATGGAGTATGAGTCTTATACGGTTAAGCCGGGAGAAAAGTTTGTTGAGCAGCTTCCGGATTCATTCCAAGCCAGATGGATTCGTTTTCTCTCTGATACGGATACTGAAGTGACAGCCTGGCTGGAGTATAAGTAAGAAACGGTCCGGATTGTTTTGAATGGATTTGATGTTTAAGGATTTTTAAATGATAAAATTATAAAGATATAAATGGAGATATTATGAGAATTTATATAATTTTAGCCTTATTGCTTTTATTAAATTCGAATTCTGCCCGGGCGGCAGAACTCTTTATCGAGGCTGAGAATTTCAGTCACAAAGGCGGCTGGGTGGTAGATAATCAATATATGGATTTGATGGGTTCCAGTTACTTGATGGCTCACGGATTAGGAAAGCCTGTGGAGAAGGCCTTTACCCAGGTTCAGATTCCAGAAGCCGGAAAATACAGACTCTATGTCCGGACCTATAATTGGACCTCTCCCTGGTATGATGGAGAGGGACCGGGGAAATTTAATCTACGCATCAATGATTCGCAGCCTTTGGGTTCCCTGGGAACTCAAGGAAAAGAGTGGGTTTGGCAATATGCCGGCGAGATGGAGCTTCCGGTCGGAGAGGTCACGTTAAGCCTGGAAGATTTGACCGGGTTTAATGGACGCTGTGATGCGCTTTATTTTACGACTGATTTGCAAGGCGAGCCTTCAGAACAGGCAAAGCTGATTCCGAATCGGGATCCGGAGCTGAGGGTATTCCGCAATAAGCTGTTAGGTTTGCCGGAGGTGCCTCCGGAAGCGGGAGCGTTTGATTTAGTAGTTACAGGCGGAGGAGTAGCCGGAATCAGTGCGGCAGTTTCCGCAGCACGGCTTGGATTAAAGGTTGCCCTAGTGCAAAATAGACCTATCTTGGGCGGCAATAATAGTTCGGATGTCCGGGTTCATCTAGGCGGCCGTATCGAAACGGGACCTTATGGTAATCTGGGTGATTTGCAGAAAGAGTTTGGTCCAGCACGGGGCGGGAATGCCCGTCCGGCAGAGTATTACGAGGATCAGAAGAAACTCGATTTTGTTTTGGCAGAGCCGAATATTACTCTGTTCCTCAATCACCATGTTTATGGTGTAGTGAAAGACGGAAAATCCAGAATAGAGAAGGTATTGGCTCGGCATACGGAAACGGGGCAGGAGATTGCCCTGGCGGCGCCGCTCTTTGCGGATTGTACCGGAGATGGTTCGGTCGGAGTATTGGCCGGAGCCAATTATCGAATGGGTAGGGAACCTCGTTCTGAGCATGGAGAACCGCAGGCTCCGGAGATAGCCGATAAGATGACTCTAGGGGCCTCGGTTCAGTGGTATTCGGTTGATACGGGGAAGGAGTCTTCGTTCCCGAAGTTTAAGTACGGAATTGATTTTAATGCTCAAAATGCCGAAAAGGTAACAATGGGTGAATGGACTTGGGAGACGGGTCTGAATAAAGATCAGATTCGAGAAGCGGAGCAGATTCGGGATTATGGGATGCTGGTTGTTTTTTCCAATTGGTCTTGGCTTAAGAATGAGTCGGGCTTAGAAAAATATAAGAATCTGGCACTGGATTGGGTGGCTTATATAGCGGGTAAGCGGGAGTCACGCCGCCTGCTGGGAGATCATATTCTGACGGAGAATGATATTCTGGATTTTGTGATCTATCCCGATGCGGCCGGCAGTACCACTTGGAGCATCGACTTGCATTATCCCGATCCGAAGAATACAAAGTATTTCCCCAATAAGGAGTTCAAGGCTATTGCCGTGCAGAATAATATTTATCCATATCCGGTTCCGTATCGCTGTCTTTATTCACGTAATGTAGAGAATCTCTTTATGGCGGGACGAAATATCAGTGTGACACATATTGCGCTGGGAACAACCCGGGTCATGCGCACCTGTGGGATTATGGGAGAGGTCGTCGGTATGGCGGCGAGTCTCTGTAAGAAATATAATGTTGGACCGAGAGAGGTTTATCAAGCTCATCTGCAGGAGCTTAAAGAACTGATGGAGCTCGGAGTGGGGCGGGGCGATTTGCCTAATAACCAAACTTATAATTTAGGAGGAACCTTGGGAACTCATCCTTCCCTCAAAGAATGATCGGAATTGATGTGTTTATGATGGAATCGTTTAATGGAGAGAGATAAATGATGAAAAATATTTGGAGTAATTGTTGGAAATGGGGGAGAAGATTCACGAGGAGAATACTTGGTTTTTGTCTTATTCTCTGCGCAGTTTTAGTTTCGGCTTCTGAGGGGAATTCTGTAAATACAGACCCTGTGAAGGATAATTCTAAAATTTTGAATCGTCAAAACGGAGGGAAACTGTTTATCGAATTAGGATGGGATATTCCGGATACAAGTTTTCTTCGGAGTAATTATGTAGAGATGGAGTCCGCAGCTCCTTTTGACGGAGTTATCTATCGCCTAAGCGGCAAGGATGAGGAGGGGGGCATTCATCATACCGAGTGGGCTTGGGATAAAAGCAAGTGGAAATGGGAGTGGTTTATTCCTGCTGTAGAGGATCTAAAGTCATGCCGTTTCCAGAAGTTTCATCATAATTTTATCCGTTTTAATGCTTCTCCGGGGAATCTCAATTGGGATGACGACGAAGGCTGGAGCGCATTGGCAGATAAAGTAGGAATTGCGGCCCGGGTTGCTTTTCAGACGGGAAGCAGGGGGATTGCTCCGGACTTTGAGTCTTACGGAGAGAAGCAGTTCTGCTGGAAACCGGAGAAGGGGTTAAGCTTTGCGGAGACCTGTAAACTGGCCCGAAAACAGGGAGCTCGGTTTATGAAGGCCATTGCCTCGGAGTATCCGAGTGCGGTAGTGATGCCGCTTTGGATGAACAGCATCAATTTCCAGATAGGAGAACTTTGCGCGGGAAAATCTCCGGAACGTTTCCTCCAGGGAGCACATTATGGCCTTTTGCCCTCGTTTATTGATGGGATGCTGGATGCCGCACTGCCAGAAATGATTTTGGTGGATGGATGTGAGAATGGCTATTACATGAATTCACGGGAGGAGTATTTGGCTGCTGCTCACCAGATGCGCTCTTGGAACGGTGCGGCAATGAATCTGGTTGCCCCTGAGAATCGGGAGAAGTATCGCCGGCAGGTCCAGGCGGGGTTTGGATTTTATTTGGATATGTATCTGAATGAAGGCGGTGTGTTCTATTTCCCGCCCTTGGAGGGTTCCCGCCTGAAACGGCTCTACCGGAATCTTTCCGCCGCACGGGAGGCGGCAGATCAGTATGTCTGGGTTTATGGAGAGCAGAGCCGCTGGTGGCCGATGCCTCCTTATGATGGATGGATGGAAAGTAAAATCAGCGAAACTATCGGCAAAGGCCGTCCTTGGGAAGAAGCTTTGCCGGGCGTAACTCGTGCCATTGAATGGGCAAAGGATCCGCAGACCGCAGCCCGTCAGGAGATCTCTCAAGCTCGAGGAAAGGGAACTTTGATCAACTTGGCTCAGAATCCTTGTTTTGAGGATTGTCCGAAAGAATCTGATGGAAAACAGCTTGAAGGAGAAGTGATTGATGTTGTGCCGCCTCAATATATTCCCTGGCAGGATACCGGCAGCGAAGGGGTCTTCAGCTGTGATTTTCAAGTCGGAGAGGGGAGTGCCCGTGCGGCAGGTGTGGCCAGAGGAACTTTGATGCAGAGATATCCGGTTAAACCCGGGGAAACCTATTATGTAGAAGCCCAAGCTATGATTCAAGGAAGCGGGGCAATGGATATCATGGTGCGTTGGCAAAAGAAGGATTACAGCTGGGTGCGCTGGCATGATGATAAGACCTTTGTATTTGAACCGGGGGAGCGTATGGAAAACGGTGAGAACTGGGAGTATGCCGGGGGAGTGGTGAAAGTACCCGAAGATGTGGATCTCTTAATCGTGCTCCTGAATGTAAATGGTCAGACGACCCCGCAAGATAGGTGCTGGTTTGATAACTTAGGCGTCTATAAGATGACGGATATATTTCCGGCGGATTAGTTCACAGGGTGAGTGGCTATAACAAACCGCTCCTTCTATCCTATTATGCCATGCCAGGATAGTCCGTATTCACATATTCATAGATTTTTGGGAGGTATCCAAGGATACTAGCTTGAGGGTAACACTTTGATAATGCTGTCCTCAAGGTATCCCAAATGAGGTTATTCACAGCAGCCTTGGTTTCCTGCTTGTTGTTGTAGTTCTCAATAATCTGTTGATACCGCTCGTATTAATGCGCAGGGGATTAGAAAACGGCTTGGAGCCTGCGCGCAGCAGGTCAGCGTGTTGTCAGAGTTCAGCCTCCGGTTTACGGATGTTAATCATGTTTTTTTACGGGATGTTTTTATGGGAAATCGGTTTTCCATAAAACAATTTATGAACAGGTGCCATCAACGAGAGTCGCAGGGCACCTGTTCATTGATTCAACATCAATTTATATTATATCAGGTATAAGGATCTGATCGAGAAAGATTACCATTTCTGCTGATGGAGGATTTTGTCTGAGGCAGTAATGGTCAGTTCGCACCCTTCTAATTTGACAGCGTCGCCGGTATCCAGTTTTAGAGTGGTTTTTCCATAAGGTTCCAGGGAGGAAAGCTGAGCCGAAAAAACAGTGCCGTCGGTTGTTTTGAGTTCCAGTTTGGATTCTTTGGAGGCGGAGAGCCCAAAGTTTTCGACCGTGATTTCTATCTGTTTAAGTTCGTCGTTATATCGAGGCTTCAGGCTGGATAGAATCGCGGGTTTGTAGTCCAAATATGGGAGCTTGGCATATCCGAAGACCATTTCACCTTTTTTATTTTTCCCGATCAATTTGGGAGCGAATTCGTTTGCGTCTATTCCGTTGTCGGTCCCATCAAAGGTGATAATGAGATCTTTGCCTTTTGCTTTCATCCCGAGAGCCTTGGAACCTTTGCCGAAATTGACTTTGTTATAGGATCCAAATCGCAGTGAAGAGAGCTCCAGTTCTTCCGCAGGATTGAAGTTCTCTTCTCCTTTGATCAAAACCTCGATTTTTTCCGTATTTTCATTGATAGGACTTTCATTCAAGACTTCCATGAGGAGTCCTTTATTCATTGGAAGGCAGATATTTTTGGAGCTGTGATTATCGTTGGGCAGGTCTTCCCATTTAATGGTGTCAATGACGGCAAAGTTCATTTGTATCACCCGTCCTTCCTGGTCTTGAAAAACTTTGGGCCGTTCATACTTAAACCATTTTTCCAGATATCCGTCCGGATGAACGGAAACTCCCGGAACATAGGCTTCGCCCTGTTCTACTACCCAATGGACTCCGTCCAGAGAGCGCAGGTAGTAAGCAATACGGCCCAGCCAGTCGTTTACAATGAGATGATATTGAAGCTCATCTTTCCAAACGACCGGATCTTCAAATTCTCCTTTCACCGGAGGATAGATCCTTTTTTCGGTAATCTGTCTATAGGGGGATAAACCATCACGACTGATCCAGACTCCGCCTCCGCGGCAAACCATGAGGCGGGAGCCGTCGTTTCTTTTTGCAAAAGTGAGGTTGCTTAGCCCTTCGATGATATTTCTGTCTCGTTGATCGAATTCAAAGTGCCCATATTTCCAGGGGCCTTCATAGGAATCGGCAATATAATAGCCATCAATAACATAAATAACGATTCGTCCGTCGTCGAGAACGAATGCTTCGGGGTTATGTCCTTTGCCTATGGCTTGGCGGACAGTGTAGGGGCCGGACAATTTTTCCGAAACTGCGTGATAGACGGTTGAGTTAGGCCAGAACATATGTCCTTTGGGAGAGTTTTCCGGCCAGCCGCAGACATATAAATGATAGAGGCCATCTTCTCCCTTCAGAATATTTCCTCCCCAAAAGGATGTTTCCGGACTTTCGATGCCGTTATCGATAAAACGTCCCGCAACTTCTTCGACTCCCCATACTTTTTCTCCTTTATTTCCTTCCGGCATAGGGAGAATACGGTCCATGAAACGCCCTCCCATGACGAGTTGATCCCATTCTTGAGGACGAGGTCTGTCTACAATCTGAGCATGAAGGTTTTCTGTTATAAAGAAGGTAGCAACTGTAATCAGAGCGAATACGGCTGTATTCCCGAGGATCGATTTATGAGCATATCTATTTTTCATATTATATATTTCATCTTTTATTTTATTCTGCCCCAGACTGTAATAAAACTTTTGAAAGAGATCAAGTCTCATTTGAATTAAAAGGGTTCCGGAATGAAAGGAGCTGTTTTCGGAGAGAAATCGGCTAGGGTATCGCAAAGGAAAAGTTCTTCAAAGAGCAGGAAATTTGTTAGAGTTTATTAAGAAATGTTTAAAAAGCATATCTAAGTATTCAATACAAGTATTAGATATTTCTTTTTATTTCTTCTATCTTAATGATGCATCGAGTTGATGCAGCTTTGTTTTTTATAAAAAATGTGAAGGAACATTAAAACTATGGTGAAAACGATTTGGAGAGAGCTGTATAAAAAGAGTGAATTATTCTACTCGGCATCCATTAACAGCATATTTCCCTGGATAAAATATAGCCCGAAATCAGCGTAGAGGTGATTATTTTACTGTAAACAAAGGATGAAATTAATATTAATGACAGTGTTGGTATGTGGGATATTATTCAATACCTCGGCGGCCGACGCACAAAACAGCAAGAATATGGAAAATCTGACATTAACACAAGAATGGGATAAGACCTTCCCGAAAAGTGATAAAGTGGAACAGTTGAAAGTTACATTCCACAACCGCTACGGTATTACACTAGCCGCAGATTTGTACAAACCGAAGAATATTGAAGGGCGGCTTGCTGCTATTGCAGTAAGTGGTCCTTATGGCGCTGTTAAAGAGCAAGTATCCGGACGCTATGCTCAGACATTAGCGGAATACGGATTTCTGACCATTGCATTTGATCCATCGTATTGCGGAGAAAGCGGTGGAATGCCTCGGTCTCTTACTTCTCCCGAAATCAGCACAGAAGATTTCAGCGCCGCTGTAGATTATTTGATGACCCGTGAAGATGTGGATGGAGAATGTATTGGTATTCTTGGTATCTGTGGATGGGGAGGATTTGCCTTGAATGCCGCAGCCAACGATCCGCGCATCAAAGCCACGGTGACTTCAACTATGTACGATATGAGCCGGGTACAGGCCAATGGATATTTTGATAAGATGTCCGTCGAAGATCGTTATGAGATGAGGAAACAGCTTAATGAGCAGCGCACGAAGGAGTATCGGACAGGAATATATGAACGTAATGGAGGTGTGATAGATCCTGTCCCGGAAGATGCACCTCTCTTTGTCCGTCAATATCATGATTATTATAAAACACAAAGAGGGTATCATCGCCGTTCTCCTAATTCCAACGACGGGATCAATAAGACAGCAACTCTTGCGTTCATTAACATGCCGCTGCTCTCCTATAGTGAGGAAATACGCAGTGCGGTTTTAATGATACATGGTGAAAAAGCACATTCACGCTATTTCAGCGAGGATGCTTATAAGAGATTAAAAGGTGATAACAAAGAATTGCTTATTGTTCCGGGGGCAACTCATGTAGATCTTTATGACAATCTCCAGATGATACCTTTTGATAGAATAAATATATTTTTTAGAAAATACCTGATAAATATCAATAATTGATTATAAATATGAATAGGATTATTTTAATTTTGGTATTGAGCATCTTAACATTTGATCTTATGGCACAGGAAAAGATTGTACAGACAGCAGGACGCAACCAGTTGGGTGAATTTGCCCCTAAGTTCGCGGAGCTCAACGATAATGTCCTTTTCGGTGAGGCAGTATGGAATGATACTACGCTCAGTCTTCATGATCGCAGTATGATAACCATTTCTATTCTCCTGGGGAAGGGACTTGTGGATTCTTCCTTCCGTTCGCACCTGGAGATGGGCAAGAAACATGGCATTACCCGTCAAGAGATTTCAGCATTATTGACGCAGGCGGCTTTCTATGCGGGATGGCCTAATGCCTGGGCAGGTTTTCGGATGGCAAAGGAGGTGTGGAGCGACAATGAGGCTGCTACCGAAAAAGAACGTTTCCAGCAAGAAATGATTTTCCCTATTGGAGAACCCAATACCGCTTATGCAAAGTTTTTTATCGGCAACAGCTATTTGGCACCTATTTCCAGAGAGCAGGTGAGAGTGTCTAATGTTACCTTTGAGCCTCGCTGCCGCAACAATTGGCACATTCATAAGGCAAGCAAAGGCGGAGGTCAGATGTTAATCGGTGTGGCTGGCCGAGGCTGGTATCAGGAAGAGGGTAAACCTGCGGTAGAGATTCTGCCGGGTACGGTTATTCATATTCCAGCCAACGTGAAGCATTGGCATGGTGCGGCAGCCGATAGCTGGTTTGCGCACTTAGCCTTTGAGGTGGAGGGGGAGGATGCTTCAAATGTATGGTTAGATCCCGTGACTGACGAGGAGTATGACAAGCTAAAATAACTCTTTCTTAAATGTCGGATGTATACGAAAGACCCCTGCGGATTAAAGCGAATCAGCAGGGGCTTATTTTTTCATTCTTAGCTTTATGATATCTATCTCATATGGATTCCGGCTGTAATAGGATGAGAGACTCATCAAGTTTCCTTTGAATTAAAAAAGGCTCCGGAATGGAGTTTTTTTGCTCCAAATAATGGGGCGCGGTTAATTCGAAGAATATACTGCATTCCTGTTTCAGGAATGCGACATTTTACTCCATTCTTTTCTCAAAGCGGAAATCACCTTTATCACTCATATGTCCTCTATGAACTTCGGGCAATGGATGGAGGTTGTTGAAGTATTCCACAATCTTAAAACCGCAGCGGTTCACATAAAAATGGATGTTTCTGGTCTCAAAATATGGAGTGAAGGTTTCCCATAATCGGATTTCGGGGTGCATTTTTTCCACTGCGCACCAGGCAGCATAGCCGATTCCTTTGCTGTGATGCTGAGGTGATACGAACAACAGCTGAAGAGTACCTTTGTTTTCATCTCGGTTGATACTCAAGACTACACCTCCGACCTTTTCACCTTTATAAATAATACGGTATGTTTCTCCTTTGGATTTATTTATTGCTATTTCTATGGAGCGGCGTGAAATAATTTCTCCATCTTCCTCAAAGTGTTTATTGCGCATGCCAAATTCTTCCAGAGAGCCGAATCTGAACGCTTCTTGATTATCAAGTATGAACTGATTTCTATCAGTGCTGTCGAGAGGTATGAGCATTATATCTGTTTTAATCATACTGTTTCGTTGTTTATAAATTTAATCTTTTTACTGTTTTTTCAGGAGCAAAGCTGTTTCAGAATTGGATGACTTGCGAGTACTCTGGCTCTGTCCACAAAAACTTTGATATAATGTACTGATTTTGTTTTTTAACAAATTCATAGATGTTTTTCTTTCTTTAACTATGTTTGCTATCTTATAGAGTGAGTTGATATTTTCCTCACAGCAGTTTATTGTAAAGTCTGCTATAATATGAGAGTCAATAAGCGAGAGGGTATGGACAAAAAACAGTTATTTTCTATTGGGAGGTTGGCTAAGCTGACGGGGGTGCATATTCAATCGCTTCGCTACTATGAAACTCTCAGTATTTTAAAGCCTGCTTATATTGATCCGGATAGCGGATACCGTTATTATACCTACTCTCAGACAAGGATTGTAGTAGCTATCCAATATTGTGTGGAAGTGGGAATCCCACTCAAAGAATTTAAGAGGTTTATATCAGAAATCGATGGCTGGATAGACTATGCCGGTTTGCTGAAATACGGAAAACAAATTTCTCAGGAGAAGATGAAGCGTATTCAGGAACGGCTAGATTTTTTAGACGATGTACAGCAAGATATGATCCATGCGGAAAATTGCAGTATTGGCCAATTTACAAAAGCTTGCTTTCAGGAAAAACTGTGTTGGGTTATCCCCTATGAGGGAACACAGACAGACTCGACACTCCATGCGGCTATGCACCGATTGATTTTAGAGGTGGAACGCCAAGGATTGCATTCGGGTTTTTATAATGGGCAGTTGCTCTGTTATAGGAATCAAAAGGTGGATTCCTATTTATTTATCGATTTGAGAGAAGATGATAGTATTCTTAAAAAATACAGTCAGATTATGCGTATTCCCGGAGGTGAATATCTTTGTACCGTTTCCAAAGAGAGCTGTATCAAGAGAGCGCCGGAAATTTTTCCTGAACTTTTTCGTTCTGTAAATAACCAAATTGTGGTAGAAGTGGAGTTATTCACGGGGCAATACAATTATTTTGATCCTGTATTTGAGCTCAGGTGCAGTTTTTCAAAATAAGATGCAGGCTATAAGCTAAAATATATTTTGTTTTTTCCTTTTTAAGGAATGAGATGAGTGAAGAGCGGTTGAACGAATCTTGGAGGAAAACTCAGTATAAATAGGAGTATTGTAGTATCGGAAGTGATGAAGTATCATAATTAAGAGGTTGAAGTAGAATATGGAACTGAGGGTATTAAAATATTTTCTGATGGTAGCCAGGGAGGAGAATATTACCAGGGCGGCTTCGTTGCTGCATGTGTCGCAGCCATCTATTTCGCGTCAGTTGATGCAGTTGGAAGATGAGCTGGGGGTGAAGCTGTTCAATCGGAGCAATCATAGTATTGTATTAACTGATGAGGGTCTTTTGCTCAAGCGCAGAGCCCAGGAGATGCTTGCTCTGGCTGAAAAGACTAAAACGGAACTTGTGGGAGAAGATGAGATTCGGGGTGTGATTTCCATCGGTGCGGGAGAATTGAAGAGCTCTGCTTTCTTGGCGGAAATAATGACTGCCTTCCATAAAGAGTATCCCCAGGTAAAGTATGATTTTTACAGCGGCAATGCCGATAATATCAAGGAGCGTATAGAAAGAGGAATTTTGGACGTTGGACTTTTGTTGGAACCGGTGGAAATTTCAAAATATGATTTTATTCGCATTCCCATTAAGGAGATCTGGGGAGCTTATGTCAGAGAGGATTCTCCGTTTGCAAAAAAGGATTGCCTGATGCCCGAAGATTTTGAAGGAAAATCCGTTATTATGAGCAGCCGCGCTATTATCCGCAATGAGCTCAGCAATTGGTTTGGAGAGTATATGGAGAGTATTGAGGTTGTGGCCGGTGGCAATTTACCCTACAACATGGCAATGTTAGCAGCGCAGCAATTGGGAATTTTTGTGACCTTGGACCTGAATTGCCGATATGAGGGATTGAAGTTTATTCCTCTCTCTCCGTCTTCTGAGCTTGGCAGTGTATTAAGTTGGAAAAAAGCGCAGCCTCATTCCCGCACAGTAGAGAAATTTTTAGAGTTTGCAAAGAAATGCATTAAACGTATATCTAAACATACATTATAAGTATTAGATATATCTATTCTTTTTTCATAAGATGAAGGTGTACCGGAAAGGTACACCTTTATTTTTTAATAAAGAAGTAAAAGATGAAATAGTGTTTCTACACAGTTTGGATTTATATAACTAATGTTGAAGGAAGAAGAGAATTTAAATAGAAATAAAAATGATTCCCATTTAATTTCTTCTGAAGTTTTGCGTACGTTTGATGTGGGATTTCTTAAGAGCTTTATAATCTGATTGTTAAGAACAAAGAATAATCTATTAACACTATTTTATAAATACGAAGGACATTACAAATAACGGTTCAGATAGAACTGATTGGAAATCAATAATTTAATAAGATTTATATTATGAATAAAAAATTAGTAGCGTATTTTAGTACCAGCGGAGTAACCGCTCAGCTAGCCAAGAGATTAGCCTCTATTTTGGGGGCGGATTTACACGAGATCAGGCCTGCTGTGCCATACAGTGAGGCGGATTTAAATTGGCAAAACTCTCATAGCCGCAGCAGCGTGGAGATGAAGGATAAATCCAGTCGTCCTGCGATTGAGAACAAAGTAGAGAAGATGGAGCAATATGATGCGATTTATGTGGGATTCCCTATTTGGTGGTATGTGGCTCCTACGATTATCAATACTTTTTTAGAGCAATATGAGCTTAATGGTAAAAAGATTATACCGTTTGCTACTTCAGGTGGGAGTGGCATGGGAAAAACCAATGTGTATCTCAAAGATTCCTGTCCGGGAGCTTTACTGAAGGAGGGCAGAAGGTTTAATGCAACTGTCTCCGAGGCAGAATTAAAATCCTGGGCTGAAGAGATGGAGAATTAAATGAATATGAAACAATTATTAATATTCGTATTGTCTGCTTTGTTGTTATTTCCTGCAATGGCGGAAGAAAATAAGAAGGCTATGAATAGAACTACACTTTGTAAACAGAACTATAACACCCTTTTTGGGGGGGAGGCTTTGACCGGAGAAGGGAGCGATCCAGAGTTCATGGCAATTCTCCAGAAATTTATTTTTGGAGAGGTATTTGCTGTGGGGGAGCTTGATCTTAAGACACGGGAATTGATTACCTGTACGGTTCTTTCTGTAATGCAGACATTGCCGCAGCTGAAGTCACATGCGGCGGCGGCTTTGAGAGTCGGTGTCACACCGATAGAATTGCGTGAAGCTGTTTACCAGTGTGCTCCATTCATCGGATTTCCTAAAACTCTTAACGCTATTGCCGTAATCAATGAGGTTTTTAAAGAAAATGAGATTGTTCTGCCGCTTGAAGTGCAAGGAACGACTACCGAGGCGAATCGTTATGAAAAGGGATTGGCGATTCAAAAGCCCCTCTACGGAGATGAAATATCCTTGAATCTGGCGGATGTGCCAGGAGAAATGGGAGAGAATGTATCCAAATTTCTCACGGAATATTGTTTTGGGGATATCTATACGCGTAGAGGATTGGATGTACAGCAGCGCGAATTGCTTATCTACTGCATCCTGACTACGTTGGAAGCTGATTCCCAGCTTGCCTCACACGCATTGGGCAATATAAAGCTAGGAACAAGTAAGGAGACATTGACGACAGCCGTCATACAATGTCTACCATATATCGGTTTCCCTCCCGCTATGAAAGCTCTGAATGCAATCAAGAATGTCGGAGAGGAGAGTCAGAGTGCCAATGTGTCAAAACAACTTGTACGGTTCTCAAAAATTACGGTTGATCCGGAGAGATTAGATGAATATAACGCATATTTGAAGGAGGAGATTGAGGCTTCGATGAGACTGGAACCCGGGGTTCTGACTCTTTATGCCACTTCTGAAAGGAAGAATCCGAATAAAGTGACGATTCTCGAAATCTATGCCGATGAGGCTGCTTACCAAAACCATATTCGTACTCCGCATTTTCAGAAATACAAACAAGGAACTCTTGAAATGGTTCAATCGCTGGAATTGGTGGATTCAGACCCTCTTATTCCTGAATTAAAAATTAAATAGAGAGAACAAAGTATGAATAGAAGAGAGTTTTTTAAACGAACGGGAGCTTCCATAGCGGCCGGAACTTTATTGGGGGCAAATGTCCTGGGGGCAGAAACTAAAAATGAGGATGGACAAAAGGAGTTATTGGGTAAGATATTAAATTATAACCCGAATATGCAATATCGGCTGATGGGTAGAACCGGGGTAAAGGTTTCTGCTTTGGGCTTTGGAATGCTTCGATTACCGATTTTGTCGGATGGAAAGGTGGATTTTGACCAAAGTGTAGCCATGGTTCGCAGGGCGGTTGAAGGAGGCGTGAATTATATCGATACCGGACGAGTCTATCTAAATGGGCAGAGCGAACAGGTGGTAGGGGAAGCGCTGTCTGGTGGGCTGCGGGATCGGGTATATGTCACGTCCAAGTCTCCGTGGTGGATCATGGAACAGCCGGAAGATTTTGAGAAGTTTTTTGATGAATCGCGCCGAGCGATGAAAACTGATGTCATCGATTTTTATCATATTCATATGATAATGCACCGTGGGTGGAAAGAGAAAGTAATCCCCTATCGTCTGATTGAGAAGATGGAGAAATTAAAATCCGACGGTAAAATCCGCTTTATGGGATTTTCTTTTCACGACCGGCTGCAGCTGTTCAAAAAGGTTTTGGATGCTTCGTCGGGCTGGGATTTTTGTCTGATTCAGCACAATTATCTTGATTATGAGTATGAATCCGGTGTTTTGGGACCGAAATATGCGGCAGCAAATGGAATGGGGGTTGCCGTGATGAAACCTGTGCGGACGGGATTATTAGCTGATCTTCCTCAGTCCATGCGGAAGGCTTTGTACTCTACCGGAATAAAAAAGTCCGACGTCGAGTGGGCGCTAGATTATTTATGGGATATTCCAGAAGTGGGAGTAGTGGTAAGCGGGATGAATTCCTTAGACGATGTGGAAGCCAACTTGAAATATGCTGCAAAGGCGCGGCCTAATATGCTGAATCCTGATGAGAGGAAAGCGTTGGGGGAGGCAATCCGAGCATTTCGTCAGATACCCGGGCACATTGATTGTACAGGATGCTATCAATGCATTCCATGTCCGCAGAATGTGGCCATTGGCTATATTTTCGCTTATGTGTATAACAATTATTTAGTGCATCAAAATATGAAGCGGGCATTGGCGGATTATACGGTTTCCATGTCACCTATTCAGAGAGGAGCGCCGGCCTCTGATTGTACAGGATGCGGAGCTTGCCTGAATAGATGCCCGCAGGGACTGGATATACCCAAGCTTTTGGCTCGTGTGAAAGAGACAATGGGCAAGTAAGTTGATGCTTAAGCAGTGCTTTTTATTTTTAGGAATCTGTTATTTTACCTCAACCCGGAAGAAACGGTTTTGATTTTTTTGAACTGTGACGGTATAGGGACTAGATATACCTGAAAGTTCGTTCCAGCTCTGTCCGTCAGAGCTTTCCTGTAGAGTTCCGGTGAATGTCAAAGTAAAAGCCGTAATACCGGTTACGGAATCTACCGTGATATTGCCGAACGAGAGCGAGGGTTCGATAGGCTCAGGGGTATAATCCCAAGGCTGGGTGGTGAAGTCTTGCCAATGAGTTCCCCAGTTAGCTTCTGACCCTGCAGGATAATATACAATCATGTTCATAGGACAATATTCAAATGTCAGAGGTCCTACCGTGGGAGGAACCGTAGAACGGAAGTAAATCTTAGATAAGGAGTAGCATGAATTAAAAGCGTAGTCTCCGATTTCAGTGAGATTACTGCTGAGAGTAATGCTGGTTAGTATAGAGCAGGCGTAGAAAGCTCCTACCCCAATATTTGTGATACTGTTGGAAATAGAGATTTCGGATAATGAGCCGCAGCCAGCGAAAGCTCCTTCTTCGATAGATGTGACGCTGTTGGGAATCTCAATTTCAGTCAGTGCCCTACAGTAAGAGAAGGTATATGCTTCAATCTTAGTGATATTGCCTAGTGTGATGTGAGATAGCAAAGAGCAGGAATCAAACGCTCCTGTGCCGATCTTAGTGACGGTTTCAGGAAGAATGGCTTCTTTAAGTGATGAACAGCCAGCGAAAGCTCCTTCTCCAATGAAAACAAGGCTGCTGCCAAAGGTTGCTGTACTGAGGGAGTTGCAATCATAGAAGGCTCCTTCCCCAATTATATTAATAGTTTCCGGAAGAAGTGCTTGTGTGAGAGCAGTGCAGCCGGCAAAAGCATAATTCCCTATTGCTATGAGACTGTTGCCAAAAGTAACGTTGGAGAGAGAGGTGCAGTTATAGAATGCCCCTTCTCCAATCGAAGTCACAGGGTCAGGAATCGAAATTCCGGCCAATGATTCACAGTCATAGAATGCGTATGCTCCGATAGAAGAGAGATTGCTGTTGGGACTGAAATGAACAGTGGTTAAAGATGGACAGAATTCAAATGCACTTTCACCGATTGTTGAAACATTGTCCGGAAAGGAGATTTCAGTTAATTCGGTGCAGTTATAGAAAGCACATGCACCGATGGAAGAGAGATTATTGCCGAGGGTAACTTGAGTGAGCGAAGTGCAGTAGAAGAAGGCATAATCTCCAATTTCAACGACGCTGTCTGGGATTGTTATTTCAGTCAGGGAATTGCAAACATAAAAAGCATAGTCTCCAATGGAAGAGAGATTATTGCCGAGAGTAACTTGATTCAACGATGAACAGTAGAAGAAGGCATAATCCCCAATTTCGACGACGTGGTCGGGAATAATAATCTCTTGCAGAGAAGCACAAGATTCAAAAGCACTTCTTTTAATCTCGGTAACGCTCTCAGGGATTATTACTTCAGCCAATGCAGTGGCGCAGAAAGAAAAGTCTCCAATTGTAACAGTGCCGTTTGGAATTGTATAAGAGGAGTCTATTTTACCTATAGGATATTGAATTAGGAGAGTTCCTTCTTTATTGTAAAGAACGCCTTCGATATCTTTATAGACAGAATTATTTGAGTCTACCCAAATTCCGCTTAAAGAGTAACAGTTATAGAAAGCGTAATCTCCAATAACTGTAACACTGTCAGGAATAACAATCTTGTTTAGTAAAGAGCAGGAGTCAAAAGCGCTTTCTCCAATGGCCATGATGCTGTCAGGGAGAGTGATTTCTATTAATGAGGGACAAGAATGGAAAGAACATTCCGCTATGCTGGTGACTCCATCTGGAATTGTATAGGAAATATCGGTTTTGCCTATGGGATATTGAATTAAAAGGTTTCCTTCTTTGTTGAAAAGAACTCCTTCAATATCTTTAAAGGCAGCATTGTTTGTGTCTACCTGGATTTTATTTAGAGAGGAACAATTATAGAAAGCGTACAATTCAATCTCAACAACATTTTTCGGGATACAAATTTCTGTCAACGAAGTACAGAAGTAGAAAGCATAGGCTCCAATCGTTGAAATGCTTTCTGGAAAGATAAGTTCAGAGAGCTGATTGCATTCAGCGAAGGCTCCATATGCAATTTGGGCAACACCGTTTGGGATCGTATAAGAACTATTCACTTTCCCTATAGGATAAGTATGGATCAGAGATCCATCTTTACTGAAGAGTACTCCCTCTATATCCTTGTAGAAGGGATTATTTGCGTCGACCCGCAGAGCGGACAGCGATGAGCAGCCACCGAAAGCATAAGTTTCAATCCAAGTGATGCTGTCTGGGATGATGACTTCCGTCAGAGATTTGCATTCGTAAAAGGCCTCAGGCCCAACAGCAGTGATTGAGTAAATATTGCCTTCATATTCGATAGCGGCTGGAATTGACAGAGAACCTGAATAGTTTGTATCGCAATAGGAAATCCAGGCAGTCCCATTAGAATTGGTTTCAAAGGTCAAAGGGGATGATATAAGAGTATCTGCTTTGGCGGTTCCAGCGAAAATACTTATAAAGAATATAATCAGAGCAGCTGACGTTGTCAGTGCTGAGATAGTCTGTTTTAAAACGATGCATTTAATTTGATGAAAATTCTCTTTCATAATTGAAAGTATTGTCCGATGGATAAAAATGGTGTTTGTGTGTTTATATAGAGCTCTCAAAAGAAAGCGATTGTCCTAGAACAGGATTAAAACAGAAAGCAAAAGATATGTCAAATAGAGAAAGAGTGGAAGAGTTGGAAGAGAGAGGCTGATCTCTATTTTAAGTCTTTGAATCGGTTTAGGTATTGGATGACTTTGAAATATGATGATAAGGTTTTCTGTTTTAGAGAATTATAAGTCTTATATGAGTAAAGGGAGGATTTGTTAAAGAGATAAATTTGGATGTTGATTTTTCTTTCCTAATCTAGTATAAAACGAAGAGTGACGCATCCCATCACCGGATGCTCCTATTAGTTAAAAGAAATATGGCAGTTAAAGTTGCAATCAATGGGTTCGGTCGCATCGGTCGTCTGGTTTTCCGTGCTATCGCCGAACAAGGTCTTCTCGAAAAAGGTGTCGAAGTAGTTGCTGTAGGCGATATCGTGCCGGCAGACAATTTGGCTTATCTCCTCAAGTATGATTCCATCCAGGGTCGTTTCAACGGAACCGTGGATTTCGCAAAGTCCGCTCCTGATAAGGATCCGGATACCCTGGTCGTAAATGGAAAGAATATCAAAGTAGTCAGTGCCAAAGATCCTTCAGGGCTTCCTTGGAAGGAACTGGGAGTGGATGTAGTGATCGAGTCTACCGGACTTTTCACCGATGCCACCAAGGCTAAAGGCCATATCACTGCCGGTGCCAAGCGTGTAATTATCTCTGCTCCGGCCAAGAATGAAGACATCACGGTTGTAATGGGTGTCAATCACACTCAGTATGATCCGGCCAAGCACTTTGTTGTATCCAACGCCTCTTGCACCACTAACTGTCTGGCCCCGCTGGTCCATGTTCTCCTTAAGGAAGGCATTGGAGTTGAAGAGGGTCTCATGACGACAGTTCATAGCTATACCGCCACCCAGAAGACCGTTGATGGTCCGAGCCGTAAAGACTGGAAGGGCGGGCGTTCTGCCGCTATTAATATCATTCCTTCAACCACCGGTGCAGCCAAGGCTGTTGCCCTGGTTTGTCCTGAGGTTAAAGGCAAGCTGACTGGTATGTCTCTGCGCGTGCCGACTCCGACCGTTTCTGTGGTTGACCTGACCTTCAGGACTGCTAAAGAGACAAGCTATGAGGAAATCTGCAACGCTATGACCAAGGCCAGCGAGACCTATATGAAGGGCATTCTTGCTGTAACCAAGGATCAAGTTGTTTCTTCTGACTTTATCCATTGCACCTATTCTTCCATTCTGGACATTGGTTCCGGTATCGCTCTGAACAGCCGCTTCTTCAAGCTGGTCAGCTGGTACGACAATGAATGGGGTTACAGCAATCGCGTAGGAAATCTGCTCTCCTACATGATTGAGAAAGGTATCTAATTTACCTCTAACGAGCAAAACTTGATCTTTTAGGTTAGGATCGGGTTATTGTAATAGTTTGCGGGACGGCTTGAGGGCCGTCCCGCTTTTTTAATTCAAACAAGAGACCAGAGGGTTCTTCTTAAAAAAAAGCTGCGAAATATTGATTTCTTGGAAGGAAAAACGGAGAATGGAATTCGAAACTGAGAATCTTTGAGAGCAAAGAGTTTTCGGGAGGGATAGTAATAAATTAAAGAAAGCTAACTATGGATTATCCGATAGGGATACAGACATTTGAGAAAATTGTAGAGGGCGGATATGTCTATGTAGACAAGACGGAGCTAGTATATCAATTGACTCAAGAGAATAGTATCTATTTTCTCTCCTAGCCGAGACGGTTTGGAAAGAGTCTGCTCTTATCAACGCTCAAGAGTTATTATGAGGGGAGGAAAGAGCTTTTCAAAGGATTGGAGATAGTGGAGGCGGAGAAGGAGCAGAGTCAGGGAGGAGAGGATTGTATAGTGGAGACGAGGAATTATATTTACATTTTTGAATTCAAGCTGGATGGGAGTGCAGAGGAGGCTCTGAAACAGATAGAGGAGAGAGGCTATGCCAAGGAATATGGAGCGGATAAGAGAAAGCTCTACCGAATCGGAGCCAACTTCTCCTCTAAGACCGGTACCATTGAGGAATGGAAGGTGGTTTAGTGGAGAAATTGGAATAAAGAAGTGATATGAAAGTTTAACTTTATCTACGAAAAAGAGTGAGTTTTTTGAAGGTGTTGTTCCGAGAAATTTGGACTCTTGGAAAATCTCGGCAAATATTAATGCAGAAATGATTGGTTTCTCTATTGCCAGAGTAGCGGTTTGAAAGAAAAGTTATTCTACAGATGAATTATTCTGAGAAAAAAACGGAATAGAATTCCGTGATTAAGGAAAGTCTTGAAAGCAAACGTCCATTGAATCAGAATAAAGGGGTATGGAACAGTTGGATCAACTCAGGGAAATGTTCAGAATGCAAAAAGCACTTAATCAGCGTATTGGGGTCAGTACTGACTCGATGAGCCAAGAGGAAAAGGTTCAATGGATCTTGAATTATTGCCGTGCGATGAGCCAGGAGATAGCAGAGCTGACGGACAGTGTTCCCTGGAAATGGTGGGCCAAATATCAGAAGTTTGAGGAACAAAATGCCCGTGTAGAGGTGGTTGATATTTTTCATTTCCTTATTAGTGCCGCACAGGTATTGGGAATGAGTGCGGATGATGTTTATCAGGCGTATTTAAAGAAGAATGCCGTAAATTTTAAACGCCAGGAGTCGGGCTATACCGTCAAGGATGAGAATGACTCTAAGCATATTTAGCGAAACGGGGTTAGAGGAATCCTAGGTTTAATCCTTCAAATATAAGGGTTTTTCGATAAAAGATGGCGGTTTTCAGTTATTACGCAAGAGAAGCTGGAACGGGCCGAGAGGTCCGTGGGACAGTTGATGCTTCCTCGCAAGAGACCGCGTTAGCTCTTTTGAGAGGAAGAAACCTTTTTGTTCATTCAATTCGCGAGAGAATTAACCCCGCGGGGACCTCTTCCCGTAAGGTTAAGTTAATTGATTTGGCAGCTTTTACCCGTCAGCTTTCTTCAATGATTGATGCTGGATTGACGATTACTCAGAGTTTACAGACACTCCAGGGGCAGACGGTCAATCGCTCTTTGAAAGAGGCAATTCAAAATATTATTCGCCAAATTGATGAGGGAGAGAGTTTTTCAGGAGCACTGCAGCAGCACTCGGATATTTTCAGCCGTCTTTATATCAATATGGTCGATGCTGGGGAACGGGGAGGTATTTTACCGGATATTTTGGCAAGACTGGCTTCTTACTCTGAGCGAACTCAAAAGCTGCAATCCAAAGTACGTTCAGCAATGATTTATCCTATAGTGGTACTGCTGGTGGCGTTAGGAGTAACGGGATTCCTGATGATACAGGTTGTGCCGACCTTTAGTGAAATCTTTCGGGATATGGGGGCTGAATTACCGCTTTTTACTCAACTAGTAGTGGCAATTTCGTATCTGCTGAGAGATTATTTAATCTGGATTCTGATAGCAGCCGGTTTCGCTTGGCTGGGATGGAGGTATTTGCTTCAAACTCCTGGAGGAAGGAGTTGGTGGGATAATTATAAATTGACTTTACCGATTTTCGGAGTTCTCTGGCACAAACTAGCACTAAGTAGGTTTGCGAGAACAACGGCCGCGCTGCTTCACTCAGGAGTGCCTATCCTAGAGGTGCTGAATATAGTTTCTTCTACGGTAGATAATGTGCAGATGGAAAAAGCGCTCAAGGAATCTGCGGTTAAAATTGAGCAGGGAGATACTCTTTCGGGAGCACTTTCAGCTTATCCTATTTTTCCGGCCTCATTGCTGAGAATGGTTGTAGCAGGAGAACAGGGAGGAATGATAGATTCCATGTTGGAAAAGATTGCTGATTATATGGATGAGGAGTTGGAGAATTCTCTCTCGTCAATGACTTCATTGATTGAGCCAATCTTAATTGTTTTTCTGGGGATTATGATTGGGGGCATGGTTCTGGCAATGTTTTTGCCAGTCTTTGATTTGGTCAATCATATTCGTTGATATCTGAGATAATTACACTGCTAATGATTTTGGAAAGGGCCTATCTGAATAGGAAAAGGGTAGTAAGTGTTGTAAAAAAAGATATTTGTGCTACACTTAGCCTTACTGAACGGGCGTTCGCGCGTACAGGAATATTTCAGACTCTGTATCACAATATCACAATATGAAGAATATGACTAGAAGGCAGGCTATCGGAGCCGCAATGGGAGCCACAGTAGGAGGTGCTTTAGGAGTTTTAATCCCGACAAAATTAACTTCTGCTGCACAAGCCGCTCCAGTTGAGGTGAAAAAATCTGAAACACCGGTTAAAATTGAATGGAAGCCTGTGAAATTGGATGCTGCAAAGGTTGCTCCTGAAGCTTATAAACTTTATGCGGAAGGCAGTTGCATGTATGCTTCTTTTACTTCACTTTGTCGTGCATTGGCTGAAGCTTCGGAAAAAACAAATCCTTCCATGAGTAAGGTGTTAAAGGAATTCCCATGTGAAATGATGAAGTATGGTCACTCCGGAACGGGGAATCAAGGAAGTTTGTGCGGTGCCTTAAATGGATGTTCAGCTATCTTTGGCCTGCTGGTTAGAGATAAGAAAAAAGTTGATTCTATGATTGCAGAGCTCTTTGGATATTATGAAACAACGGAGATGCCGATTTTTAAACCAGAGCCGGAAAATCCGAAGTTCGAACCAATGGCTCAGTCTGTTGCCAATTCAGTACTCTGTCATGTTTCACAAATGAATTGGTGTAAGGAGTCAGGAGAGAGTCCTTTCTCAGAGTTTCGTAGAGATCGATGCAAACGCTTGACGGCTGATTGCGTAACTAAGGCAATTGAGATTTTGAACCGCTACGTCGAAAGCGAAGGGAAGGCTATTTTCAAGACATCAAATACCCAGCAGAAGGCCTGTATGGATTGTCATGGGGAGAATGGAGCTATTGGCAATGTCAGCGCCAGAATGGATTGTACTACCTGCCACGATATGGTGGATCATTATGAAGAATAGAAATGAAAAGTCTGCTTTCTGATAAACCCATCCCGGTTCGCGAACGGCTGATTTTTGCGATGGATTTACCCTCCGTAGAAGAGGCAGAGTCGATGATCGATCGATTGGGGGATTCTGTGCAATTTTACAAGCTAGGCCTCCAGATGTTCATGACGGGCGGTTACTTCCGTCTTTTGGAGAAGCTGCGCGGTTTGAGTAAGAAAATCTTTGTAGACCTAAAGTTTTTTGATGTTCCGGAAACGGTGAAAAACGCAGTAGAGCAACTTGCCGGCAGAGGAATTACTTTTGCCACGGTTCATGGAAATGATGATATCATGCGTGCAGCAGCAGAGGCTAAAGGCTCAGTTAAAATCTTGGCCGTTACTGTGCTGACAAGTTTGGATAAGGGTGATATGCGGGACTTGGGGTTTCAGTGTGATGTGGAAGAGCTCGTGCTCTCGCGTGCTCGCCGTGCCTTAGCTTTAGGCTGTGACGGAGTGATTTCCAGTGGATTGGAAGCTCGCCGCTTGCGTGAAGGCGTGGGAGAAAAACTCATTGTCATTACCCCAGGAATACGTCCGGCTTCTAATACAGCCGTCAAAGATGATCAAAAAAGAGTTGTCACTCCTCAGACTGCTTTTGAGAATGGTGCTGATTATGTTGTGGTAGGACGTCCTATTCGTTCAGCAAAGGATCCCAAAGCTGCGGCAGAGGAGATTCAGCGGCAGATTGCTGAGGTCTTTGCTCAAAAAGGAAACTAATATCATGAGATGGCGTAACTGGATATTCCTGACATTGGTAATGTTTTTTCTGGGGTCTGTCGGGACGCTTCAAGCCGGTTCAGTTAAGATATTCAAGGTTCTTCCTCATTATCTTGATAAGGAAGGCCGGCATACCCTTAGTCCCAGCCCGTTTGAGCGAGATCGCTATCAGGCAATTTTGAAGGCGGATCCGGAGAAGTGTTCTACAATGCGTTTTGATATTCAGTGGCGCAATACGTTGAAGGATTTTCAAAATATTCGTCTTAAGATAGAGCTTAGGGGATCTAATCTCCGCAGTAAACCTATTGAATTTACAGAAGAGTTTGCTGTCAATAAATCCATTTGGAGTAAATGGAGTAAAATCAAAGTTCCAGAGGAAGTCTTTGAGAAACTCCATAACGTATCTGCTTGGAGAGTCAGTATTTGGGAAGGGGAGGAAATGATAAGTGAATATCAATCCTTTTTATGGGATCCTCAGCCTGATCCTTCTCTAATTAAAAGGGAGAAATAAAAAGAAATTGTTTGAAGAATATCTTTGATATGAAAAGGTTTCTGCTGAAATTTCTGGGCAGAAACTTTTTTTTAGGGTGTATCGCTTGCGTTTTATGATTAAAAAATTTAAAATACCTCTGTTATGAAGATTGATAAAATAAGTAGAAGAGACTTTTTAAAGAAGAGTTCAGTGGCTTCAGCGGCTGCCGTTGCTTTCCCTTATGTAATGACACGTCCGGCTTTTGGTGCTCCCGGAACAGAGGGAATTCGTTTAGGTGTTATCGGTACCGGTAATCAGGGACGCGGACATCTAAACCAGGGATTAGTCTATAACAATGTGGTTGCCATCTGTGATGTGGATGACAATATGTTGGCTGCCGGTAAGAAGCGTATAGAAGATAAAGCCAAACGTACTCCCGCTACCTATAAGGATTATCGTAAGATGTTAGAGAAGGAGGATTTGGACGCAGTATTAATAGCTACTCCGGATCATTGGCATGCACTAATGACGGTTCACGCCTGTCAGGCAGGCAAGCATGTTTATGTGGAAAAACCGATGGGATTAACTATTCATGATACCCAAATGATGCTCAAAGCGGCCCGTAAGTATAATGTAGTTGTTCAGAATGGCAGTATGCAGCGTTCTATGCCTGGTTTCCGCGAAGCCTGTGAATATGTTCGCAATGAATATATCGGAGAGGTCAAGATGGTGCGTGTAGGATTGCCTGGGGTAAATTACAATCAACCGGATCGCCCGAATACCAATCCTCCTGCTGAGCTTGACTACGATATGTGGTTAGGTCCGGCCCCTTGGCGTCCTTATAATCAGAATCATGTTCATTACAATTTCCGCTTCTTCTGGGATTTTGCAGGAGGACAGATGGCCAATTGGGGAGCACATCATCTCGATATCGCAGCTTGGGGTTTGGGTATGGATGAGACGGGCCCCGTCGAAATCAGCGCCCGCTGTGAGTATGACAAGAGAAAACGTTATGAAGTTCCCAGTTGGTTTGAAGTCTCTTATAAGTTTGCTAATGGAGCACGTATTATATGTGGTCAGAGCCAGCGTGACGGCACCACTTTTGAGGGACAAGATGGTACAATTTGGGTTAATCGTGGACGTCTCCAATGCTCTGTTCCTGGTGTTCTTGGCAGCAAGCTGAAGGATGATGAGATTCATCTTTATAAGAGTAATAATCATCATCAGGATTGGTATAATTGCATTCTGGCGGGTAAAGATGCCAATGGTCAGTATAAACGCCCGATTTGTGATGTAGAGATTGGTCATCACTCTACGACGATCTGCAATCTTGGTTCAATTGCTTGCCGTACAGGCCGTACTATCAAGTGGGATCCTGCTAAGGAAGAGATTATTGATGATAAAGAAGCTTCATGGTATATGGGGTATCAGTATCGGGCTCCTTATACCATGCCGGAGATCTAGTCAGAACTTTCTCCGATTGATTCAAAAACTCCCCAGCGGAGAGTGAATTTGGAGATTATCTATTTTTAAAGCAAAGGGGCGTTTTCCGCTTTTTCAAAGGAAACCGTCCCTTTTTATATTTCAAGGGAGAGTCAATGAATTTTCGTAAAAAAGAAAATTTTTTAATATCGGCGGAAGACAGGAAAAAAGTTGGCCATAAGTAGGCAGGTATGATAGGGTGAGGACGCAAGATGCGGATACTTATCAAGCGAATCTGGAATTTAATCAGGCCTTATAAAGTGAGACTGGCTCTGGGGGTGTTTTTTGGTCTACTCAGCGGATTGGTTTCCCCGATGTTGGTGATTACGATTAAGATTGCCGTGAGCGTGATTTTCCCGACGGCTCATGATATGCCTTTGCTGGATCAGCTTGAGGCGGCTCCGGGGTTTGTGCAGAATTTGGTCGATTGGCTCAGCTCGTTCCTGCCAAAGGATATGTCCAATGTTTCTACGGCAGGATTGCTGCTTATTATTGTTTGTATTCCGTTGGTGATGATTTTCAAGGGAGTGACGAGCTATGGGAATATTTACCTAATGCAATGGGTTGGAGTTCGCTCGGTGATGGATCTGAAGAATCGACTTTTTGCACATCTTTTGAATCATTCCGCCGGATTCCTCAGTAAAGGAAATACCGGAGAGCTGATGTCGCGTATTTCAAATGATACGGCTTATATGCTCAATTCAATTACAAGAGCGATTCCGACGATTGTCAGGGATCCGATTTCTATTGTATCGCTGGCGGCGTATTTGCTGTGGAACTATCTGACATTGACTCTAATTACATTAGTGGTCTTCCCGTTATGTGTGATTCCGGTATTGATCTATTCGCAGAAAATTCGTCGTTCGATGGTAGCTTTACAGAATACGCTGGCAGCTCTGGGGAAGGTAATGCAGGAGGGTTTTACGGGAAACAGAGTCATCAAGGCGTATAATTTGGAGAAGGTGGTAAATGATAAATTTGTAGAGAACTCTCGAGAACAGGTTCGATTACAGATGAAATGTGTGAAGGCTGATGAGATCCCAGGGATTTTGATTGAGATTTTTGGAGCTACAGGAGTAGCACTTGTATTGATTTATATTCGAATAATGGGGAAGATAGATATGTCTCCGGCAGATTTTATGGCATTTATTGGGAGTTTTTTCCTAATGTATCAACCAATTAAGACGCTCAGTAAGGTGTATACCCAGCTGAATCAGGCCAAGGCAGCCAGTGACCGTATTTATGAGATGCTTGAGATTCAATCAGATGTTAAAGAACCTGCTCATCCGCAAATACTTTTATCTGGAGATGCGGAGATTGTTTTTGAGAATGTTTCTTTTAGCTATGGCAGCGGCAAGGTTCTTGATGGAATTAATTTGAGAATTAAACCGGGACAGAGTGTGGCTTTGGTGGGATCGACCGGTTCAGGCAAGAGTACTTTGATGCATCTGCTGCTGAGATTTTATGATGTGACTTCAGGGCGGATTACGATTGGAGGAGTGGATATACGCGATGTGTTGACTCATGATTTGCGTGAGAAGATGGCTATTGTGACTCAAGATACATTCCTCTTTGATGATACCATTCGCAATAATATCTCTTATGGGAATCCGAAGGCGAGTTTTGCTCAAATTCAGGAGGCGGCTCGGATGGCCTTGGCTGAAGAGTTTATTCTTCAAAAGCCACAGGGATATGATACCTGGATCGGAGAGAGAGGAATTATGCTCAGCGGCGGACAGCGTCAACGGTTGGCTATTGCCCGGGCTATGTTGAGAAACGCCCCGATTTTATTGTTGGATGAGGCGACTAGTGCGCTCGATACCAAGTCGGAGCGAATTGTTCAGGCGGCTCTTGATAAGCTGATGGCAGGCAGAACGAGTATCTGTATCGCGCACCGCCTTTCCACGATTTATGATGCGGACTTGATTGTAGTGATGGATCAAGGCAGGATTGCTGAGCAAGGAACTCATCAAGAGTTATTGGAACGAAATGGAATTTATCGCAAGTTGTATGACTTGCAATTTACGCAGATAAGCTAGGAGAGGAAGCGAGAGGAAATCAGAGGATAGGGGAAAGCACTCTGAGATCTTTTATCAGTCGTTTTGGATAAATTTTCCAGGATTAAGGATATTTTGAGGGTCTAGAGCTTTTTTAATACGTTGATGGAGTAGACGTTCTTCTGGGGTGGTGGCAAGCTCCCACCAAGGGAGTTTAGAGAGTCCTATTCCGTGTTCTCCTGTGATTTTTCCTCCCCAGTTGAGGACTTGTTGAAAGATTGCCTGAGTAAGTTCTCGGCTGATTTCCGTTTGCTGCTGGTTATCTGGCTTAATCATAATATTCGTGTGGATATTGCCGTCGCCTGCATGTCCAAAGCATGCAATAGGGATTCCATATTTCTGTTGGAGAGAATCGGTAAATTCAAAGTATTCTTCTAATTTTCCGCGGGGAATGACGATGTCATGATTAATTTTTTTTAGACCGGTATCCCGAAGTCCGTAGGAAAATTCACGCCGTATGGCCCAGATGTTCTCACATTCATTGTTGCCTCTGGCAATCTGAAGAGAACGTGCTCCAGCCCGAAGAAGGTGTTCATGAGCTTGAAGTATCTCCGCGCAGACGCTCTGTTCTTGGCCGTCGAGTTCCAGAATGAGATGAGCTCCAGAGTCTTTAAAGATATCACTGCCAGTTCGTTTCCACGCAGCTTGAAGAGTGAATTTATCTGCCAGTTCCATAGCGCTGGGAAGAAGCCCGGAGCGAAAAACGGACCGTATAGCTTTGGCGGCATCAGTCATGGATAAAAAACCAGCTGAGAGGCAGGCTCGGAAAGGGGGGAGGGGAATCAGTTTGAGAATAGCCTCCGTGACAATTCCAAGCATGCCTTCGGCACCTACAAAGAAGCGGCAGAGATCAAAACCGGTTTTATTTTTGTGGGTTCGGCCTCCCAGATAGCAGATTGTTCCATCAGCCAGAACGACGGTTAGTCCAAGAATATAATCACGAGTAACACCGTATTTGAGACAGCGAGGACCTCCTGCGTTGGTTGAAATATTGCCTCCAATAGAACTTTCAGCCCGTCCGGCGGGATCGGGGGGATAGAATAATCCTTTTTTTTCTACTTCGGCCTGCAGTTGGGCTGTGATTACGCCAGGTTGGGTGATGACTATAAAATCTTCCGAACTGATTTCCAGAATCTGATTCATCCTTTCCAGAGAGAGGACAATTCCATTGCGTACAGGAGTAGCTCCCCCGCAGTATCCTACTCCAGCGCCGCGCGGAGTAACGGGAATTTGATGAGTGTTGGCAAATTGGAGTATAGTGGCTATTTGCTGTGTATCAGAAGGGAATGCCACTGCTTGAGGAGGATTAGAAGCGCCGATATATTTATCATGAGAACATCGTTCCAAGTCTTCGGGAGAAAAGCTGATGACACCTTCTGGGAGGGATATTTTCAATTTATTCAAAATCGGGTTCATTTATTATTAGACGGTGATTTGCTTAAAATCTTATGAATTCTGATTGAAAAGCGGTAGCTCAAGTTTTAGAGTAGTCAGGATCATGTGTTGACTCAACTGAAATAGGAATTCTATCGTTTGGACTTAGAGGTGTCAATTTAAAATTCAATTTTTTTTAAATCTTCTTATAAATTTATGAGCGTCTTTTTAGTAAAGATGATTGGATTTTACTTGTCGTCAAATCGGTTTGAGATTACTGTAGCCGCAGGTGAGTGAGTTGGAACAGAACGACGAATCCCTAATGCTGCGGATGAAAGAAGGCGATTATACTGTTTTTGCGGTATTGGTTAATCGTTATAAGCAGTCTGTAGTCAATCTGATAGCTCATATATTAGGGGATAATATTGATGCAGAAGATATTGCTCAGCAAGTTTTTATACAGGTTTATAGACACGCTGTCAATTATGAGGTTCGCTCTAAATTTACCACATGGCTTTTTACAATAGCGCGAAATTTATCATTAAATGAGATTCGTCGTCGAAAGCGTCACCCTGCCGATTCAATGGATGAGGATCAGAAAGGAGAAGAAGGTGAGTTTACTCATCAGTATGAGGATAAGAAAATGGTTTCTCCAGATGTCGCGCTGCAGAATCAAGAGGTTATGAAGCAACTCAAGAGAGTATTGGCGGAGTTGCCTGAAAAGCAACGAACTGCTTTGTTGCTTTTTCAGGAACAGGGACTTTCTTATGAGGAAATTTCGCAGGTGCTGGAAATTTCTCTTTCTTCAACCAAATCGCTAATATTTCGAGCCAGAGATACTTTGAAGCGAGAATTAAGGAATTATTTATCTTTATAAAGCAACTTGATCCATTTTCCAGTGTTATGAGTAATAGAGGGCTTGAACAGGCTTATGAGAGAGAGTCTTGAAAAGTTTTTTGAAAGTTCTAGGAAGAGAGATCTTACTGAAGTAGAGAAGGTTGAACTAGAGGAACTTTTAAATCAGGATGCCGATTTGCGCCAAGAATGGAAAGAAGAGCAAGCATTGAATCGATTATTAGATTCTTTGCCTAATGTGCCTCTTTCTGAAGATTTTACGCAAAAAGTTCTTAATCAGACAGTAGCTCAGAAAACGAAGAAAGTTTATTCCGAAGATCTTAGGTCTCAAAGTGAAACTCTTTCTCTAGCTTTCAAGGTTCGACTCCATCGTTTTTGGGGAGGACGATGGATGCAGACTGCCGCGGTATTTTGTTTATTGTTTTCTCTGTTGTTTGGAGGATATCTTTGGCAATCGCAGAAGTTTACGGAAAATCAAAGGATTGCTCAGTCTATTGCCTCATTGGCTGATACGGCTGACGAGGTACAAACGGTGGTTAACTCTGATCTCGAGGCAATCTATGTTCTGGGTGAATATGGGGATTCAGAGTCCGAGGAGAGTGGCCTAGACAGTGAGTTATGGGTGGCCATGATTTCTTATTAGGTAAATGAATAAAGTGTCATTAAGAATGAGAGGATTACTATTGGCAGCATTGACATATTCGCTGATGGGGATACTTTCACTTTTTGCGGAAGAAGGGAAGGAACCTTTGCTTTCTCTGCCGCAAAAGGTGAATAGTAAACTGCCAGAGTTTCCTCCCGCTCCTCCGGATTCTGGACTAAAGTTTCCTTGTCCGACAGAGACAGGAAAAGCTCCGGAATCGCCTTTTTTTATTTTTCGTAAGGCACTTCAGATGACACCAGAGGATCAGGAGCAGTTTATTCAAGGAGCCCCAGAGGGATTTCGTGAGTTGATGCGATCGAAGCTGGAGATGTATAAGGAGATGCCAGAGCAAAAGCGAGAGTGGAATTTACAGTTATTGGATTTGCGTTGGTATCTCTTTTGCGGACTTCGGATTAAACCGGAGCAGATTGATTCTTATATTGAATCGGTTCCAGAGGACTATAGAGATATCATCTCTTGGCGATTGAAAAGATGGTTTGATTTAACTACAGAGGAGCGTTCCAGTATTCTTGAAATGATGGAGAGTTCTCGAGAACAGATTCAGAAGAATGTTCTTAAAAAATGGCAGCAAGAGAATGCACCTAGAATGGGGAGAGGTCATGGGAAAGGACATGGTCCAGGAAATGGCCACAGGGGAGAGGAAGGCAGGGGCTTCGGAAGAGGAATGGGATATGGAGGGCCAGGACCAAGGTGGATGAATCCTCCTGTTCCAGAAGATTTTTCTAATAAGACTAATTTAGAAGATGAGAGCGATGTGTTTCCAGAACCTCCAATGCCGCTAAGAGGCAGAGAATGGAATCCACAATGGATGGCCAGACATCATAAAGATCCTCCTCCTTGGAGTGGATATGGAAATAGGGACAGCAATGAGCGACAAACTTGGATGGAGATTAATAATTTCTTCAGAATGAGCCAAGAGGAGCGCGAACGCGTTATGGAGTGTCTTCCTAAAGATGTCCGAAGAAGAACATGGGATGTAGTAAATCTGTTAGAAAAAATGACCCCGGTTCAAAGGCAGACTTCGATGAAGATTTTGCTGGAGATATCCAAACTATCTCCTGCAGAGAGGATGAATTATATTCAAGGAGCAGAGCGTTGGCGCTCTCTAACAGAAGAGGAAAAACAGTTTTTCCGCGTCATGTGTCTTCCTCCAGAACCAATTTTACATCCGAAACCAGGACCGAGTATAAGTAAGAAGACGATTGAAAGTAATAGAGATAATGTGTCTATAAAAAGAACTGAATCTGATAGAAAATTGTTTCAATCAAATCCAGATTAGGATTTTAGATTGAAAAAGGTCTGGAAACTTCTTTTTAGAGGAATTTAAGGGGTGTTATAGGGAGGAAGGTTGAGTTTTTTTCTTGCGTCTGGTGAGAGTGCGCAGTTTTGTAGACAGGACTCAGAACATTCATCACACGGTTCAAAATGAATAGTAACACTGCAGTTCTTTAGGTGTTTTTCGATATCGTTCTGAATTTGATGATTAAGTTCGTGAGCTTTGTAAATAGGCATATTGCGGTCTACTTTGAGGTGAAAATCAATAAAACGATAAGCTCCTACGCTACGAGTCCTGAATTTATGAAAGCTACGGATAATGGGGCTAAAGTGGAAAATATGTTCCAGAATAATTTTCTCTTCTTCTTTTGGAAGAGAGGGATCCATTAGTTCATTAAAAGATTGAATAATGAGAGAAATCCCTGTCTTGAGAATGAAAAGCGCCACAATTATGCCGATAAAAGGGTCAATCAGGTGGAGATTGACTTGAGGAAACAGAAGATTGCCTATCCATACAATTAAGAGCCCCAGCATGACGCCGGCAGAGGTCCAGACATCGGTCATCAGGTGCCAGGCATCTCCTTTGAGCGCAGGAGATTGCGTGACGGAGGCTATTTTGAATAAATGGCGTGAGACCAGAAGATTAATCAGTGAGGAGATGAACATGATCAGTACTCCCAGCCATAGATTGTGAATAGGTCCCGGATGAAGAATTTTCTGAATTGATTCCCAGATAATCCAGCCGGAAGCCAAGATAATAAGGGCAGCCTCAATAGCACTTGAAATATTTTCAATGCGTCCATGTCCATAAGGATGTCCTTTATCAGGAGGAGCGGAGGATGTCTTAACCGCAAAATAAGCGATGACCGCGGCTAATAAATCAGTACAGGAATGGATAGCTTCTGAAATAATAGAGACTGAACCAATCAGAATTCCGATGATAAATTTGCCGATTACAAGAAGCGTGTTTGAACAAACGGAGAGGATTGCGGCTTTGCTCTTAATATCAGATTGATTCACGATTTTTTTGTTATTGGGCGTTATAGAAGGAAATATCAGATTCCTTATTGCAAAATTGAGGTTATCCTTTTTTAGGCTGAGGAGCAAGTTTTTTATTGAGTGCAGGAAGAATAATAAGATAAAGGAAAAAAGAGGTTCTAGTTAAAGTAAATTAAAATAGAGTGTGAGAAGTTTTAAGTTGATTTTTCTCTGTTTTTTTGCTTAATTTTAAGAGGAGATAGTTGATGGCTACATATATGATTAAAATAGTCTTAAAAAGAGAATACTTATTTATAATAAAGAGATTTTATTGTTTGTTGGCACTGCTTGGGGCGGTATTTTGCGTATGGAGCGAGGAGGAGATTGTTTTTGATAATGTGGATGTAGGATATAAATTTTTTTGCGCTCCCTTAAATATAGGTGATGAAATGGGAGATGAGATTGCTCTGGGAGGTATTGCCCGAAAGTTGGAGCGGATTGAGATAGAGTGCTATGGCGAGATGAAAGAGGTTACTTCTTCTAAATATGCGATTATTCGTCTCTATCGTCAAGATGGTCAGATAACGCCGGATTATGTCTTGCCTCCCAAAACGCTTTTTTATGAATCGCAGCCTCTGCCTGTCAAAAACGGGATTTTTGTTCTTGAGGCGGATTTGGGGGGAGTTGTTGCTGGAAGCCAAGGAGAGCATTTTACATGGATGGTACAGTTTTTGGGACAGGAACAGGGGGATAAGCTTGGAATAATGATGTTCCCAAATCCAGGAGTCGGATATAGTTATGATGATTATTGGACACGGGCTTGTGTGGAGGGAAGCAAGGGAAGTGAGCTGGGGGAGGAATTTAAGGTAAGGAATTTTGGAGAATCGGTAAAAGGGAATTTTGGTGTTCGGATTTATGCGTCAGATGCGCCTGAACTGCGGTTTGCAGGATTGAGATTGGATGGGGAAGCTGCTGAGATTGAAGTAGTGGGACCGGTTTATACTCCGGTAAGAATCAGTGCTAGTCAGTCAGCTCTGGGAGAGTCTTATCTGAGCCGGGATCTGATTTTGACAGGAGGAACAAATTCCATTCGCTTGGAGAATTTAGCTGAAGGGATAAATTTCTTTCGAATGGAAGAGTTTCAGGATATTCCACCGCAGATTACAGTGACAAATTATACAAGTCGATTATTGGATTTGCTTTTTACAGGAATTCAAGGAAGTCGTTATGAGTATTTCTTCTCAACTAACGGGATAGATTGGGAATTGGAGGAGAGAAATTATTTTACTGGGATTCGTGTAAGTCTTCGTGATTATCATATTCGTACTTCAGATTTGGGATTCTATCGGCTGGAGCAACTCAATGAACTAGAAATGCCCAAACAGCAGCTGTTGGAGTATCTTCCGGAGCAGGAGTCTTGTGCCGTCCGTTTCAGCGGCCCTCGAGGTGCGCAAGTGCTGATTAGCTACAGTTTGGATGGGGTTCATTGGAGCAAGCCGCAAAGGGAACGCTTCTCTTATTCTTCGGTGTATGAGACTGATGATAAGAGCGGGATGATCTATTATCTCTTTCCTCACTATAAAGATCATGAGGATGAAGTCGTTTTCCGGTTTGAATTTGAGGATATAGCCGGAGAGCTTTCTGATGAATAGGAAGCAGAGTTAGGTTACCCGGAGCTGTTGGAGAATTGGATAGTAAATGGAAGGATCCCGGGATGAAGTAGAAAGTTTGCTGGCAAGTGAAAATATTGCTGATCAAGTAAGAGGAATATTTTGCCAAAATGGAGTTTTGTCTGCTGTAAAAGGGTTTGAGTATCGTCCTCAGCAGGAGAGGATGGCTGTAGCCGTCGCTATGGCCTTATTGGAAAAGAGGAACTTATTGGTGGAAGGAGGAACAGGGGTTGGAAAGAGCTTGGCTTATTTGGTTCCGGCGATTCTGTATGCCAAAGCAGAGGGGAAAAGAGCGATTGTATGTACTCATACGATTAATTTGCAGGAACAACTGATAGGGAAAGATCTGCCGTGGCTCCAAAAGGTATTTAGCCAAAAACTGCGATTGGATTTCAGTTATGCGATGTTGAAAGGTCGTGCTAATTATCTTTGTACAAGACGCTTAGAACGAGCGAGGAGGAATGCTAAACATCTTTTTACTCCCGGGGAGAGAGATGAGCTGGAGAGAATTTACGAGTGGTCATTGAAAACGAAGGATGGGTCTCTCTCGGATTTGAGTTGGGAGCCCAGCTCTAAAGTTTGGCAGGAAGTTTGTTCAGAGCAGGGAATTTGCACTCCTAAGAGTTGTGGTTACAATTCCGATTTTGCAGTGGATCATAAACCTTGTTTTTATCAGCAAGCCAGAGGAACTGTTTTGACAAAAGATGTTTTGGTGCTCAATCATACTCTCTTTTTTATTTATATGGGGTTTTCGCAGGAGCCTCCGGAAGATGGAGTGATTTTGAAGAATGATTTTGTTATTCTGGATGAGGGACATACTATTGAGAACATAGCCGCAAGACATATCGGATTGAATGTTTCCAGTACGCAATATCGTTATCAGCTTCAACGTCTTTATAATCCAAGAACCCAAAAAGGGATTTTGCCTTCACTCTTTAAGTTGAATCAAAGAGAAAGTAAATCGGAAAATAATGAAGACTCGATTGAGTCTCTCAAAGTAAGCGCTTGGGGAGTCGGTGTTAAACAGGAGATCGTGGATGTGGCGGATGCTTTGGATGCTGGAATGAGCTTTTTCGATAAGATAGAGCAGGCGTGTAATAAACTCTTTAAGCTTGGGGGGCAGGAATCAAAAGAGAGTAAAAGAAAAGGAAGAACGGAGAAGGGAGGCTTACTTCAGGAAAATTGGCTTGAATATAGAGTCCGGGAACCGGATTTGCTGGAGAATACACTTTCTGATCATCTCAAAAAACTTCGTAAAGATATTGCTAATCTTTGTGAAAAAAGTAGCGTGCGTGAAGGGATCGAGGAACTGCAAAATTATTCCGTATGGCTTTACAATTTAGAGCTGCAGGTAAATGACTTTCTAAGTCAGGCATCTCCAGGATATGTATATTGGGTGGAAAGAGAATTTTCCGAGAGGGGAAGATTGCCTCAAATTTCGATTCACTCAGCGCCGGTGGATGTATCAGGCTACTTAAGGATGAGACTCTTTGGGGCGGATACTTCTGTTATTGTAACCAGTGCGACACTTTCGGTTTGCGCGGATGGACGTAAGTCTTTCAATCAGGGGTTGAATTATATTGTCAGACGGCTGGGAGCCCAGGATTCGGAACAGCTTCAGGTAGGTTCTCCTTTTGATTACAATAGTCAAATGAAGCTTTATGTGGCCAAACAGATGCCAGAGCCCCAGGATAAACTCTATGAGCAAGAATTGATAAAATATATTCAAAAATTTGTCAAAATGACTCATGGAAAAGCTTTTGTGCTATTTACAAATAATCAACTCATGAAGTCTACGGCGGATGAGATGGATGATTTCTTCAGGGAAGAGGGACTGGACCTGTATGTGCAGGGAACCGGATTGCAGCGTCGAGAGATGCTTCAGCTTTTCAAGAAGAATCGGGATAGTGTTCTTTTCGGGCTGGATAGTTTCTGGCAAGGAGTGGACGTTCCGGGAGAATCTTTATCCAATGTGATTATTACTCGACTCCCATTTATGATTCCGGATCAGCCGCTCATTGAAGCGAGGCTGGATACGATTCGAGCACGGAATGGAAATCCATTTATGGAGTACTCATTGCCGGAGGCTGTTTTAAAATTTAGGCAAGGAATTGGACGACTTATTCGCTCCGAGCAGGATAAGGGAATAGTGGTGGTGTTGGATAACCGTATTGTGGGAAAACGCTACGGAGAGGTTTTTTTGAAAGCGGTACCGGCTTGTCCGGTAGAGCTGGTTTGAATGTTTTAGCAGAGTGGAAGTATAAAAATTCTCTTTTGGAATTGAGTCTGAATCTTGTATCTTCTAAAATGAAGTGCGTTGAATTTTTAGCTCAAGACAATTAGAGAGTGCAATATGCGAAAGAAAAAAGGATTATTTTCAAAATCGGCAGCGGTGCTGGCTGCCGCTGTTTTATTATATAGTATGAGCAACTCGGTATATTCTGATGAAGGAATGTGGCTGTATGAGGAGCCTCCTAAGGATATTTTAAAAGATCGTTACAGCTTTGATTTAACTGATTCATGGTTGGAGCACTTAAGACTTTCTTCCGTGAGATTCAATAATGGAGGTTCTGGATCATTTGCCTCAGAAGATGGATTAGTAGTAACCAATCATCATGTTGGAGCGGGCGCTTTGGAAAAGCTTTCAACAGCGCAAAGCAATCTGCTCAACGATGGATTTTACGCACGTACTCTCGATGAGGAGCTTCGTTGTCATGATTTGGAGTTGAACGTATTGGTTCGGATGGAGGATGTGACCGAGAAGGTCAATGCGGCGGTTGTTCCTGAAATGAGTGTAGATGAAGCGGTGAAAGCACGTCGTATGGTGATGTCTGAACTGGAAGCCGAAGCACTGAAAACAACCGGCTTACGGAGTGATGTGGTAACTCTTTTCCAAGGGGGACGGTACATGCTTTATCAATATAAGCGTTATACGGATGTAAGGCTTGTTTTTGCTCCGGAAGAGCAGATCGGTTTTTTTGGTGGGGATCCGGATAACTTCGAGTATCCGCGCTATAACTTGGATGTCTGTATTTTTCGGGTTTATGAAGAGGGTAAACCGGCGCATATTGATCATTATTTAAAGTGGACTGAGGCAGGTCTTACGGAAGGAGATTTGGTTTTTGTTTCGGGGCATCCTGGTTCAACTTCACGTTTGATTACAATGTCGGAGCTGGAACATGAGCGTGATGTATTGCTTCCATACACATTGGAGCGTTTAAATCGGCTGGAGGTGCTTTATACCGTTTGGGCTGCCAGAAGCGATGAAAATAATCGTCGGGCGGGACAATCGATTATGGGAGTGCAGAATGGCAGAAAAGCGTTGAGCGGCGGTTATAATGGACTGCTAGATCCTGAGTTGCTCAAAGCCAAACAGACGGAGGAGAAAGAATTTCTTGCTCAAGTTTTGAAGTCAGATCAATTTAAGAATGTACCAGCTAGTTTTGAAAAAATTGCTCAAGCCGATAAAGATTCCCGCAAGGATTATGAAGCTTGGCGTTTGCTTGAGGGGGGGCATGCTTTTAATTCAAGCTATTTTAATATAGCTCGTACCTTGCTGCGTTATGCAGATGAAGTTCAAAAACCGAATGGCGAGCGTCTGCGTGAATTCCGTGATTCTAACAAAGTTTCGTTGGAGTTGGGATTATTCTCGGAAGCACCGATTTATGATGATTTTGAATTACTGCGTCTGACTGATGGCCTTCGTTTCTTGATTCTTAAATTGGGTTACAATAATCCGTTAGTGCAGAAAATTTTGGATAACAAATCTCCAGAGGAACTTGCTTTGGAGCTTATCAGTGGTACTTGTGTTAAATCGGTGGAAAAACGCCGGGAGATTTATGCCATGACTCCTGAGGAAATTGCACAGCTGAAGGATCCAATGATTGAATTGGCTCGTTTGGTAGATGAGCCTTCCCGTCAATTGAGGACGTTTTATGAGAAACAGGCTGAAATTAAGAAACAAGCACATGAAGTAATCGCCGGAGCGCGTTTTGCGCTTAGTCAGGGAAGTGTCTATCCGGATGCGACCTTTACTCTTCGTTTGGCGTTTGGTGCTGTAAAAGGGTATGAGGAAGGAGGAACCCACATTCCTTTCAGCACGCAGATTGAGGGAATGTATCGCCATGGAGAAGAACATGGTTTTAAACCTCCCTTTAAATTGCCTCAATCTTGGATGGATTCCCGGCAGAAGGTTGACGGCAAGACTCCTTGCAATTTTGTTTGCACGGCGGATATCATCGGCGGAAATTCTGGCAGTCCAGTAGTTAACCGCGAGGGTGAATTTGTGGGAATTATTTTTGACGGGAATATTCAGTCTTTGGTTTGGGATTATATTTACTCTGACCGCCAAGGCCGTGCCGTATCCGTCTGCAGTGAGTTTATTTTAGAAGGTTTGCGCTCCGTTTACGGGGCTGGAAATCTGGCTGATGAGATTTTAACCGGAAAGAGAGCAGAACAATGAGTAACGATATAGAGTATATTAAAGAGGACCCTTGGCGGATATTAAGGATAATGTCCGACTTTGTAGAGGCCTTTGAATCACTGGCTCCGTTAGGAAAAGCGGTCACTATTTTCGGTTCGGCACGTACCAAGCCAGAAGATCTCGCTTATAAAAACGCAGTTGAGGTGGCAAAACTTTTGGCTGGTGCGGGGTTTGGTGTTATTACCGGAGGCGGCCCGGGAATTATGGAAGCAGGCAATCGTGGGGCCAGTGAGGCTGGAGGTAAATCAGTCGGCTTAAATATCTCACTGCCTTTTGAGCAAAAGGTTAATCCGTATGTCAATTACCCGATTCCTTTTCATTACTTTTTTGCGAGAAAAACCTGTTTTGCCAAGTACAGTATGGGGTTTGTTTTCATGCCGGGCGGATTTGGCACAATGGATGAGGTTTTTGAAATATTGACCCTGGTGCAGACTCACCGTATTCCGTTAGTGCCGATGATCTTTTTCGGTTCCGGATTTTGGAAGGGGCTGCTGAAGTGGTTCAAGGATCAACTTTTGGCAGAAAAATATATCAGTCCGGGAGATTTGGAATTATATCATGTGACGGATGATCCGGAGGAAGTATTAAAAATAGTTATTGATCATGAGCGTCGGATAGGTGCTCCTATTGTACCCAATAAATGGTTAGGGTAAAAATGTAGATTAGAACAGGATAAAAACAACAGAATACCCGTGAGAGGAATTAACCTCTCATGGGTGTTTTGCTGTGGTATATTCGACATGAGTATTACATGAGTATTGTCTAACGGGTGGGAAAGTCCCGAGTGATATCAAAGATAGAAACCGCCGTATGCGGTAATGCTTGTATGGTGGTATTAGAGGAGAGGTGAATACAAAAAGGCAAATACCTCTGATTAGTGTCCGGAGTTCGCCTCCTGCTTTGTTTTGAGGACTTGGGACAGGTCAGTTGTCCAAAGGAGTGAATCTTTGAGTTATTTCCTCACGGAGTTTATATCAGATATTACTTAACAGGATCCCATGGAGCGGTAGAAAATTCATGCCACAGGGGTCCCCAGTTTGGTTCGGCTCCAGCCGGGTAATAGATCATCATATTTGAAGGACATTTAGAGAATGTAGAATCATCCATTTTCGGTGGCTTTTGAGATTGAAAGTAAACTTTATTCAGTGATTTGCAATAGAGGAAAGCATATTCTCCAATGGAAGAGACCGAATTGGGAATGATAATCTCCTTCAGCGATTTACAGGAGAAGAAAGCATTGTTTCCAATAGATAAAACCGAATCAGGAATGAAAATCTGTGTCAGTGAATTGCAGCCGGCGAAAGACCCTTCACTGACAGTTTGAACCGAATCGGGAATAATGATGTTGGTCAAAGAGGAACAGTCGACGAAAGCACGGTTTCCGATGGAGGTGACTGAATCGGGGATGGTGATATTAGTCAGCTTGGTGCAGTCGGTGAAAGCATAGCCTCCGATAGTTTGAACCGAATTGGGAATAATGATGTTGGTCAAAGAGGAGCAGTCGACAAAAGCACGGTTTCCGATGGAGGTTACCGTATCGGGGATGGTGATATTAGTCAGCTTAGTGCAGTCGGTGAAAGCATAGTTTCCAATGGAGGTGACGGTATAGGGGGTTCCATCTACTGTAATAGAGGATGGGATTTCAACAGAACCACTGCTGTCAGTACAATCGGTCACGGAGGCGGTACCGTCTCCATTTGTTTGATAGATCAGAGAATCGATCGTGATCGTGGCGGCCTGGGCCGCTGAAGGGAATAGCCCTGCTGAGAGCAGAGCCACGGTCAGAGAAAATAATAGATGTTTAGAGTTCATAGTTTTGCTAATTTTCAACAAAAAGTATATTTTCTGAAAAAATTAACCTCAGTACAATATCAGAGAAAAAGATCTTTTTCCATATTTTGTTGAAGAAAATCGTTCCTTAAGTCAATTTGCAAAAGATTAACTCTTTCATAAGGAAATCACTGACTAAAAAGGGAATAGGAGGGGATTAAAATATATTCATAGGAGGCAGGTCAAAGAAGTGAATACGGTTGATTTCCGAGGGTTAAAAATAGAGAATGGGATTTGGAACGGAGAACTTTTGAGAGCAGAGAGTTTTCGGGAGAGAGATAAAGCCGGGTTAAAGAGAGCAGAATATGAAATATCCGATAGGAATACAGACATTTAGGGAGCTTATAGAAGAAGGCTATGTTTATGTAGATAAGACGGCCTTAGTTTATCGGCTGGTGAGTGAAGGGAAAATCTATTTTCTCTCTCGTCCGAGGCGGTTTGGGAAGAGTCTGTTGGTATCGACTTTGGAGAGTTATTATGAGGGGAGGAAAGAGCTTTTCAAAGGATTGGAGATAGTGGAGGCGGAGAAGGAGTAGAGTCAGGGAGGAGTGGATTGTATAGTGGAGACGAGGAATTATATTTACATTTTTGAATTCAAGCTGGATGGGAGTGCAGAGGAGGCTCTGAAACAGATAGAGGAGAGGGGCTATGCCAAGGAATATGGAGCGGATAAGAGAAAGCTCTACCGAGTCGGAGCCAACTTCTCCTCTAAGACCGGTACCATTGAGGAATGGAAAGTGGTTTAGTGGAGAAATTGGAATAAAGAAGTGATATGAAAGTTTAATTTTGAATTTATCTCTTTTTCTACAGAGAAAGAGGTAAAGTTTTCGGAGAAGTCATTTCTGATGATTCAATGATTTCATTGATGGATTCTTGAAAAATGTAAACACTCAGCTGAATATACCGATTGTAAAAATAACAAAGAATGTAAAAAATAGTGCTATTTCTCGAATATTGAGATCGGAGTTTGTCATATATAAACGAAGTATTGCTGATAAATAGTTAAAACGAGATTGATTTAAAAAGGGAATTAGAGTTTCCTTTTGTGGAAAGGGTAATTGCAAATTTATTATTTCAAAAAATCATTAGTAAATTATTGTTTATTTGTTTTGGCATATATCCTGCTATTAAAAATTTATCTTTGAAATCTATTCAAAGAGAATGTGATAGAAAGAATAACTATGGAAATTAAAAATAGGAGTAGTGTTAAAAATATTTTGATGGGATTATTCCTTTTATCCATAACAGCATTTTCTTTGCAGGCGGCTGTTTTTGAAGTAGATGGAATTAAATATAAAACAGATGATCGGCATAAAAAAGTGGATGTCATAGGGAATAACTATCAAGGAGATGTGGTGATACCGGCTTCTGTCGAATACCGAGGAATTGTATATAAGGTAACGGAGATTGAGGATATGGCGTTTTCCGCTTGTTCACAGTTAACAAGTGTTACGATTCCAGCTAGTGTGAGAGATATAGATGATGAAGCTTTTGAGAATTCTCCTCTGTTGCAGAAGATTATAGTAGATCCAAATAATAGATATTTTAAAGATGTGGATGGAATTCTGTATACGAAGAATATGCGGGAGATCGTTTTATATCCTCCCGGAATAAAAGCGGAGAGTTTTTCAATTCCGGATGGAGTTCGTGAAATCAATGCGAGGGCTTTTGCTGGTGTGACACAGCTAAAAAAGATTACTCTTCCCAATAGTCTTGTGGAGATAGAGGATGAGGCCTTTTATGGATGCACGGGGTTGACAGAGATTACTGTTCCGGAGAAAGTCAGAGAATTGGGTGATAACATTTTTGGGGAGGCAGAGAATTTGCAGTCTGTTTATTTTGAGGGAAATCTGCCCGATGCTCCAGATCCGGATGATATAGATGAGTTTATTTATGCCAGCAGAAGAGGAAAATTGATCGATGCTACCAGCTACTATAAAGAAAATAAATCCGGCTGGAATAGAATCCATAATACATGGCAGGGAAGACCAGTAGAGTTTGATTCTCGATAGAACATTGTTTAGCATAATCCAAAGAAACAGATATTATTCATAACTCATATTATCTCAGGGGAGCTTTGGCTCCCCTTTTTTTACATTGGCTTATGAAAGAGATAGATCAGAGGATAATGCTTTGGTCGGAGAGGGTACGGGAGCTCTGAGTGCTCCAGAGGGTAAAAATAAAGAGGAATCCTAAGATAAGAAGAGAAGGGATGGAGTCGATCCCTGCTGCTAAGAAATCATAAAGGCAGATAGTAGATACTAGATAGGTAGGAATAAGAGAGGGATCGGTTTGGATCGTTTGTTGATAAAAGATATAGACTAGCCAGAGCCCTACGGCGGAAGAAAAACAGATTCCGATGGTTCTATAATTGCCGTCATTGATCAAGAGGGCCAGTAAAAGAGGAATGATAAAGCTGATTATGGGTAGAGTCATAGATGTAGCTCCCCATTGAGGAGGTCGCCGGGTAATGAGTCCGCATCCGAGCATAAAGAAGAATATTGCTATCGCTCCCCAGAGAGTATAACCAAGCAATCCGCCCCAGGAGACACATCCGCCGGCAATATAGTAGAGAGCCCGTAAAAGACCGGGGCCAAGTGCTGAAAGAAGAAAGATCCGGTGGGTCAGAGCAATGATTCCTCCAATAAGTATCACAAGACATGCAATGAGGGCAATGGTTTGACCGCAGAGTGCTGCTAAAAATATTCCTATCCATAAGAGAATAGCGCAGCAGAACCAATGAGAATGGAGTGGAATACGAGTAGAAAGCCAAGGATGGCGGAGTTTGTAAGTATTGGTGTTAGGAAGTTCAACCAGACATAGAATCCATGAGATGGCAGTTTGAAGAGTACAGAGACAGAGTGTGAGTATCAGAAATTTGAGAGTGTTGCCCGCACCACTTAGAATCCAACCTGCCAGGCAGTTGCTGATAACCGTAGGCAGAGTGCCGAGTCGGCAGATTGACATCAATTCCAGTATTGTTCTGGAAAAAGAGGGACGAGAGAGAGCTTCAGCATTCATGGAATGTTGCTGAATCATTATAAAGTTGCAGTGCCTTTAGGTAGGCTTTTTGGAGTGTATGCAGGCTGCCTTCGGCGATTTGTTCAGGGGTTTCATTATATTCGAATACTTCTACCGAGACGTATCCTTGATAGTTAATTTGATGCAGAGCTTGGAAAATAGGAATAAAGTCTACATCGCCAAAACCGGGACCGCTTAGATTACGGTCGTTGGCATGGAAGTAGGCGACATGTCCTCGGGAAGAGGTAATAATTTCCGGCAGAGGAGTTCCTTCCGCGTACATAGCCTTGACATCGAGAATGATTTGAAAGGCAGAAGAGCAAATAGCCTTGGTCAGTTCAATTGCTTCTGCTGCTGTATTGATAAAGTTGGTTTCTACCTTGCTGAGGGGTTCAATACAGAGTGTGACATGCCGCAGTTCTCCCAGCAGAATAGCGGGAGTAAGGGTTTCCAGAGTCCATTGGCGTGATTGTTCCTCGGTGACATCAGGAAGTCTGCGGCGTTGATTGGGAGAGCCGATAATAATTGAGGATGCGCCTAGATCGGAGGCGAATTTGACTAGTTCTACAAAATAATCGGAAGTGCGGCGGCGGATTCCTTGTTCTGGATGATTAATATAAAGTCCATCTGGTTTGACCAGAAGCCAGTGCAGGGCGGATATTTCTAAGCCGATCTGTTCTGCAAGTGCGCGAATGCGGCGGCGTTCAGCCTGGGAGATAAGTGTGACGGAGTCTGCTAAGGTAAACGGTGCTAATTCGATAGCATCGTAGCCGGTTTCTTTAACAAAACGGAATGTTTGTTCCAGAGTCAGATGCTTAAAAATTTCATTGCAGATGGAAAATTTCATAACCTAATTTCCTGTAGAGTAAGCTGATTTAGCAAAAGAGTCAAGAGTGTAAATTGTTTGAGAGTGACTTTTTCCGCACGGATAGTTTCCGGCAGAGAGATTTTGCGAAAGGCTTCTGTCAGAAGGTATTCATCCCATTGCGCTTTGAGGAGTTTTTTCATCATTTTACGGCGTTGACTGAAACTTTGACGAACAATTTTGACAAAGAGAGGATGAAGTTCTGTTGGGAGAAGTTCTTCGGAACGCCGTTCCAGGCTGATAACTCCGGAATCTACTTCCGGAGCAGGGAAGAAGGCTCCGCTTTTGATTTTAAAACGGTTTATTGTTTTGTAACGGAGCTGGAGGATAAGAGAGAGCAGTCCGTATTCAGGGGTATCTACGGGGGCTGCAATACGATCAATCACTTCCCATTGAAGAGTGACGGTCATTCTTTTAAAGCAATTGGGATTCAGAGCTGCTTCCACTAGAATAGGAGAGGCGACAGAATAGGGAAGATTGGCAACAAGTTTCCATTGGCTCCAGTCTTGATGTTGCTTCATCAATTCCAGTCCGTCCCCGCCACGGAGCTCAAAATTAGGTTGTTCGGAAAAGCGGTCTTGCAGAATGGGGATAAAACGGGTATCGATCTCAACAGCCAGAACATGGGCTCCGGAGTGGAGGAGGAGTTCTGTTAAGGGACCGAGTCCTGGACCTATTTCCAAGATTTGATCGGATGGGGAGAGTTGAGCATTAGCTGCAATTTTTTCCAGTTGATTTGCGTCGTGGAGGAAGTTTTGTCCCAAAGAGCGGGTAAGACGGATATTGTAGCGGTTTAAAATTTCTTTGATCTCGGAAAATTTCATAGACGGAATGGAAATGAAGGTTATTGAAAGGAAATGGTTACCTTAATCTGTCCTCGTTGGGCCAGAGTATCTTATGAAGTTGTATTTGTAATCTGACAGGGAGGGCGTCTTGGAGAATCAGTTCTGCGAGTTTTGCTCGAGAGATAGGATGATGATCCAACGAAAAAGCCATCTCCGGAGACATGGAATACCATGATAGGAGGAGTGTTGTTCCCTGAAAGAGCCCGGAATGGAGATGAAGAAAGTTCTTAAGCCAGTTATAGTCTTCATAACTGCCTAGAACAAACTTAATCTGGTCATTGGGACGAAGTTGTTGAAGAATCTGAGGGTTATTGTGGGAGAGTACCCCGCTGGAAGGCAGTTTGACATCAATAATGCGGTGAACTCTTGGGTCAACCTGATCTAAGGGAAGAGATCCATTGGTTTCGAGGAGAACCGGGTGCTGTGTATCGCAGAGGCGTTTGAGTAATTCGGGGGTTTCGGGATAAATCATTGGTTCACCGCCGGTAAGTTCAATAATCGGGAGAGGAAAGGAACCATAAGAGCGGCCTTGCCAGGGGCAAAGCGCCTCTTGAGTCAGCTTAAGGATCTCTTCAATGCTGACTGGAGTTCCTTGAGCAAAAGCATAGGAGGTATCGCAATAGCCACAGCGGAGGTTGCATCCGGTTAGACGAATGAAAAAACAGGGAAGTCCCGCAAAGGTGCTTTCTCCCTGGAGACTGGTAAATGTTTCGCAGAGCTGGAGCATAAAATGATACCAAAATTTATAATGCTTCTCCTTTTTCGAGAAGCAAAATAGTTAAGGTGTTATGTTCAGGCGTTCAGGAGTTTCCTCAGGTTGGAAGTAGACGCCCTGCTGTTTATATGGCTTGAGAATAAAGTGGGTGCGTGTGGAGAGGATACCTTGAATGGTGGCAAGCCTTTCGGAGACAAATTCTGCAACTTGGCGCAGGTTTTTCCCTTCGACAACGACCATTAAATCAAAACCTCCGGACATAAGATAGCAGGACTTGACTTCACTGAAGCGGGAGATACGGCGGGCGATCTTATCAAATCCGCCTTCTCGTTCAGGTGTGATACGAACTTCAATCATAGCCATGACATTGGGAGATTCATTGAGTTTTTCCGGGTTAATGATGGTAGTATAGGCCAGGATGGTCCCGTTTTCCTCCCAAGCTTTGATTTTAGCCGTTACTGTTTCCACAGGAAGGCCTAGTCTCTTGGCAATTTTATCGTGGGGAGTTGAGGCATCCAGACGCAGAATATTCAGTATATCATCCAAAGTAAGTCTCTCTTTCTCTTTTATATTAAGGACTATCCACCAGGGGATTATTCTTCATCATAATATGCATCTACGTGCTCGGCAATGTCTCTATAGCCGATATCCACTTCGTAAATGAGTTTAAATTGTTCGATGGCCTCTTCTTTTTTACCCATCTGCTCATAAGTCAGTCCCAAATAATAGAGAATCTCTTTTTTCTCTTCATCCATGGTCTTTTTTTCGGCTAGAGCATTGGTATAGGCTCGAATGGCCAGGTCATACATTTTGCGGCGGGCAAAGCATCGTCCCAGCAGACAGAGGCTGGGTACTTTTTTGCCGGGATAATTTTGGGTTTTCTGTAGGGACTGAATGGCTTTGCCATATTTGCCCAGGTTAAAATAAAGGTTGGCTAGGTCAAAGAGAACCAGCATATCAGAGGGATTTTCATTATAGAGCCGTTCCGTTTCGCCTAGGCGAATTTCACTGTATTCTTTAGTCAATGCATCAATAGCTTCCGTATTGTTAGGGTCCTCAGCTTTGATTTTTTGCAGTTGAGCGTCGATTTTCTTGAGTTTGACGTTCAGAATGGTCATGGCTAGTTGAGAGTCTGCACCTGTGAGCATGGATTGGAGTGTAGTATAGGCATCAAGAGCTTTGTCATAATCTTTAATTCGGTTATATTGATCAGCCAGAGCTCGACGCCAACGAAGGTTTTGGGGTTCTTCTGCGACTTTAGCTTCCAGATCCGTGATGATATCGACAGACGATTCCGCTGTTTGAATAAGGCGGTTTTCATGTTCCAATCGTTTAGCTTCAGCTTCGTCTTTAAGCGCTTCACGGAAGTTGCCGGTGCGGGCTGCTTCTTCATAACCTCCCTCCTGCATGGTACGACTGGCGGAAACATCTTTGAGAGCCTGAGCTAACTCCAGATTGCCAGGATTTTCATTAACTAATTGGCTGTAAATTTCTTCGGCTTTATTAGCTTGTCCTGCTTTAACATAAGTATCTGCCAGCTTGCGGGCAGTAGCCATGTCTCGTTGTCCGAGTTTATTGAAGAGCAGTTCCAACGAAATCAAAGCCGTGCGGATATAGCCGGCGGAGAGTGCTGCGTCAGCCATTATTTGATGAGCGGAAGTATTATTGGGATCTTTATTCAGAACTTGCTCGAGAGAGGACATCGCGGCTCCCGGATTACTTTTCATGGAGAGACGAGCTTTGCTCAAGTGAGTAACGTCTCCCGTCAGCCCAAAAGCTTTTTTGAAAAATCCACGGCCGCCGGAGGCTTCCGCTTTACGGAATTGAGCAATGCGGAGGGCTTCACGACATTCAATGCAGGAGGGCTCTTGGTCTAAGAGCTGACAAAAAAGCATGATGCAATAATCGTAATTTTTTTTATCCAACGCCATTCTGCCTTTGAGATAGAGGTCTCTCCAGTAGGGAAGTAATTCGTTAGCTCTTTTCTCTGCCATACGCTTCCATTTTAGCGAATAACTCTAAAGAAGGCAAATGAAACTCATTGAAATCTACTTCTTAGGGTGGAATTATTCAGAGTGGAAGTGGAATCGACGTTGTTCTTGAAAAAAAAGGCTAGCTCTGTCAAAATAATAAAATGAAAAGGGTGAAATACAGCGGAAAGCAATTGCCAAATATGAGAAGCGGAAAAGTTGTTTAAAGACAATCTGAATTGATGGAGCAGATATTAAGTATTTTTACTGTCCGGATAGCTTCTGGAGCTCTGTTGGCGATGATTTTATTTCCGTTTTGGAGATGGGTGAGCCTGAGGATAGGGGTTTTTGATGATCCGGGCCAGAGGAAAATTCATTGTTCACGGATGCCTCTGGCGGGAGGAGTTACTGTGTTTTTTACAGGAGTAATTCTTTGGTTAAGCTGGAGTATGGTTGGGGAAATTCCTCCCTCTCGGGAAGAATGGTTATGGATGATGGGAGGGGGAATATTTTTTTTGATAGGGTTGTGGGATGATTTGCGAGAAATGAATCCTGGCTTAAAATTGATTTTACAGTTGGGCGCGGCAGCTTGGACGGTATGGAATTTTCATTTTAATTTTTTGAGCGGAGAAACGGTTCCAGAAATGATTGTATCTTTAGGTGTCACGTTTTGTTGGTTTATGATCATTCTAAATTCACTCAATTTTCTCGATAATATGAATGGGCTTTGTTGCGGCTTGGGGATAATCTTGGGAAGTGCTTTTTATTTGCAAGGATCTTTCGAGGAAGCAGCTCTTACTTCTATCATGAGCGAGGCCGCGTTTTTTATAGGAGGATTGATTGGTTTTTTGCCGTTTAATTATCCGCGAGCCAGGGCATTTTTAGGCGATTCGGGGAGTCATCTGGTCGGATATTGTGTAGGGGTAGGTTCAATTGAATGGGGGAATATTTTGCTAAAAGGAGGAGTGAGTGGCGGAGAAGGAAGTGTTGAAGCGGTTAATTGGCTGTGCGGAGGAATTGGTTTAATTTTGATGATGGGAGTGCCCCTCTATGATTTACTTACAACAATGTGGATTCGTTTTCAGGCGGGGAAGCCTCTTTATATTGGGGATACAAATCATATATCACATCGACTGGTAAGAAGAGGGTGGAGCCGAGCTGCTGCAGTGGGGCTAATCTGGGGAGCAGCCGTGCTTACTTGCATGGGAGGCTTATTTTGGTTCTATTTTTGTAGAGATTAAAGGATAAATAAAAGAAAATGCAGAGAAAAAGGTGAAAAAATATTTTTTTTCAATCAAAGTAACTTGACTTTTAGCGTGATAATCTTTAGCCTGAGCCGTGGTGATGAATATTGCAATGAGCATATTGGAGGGTCTTTTCAGGCTTAAATAGAGTCTCTGTAATTTCACCCCGTTTTAAAACAAGTACAATCATTCATATATGAAAGAAGTGATCAGATACGGTATGGGTCGTCGCAGCTTCCTCAAAACAGCTGCTTTGGCGACATTAGGTACGATGTCTGCCCCGTATATTATGCGTGCAGGCGCTACCAGTAAGCTTAAAATTGGTGTTATCGGTTGTGGTGGAAAAGGTTACAGTGATGCAGAAAGTGTCATGAGCGAAGATATCATCGCTCTGTGTGATGCTGATGATCGTCAATCCAAAGGCCTCCGCGACAAATTGCCGAAAGCCAATTACTATAAAGATTTCCGCGTAATGCTCGAGAAAGAGAAATATCTCGATGCGGTAATTGTTGCAACACCTGATCATACACACGCTCCTGCCGCAATGATGGCAATGAAGAGAGGTTTGCACGCCTATGTGCAGAAACCTCTGGTTCACTCCGTCTTTGAAGCGCGTGAGCTTCGCAAGGCTGCCGCTCAATATAAAGTTGCTACCCAGATGGGCAACCAAGGTTCAGCCGAACCCGGATTGCGTCGCGCTGTGGAATGCATCAAAGCGGGTCTGATTGGTCAAGTCAAAGAAGTCCATGTTTGGACAAACCGTCCGATTTGGCCTCAAGGTATCAAGGATCCTCTCCCGAAAGCAGAAATTCCTGCCGGTTTGGATTGGGATTTGTGGTTGGGCCCCGCACCTGAACGCGAATATGGTAATGGTTATCTGCCGTTCAATTGGCGTGGCTGGTACGACTATGGTACTGGTGCTCTTGGTGACATGGCTTGCCATACCTGCAATCTGCCGTTCCGTGCTTTGGATCTGGGTTATCCGACCAGTGTAATTACTGAGAAGGCAGAAGGTGTTAATAGTCAGACTTTCCCGAATAAGTCTAAGATCAAATTTGAATTCCCTGCCCGTGGTAATCTCGCTCCTTGTACCTTCTATTGGTATGATGGCGGTTGGAAACCGGAAGAAGACATCACCTCAGCAATTGCTGACGTATTCGGTGATATTCCTATTGCAGGATGCTTGATGATCGGTGAAAAAGGACAGATCTTCTCACCTGATGACTACGGTGCCAAGTTCTATGTTAAGCTCAATGAGGACGAAGAACTCAGAGACAGCAACAGCCATGAGGCATGCAAGACTGAAGTGATTCCTGTTTCTATTCCTCGTTCAATTGGTCATTACAAAGAATGGATCGAAGCTTGTAAGGGTGGAAAACCGGCCTATTCGAATTTCGATATCGCCGCTTATCTCACCGAGATCATCCTGTTGGGTTGCATCTCTCTGCGCGTAGGCGTAGGCAAGCTGATGGAATGGGATGGTCCGGGTATGAAGTCCCCGAATTGCCCTGAAGCAGCACAGTTTGTCAAACGTGCTTATCGTAAGGGTTGGGATTGGTAGAATTTACCTACAACTAAATAGCAAGAACCGGGGGGAATCCCCCGGTTCTTGTTTTTAATTGTATTAACCGTCTTTTACCTGAGTTTATCAGAGTTTAGCCGACATTTTCTAAGATAAAAGAAGAGAATAAAGAGGTGTAAAAAAATTTAAAAATTTTTGAGGAAAAGTTGATTTTTGTAAAAAATCAGGTTAGATTGATTTTATGAGTGAGAGCACTTGGATGTGTTCTTGCCTAAGAAAAGGATCTTTATTATGTCTGAAGAGAATAGCCTATATAATCCGATTGTAATGGATCATTTCCTCAATCCCAGAAACATGGGGGACTTGGATGACGCAGATGGTATTGGTGAGGTGGGAGCCGCGGCATGCGGTGATATCATGAAAATCAGTTTAAAGATTGATGACAATGGTCGGATTTCAGACGCGAAATTTAAGACTTTTGGATGTGGTTCTGCCATTGCCAGCTCCAGCATGGCAACGGAATTGGTCAAAGGAAAGACAATTGAAGAGGCTCTTCAACTCAGTAATAAGAACGTCGTAGATGCGCTGGGAGGATTGCCGCCGGTGAAGATACATTGTTCTGTCTTAGCAGAAGAGGCGATCAAAGCGGCGTTGGATGATTATCTGAAGAGACATCCCGAGATGGCTTCACGGGTAGCGGCAGCGGAAGCTGCCAAGGAAAAGAAAGCATGAAGAGAAACGTTTACTTGGATTGCCAGTCTTCTACCCCGGTTTTGCCAGAGGTGTATGAGGCAATGCTCCCCTGGTTCAAGGAGTATTATGGGAACGCATCGGCTCTGCATGAGTTAGGGGTTCGTTCCCGGAAGGCGCTGAATCAGTCTCGGGAGCGGTTTGCCGCGGCGATTGGAGCGGAGAGACCGGAGGATATTGTTTTTACCTCTTGTGGGACGGAAGCCAATAATTTGGCCATTAAAGGGAGTGTTTATGCTTTGGAGGATAAAGGACGTCATATTGTGACGACGGTGGCGGAGCATCCTTCAGTGGAAAATTCAATTGCTTTTTTGGAAAAACATGGATTTAGAGCAACCCGAGTGAAAGTGGATCGTTTCGGCAGAGTCAATCCGGCGGATGTAGAGGCGGCAATTGAGAAGGATACTGTTTTGATCGCGACCCATTATGCTAATCATGATATTGGTACGATTCAGCCCGTAGAGGAGATAGGCGAGATAGCGGAACGCTGTCATATTCAGTTTTTTGTAGATTGCAATTTTAGCGCCGGGTGGCTTCCTCTGAATGTAAATAGAATGAAAGCCGGTTTGGTAAGTCTTTCTCCGCATCGTTTTTATGGACCCAAGGGGGTGGGGGTGCTTTGGAAAGCCCGCCGAAGCCGTTTAATTAGTATTATAAACGGGGGAATTCAGGAGGAAAACAGACGCAGCGGAACCGAGAATGTTCCGGCTATTGTCGGTGGAGGAGTAGCAGTGGAACGCGCATCGGCAGAATTCTCAGCTCGTACCGCTCATGTTGCTGAATTGCAGTCACGCTTATGGAATGGAATTCGTTCTCGAATCGATTGTGTTTGTTTGAATGGAGCGCCTTTGGGAGAGAATCGTCATCCCTGTAATCTGAATGTAAGTGCAGAATTTATTGAAGGAGAGGGACAATTGCTGCTTTGCAATGCTTCGGGGATAGCCGTATCCAGCGGTTCCAGCTGCGTAAGTCGGAATCTAAAATATTCTTCGGTTTTATCTGCAATAGGGTTAGATGAAACTTTGGCTCAGGGAAACCTGATTTTTTCCGTTGGGAAAGATAATACATCTGAAGAAATAGATTATGTCATAGAGAGTTATGCCGGGATTGTAGAGCGGCTGCGCGGCATGTCTCCTGTTTGGGATGATTATCGCAAAGGAGTAATACAGTCTAAGATTTCTCAGGATTAAGCGTAAACTTAGCTTTAGAGAATAGAGAGCTTTGAGACTCCGTACCGAAGAATGGTCGGAGTCTTTTTCATAAAAGTCTTTTTAAGATCAAGAGATTGTTGATAGGACTGTCTATGATAAAGAGGGAAGAAAGTATTAGAGAAAGGATGAATTCAGGGGCTATTCGGATTGAGGGGAATTGCAGTGAGCTGTCCCCATGACTCGAAGCCAGACTTCACGAATGCAGTTTCGCCATTTACCGACAGCGGCTAGGAAAGAATCTGTATTTTTAAATCCGCATCGGATAGCTACTCTCAAGAGTGGTGCCGGTGTATCCGGCAGAGTGGATTCTCCCTCATAACTCCAGCGGCGAAGTACTTTTTCCAAATACATTAAGTGATCAAAGTTTTCGATGAGTAGTTCTGCGTCTTCTCGGGTGAGCAGATCTTGACTGGCAGCTAGCCGGAGTGCTTTACGGGTATTAGGCTGAAACCAGCCGAATTCCATATTGAGCATTTGCGCCAGAAATTCTACATCGATGAGACCTCCACAGCCTGTTTTAAAAGCGTATAGATCTTTCCCATAGGGGGTGCGTTCTTTCTCAATTTTAGTGCGCATTTGGATAATAATGCTTTTCCAATCAGCCGACCATGCTGCTAGTCGCCGGCGGGGAACGGTAAAATTAGTCATTCCTCGAACCAGATCCATAAATTGGAATCCGGTTTCTATATCTCCGCAAACAACACGAGCTCGGGTCAGGGTTTGGATTTCCCAGAGCTGGGCATGGCAGCGATAGTGGCGTTCGTAGCGAGTGAGTGTATTGACCAGGGGGCCTTTATCTCCGTCGGGGCGGAGCCTGAAATCTGTTTTATAAACATAGCCCATAGGGGTTTTAGCGGAGAGGAGCCGTGTTAGCATCAAAGCCATTTTCTGCACTTTGATCGAACCTTTCCAGCGAGGAGTACATACGAAGAGCAAGTCCAGATCACTGCCGTAGGTCAATTCTTTTCCGCCTAGTTTTCCCAGACCGATGATGGCAAAAGGAGGATTTTTAAGACGGAATTTCTTCATTACGACTTTGAGCGCGTATTGCAGGCAGGCATCCCCCAGAGCGTTGATTTCTGACTGATTTTGACTGAAGGTGCTCAGTCCCATCAGGTCTCGGAGGGCGATTCTCAGTAGTTCCGCTCGATGATAACGGCGAATCCAGAGCATTTGATCCGGATCATTGATCTTATAGTTGAGATCCTGTAAAATGTCTTCCGCATCTTTTAAACGTCGAAGTTGCTGATCCTCCATAATTTCGCTGATAAGCGAAGGGGTGAGAATCGCAATTTCCGCCAGATATTCAGAACGGTCAAAGAGAAGAAGTAGAAGGTCAAAGGTGAAAGGAGCAGAAAGCCAGGATTCATAGAGAGATTGACGACTGCCAAAGTTCTGGATATAGCTGTCGATGCGGGCAAGAACTCGATCTGGATCTGAAAGGGTCCGCATATTGGAGTAGAGAGGCTGTTCACGGAAATTTTTCAGTCGCTGTTCCGAGGGACAAAGAGAGAGAATGCGCGGAATGAGTTTCCATCCTAATTCAATTGTTCTCTTGGATAGATGAACATAGCCGGGACCTTGGACGAATGTTTTGAGTAGTTTGATTGCTGTTTCGGGGTTTTTAAAGCCGTTGTTCAGGAGAATGTCTTTCCATTCTCCCCAGTATTCATCGAAGCCCGGAGGGAGTTTTTCGGATTCCTCTTCTGGGGAGCGTTTCCGTTTACGCCGGACAATTTTGTCAAAAATATTGCGTACAGCCTTTTGATAGGAGTGGTAATGGCTTTCAAATTCTTCCAGCGTTTTGAATCCCATAATACGGGAGAGACGGTGTCTGCCGGAGACACTTTGGGGAATGGTATGAATCTGGTGGTTGTCCTGCATTTGAAGCCTGTGTTCCACGTCGCGGTAGAATTTATAGGCTTTGATCAGAATTCTGGAGTCTTCAACCGGAATTCGTCCGTAAACAGCCAGTTTTTCTAATAAGGGGAGTGTCTGGTTTCCCTGGAGGTAAGGCATTTTGCCGGCGTCGATTACCTGAATAATTTGGACAATAAACTCGATTTCACGAATCCCTCCCCAACCGAGCTTGACGTTTCGTTGGAGCTCGCCATGTTTGATAACCTCTTTTTCGATGCGTTCTTTGATTTGTGAAACCTCTTCTGGTACCTCTTCGCTGATGGACCGGGGATAGCGGAAAGGATGAATCATTTCGATAAATTCTGCACCGAGATTGGAAGATCCCGCTACGTAGCGGGCTTTGATGAGCATCATTCTTTCCCAGGTGCGTCCCCACATGGAATAGTAATTTTCGTAGCTTTCAAAGGAACGAACCAGTGGAGCCCCGTTCCCGTCGGGACGTAGACGCAGGTCAATACGGTAGAGCTGTCCCTCTCTGGTAGTACGGCTGACTTCATCTATAATCGCCTCTGCAAGATGTGTAAAAAACTGATGATTGCTCATGGCATGGCGAGTGGGTTCCTGATCTGGTTCAGGAGTCTCTTTAAAGATATAACCTTCATCGGAGTAAACAAAAATAACATCCACATCAGAGCTATAATTGAGTTCTTGTCCCCCAAGTTTGCCCAGTCCTATGATGGCAAATTGAGTAACACACCAGTTGCCTTCAGGGTTTTTGTGGTGAGGGAAGCCCAGTTCCTCGCTTAATTTGAGCCAACTTAGACGGAAGACAGCCTGCAAGCATACGTCAGCCAGGTTGGAGAGTTCCAGCGTAATGAGATCCGTGTCTCCCAATTTATTGAGATCACGGACAGCAATACGGAAAATATGTTTAAGCTTAAATTCACGTAGAATTCTGGATGTTGCCTCATAGTTACGGTCGGCAACCTCTTCCATAAGACTTTCGGTAAGTTCTTGCCGGAGTTCGGAGAGTGTTTTAGGAATGCCGATCAGCTCTTCGTCACAGAAGTTTTCTTTCAGCCAGGAGGGATGCTGAATCAATTCCTCAACCAGGAAGTTTGAGCCTATAAAGAGACGATAGAGCATCCGTATCTGAGGTTCTGACATTTTTTCTAGAATCTCAGGTATTTCCGGGGAGGTTTCTTCTAGTCTTTTGTAAAGTAGGATGATCTTTTCAGGCTGCTCTTCGGAGTGCAGCAAGTGCTCAAAGTGTGGATTCATGGGGTGATCTGCCTCTGATAATGTCGATGACGGTTTGCTGAATAGCGATTTCGGAATCAGTGTTAGTGTAAACAAGTTTATAATTGCATTCCAGCAGAAGCGTCATAGCGTTAATTAATTCTTGTTGAGTGTATTGACGTGCCTGAGGAATGCATTTGGAAACCATGAACGGATGAGCTAGAGCCGGATTAAGCTTGGAGTCATTGGGGAGTATCCCGTCAGGCAGACTAAATTTAGGGGAACGACCCTCCGTAACCCAACCTAGATCGAGCATTTCTCTCAGCAGGAGCATCATCCGAATTTTACTGATAATACCGTAGAGAATGCCGATGATGCTCATAGAGCGAGAGCCGGAGCGAATTTCAGCCAAGTCGTTATCCAGCAATCGGATAGCAAGAGGTAAATTGCGGGAACCGATGGCGTCTGCCAGAGCGAAGCTTTTGGATTGTTTGTTGCGGGTGACCAGTAGTTCGATATCTTCTTCGGTAATTCGGGGGGCAGAACCTGTGTAGAGAGAGAGTTTTTCCAGCTCGCTGCGGAGGAGGCGCAAATTGGGACCGACGTAAAGTACAAATAGGGATAGTGCCCGCCTGTCCATTTGCTTGCCATATTTTGGAAGAACATCCAGAACGTATTGCTCCATTTTCATTTCCCAACCCCGGTCGGTAATCGTAATGGATTTGTGCTCTTCCGTGTAAGCGATCTGATGAAGAATTTTACTGATAACGCGTTTGCCGCTGATTTTCTCGGCGGTGATTAGAAAACGGACTCCTTCCCAGCGAAATTTTTTAAGTATTTCAGCAAAAGCGGTCAATCGTTGTGAAACAGCCTGAGAGGAGGCTGTACGGTCTTCGCCCATGAAGTTGCAATTTTTCAGCCAGACCAGCTTGCAGCTGCCGAAAAAGGGCAGAGACATGAGAGCGCCTTCCACTCGGCTGATAGTTTCTTCAGCTTTGGAAGCATTTTCAGCTTCTCCATTAATAATCTCGGCATCGTTTTCACCCCATTGAGCTTTCCATTTTTCAAAAAGGTCTTGTCCTTTTTCTTTGACCGTAAAATCATCATCTCCATAAAAGACGACAATGGGAGCTGTTTCCAAAGTGAGTGTGTTTTGAGTGGACATAATATTCAGTGGAAAGATCTGTTAAATTAAAGTGGAGGGAATTCGTTATTTTTCTTTTTTTTGATTTCGTTATAGAGTTCTGTTACGTCGTCTAATCGTTCCAAGAGACAATTGAGGATGAAAATGGGTTTATTTAGCAAAAGAGCCAGAAGAATGCAGTCGCTGGGGCGGGCATCGACTTCCACTATTTTGCTTCCCAGTTCGTTGGATTGATGAAGATTCAATTGAGCAGTGAAGGTGTCATCATGCATATCAACGATAATGGCATTGGTCATTTCTATTCCAAACCCGACAAAGATATTTTTCATTAGTTCATGAGTCAGAGGACGATCGGTTTTCTTATTCATGAAACACATACTGATATTCAGACCAATATTGACATCGACCTGGATGACAAATGTTTTTTTTGCAGCTTCCAAGAAAACAGCGATCCCCCGTCCGCAAGGAATAAGGTCTTTTATAGAAACCGGGTGGAGTTGAGGGCCCTTCATCGGCTGTATTCTACTTCTCTCTTCCGAATTAGACAAGAGGGAAGCGCCGTGAGAAAGACGGAGTTAATTCAATTTCCCTTGGAAGCATAAATAAGAAATCAAAGAGGAATTGTGACTTTTGTTATTCATTGCATCCGGAATGGGGCTTGACGGAGAATTCTCTTTTTGAGTTGCCCAATGCCATCATAAATGGTTCCCAATTTTCAGAAGAGATTGAGAAGAGGAGAAAGAATAATGTTTTTGTGCTTTTTTTAGGCATTGTGAAGGATAAATTTAAATCTTATGTGATAAATGGTTGCAGGGTGCAAATAAAGAAGAGGTTTTTGTAATTATTTTTTAAAGAATAAGATAGATAAAAATAGGGATGTTCGAAGTCTTATGAGATGCTTAATTTTAGAGGAGTTTTGATTCTCATGGAGCTTTCCATTTTTCAAAAAGGAGAAGTATTCTCTCTTTGACCATAATATTATTAGTCCCTGGAGAGGAGGATAAAGGATGATTTAAGTGGGAGAGGGTGTTTTGGAGAGGCCTCATATATGTATGATGGGGACGGATTGAGTTAGTCTTCCTCCTGGTTATCTGCGTTGTATGCTATAATGTCTTTGTAGAAATCCGATATGTCATCCAATTGCTTCAACACGGTGTTGAGAATAAAGAGTTTATGGCATATTGTCAGCATAAGGAGTTGAAATTGGCTGGGATATGCCTCAATTTCGGCTATTTTTGTTCCTAGTTCATTGGATTGTTCGAGGAAAAATCGAATGAGAAATAGATTGAATTGTTTTTTTACAATGACTGCTTTTTTTACATTTATTCCGAAAGCGTACATGAGTTTTTCTGTCATTTCATGGCTTAGCGGAAGAGGTGTTGTTCTATTGGAATTGCATATAGTAATGAATTCTTTGATGCCTTTCTCGAGTTGAACTCCAAATATCTTTCCGTTTGCTTCCAGAAAGAGAGTAATATCGTTGTCCCAGGGGAAAGCATATTTAATAGAAATTGGGTGAATTTGAGAATTTTTCATAAAAATGTTCTGTTTTGGTTTATAAAATTGAATTGGAAATCGGAATCTGATCCGGAGACCGTTGTTTCAATTCTTCTTTCCGGAAGAAGAAATAAGAATCCAAATAGAATTCTGCTTTTTGACGTATATTGGATTTTGGAGTCACGTTCGGATGTCCTTTCTTTTGAACTGTCGGATGATTCATACTGAGTTCACGGCTCTTCAAAAAAGGTTGACGGAGAAGAGGAAGATGGATGCTAAACCATAAGTAACGCTAGAAGTACCATCTTTGTTTTTACCGCGATAGTTTCGTCGGGTATCTATGAGACTACGATACAATAATTGAGAGAAGGTGGAAAACCAATGGAAATTGGAACTATATATGCTTATATTCGTGTCAGCAGCAGAGATCAGAATGAGGATAGACAGCTGCTTGCCATGCAAGCACTTGCCGTGCCGGTAGATTATATCTATATTGACAAACAGTCCGGCAAGGATTTTAGTCGTCCACAATATCGCAAAATGGTGCGAAAACTGAAAAAAGATGATTTGCTCTATATCAAGAGCATTGACCGGTTGGGGAGGAACTATACGGAGATTTTGGAACAGTGGAGAGTTCTGACAAAGGAAAAAGGCGTTGATATCGTGGTACTGGATATGCCTCTGCTCGACACACGCCGGGGAAAGGATCTGATGGGGACTTTCCTGAGCGATATTGTTCTGCAGGTGCTTTCCTTTGTGGCGGAGAATGAGCGAGTTAATATTCGCCGCCGTCAGGCTGAAGGAATTGATGCTGCCAAGGCGAAAGGAATCCGTTTCGGCAGACCTCTGAAGCCTTTGCCGGATAACTTTCGAACAATCTATCTGCGATGGAAAAAGGGTAGGATCTCCGGAACAGATGCAGCCGAGGCTTGCGGAATGGCGCTTTCTACTTTTCGTTATCGTGCGAAGCTTTATGAGAAAGAGACCGTTCGATAACCTTTATTATAATTATAGTATATGTGCAATATAATAAGACTGGAAAAACTTTTATCTATTTAAGTTATCGGGCAAAGTTCGGTAAAAGTACTCCGCCCGACAACATATTTATTGATACAACAGATATGATAATATGGATTATTGTATTAAAAGCCAAAAAACTTTTATCCGTTTAAGTTGTTGGGCAGAGCTTGGTAAAAGTTTTCCGCCCAACAACAATGCCAGTTATGAATATCAGAATTTATATGAGTATGTTCTTTTTGAAAAAATCATCTTGATATTTTTCTGCCAGAGTAAAATCAGGATTTGATTTATTCTGATTCTTTGGTCAAAATTTCATTTTTCTAAGTTTCAAACAATGAATTATAAATACCTGTCTTAATCAGTAATGAGTGCGATTTTTCTCTCCCCAGAGCAAAAATCATACTGATTGATACTTATCGACAGTAGTATGCCCCTGAGGGGGATACTGCCCTAAAACTTTTTCATCATATCCGATAGCAATGTTGCTCACATTGCTGTATTGCTTGATGCCTGTGACTCCACGAAAAGCTAATTGATCCATTTTATTTATTTAATTCGAGTTCCTTTGTTTAAGCTTCGAGTGAAGTTTTTCACCTAGAAATAGGTTAACATAAAAAATTCAGATAACAAGTTTTTTTTAAAAAAGTATATTTTTATAATAAAAAGCCATAATAGGTTGATATAAAGAAAGTTATATTTATAAAATAAAACAATATATTTTCAAAAAACAAGGTTTCATAGAACTGTTTTTTTAGAATGTTTTGGATAAAAATAAGAATCTCTTTTTTTTGTTTAATCAAATGTGAGAAAATAATAAGTCTGACGGGATTTTGATGTTAAAATTAAGATTATTTAGTTTAAAAAATCAAGTGAAACAATTATTTTATGATGCTTTATTTATACACCCTGGAAAAATAAAAGAAAGGAAAAAATAATTTTTTCATCCTTGGAGGTTTCATTATTCCCTTTTTGAGAGAAGAAGAATTTTAAAAAAGAGGGAGAAAAAATAATATAACTTATTTGAGTAAAAGTAGTTTTATTTTATTTAAACAGATTTTAATTGCAAAAATTCCGTTTTTGTAACGGAATGCCTGATTAAAAAGGTAAGAGGTTTGAAGGAAAATATCTATAGGAGCTAGATCAGAGAAAGGAATCAACCGTATTCCTTTCTCTATACTCCATTTGCTTTTTCAATTCACTTATTCTTCCTTCCCTTTATTATAAGTGTTGGAATATTTTATTCACTTTTAGATGGGATGGAGAAAGGGTGCGAGTTATTTCTCAAAAATGGAGAGAATGGGACGTCCTGTCCAAACCGCTGGTCTTTCGACGTTTAGCATATAAGCCATGGTAGCTCCTAAATCGTAAACGACGGTTTTTTCAGAAATGACATGGTTTTTCTTAATGTTTTTGCCCCAGAAGACAAGTGGGCGCTGCATTTCGGACATACTGGTGTTGCCATGGCCTTTCTCGATTCCTCCATGGTCGGAAGTAACGATGATGACGGTTTCTTTCTCGATGCCGGCGTCTTTGACTGCTTGAAGAATTTCTCCCAATGCGCTATCCAATTCTGTAAGTTTATTCATATATTCAGGAGTTCTCCATCCGATTTTATGACCGGTGGCATCGGGTTGATCAAAGACGACTGCACAAAGGTTCGGTTTTTTCTCTTTGATATATTTGACGGCAACATCGGTGCAGTTGGTAGTTTGAATACGGTAGTCGGTAGCGGCAGGGTCAGTCAAATAATTCATTCCTTCCCATTCATAGATATAGCCAATTTCAGCTTTGGGGTTAGCTTGATGGTATTCCCAGAAGACGTCAGGAAAACGACCATTTTCATTAAGTTCAAAGGGAGGCAGATCTGGTTCTTTGGAGCCCCACGTGGTGTATCCGTGGATTTCGATGCCTGAGGCCATGAAGATAGAGGCCCAATCACAAGCACTGCTGGATGGGAGAATGGTGCGGCTTTCTAATGAATAGGAACCTTCGTTCATTAGTTTTCGCAGATTAGGCATGGTGGCTCCCTCACGGATTGATTGAGCGCACATCCCGTCAAAACCGATAAAAATCAGATGTTTTGGAAGATTTGATTTCGTTCTTCTTTTAGATTCCTTGTTGGTGTACTGCTGTGAGACTTCACTATTCTGTTCGTTCTTATTCAGGTCGACATTGATAGCTAAGCAGCCGGTCAGTATCGAGCAGAGGAAAGCCGATAAACTCAGAAGAAAAATCTTTTTCATATTGTCTGTTTCCGATTGTTTGATTGCATACAAATTATGTAAGGCAATACTCTATATCAACACTTTAACACAAGAGGAGATATAAAGTCAAATGAGGATTGCCCAAGTTTTTTTCAAAGGGAAGAGACTTGCTGAGATTTTCTGAGCAGGGTATCAGACAGAACAATCCTGCGGTATAATAACAGGTTGTTGTGTAGGCTATTAAATAGCGATTCTGATTTAGGTTGTTTATTATAGGAAGTATAGAAGAGGTTTTCAGCGTGGCACGCCCGCTGCGACTCGAACGCAGGACCCTCTGCTTAGAAGGCAGATGCTCTATCCAACTGAGCTACGGGCGCACAGCCGGAGGTGATTATAATTGAGGAATGTAGGAGTTTCAATAAATTTCAGTGTTTTTTCAACTATCGCCTCAATAAAGAGAGAAATATTTCAGACAGAGTATTTCTCAGAAAGTATCGATAAGAGAAAAATAAGGAAGGATGGATTATAGAACAAGGCTGTTTTTAGACTTTGAAGGAGAGGAGAATTGTGGTAAAACTGATGTTGCCTAAGGGATGGCTCGGTATGAGTGAGGATGGAATGGCGGTAAGACTTTTTTTTGCTTAATTAGAAGAGATCAAGAAAGATATAGAGAAATTACAAATGAGAAAAATAGAAGCGATTATCAGACCTTTTAAGTTGGAGGATGTAAAAGAAGCTCTTTCTGCCCTTGGAGTAGATGGAATGACGGTAATGGAGGTGAAGGGATTTGGCCGTCAGAAAGGGCATACGGAGATTTATCGTGGGAGTGAATATACATTGGACTTTTTACCAAAGATCAAAATAGAGGTTGTGCTGCCCGACAGTGAGGTGGATGAGGCCGTGAAAGCAATTACAGAATCTGCCCGCACCGGTAAAATAGGGGATGGCAAGATCTTTGTGTCTACGATTGATGACGCTATCAGAATCCGTACGGGTGATACGAATGAAAATGCGGTTTAGGTAGAACCATATATCTTCCGATTGAGGAGAGAGAAAAATAGGAGAGGCGAGGAGTTTTCTTGTTAAAAGGTTTCCTTTTAACTTGAATTGTTCTTTATTTATAGAGCAATATGGCGTCAAGACTCGCGTAATGCGGTTTTTAGGCAAAAATAATGCAGACGAATACAGCCAAGTCGGTCATTGAGACCGCAAAAAAGAATGGTGTCAAAATGGTGGATCTTAAATTCACAGATATGTTTGGCGCCTGGCAGCATTTTTCGATTCCCCTAAGGGAGTTGGTCCCGGCGACTTTTGAAGAGGGGCTGGGAATCGATGGGTCTTCTATCCGAGGATGGAAGAGTATTGAGGCCAGTGATATGCTGGTGGTACCGGATGCCAAGACGGCTTTTATGGATCCGTTTTGCGCGGTTCCAACCTTGAGTCTGACCTGTTGTGTGTTAGAGGCCGGTACCTGTGAGCTTTATAAGCGTGATCCTAGAGTGATCGCTCACCGTGCAGAAGATTTCCTGCAGGGGAGTGGATTTGCGGATACCGCTTATTTTGGAGCGGAAGCAGAGTTCTTTATTCTGGATGAGGTCCGGTATGAGAACAAGAATCACGGCTGTATGTATATGATTGATTCGGCCGAGGGAATTTGGAACAGTGCTCGTGAGGAGTATCCCAATTTGGGATACAAAACACGTTATAAAGAGGGGTATTTCCCGGTAGCGCCTTCGGATTCCCTGCAGGATCTTCGTACCGAGATGGTGATGATTCTGGAAGAGTTGGGGCTGGAGGTGGAGCGTCAGCATCGCGAAGTAGCTACCGGAGGACAGTCCGAGATAGATTTTCGTTTTGATACTTTGCAGAAGGCTGCCGATAAAATGATGATTTTCAAATATGTTATCAAGAATACAGCCCGCCGACATGGCAAGACGGCGACCTTTATGCCTAAACCGATGTTTGGGGACAACGGTTCAGGAATGCATATTCATCAATCGCTTTGGAGAAATGGCAAGCCGCTTTTTTCCGGAAGCGAGTATGCGGGATTGAGCCAGATGGCTTTGCATTATATGGGAGGAATTCTCAAGCATGCTCGGGCTTTGTGCGCGATTTGCAGTCCTTGTACCAATTCATATCATCGTCTGGTGCCGGGTTATGAGGCTCCCGTGAATTTAGCTTACAGCGCCAGCAACCGCAGTGCGGCTATCCGTATTCCTAATTTCAGTTCCAGTCCCAAGGCAAGGAGAATTGAGTATCGTCCTCCGGATCCCTCCGCAAATCCATATTTGGCTTTTTCGGCTTTGCTGATGGCCGGTCTGGATGGGGTGATGAATAAAATTGATCCGGGAGAGCCGATGGATAAGAATATCTATGAACTGCCTCCTGAAGAATTAAAGAATCTTCCGTGTGTGCCTTCGAATTTAGGGGATGCACTTGATTGCTTGGAGATGGATCATGAGTTTCTTTTAAAGGGAGATGTGTTCACCCGTGATTTTCTGGAAGCTTATGTTTCTATTAAACGGAAGGAAGAGAATGCCTTGCGTTTACGGCCTCATCCTATTGAATATGAAATGTATTATGATGTCTAAGCTAGATTAGCCTAGTTGGGTAGAGAGCCTTATCAAAAATCCTCTTGTCTGGGACAAGAGGATTTTTTGTTTTGTTTTCATTCTTAACCGGATATGCAGAAGATATCAGAGGAGAGGGAGCGAAGAGAATTATTTTGTTTGCAAAGAGAGTTATTTTTGCTTCGGTTTGCCGATAAAGATCAGGAGCCCGCCAACGGCGGCCATGAGCAGATAGGTAAAGAGACAGAGGAGAGAGGCCGCAACAGCGTCAGGTTTGGAAACTTGGTAGGAGGTGAGCAGAATCAATGCGGAACCTTCACGAACACCGATACCGCCTACAGAAATAGGCAGAGAGGAGAGCATGGCTATCACAGGAAATACCCACAACATTTCTATCCAGGGAAGCGGTGTCTCCACCAGAGACGCGAGAGTCCATGCCAGAATGCTGCTGAGGAGAATTTGTCCTGCGCAGCCGATAAGGATGATCATAATGGCGGTTCGGGGAGATTTGCAGGTTTTAAGGATAACTTCCAGGAAAGTATCTTTGAATTTTTTGATAATGGGGATTCGATCCATTAACTTAAATTTCCAGATAAGCAGGCAGAGGAGAAGGCATCCCGCCGCCACGGAACAAATTAGGAGAGGATTGAGCTTAGGAAGAGAGAGGTCGATTGTTTTTCCATTGGCCAAAGTAAAGATTACAACTAGAAATGCGAATAGAATGCTGCCAAAACCAGCGAGAATTCTATCTAGCCAGGAGGTCGAAAGGATTTGAACTAGAGGAAGATTTTGTTCCTTGGAAAAGAGTGTGGATTTGAATATATCCCCGGCGGCAGGCCCCAGTAGGAGTGTATTAAAGAAGTGTCCGTACCAGGTGGCGCGGATTGCTTGTGCCAGAGAAAGATGAAACCGTTGGGTGCGGAGAACAAGATACCAGCGGATAGCGCTGAGGGTTATCGTTGTAGCCAAAACAGCGATAGCGGTGCCAAACCAGAATAGATTAGCTGTTTGAAGTTCAACGGCTACTGTACGTAAAGGGACTTTGGTAAAAACGATTCCCAGAAACGCTGCAGATAAGAGGATGCTGATAAAGATCCGCTTTTTGTTCATTTATAGGCAGAAGTCAGAGATTTGACTTTATTTGGGAAGTTGGAATTTACGCAATTCGGATTTAAGAATCTTATTGGTGTCGTTGCGGGGAAGTGCTCCCAGACGGTAGTAGACCCTTGGTACTTTGTAATTAGCTAATTTAGTTTTTAGATAATTTTTGAGTTTGTTCTCATCGACGTTGGCGTCTTTCTTGGAAACATAAAAGACGACAGGTTTTTCACCTCGGATGGGATCCGGATGTCCTACAACGGCAACTTCCAGAATTCCAGGGTATTCGCAGATAAGATCTTCAATTTCACGAGGATAAACGTTGTTCCCATTGACTAGGAGCATATCTTTGCGGCGGTCGGTAATATAGATAAAACCATCTTCATCCGAGTGTCCCATGTCACCCGTCAAAAGCCAGCCTTTGCGGAAGGTCTTGGCAGTAGCTTCGGGAAGATTCCAGTACCCGAGCATGACATTTTCTCCGCGGACACAAATTTCACCCGTTTCACCCGCAGGGAGGATATGACCGTCATCGTCTTGAATAGAGACACTTACTCCCGGCAGAGGAATACCAATGGATCCTCGTTTTTCCGGGCCGTTGATCGGACAGATGGTGACCACGGGACTTGCTTCGCTCAGACCATAGCCTTCCAGGACGGGAAATGAAAACTTTTTGGCACAGCCGGAGAGGACGTCAATCGGAAGCGGGGCAGAGCCACTGATAGCTAGTTTAATAGGTAGGTCATTGGGCACGGAGTCATCCAACAATGCACGGAAGAGAACCGGTACCGCAGCGAGGATATCCGGTTTTTTATCGTAGATCTCAGCAATCAGTGAGCGGAAAGGCTGAATGGAGCGGATGAGCACAATGGAGCCGCCGTAGAGAAGGGGAGTCCATTGATTAAGACAGAGCATGAAGCTGTGGAACATGGGTAACGGCAGGCAGAAACGAGTTCCGTGACCGATGTTAAGAGCGGTGCGGCAGCTCTCCGTATTGCAGAGCAGGTTATGATGAGTCAGCATGGTGCCTTTGGGCTTACCTGTCGTGCCGGAGGTATAGGTAATAATGGCGATGTCGCTTTCCATGCGGAGGGTATGTCCAAAACTGACTGGTTCCGGAAGGTGAGGAATTTGGTCAAAGTCCTCGGCTAGGATAGTCCGAAGCATAGGAACCATTTGATGGATATAGAAAGCGTTTTCCAGAAGAGGTTTTTCCGAGATTAGGAGCCGTACGTCGCAATCTTTGAGGATATAACTGACTTCCACAGGCTTGAGAAAGTTATTGATCGGAACAACTACTCCGCCGGCAATCAGAATAGCAATCATGGAGGTAATGAATTCCGGACGATTCTTACAATAGATTCCGACGCGGTCTCCGGGTTTTACTCCCATTTCGGAGCTGAGCCATGAGGCTAGATGAATACTTTTCTGAGCAACATCTTTGAAGGTATATTGTTCTTCGTAAAAATAGATTGCGATATCATTTGGATATCGAGCTGCGGTGTTTAGAAATACCTGTGAAAGGTTCATCTGTATCAATTACTTATCAGTTTTAAATTCTACGATAATTTTTATTTGCGGATCAATCGGGTAAATTAGGGTGTGAAGCAGCCGTTCTACTTCACGCAGAGCGTTTTCTTCAGCAGTGGAGATATAGTAGCGGGTCTTAGCTGCCCGAAGGACATATTGACGAAGATTGTCTTTTGCTTTTTGAGCCAATTCATTTTTGCCGGTGTTGCGTGCCCAATCAATCCAGCTTTCATTGCCCAGAAAAATAATTTGCCGAGGATCTTGCTGAATATCTACCATCTCGGTATCGACAATGGGATGAGGAATTTTGACAGTCATTGTCCGAGTATCAGAAATCCAGGTGATATCACTGTCACTGATTCCCTGCATGGGAATATAGTATTGGACTCTGTTGCCCATTGAGATCATTCTCAGGTTGGAGGAGCCCAGTTCAAAAGCATAGTTTCCCAAGGATAAGATATTTTCTTTTTCCAAGGTCTGATCAACTGTAATCAGAGCAGTTTGAACGATGAGCTTGGAATGGCGTTGAAGACTTTCAACTATGCTGAAAACAGAGATAGCGGTTTGTGCTTTGACTTCCAGATCTCCGAGTTTTTTCACCATTCCCAGAAGATACCAGCCCATAATGCTCATGAAGAGAAAGCCGACGCAGACCAAGATAGTAAGAAGTGTCAAAAAAAATCTGACGGTTTTTCTTGGAGGCTTCGGGTCCAATGGGCCTGTATTTTCCACATTCATTGGGGGAACGATTTTATCCGACATCGGATAGGGCAATTTTATATAAAGAGCAGAAGATTGTCCAGCAGATTATATTTTAAGCGATGAAAGGTAGAGGTAGGAGGAGAGTTTTTGAGAAAATGAGGTTTTCGAGGAAAAGAAATGCCCGTTTTGCGTAACGGGCATTCTAAAATTATTTTTTCAATAAGAACTTATTCTTGAGGAGATTCTGGCAAAGGCTCGGTTACCGGGAGTGGCTGACCTGTTTGACTTTGTTTTTTTTCATCCTCAAAGAGAAGCCATTCTGGAATTCCTTCGTAACGCCAGGTAGTTTGAATAGATTCACGGAGTCTGAGATAATCAGCTTTGTCGTGATTGACAATAACTTCCGCTGGGATAGGACGGCCGTTGTAGTTGCAGGCCATTGTCATTCCATAGGCTCCTGCGCTCATCAGAACCAAATAATCCCCTTGTTCTACTTTAGCGATTTCTCTGTCCTGACAGAATGTATCCGCTGATTCACAGATAGGTCCGACTACGTCTGCTTTAAAGGTTTCTTGGAGAAGATCTTCTTCAACTGGAATGATCTCGTGATAGGAGTCGTAGAGAGCGGGTCTGATGAGATCATTCATACCAGCGTCCACTACGACGAAATTCTTCTGAGGAGTTTGTTTGACATATTGGACTTCTGTAACGAGAATGCCGGCGTTGCCAACAATAAAGCGTCCCGGTTCCAAGAGAATTTTCAATCCCAACGGCTGGAGAAGGGGAATAATGGCCTGAGCGAATTTTTCAGGACTCATGAAGTCTGCGCCTTTCCCTTGCCACCATTCGTGAGAGCCGCTTTGAAGAGCATCCTGATAGGCGATGCCGATGCCTCCACCGATACTAAAAAACTCAATATTATAGAGATCACGCAGTTTTTCTACCAGAGGAACCATCTTTTGAATAGATTGAACAAAGGGGGTCGGTTGAGTGATTTGAGAGCCTATGTGCATTTGAATTCCACGAATATAAATATTCTGGAATTCAGAGGCGATTCTGGAGTAGAGATCACTGATTTCTTCGAACGCGATGCCGAATTTATTCTTGTAAGTGCCGGTAGTAATTTTACTGTGGGTGCCTGCATCAACATTGGGATTGACCCGAATAGCGATAGGAGCTTTGAGCTTGAGATTGCCGGCTATCTCATTGATGCGTTCCAGCTCGGGAATACTCTCAATATTAAAGGCATAGATTCCTAGCTTGAGTGATTCGGTGATTTCATGAATGGTTTTAGCTACTCCTGCAAAAACACATTTATGAGTATCTCCGCCGGCTTGACGGACTTTGAGGAGCTCTCCCAAACTGACCACATCAAATCCTGTCCCCATTTTAGCGGCCAGATGCAGGATTCCCAACGAAGAGTTTGCTTTGATAGCGTAGCAGATAAGAGGATCCAGCGGGGCAAGAGCAATTTCCAATCTACGGATATTCTCTACAATAGTTTTTTGAGAGTAGATATAGAGCGGAGTGCCGGCTTGAGCAACCAAGTCTTCTACGGCAACTTCTTCGCAGTGGAGTGTCCCATTTTTATAATAGAAATCGTGCATTTGTCAGTTTTGATAAGGGGTGTTTTCTGCGGGGAAAAGGCTATTTTTTGGTGTCAGGGAAGAAGGCTGCGTGAATGACCCGCAGTGCTTCATCGGCTTTATCCATATTGACAATGATGGAGATTTTGATTTCGCTGGTGGAGATCATTTCAATATTAATACCTGCGTCTGCCAAAGCTCCAAAAAGCATCGCCGCTACACCAGAGTGACTCTTCATTCCGACACCAACAATAGAAATCTTAGCGATATGATCGTCTTGGGCAATTTCGGCAAAACCGGTAGAGCTTTTGATATCAGCTAGTACATCGATAGCTCTTTTCAGAAGAGGCTTATCTACTGTAAAGGATATATCGGTGGCTGTGTTTTGGGTTTCAGGACTATTATTTTGGATAATCATATCCACATTGATAGAGGCAGCGCCAAGAGCTTTAAAAGTGCGAGCGGCTGAGCCGGGTTTATCCGGCATTCTAACAAGGGTGATTTTTGCCTGATTTTTATCAATGGAGATGCCGCGTACCACGACGTCTTCCATACTTTTAGTTTCTTCTTTTACAATGGTGCCCGGTTTATTATTCATACTGGAGCGAACTTCAAAAATGACTTCAAATTTTTTAGCGAATTCTACGGAGCGAGACTGCATTACCTTAGCCCCGAGACTGGAAAGCTCAAGCATCTCATCATAAGAGATCTCATCGAGTTTTTTTGCGTTAGGGACAACGCGGGGGTCGGCCGTATAGACTCCTTCTACGTCGGTATAGATTTGGCAAAGATCTGCTTTGAGTGCTGCGGCCAGAGCGATCGCAGTCAGATCAGAACCACCTCTCCCAAGTGTAGTAATATCGCCTATTTCTGTATTTCCCTGGAATCCGGCAACAATGACGACATAATCTTCGGCCAGATATTTTCTCATGCGGGAAGGGGTGATATTCCTAATTTTGGCAGTAGAATGAGAACGATCCGTCACAATCCCTGCCTGAGGCCCTGTTAAAGAAACTGCCGGGACTCCAAGAGAATGAAGTGCCATGGCCATCAGGGCAATGGTAGTTTGTTCCCCTGTGGCCAAGAGTACATCCATCTCGCGTCGATTAGGGGTGGGAATGATATCTTTGGCCAGTTTGATTAAACTATCCGTTACCCCACTCATTGCGGAGACGACAACAACAACTTTGTTGCCCTTTTCCCAATATTCAGCGACCCTGGATGCAACATGTTTGATGCGTTCTGGGTTGGCTACGGAAGTTCCTCCATATTTTTGAACAACTAGCATTTTATATATAGAACGCGAAGGGAAATTGTTATGAGCCCTGCCGACGCTCAAGAAGAGAATAGTAATGAAAATTGAATGTATTGTCAATCGTACCGGCAGTTATTCTTTATATGAATACTGTCGTATAGGCGGATTCCGCTTTTTTCAGGCGAAGAGTTTTGGGGTATATTTTATTAAGTGCTTGCGGGGAATTTCCGGTTTGGTTATTATATCCATGTTATGAAGAATAGGGTTAAAAATATATTTTGTGCTATTCTGGCAATAGTGGCGCTGAGTTACTTTGGAGGGATAGCTCAGGCAGAGCCGGAGACTAAGTCTCGCAGCGGGAATCCTATTTTACCCGGTTGGTATGCTGATCCTGAGGCAATCATTTATGGTGATACATATTGGATTTATCCCACATATTCGAGTGACTTTGACCGTCAGACTTTCTTTGATTGTTTTTCTTCAAGTGATTTAGTCAATTGGACTAAGCATGAGAGGTTGATTTCAACTAATGAGGTCAAATGGGCCAAACGGGCTATGTGGGCTCCTTCCGTAATCAATCATAATAAGAAATATTATTTTTTCTTTGCAGCCAATGATGTGCATGAAGGGGAGATCGGGGGAATCGGTGTTGCCGTAGCCGATAAACCGGAGGGTCCTTACCAGGATCTGCTGGGTAAGCCTCTGATTGGCCGGATTGTAAATGGAGCTCAGCCCATTGATCAATATATTTTTAAAGACAAGGATGGTCAATTCTATATGTATTATGGAGGCTGGGGCCATTGTAATGTGGTCAAACTCAATGACAGTTTGACCGGGCTATTGCCTTTTAATGATGGAAGTTTTTACAAAGAGATTACTCCAGAGAAGTATGTGGAAGGGCCTACTATGTTCATCCGCAATGGCAAATATTACTTCATGTGGTCTGAAGGCGGATGGACTGGACCGGATTATGCTGTTGCCTATGCTATTGCGGATAATCCCTTGGGCCCCTTTAAGAGGATCGATAGAGTTTTATGGAGAGATGAAGAGGTAGCCAGAGGTGCTGGACATCATTCTGTAATCAATATTCCCGGAACAGATGATTGGTATATTGTCTATCATAGACGTCCTCTCGATCAGACTAGTGCTCATCATAGAGCAACCTGTATTGATAAAATGGAGTTTGACGAAAATGGCTTTATTAAGCCGGTGAAGATGACTTTTGAGGGAGTTGAACCCCGTAAGCTCCAGTAGTAATAATTAAATTTTAGAGTTTAATCAATTAAGGGATCCTGCGATTTTTAAGAATCACAGGATCCCGTATTTTATCTTCTTAAAATATAAGAGATTCTATAGGTATTAATTATTTTCAGTTTTTAATTAATGGTTTTGTTTTAAAGAAGAAAAAGATTTTACTTCCCCAAAAGGGGGTAAATCGTTCAAACTAAAAGCGGAGGGATTATTCCCTGAAAATGATGAGTGATAATTTTGCTTCAGAGAAAGAGAAGAAGAGGCGCCCCGGATTGGGAGAGGAATTGAGAGAGTTTCTCGATTCTTTTCCTCATAAGATATTATTTTTGATCGGGACGCTTTTGTGGTTTGGTGCATTTCATTTTTTTGGTAATTCCACATTTGGCTATACAGATACGGATTCTCTTTTCGGATGGTTGGATTATGATTACAGTCAGAAGGCCGGTGATGAGCATGGGTATTTGGTACCTTTTGCGTTTCTGGCATTGATTTGGTTTGAGAAGCAGCGTTTCATTGATGCGGTTAAACGTCAATGGTGGCCGGGGATTATATTGGTATTGATCGGCTTATTGATACATTTGGCTGGGTATAGAGTTCAGCAGGTGCGTATTTCGGTAATTGGCTTTTTTATCGGCTGGTATGGTATTATTGGGATGTTCTGGGGACCTGCGTTTTTAAGAGCGGTTTTTTTCCCATATATTTTATTTATATTTTGTTTTCCGATAGGGAGCCTTTCGGATCCTATTTCGTTTCCGCTCCGTATGATGGCTTCTACTATTACGGAGATGCTTTCACACATTCTGGGAATTGATGTGATTCGGCGTGGAACGGTCCTCTTTAATCCAGATAAGGGGTATGAATATGAAGTGGCGGCAGCATGCAGTGGTTTACGCAGCTTGATTGCTATATTGGGAATTTCAGTAGTTTATGGTTTCCTGATTTTCCGCACCTGGTGGCGGCGTTTATTGATGATTTTAAGTGCGTTTCCGTTAGCGGTAGCCTCCAATGTCTGCCGTTTGCTGATGATTATTATAGCTGGTGAGATTTTTGGTCAGCAAGGGGGGATATATGTTCATGATAGTTCTATTCTGAGCATGGTTCCTTATCTGATTGCTTTTATAGGGATGATGGTGTTGGCCAGAATATTTCGCGAGAAGGAACCGAATTTGAAGAAAGCTCTTTCAACAGGAACGGAGATAAAATCTGAAGAAGAGCATTCGGCAGCGAAGATATCCGCAGAATCTGTTTTGGAGTCTACAAAGGAGAAAAATCATGAATAAGAACGGAGGAAAAATGATGAATACCAAAGGGCTTTGGATGGTGGTAGTATTGTTTTTACTTTTGAGTGTCACAGGAGTGCTTTGTTGGGATTTTAAAACGAATCAGCATCTGGGAACCCCCGGAGTTCGAATTGTTGCCGGCAATCTCTATAATGAGAAATCGGAATTGGTCCGAACGAATATCGTGGAGCTGCCTCTGGTGGTGCCAGGATTCAGAAGCGAGCCTTTGCCTTTGAATACTCGTGAACAGGAGTGGCTTCCGGATGATACTTTGTATGGAAGAAGACGTTATTTTTCATTGACGGATTCCTTTTTTGGGGATTTGAATGTGGTGGTCATGGAGCGGGATCGAACCAGTATTCATAAGCCGCAGTATTGTTTGCCGGCAGGAGGATTTCATATTACAAGTGAGGAGACGATAGAGCTGCCGGTTACATTGGAGGATGGAACTCAGCTTCAAGCGCAGCTGATCAGAGCTTCTCGGGAGATGGAAATAAAGCCTGGGGAGAAGAGAGTAGTCAATGCGATGTTTATCTATTATTTTGTAGCAGATGGGCAAACAACCCCAAATCATTTAGATATGATGTGGCGGATGGGGACGGATTTGCTGCTGCATGGAGTAACGGAGCGCTGGGGATATGTCTCCTTTCTGGCTTGGCATTATCCAGGACAGGAAAAACAGACGCTGGAGCGGTGCAAAGAATTTTTAAAAGTAGCTGTTCCAGAATTTCAACTGCCGGTACGTTCTTGATAAAAAATGAAAGGAAATTTCTTGATATAACCGGATGAAGATGCTATCTCTGAAAGATTAGGGAGAAGGGTGGTAATTTTTCTTCCAGTTTATTAGTGTGAAATGAATTTTTACTAAAAATGCTTCAGAAAGAGAGGAATACGCTAAGTAAAGTTCAGATGGTGCTGGATGCGCTTCTGAGTATGGCTGGCCTATTAATAGCCCATGCACTGCGTGGACTTATTGATCTTGATTTTTTGCCGGATCCGGAGCAAATTGAAAGTTTGGAGAGATTTGGCTGGATTCTTATTTTAATACCGTTTTTGACGCCGTTGGTTTTTTATCAACAGGGATATTATACGAAGGATCGTTATCCTACTACGCGGGCCCGCCGGTATGCATGTTTGGCAAGGGGGTGTTTGATTTTATTTCTGATTATTATTGTGGCGATGTTCTTCATGAAGTTCACGCTGGCGCGTTCTGTTCTGGTATTGTTTGTGCCGATTACTTTTGCTTTAGGTGTAATCAAGGATGAACTTCTTAGGTGGTATTGTGCAACGTCACAAGGGAAACGGCAGTTTTTGCGAAAAGTGATTATTGCTGCTACGGGGAGTGATGTCAGGAGGATTAAGAAGAAACTCCAGAGTTTTGCATCTAATGAGTTTGAGGTAGTTGGAATTTACGATCTGGATGCGGCCAGTGAGGATGCTTTGATGAGTATGCTCCATGATCTATCGGCCAATATTGTTTTAATTGGTTCTAATCGTTCTCAGTTCAGTGCGGTAGAGAAGGTAATTCGCTGTTGTGAGTTGGAGGGAGTTGATGTATGGGTTTTGGCTAATTTTTTCCGTTCGGAGCTCTGTACTCCATCGATTGATACTTTGGCAGGAACTCCTTTATTGGTGTTTCGGACAGCACCTGAATTTTCTTTGCAGATTTTTGCCAAGCAGTTGTTTGATTATGCGGTTTCTCTGATTTTGTTGTTATGTCTTCTGCCGGTATTTATATTAATTTCATTAGCGATAAAGATTAGTTCTCCCGGGCCTGTTTTTTTTACGCAAATGCGTAATGGACTCAATGGACAGCCTTTCCGCATGTATAAGTTCCGTTCGATGATCAATAATGCTGAGATGTGCAAGCATGAGCTAGAGAGACTTAATGAGATGAGTGGACCGGTTTTTAAGGTAACGAATGATCCCAGAGTAACAAAAATAGGCAGATTCCTGCGCAAAACCAGCTTGGATGAGTTGCCGCAGCTTTTTAATGTTTTAAAAGGAGAAATGAGTTTGGTAGGACCGAGGCCTCTGCCGATAGAGGAGACAAAACATTTTGACGATATTTCTCATCGGCGTCGTTTGAGTGTCCGGCCTGGATTGACTTGTTTATGGCAAATCAGCGGACGAAATAATGTGACTGATTTCAAGGAATGGGTGAAGTTGGATTTGGAGTATATTGATAATTGGAGCTTCTGGGGGGATATTAAGATTCTTTTTAAGACAATCCCTGTAGTTTTCAGGGGAGATGGTGCTAAATGATTTGAATAGGCGGTGTAAGAATGAAGTGTTTTGTTACTGGAGGATCAGGATTTATTGGGGGACATTTAATCCGTGAATTAATCAACCAAGGCCATAGAGTGAGGGCTCTTTTGCGCGGCGGGAGTGACCTCCGGGGGCTTCATGGGCTGGACAGCCAGCATTATGAAACGGTGCGTGGAGATCTCTTGGATAAAGAGTCTCTTCGTTCCGGAATGGCAGGATGTGATTGGTGTTTTCATGTAGCGGCGAGTTATCATCTTTGGCTGCCAGATTATCATCCCATGTTTGAAACTAATGTGGATGGAACGCAGAATGTAATGGATGCTGCGATAGCGGCTGGATGCAGCCGAATTGTTTATACCAGTACGGTCGGTTGTATTGGGATTACACATCAGACAGGTGTTACGGAGCCTCCGGCAGATGAAAGTCGTGATCCATATCCTGAAAATTTGAGTAATCCTTACAAAAGTTCTAAATGGCTGGCAGAACTGAAAGTGCGCGATGCGATTCAAGCAGGTGCGCCAATAGTAATTGTTTGTCCTACAGCGCCTGTAGGGCCAGCAGATGTCAAGCCTACTCCGACTGGAAAGGTAATTGTAGATTTTCTTAATGGAAAGATGCCGGCATATCTGGAAACAGGACTTAATTGGGTACATGTTTGCGATGTGGCCAAAGGACATATCTTGGCGGCGGAAAAAGGCAGACTAGGGGAACGCTATATTTTGGGAAATAAGGAGGGGAATTGGATGATGAAGGATACGTTCACAGTCCTTTCGGATATTTGTGGGTTGAGAGCTCCCCGTTTTAAAATTCCATATAAGGTAGCGTTGGCTGCTGCACACATTGATGAGTTGATTTCTTGTTTTACCCGTAAAGAGCCCAAGGCTCCGTTAGCCGGAGTAAGAATGGCTGCATACCGTATGTTTTTTGATCCTTCTAAAGCTATTCAGGAGCTGGGCTTGCCGCAAACTTCTCCGCGGGAGGCGTTAGAGGATGCTGTTCGGTGGTTCTGTGAAAACGGTTATGTTTCCGATAGAGACAAAATAAATATTTAGTCACTTTTGTGGGTTGATTTTTCTAAAAAATAAGCTATCTTAACTCGGGGAGAAATATAATGATGGAAAATGTTTTATTTGGTTTAATTATGGGAATAGGCTTGAGCGCAGCCTGTGGGATCAAAGTTTTTATTCCAATGCTGATTCTCTGTTTGGGAGCTCGGACAGAGTATCTTACTCTAGGAGAAAATTGGGGATGGTTAGCGTCAGACGGAGCCTTGGCAATTTTTCTGACGGCCATGATTATTGAGATTTGTGCGTATTATATTCCGGCCCTAGATCATTTAATGGATTTGATAGAGGCTCCTGCTGCAGCGATTGCTGGTACGGTAGCCGCATCGGCAATGTTTGTGGATATGTCACCTTTAATGGATTGGACATTGGCAATCATAGCTGGAGGGGGAGCTTCAACAGCGGTTCATGTTGGTAAATCCGTTTTGAGAGGAGTGGTTTCTGTTCCGACTTTAGGAACCGGAAACTGGGCTTTTACAACCGGTGAGGTTATACTTTCTGCTGGGATGGGAATTGTGAGCGTTGTTTTGCCGATCGTAGGCCTTTGTCTAATTTGTGGCATTATTGGTGGAGTGGTTTATTTCAAGCATCTTCGCAGCCGCAGAGAAAATCGAGTTGAGGTAATTCCTGCTTAATCGCGGAAGCGAGTTTTGTTTTGGAAGAGAAATATCCCTCTGAAGAAGGGGGGATTGTTGGATTATTGTTTTTTAGTTAAGAGGGAAAAAAGAAACTTACTTTTTTATGCCGAGAGTATTAGGTGTTGATCATGGAACCAAGAGAATAGGAATTGCGGTCAGTGATGAATTGAAGATGATTGCTCAGCCTTTGGAATATATTCCTGCCGAGCCGCAGGAGTCTTTTTGGGAATCGTTTTCAAAAATTATTCGAGAAAAGAGTGTTGATCAAATTATTGTAGGAATGCCCCGGAATATGAATGGGACTTATGGTCCTGCGGCGGAAAAGGTTAAAGTTTTTGTAGAGGAAATCAAGCAGCGCTATCCGGAAATAAAGGTTCGTACCTGGGATGAGCGTTTGACTTCCTCTCAGGCGAATCGGCTTTTGATTGAGGCAGATGTGCGGCGTGGAAAGCGCAAGGAGAAGGTAGATAAAATGGCGGCGGCCATTATTCTTCAATCTTATTTGGATGCGGTTGGATAAATGTAGGAAAAGAGAAGAGCGGAATAGGAAAAGAATTGTCGTAAAAAAAGACTCGTCCTTGGACGAGTCTTTTTCGTTTAACAATCTAGTGTTTTGATGAAATTATTTTTCCAGTTTGATTTTGAATTTATAGCTTCCGGATTGAAGATAGACTTCATTCGGATTCATTCCCGGGAAGGATATCCCTTTAGCGCGGCTTAGAGTTTTGCCGCTTTCGGTTACTTTATCCAGAGCGACTGGGAAGCGCATCAACGCGCGGCAGTTAGGAGGAATCGTTACCTCACTGGTCATGGTTTTGCCGTCTTTATCAATTTCCCAATTGCTGATGACTTTACCTCGAAGCGAGTCGTAGGAACTTTTGACTTCCGAGAGTCTAAGTTCCGGCAGGTAAGGTGGAGCAATCAGAAAATCGGCAGTATGAATCGGAGTATCAAAGGATGAGATTCCACCGAGTCCTTCAATAAACCAGTTGCCTACATAGAGATAAGAGCTGTGGAGATGAGAGTGTCCGGGAGAGTCATCCCAGTTTTCATAGAAGGTAGTTGCTCCGCGGTTGTAGATCATATCTCCCCAGCTGGGGTAAGCCTTTCTGTCCACCATGGGATAGATCAAGTCTTGGCGTCCGGCGTTCATGAGAACACGGAAGAGGAAAGCACCCCCGGTAATACCGGCATCGATATGTTTGCGGGTTTTGAGATCGTTTTCCAGATGTGCCCAGGTAGCTTTGAGAGCTTTTTCATCCGCAGGAACATTGGCTAAAATGGCCATGGCCTGATAGGCTTGACGGCCGCTTCCATAGGTTCCTTTTTCGGGATTATACCACTTGGCATTGACGGCGTTGCGAACTTCTTGTGAACGTTGACGGTATTTCTGAGCGTCTTCTTCAAAGCCTAAAATAGAAGCGATGTCGGCCGCAAGGTTCAGGTTATAGACCCAGTAGCAGTCGTTCATACACATGTTTTCTTCTGGAGTACCTCCGCCGGTGGTTCCGGGAGGCAGCCAGTCACCCAATTTATCCCAGAATTCACCCCAGGGGACAATGAGATTATCTTTGGAGTTGGCTTCGAGGAATTCGAGCCATTTTTTCATATTAGGATAGGTCTGACTAAGGATGCGTTTATCCCCATATTGAAGATATACTTCCCATGGAAGACAAATGATGAAACCACTCCAGCTGGGGCCGCCGCCGCCGATATAGGTCGGAGCGGTATGGAGGAGCCGTCCATCGGGGGTTTGAATACTGCGCCAGTCTTCGGCCCATTTGGTGTAGAAAGCCGCAGAGTCGTAGTTGCCCATGGTGAAGTTAATGGTCGCATTGCCGTCACCGCCATAGCCCAGGCGTTCGCGCTGCGGACAATCGACGGTGTATCCTCCCAAAGTAAGGCTTTCCAATGTGCGGCAAGCCATTTCATAAATATCAGATAAAACGGGATTATCACATGAGAAAGAGCCAATTTTAGGGAGATCATTCATGACGACATGCCCGGTGATATCCTCCGGCATAGGAGTGTAATCCAATCCGGTGATATAGATCCAGCGGCCGGAACCGTAGTTGAAGTGGTGACGGAAGGTTCCTTTGCCTTCAGGGCCCATAATATAGGCGGAGCAGAGTCCGAAGCTTTGGCGGGCTTCTTCGCGTTCAGACCAGGTCATATTGATTTTGGTGCCGGGTTTAGCGCGAAGTTTGATTTCCGTCCAGCCGGCGAAATTTTGGCCCATATCGACTTTGACTACTCCGTCGGATAGAGTTTCGACCCGGACGGGAGTGATGGCCGGCTCCAGAAGGACGCTGCCGGCGAGCTTTTCAGCTGTCACCTTCATTTTAGGTTCATAGATGGTGACTTTTTCCCAATTGCTGTCATCCAATGCGGGGGAGCACCAATCGGGAAGTTCCTTAGTTGCATCGTAGAGATCACCTCCGAAGCGGTGCCATATCCAGCCACCTAGTGTGTAGTTGGGGCTGGGATGGGTTTTCCAGGTTTCGTCGGTGACCCACCGCATTTTGTTATAGACTTGTACTGTTCCACCAAAGGTGCCAATGGCCGGTTTGACGGGAACCCGTTCATCCCCAGTGCCGATATAGGTTTCATTCATGACAGAACGGCCGTTTTCGTTAATTAGGATAACGGCATTGGTTTTGCAGTTTTTGTCAAAAGTAATATCAGCCTGAGCCATTACCATCGGAGTGCGAGGCCTCTCAGGAACGTTGAATTCAGGGAAACCAGCCCAACCTATTCCCAGCCAGAAGACGATCGCATTTTTCCCTTTTTTAAGGTAAGGCACAATGTCGTATGTTTTATAGCGGGTATGGCCTATTTTAAGGTTTGAGACATTGGGAACGAGGACTTCGTCACCGACTTTGACCCCGTTGATATAAACTTCATGATAGCCGACAGAGGCTACATATAGAAAAGCGCTATCTGGAATTGCTGGAAGTTCGTAAGTATTACGAATCCACGGATTAGCCATGTTGGGTTCAAAGAGATCCTTTTTGGGTTCAAAGATTTCGCTTGAACCTACCCAAGAAGCGGTCCAATCATCATTATCCATTGGGCCCATGACCCAATTGGCGGGTTGACTCCAATCGCTCCAGCCGCCGCTCTGATCTGCAATGCGAACTCTCCAGTAACAGCTCATAGGATATTCCAAAGGAGCTCCTTGATACTCAATATGAGTGGTTTCTGAGCTTTTGACAATACCGGTATCCCAGAGATCAGGATTATCCTCTTTAAGCATTTCGACCTGAGTGGCAACCTGGATTTGGTAGGCTGATTGGGTCAGACCATGTGCTTTGGAGCGGTCTGTTTGAACTTTCCAATATAGCCTTGGGGTATCCAGATCCATACCCAGGGGATTGGAAAGATATTCACAGCGTAGGTCTGCCGGATAAATATCCGAGGCGAGAAGAGCAGCTTGAGAATCGGAGCCAGATAGTAAAAATGCCGTTCCGAGTAAAGCTATTCCAGCCTGTTTTTTGAATTGAGCAAATTCCATACTCAAGCACTATAGTCAATTTTTTGCAGTGTTTCAACTTTGTTATAAGAAAAATCGAAGCGGATTTGGAAGAATATGAAAGATAATTAAAAAAGCATTTATTGGGTTTTTCCATGGGTTAAGCGCAAGAAAAATTGTTCTAGAGAACTTTCTTTTTCGGTTAGACTGTAGAGCTTGGTCCCGTTTTTTACAAGGCATTCTGCAATGGCAGAGGGATCAGCACCTGCTGTTGAGAGGGTGATTTTTAGAGAGCTAGCGCCGTATTCTTTTTTTAAATCAGGATTGGTATTTTCAGAATTTAGAGGTTCGGCTTTTAAAAATTGAGGGATTTTCTCCAGAGCTCGTAAGGCGGAGTCGATATCTCCGCCGAGAGTGACTAAAAAATCACGAGTGGACTCTTGGGAAAATTTGATGCCATGAGTGGGACCGCAATAGAGCAATTTTCCTTTTTCAATCATTGCCACGCGATTACAGAGAGTTTGGAGCTCACTCAAAATGTGTGAGGATATAATGATAGTTTTCCCTTGTTTTTGAAGTTTGAGAAGAATCTGCATCATTTCTACCCGTGCCCGAGGATCGAGTCCGCTGGCAGGTTCATCCAGTAAAAGCAGTTCCGGATTGTGGATAAGAACTCTCGCTAAACCTAGGCGCTGCTGCATACCTCGGCTGAGTCCGCCGATGAGACTTTCAATTTTTTCATCCAGTCCAACCAGGTGCAGAGTGTCACGGATGATTTGGTTCCGTTTTTGTGCGGGGATTTGATAACAGGCTCCAAAAAAATCAAGGTATTCATTGACGGACATATCTTTGTATACGCCGAAGAAATCTGGCATATAACCGATACGCCGGCGAACCTCTTCTTCTTGTGTGCGGATATCGTAGCCGCAGACTGAAGCGGTTCCTTGGGTTGGACAGAGAAAAAGGGCGAGAATTTTGAGTGTGGTGGTTTTACCGGCGCCATTGCTGCCGATAAAACCGAAGAGGTCACCCTGATAGACGGTCATATTCAAATCACTAACGGCTAATAAATGAGCATATTGGTGGGTTAGATGATGAGTTTCAACCGCTTTAATTTGTCCCGAATCAGGAATGCTTGTTGAGAGGCTTGAGATGGAGGATACAGGGTGGGGATCAGTGGTGGAAGACAATGGATTCATAAATCAATCAAGTTTTTCAGTGAGGGGAAGAGCTCTTCTGCATTGAGCCATGTTCCCAGAAAATAGAACAGCAGTGTAAAGAGAATAATCCAGCAAGGAAATGTAATCCAGGTAAGCCAAGGACGATGAAATTTATAGGCAATATACCAATCCAGCAATGAAATAGTCAGGAGATAACAAATAGTCAAGCTAATAAAGAGAAGAGCTGGAAAAGGGTCTGATTCAATTATTTCCTGATTTGGCTGTGTCAATTCTTTTTGAAGAATGAGAGACTGTTCTTGAATATATTGAAGTTGTTCTGGAGAAATCAGATTTCGATTGGTTAGGGATGAACTGAACGAGAAAGTATTAGTCCCATTTCTTTCTGGAAGACGGAGAATATAACCTAGCTGTGGAGTCCAGTTTACCATTGCCTGCGGATTGTAGGAGCAATTATTTGCTCTTTTATGTAAATTATAGTTATTGTAATGAAAAAGTTAAGGGTAAATCGTTTTTTTTTCATGTGAATGAAAAAAGAGAGAAAAAGCTTGCAATTGTTTTTTATGGAGAGTACTATCACCTCCGTAATTTTATGAATCTATAGCTTAAGAGTTTTTTTGAAAAATCAGCTTTTAAATCGTAGGTTCGTGAATGACAATGTTGATATAACTAGCAGCTTATGAATAGAAGATGTTTATACGGAATAATGGCGCTTTCCATGGCTCTTGGAGTGGGAAGCATAGGCGCGGCAGACGCGCTGCTTTCCCCAGGCGATAAAATTGTCGCAGTGGGAGGATCGTTGATTAATCAGAGCAGATATCCGGCTGCAGAAACACCGGGTTACGCAGTTGATCATAATTTTTCAACAAAATACTTAAATTATGGAAAACTCAATACTGGTTTTATAGTAACCCCTACTTGGGGAGCATCAACCATTAAGAGTATTCTTTTTGTCACGG